>NZ_BONI01000068.1 GCF_016862635.1 Catellatospora coxensis | reverse complement strand
CCCGTCAGCCGGGATGCAAATCGGGGTCGGTTGTCCCCCGTCACATCATCACCGCCTGCCGATCCTTGAATCACCTTCGCTTTCAACGGTATTTCGGTCATCGCTCTGACCAGCCAATACGTGCCTAATTGGCAACGAGCAGCGCGCCGGTCAGGACCGTTCGACGCGGTCGGCGAGCTCGACCGGGTGACTGAGCGGCGCCAGGTGACCGCCCGGCACCAGCTCCGCCTCCACGCCGAGCCGTTCGTGCGCGACGCGCCGCTGGAACTCCGCCGGGAACAGGTGGTCGTCACGACCGGCGAGCACGCGGATCGGCACCGACGGCCAGGCCTCGAACTCACACCGATCGCCGAAGGCCCGCTCCGATTGGTCGCGATCGTGGCTGAGGGCGTACTCGGTGAGGTCAGCGGGCACGTCGTGGAAGAAGGCGGCGCGCAGGTCGAAGTCTGCGTCGGGATCTCTGCCCTCCCGGACGGACTGCTCGCGCTGGGCCGCGGACTGACCGGTGGCTTCTCCCCAGTCCTCGAGCTTCTCCCCGGGCAGCGGGATCATCGCGTTGACGAAGACGATCGCGGACACCGGCCGCCGCGCGGCCACCATCGCGGCGGTGAACCCACCCATGGACAGCGCGACCAGGATCGGGTCGGTCCGCTCCCCCACCGCCGCGTCGACCACGTCGGCGTACTCGCGCAGGCCTGCCTTCTCATCATCGGCGGGCAGGTCCACGTTGACGACGTCGTGGCCGCGCCTGGTCAGTTCGGCCTCGACAAGGTGCCAGTACCAGGCGTCGCCGCCCCCGCCAGGAATGAGCACGAAGGTCGTCATGCGACCCAGGTTAGTGCGCTCGACGGTCATTGCCGCGGTTTGCCGATCCCGTTCGACACACTGCCCGCATGCAGCGCAAACGCCGTCACGACCGGCATGATCCCCCTGAGGGTCGTCGATTTGCGGCATTCGGCACGGACCGGATGCCGAACAGGCCGGAGGGGCGCGCATTGAGATCAACTACCAGGTGGGGCCTTCGCCGTAGCCGCTGGCTGGCCGTGGCCGGCGCGATGCTCGTCGTGGTGCTGGGCGGCACGGCCGCGTCCGCGATGAACGGTGAGAACGGAGAGGGCCGCGACCGCATCAAGTCGTGCGTCGGGTCCGGGGATGCCCGCGGTGAGGTGCGGGTCATCACCGAGAAGGAGAAGTGCGGCAAGAACGAGTCACCGCTGACCTGGAACCAGCAGGGTCCGCCCGGCCCCCCGGGGCCGCCGGGCGCTGCCGGGTTGCCAGGCCTGCCGGGAGTCGCGGGCCTGCCCGGCCTGCCGGGGATTCCCGGCCCGCCCGGCCCACCGGGTGCCACGGGGGCACAGGGCGTACCCGGACCCAGCGGCGCTCCGGGGACACAAGGCCTGCCTGGACCCAGCGGACCTCCAGGGCTGCGGGGACCCAGCGACGCATGGGTGATGGAGCCGAGCGGCAACGCAACCCTGCCACCGGACCAGCAACCGGAGGAGGTGGCAAGCGTGACCCTGCCCGCAGGGTCGTTCCTGCTCATCGCAAACGGCGTGGCGGGCGGCGACGGACTTTCGTCCGTGGTCTGCAACCTGTTGGCAGACACGGATCAGCTGTCGAACATTCGGATCGACATCCATGAGCTGCCCAACAACACCGTGCCCTTCACGCTGACGGCCGGCGCGGTGCTGACCGATGCGAACACCGAAGTCAGCCTCACCTGCGAAATCGACAACGGGGGCGACGCCGAGAGCGGGTTCGTCCGGGACTCGCGGTTGAACGCGATCCAGGTGGCGACTCTTCACCAGTAGACGGGGCTGCATGATCGGGAGTCGGATCCGAGGACGCTCGGATCCGACTCCCCTCCTGTTCAGGGTCGCGGCACGGTGGTGAGCAGGTAGTCGTCGGTCTCGGGGTCCCAGCGCAGGTCGACGACCCCGGCCGTCGCCGCCGCCTTGCAGAACTGCAGGAAGCTCCGATACCCCAGCTTCTTCTCGCTGAAATCGGGCTTCGCCCGGCGCAGCTGATTCTTCAGGCCGGACAGCGCCACCGGGCCGGCGTTCCGGCTCAGGTCGGCGACGACCGAGCCGAGCAGCCCGAACTCCGCCTCCGGACCGCCGGGCTCGGGCAGCGAGACCTCCGGGTCCCCCTTGGCGGGACCCTCGCCCAGCTCGACGACGTTGCGTTCGGCGAGATACCGCAGCAGCTCCCCGAAGGTGCGGAAGCCGTAGTCGGCCTCGTTGAACGTCGGGTCCTTGCGCAGCAGGGTGCGCTTGAGCGTCGACGCGGTCACCGCACCGCCGGAGCTGCCCTGGAGCCCGGCGACGGTCTGCGCGGCGAGCACCGCGAGGGTGTCGACGTCACGGGGCGACTCCTCGGCGGCCACCGGGAGTTCGATCTCCTGCTCGACCGGCTGCGGTGCGGTCTCCTGGGGCTTGGCCGGCGCGGGGGTCCGGCCGGGCCGGGTGCGCGCCGGCCTGATCTCGACGCCTTCGAGCCGGTCGTAGTAGAGGAACTCGTCGCAGGCGGGTGGGAGCAGCGCCGAGGTCGACTGCTCGACGCCGACACCGATGACACGCTTGTTGAGTTCGCGCAGCTTGTGTACGAGCGGCGTGAAGTCGCTGTCGCCGGTGCCGAACACGAACGTGGAGATGTAGTCCCGCTCGAAGGCCAGCTGGAGGGCGTCGACGGCCATCTTGATGTCGGCGGCGTTCTTGCGGGAGGCGCCCATCCGCTGCGGGATGTCGATCAGCTCCACATGCGACCTGGTGAGCAGCCTGCGATCCGCGTCGAAGTACGACCAGTCGGCGTATGCCCGGCGCACCACGACCCGCCCGCGTTCGGCGAGCGCATCAGCGATGGGGCGCAGGTCGAACGTCATCCCGCCGAGGTGATCACGGGCCCCGATCGCCAGATTCTCGTAGTCCAGGAACAGGGCAATGCGCTCCTCTTGATCCACGCAGGTCAGCGTACGCCCTGCGGCGCGTGCGCCCGGGGAGGACCGTGGCGCCTCCCCGGGCGGTGCTCGTCAGAGGTCGAGGGCGTTGAGGGTGATGCGGTCGGTGTGCGACGGCCAGTTCGGCACGGTGAACCGCTGGGCGCCGCCGCCTGCCCGGGACTGGATGGTCACGGTGACCGTGCCGGAGGCGTCGGCGGCGGCGGGAATGTAGACGTCGGCGGCGGTGATGAACACCTCGTCGAAGTCGGGGATGGCCGCGTTCAGGTCGGTGCGCTGGTCGACGAGCTGGTCGTGGGCGAACAGGCTGGCCCGCTTGTCGCGCGGCGCGGTGACCGCGTTGAGGATGTCGACGCCGTTGACCGTCAGGTGGTCGCTGCCCGTGCCCTGGTCACCCCACCATTCCTTGTACCGGGTGAGCGACAGCGCGCTGTGCCGCGGGTCGACGGGCACCCGGCTGCTGATGCCCTCGCCGGGCCGGTTGGTGAGCAGGCGCAGCAGCCGGTCGGTGCGCTGGAACGGCTGGAAGTAGTGGTGCTGCACGTGGCCTTCGCTGTGCACGATCGCGAACTCGTAGCGGGCCTGCGGCGCGGCGGTGAGCGGGCCGAACCCGCCGTCGGCGGCGACGGTGAACCGGGCGAAGGGCTGCGCGGTCAGGCGGCGGCCGGTGCCGGCGTCGATCTCGTACACGTCGACGCGTGCCCCGGTCGCGGCGGCGTTCGACGGGAACAGCACGGTCCGGCCGGTAAGGGTGATCGGGCCGGTCTCGGCGGCGACCGCGGTGGTGGCCGGGTCCGCGCCGGTGAGGAACCGGTGCATCTGCACGAAGCTCTGCGTAGAGGTGACCGTCTGGGTGTGGGACTGGTCGCTCTGGTACACGTTGGTGGCGCCCCAGATGCGCCGGCTGGTGGAGCCCTCGCCCCAGATGGCGAGGGTGGGCACGCCGCCGGGGCGGCTCAGCGCGGTCGCCCCGTCGAGGTTGACGTAGTGGGCGACCTTCGCCGCCCGGGACCGGGTGCGCAGGAAGCTGTGGCTCAGGAACGTGCCCAGCGAGTGCGCGACCAGGTCGACCTTGTCCGCCCCGGTCTGCCGGCGCAGCTGGTCGATCCGCTGTTCCAGGCGGTTCAGCACGGCGCTGCTGCTCTCCGCGCCGAACGAGTAGTCGTAGTCGATGCCGTCGATGACCTCGACCGGGTAGCCGTTGCTCGCGAATCGTTTGGCCTGGGTCTCGAACTGTGCCGCGGACCCGGCCGCCCCGTGCAGGAACACGATGGGCCGCGGCGGTGCGGCGGCGTGGGCGGGCGGCGTGGCCGCGAAGCCCGCGGCGGCCGGTACGACGGTCAGCACGAGCGCGGCGGTGACGGCCGGCAGAACGGTGCGCATCGGATCCGTACTCCATTCTCGTCCATGGATATGAGGAGGTCCGATGCTATGGCGGCGGGGGCCCCGGCCGAGTCGGCAGAATCGCCGGTCGGCTGCCGGTCCGGTCGCCGGCCGAGCGTCACTCGGCCCAGGGGTCGAATCCGGTGTCCAGCACACCCTTGAGGCAGGCCCGCAGCCCGGCCGCCTCGTCGTGCCCGAACCTCTCCTCGAACCGGGCCTGCACGTCCTGCCACAGCGGCAGCGCCGCCTTCATCCGGGCCAGGCCGTCGGGCGTGAGCGTGACGGTCCGGGCGCGGCGGTCGCTCGCCGACTGCTCGACGGTGACCAGGCCCTGCCGGGCGAGGGGTTTGAGGTTGGACGCCATCGTCGTGCGGTCCATGGCCATGGCGTCGGCGAGGCCGCCGATCGTGAGCTCGCCGTGCGCGTTGAGCTTCTGCAGGATGGTGAACTGGGTCGCGCGCAGGCCGGACGGGGCCAGCGCCTTGTCGTAGGTCGCGCCGAGGTATCGGGCCGCCTTGCGCAGCGCCAGGTTGTTGCACGCGTCGGTGGGGTCGCCACCCGCTGTGGTCACCGTCTCCCCCTCCCCGTCTACCCGACCAAGAATACGAGTAGCTGCTCGCAACTGCGAGCACCCGCCCGCAGCCGCTCCTGACAGCCCGGCCGGCGGGCACGCCGACCTCCTTGTCGCGAGCCGATAGGAGCATATGCTCGTATCGTTCCACCGCACGCCCCAGCCCTTACAGAGTCATGACCAGCAGGCGCATCTGGTGGTCACAGCCCGGACGGGCAGCGGACGATGAGACAGGCGGCGGGCGTGCCCTCCCCGACCGGGGAACACCAGGTGGCCGGCGACGGTTGAAACCGCCGCGGCCAGAAATAGTAGACCGGTCGACTTATCTGACCGCGTCGGGAAAGAAGGACGAACTCATGGACCTTAAGCTCGAACTCATCGTGCTGCCCGTATCCGACGTCGATCGGGCCAAGGCTTTCTACGAGTCGGCCGGGTTCCGCCTGGACCTGGACAAGGCCGCCAACGAGCAGTGGCGTGCCGTGCACCTGACCCCGCCCGGATCCGAGGCCTCGATCATGTTCGGTAAGGGACTCACCGCCGCCGCTCCGGGCTCCGTCCAGGGCCTCTACCTCGTCGTGCCCGACATCGAGCAGGCCCGCGCGGAGCTGGTCGCCCGCGGGGTCGCCGTGAGCGAGGTGTTCCACGACGCGAACGCGCTGGTGTACCACGGCCACGGGGGCGGCGACATCACCCACGACGGCCCCGGCCAGGGCCGCGTCACCGGCAGGCACCCCGAGCGCGCCGACTACGGCTCCTTCGCCACCTTCAGCGACCCGGACGGCAACGGCTGGGTGCTCCAGGAGGTCCGGATGCGTGCCCCCGGCCGCTGACACCGTACGACGCCGGCGCCGGGCCGCTGGGGCGGGAACTCGCCCAGCGGCCCGGCCGGGCGCACCCGTGGCGCCCGGCCGCTCTCCGCGATGATCGGGAGAACGGGAGCCGACAGCATTCGATCCGACCCACAGGAGCAGCAATGAGCGAAGCAGCGACGAACGAGGCAGCCCGGACGTACGACGTGATCGTCGTCGGCGCTGGTCCGGTCGGCGAGAATGTGGCCGACCGGACCAGCGCGGCCGGGCTCAGCACCGTGATCATCGAGCGCGAGCTGCTCGGCGGTGAATGCTCGTTCTGGGCCTGCGAGCCCAGCAAGGCGATGCTGCGGCCGGTGATCGCTCGTGCCGACGCGCGCCGGGTGCCGGGGCTGCGCCAGTCCGTCGGGCCGCTGGACGTGCCCGCGGTGCTCGCCCACCGCGACGACCTGGCCAACCACTGGCACGACGAGGACCAGGTCGACTGGCTGAACTCGGTCGATGTCGACCTCATCCGCGGCCACGGCCGGCTCGACGGCCCGCGCCAGGTCACCGTGCAGACCCCGGACGGCGGGACCGTCCGGCTGACCGCGCGGCATGCCGTGGCGGTCTGCACCGGCACCAGCGCGGCCCTGCCGGACACCCCGGGCCTCGACCTCGCCCGCCCGTGGACCAGCCGCGAGGCGACCAGCGCCGGCGAGGTGCCCGGCCGGCTCGTCATCGTCGGCGGCGGCGTGGTCGCCGTCGAGATGGCCGCCGCCTGGCAGGCCCTCGGCTCCCAGGTGACCATGGTGGTGCGCGGCGACGCGGGGCTGCTGTCGAAGCTGGAGCCGTTCGCCGGGGAGCTGGTCGCCGACGGGCTCCGCGAAGCGGGGGTCGAGATCCGGTTCGGCGCGACCGTGGCGACGGTGCACCGCGAGGGCCGCGAAGCCCGGATGACGCTGGCCGACGGCACCGCGCTGGCCGCCGACGAGATCCTGTACGCCACCGGGCGCAGCCCGCGGACCGGTGACGTCGGACTGGACACCGTCGGCCTCACTCCCGGCGACTGGCTGACCGTGGACGACACCGGCCAGGTCACCGCCGTCGCCGACGGCTGGCTCTACGCCGCAGGTGACGTCAACCACCGGGCGCTGCTGACCCACCAGGGCAAGTACCAGGCCCGGATGATCGGGGCCGCGATCGGCGCCCGCGCCAACGGCGAGCCGGTCGACGACGCTCGCTGGGGCGCCCACGTCTCGACGGCCGACCACACGGCGGTGCCCCAGGTCGTGTTCACCGACCCCGAGGTCGCCACGGTCGGCCTGACCACCCGCGACGTGGCCGGCAGCGGCCGCCGGATCGAGGTCGTCGACTACGACATCGCCCGGGTCGCGGGCGCGCACCAGTTCGCCGAGGGCTACCGGGGGCAGGCCCGCCTGCTGATCGACCTGGACCGCGGCATCGTCGCCGGGGCCACGTTCGTCGGGCCGGGCGTCGGGGAGCTGCTGTACTCGGCCACCGTCGCCGTGACCGGCGAGGTCCCGCTGGAACGGCTCTGGCACGCGGTCCCCGCCTTCCCGACGATCAGCGAGGTGTGGCTGCGCCTGCTGGAGACCTACCGCGACCGCCACCAGCCCCGGCGCAAGCCGCCCACGCACTGATCCACCGAAGGAGCAACCCCATGGCAACCAGTGAGCTGGTGCTCATCGCCGGCGCGGGCGGCGTGGGCAGCGCCGTCCTCGACAAGCTGCGGGCGCAGGACGTGCCGGTACGGGCGATGGTGCGCCGCGACGGCGAGCACGCCGACAGGCTGCGCGCCCGCGGCGCGGAGGTGGTCCTCGGCGACCTGACCCGCCCGGAGACCGTGGCGGCCGCGCTGCGCGACGTCGGGCGAATGTACTTCGCGATGCCCGTGTCGCCCGACCACCTGCTGGCGGCGACCGTGACGGCCAGCGTGGCCCGGGAGTACGGGCAGCTGGCGGCCCTGGTCGACATGTCCCAGATGACGGTGTCGCAGATGACCGCGACCAGCACCGCCGAGTCCCACCAGCAGCGGCTGCACTGGCTCGCCGAGCAGGTGTTCGACTGGTCGGGCCTGCCGATGGTGCACCTGCGGCCCACCTCGTTCCTGGACAACCCGCTGTTCACCACCCTGGCCGCGGCGACGATCCGCACGGACGGCACCATCGCGCTGCCGTTCGGCACCGGCCGCACCTCGCCGATCGCCGTCGACGACGTCGCCCGGGTCGCCGCGACCGTGCTGGCCGACCCGGCCCCGCACGTCGGGCACGTGTACGAACTGACCGGGCCGCGCACCGTCGACATGACGGAGCTGGCCGAGGAGTTCTCCCGCGCGCTCGGCCGCGAGATCAGGTACGTGGACGTGCCGCTGGACCGGTGGCGCACCGAGGTGCTGGCCAAGGCGGGCCTGCCGCCGCACACCGAGCAGCACATCGCCACCATGGCCCGGCTGCACCACGAGAACCGCTACGACCGCACCTCCGACGGCGTCGAACGCGTCACCGGCTCGCCCGCGCGGACGATCGCGTCGTTCGTGGCCGCCCGCAAGGACTTCTACCTGGGTGGAGCTGCGGAAACACCAGCCGTTGCCGGCTGATCACACGAAACGGAGAAGCACGATGCGTATGCCCAAACCCCTCATGGTGCTGTCGATGGCGATGCTGTCACTGGTCGTCGCCGTGGGCTGCTTCGCCCAGGTGTACTGAACGCGGCGACGTCACGACCGGGCCTGGCCGGCCCGGCGTGAGGTCGCCGCCGCGCAGTCCGGGGCTCGGCAGTCGCGGCGGTCGCGGTGGATGCGGTAGTCGTTGACGCTCATCCGGACGATGCTCACCGCCGGGCGGGCCGGGCCGCGCCGCCAGTACGCCAGCTCGTTGTGCGCGGCCCGCACCGCCTCGGCCTCGGTCGACCGCGGCGCCACGAAATCGTGGGTATGCCAGTCCGGCCAGTCCCGGCGCACCGCGAAGATCACCGCCGAATTCGGGACACGCCGCCGCGCCAGGCCGAACCAGCCGACTCCCACCCAGACCCCACCCATGTCCGACCCCCGCCACCTGTACGCGCCGCCCGGTGCGGGACGCCGCCACAGCCAGCGTGGCAGTGAAGCCTCGGTCACCGGCAGTTACGTCAAAGATCTGTCCTCGGCCGGGTGACCTGGTTGCGCCCGCCTGACCCGGCCCGCTATGCGGCACGGTCCACGCCTTGAGACATGCACATGCGTGGTCCCGATCGCGCTCCCACGGTGTGGCTAGACTCCTGATTGGACCGAATCAGGTCGGCGGCCGGGGGACGATGCCCGATCACGCGACGATGCGTACGCCGTGGGCATCCCGCACAGATGATCGGGTGAGCATGAAGATTCTGGCGATCAACGGATCCGAGCGCAGCAGGGGTTCGACGTGGCAGGCCGCGCAGGAGGTCGCCTCCCACGCCGAGCAGCGCGGCTGCCGGACCGAGGTCATCAACCTGGCCGAGCAGCGGGTGCTCGCCTGCGACTGCGGGGCCTGCAACTCCCGGCCCGACCCCTGCCCGGTCGACGACAGCGTCGGCGAGGTGGTCGCCGCGATGATCGAGGCCGACGCGGTCGTCTTCGCCGCCCCGGTGCACGGATTCGGGCTGTCGTCGCTCATGCAGACCTTCATCGAGCGCGCCGGGGTCGGCCACCTGCGGTTCACCCGGCCGCTGACCAACACCATCGGCGCGGCGATCGTCGTCGGCCGCCGCTACGGCCACCTCGACGTGCACGCCCAGCTGCTGCACAACCTGCTGCTCAACCGCTTCATCCTGGTCGGCAGCGGCTTCCCGGTGACCATCCACTCCGGCGGCGAGCAGGGCATCCTGTCCGACACCGAGGGCATGGACGCGCTGCGCCGCACCGTCGACCGGATCGTCGACGTCGGCACGGCGCTGATCGAGTCGGGGACGAGGCTGCCGCGGCCCGAAGAGGTCGAGCGGCGCGTCGGAAGGACCTCCTGACCCGTGACCGTGATCGCCAAGGCCGGCTCGTCCGCCGGCAGCGGGCTCGGCCTGCTCGTCGCCAGCAAGTTCGCCTCGACGGTGGCGTACTCGATCCTGTGGGTGCTGCTGCCGCTGTACGTGTACCGCTCCAGCGGGTCCGCGCTCGTCGCGGCGCTGGCCTCGGCCGTCAACGTGCTGCCGTTCCTGGTGTTCGGGCTGCTCGCCGGGGCGGTCGTCGACCGGTCGTCGCCGACCAGGGTCATGGTGTGGATGGAGACCGGCAACGCCGCCGTGCTGCTGTGCGTGCCGCTGCTGGCGGGCGCCGTCGGCACGCACCCCGCGGCGCTGATCCTGGTCGGCTTCGCCTCCGCCACCGTGTACGTGTGGTTCGAGGTGGCCAGTTCCGCGGCCATCCCGGCGGTCGTCGGCAAGGACGGGGTGTTCCGCGCCAACAGCTACCTGTGGATGGCCGGCACGGTCGTCACCTCGGTCGCCGCACCCGTCGGCTTCTTCCTGCTGGACGCGTTGCGGCTCGGCCCGACGTTCGCCGTGCTGGCCGGTTTCTACCTGGTGTCGGCGGTGCTGATCGCGCTGCTGCGGCTGCCGGACGCCGCCGCGCCGGAGCCGGGCCGGGCACGGGAGCGCGGCGCGATCTGGGCGGGCCTGCGGTTCATCGGCGGGCAGCCGCTGCTGCGCGCGTACACGATCGTCAACATCGGCGTCGGGATCAGCGCCGGCGCGGTGTACGGCATGCTCGTGGTCTTCGCCTCGCGGGCACTCGGCCTGCCCACCGACGACTACCGGCTGGCCTGGATCATGACCGCGTGCGGGGTCGGCGCGCTGCTCGGGGCACTCGCGGCCCGGCGGCTCAAGAACGCGCCCCCGGTCCCGACCGCACGCTGGCTGATCGGTGCGGACCTCGTCCTGCTGCTGGCGTACGCCGCCGCGCCGAACTGGGCCGTGGCGCTGGCCGCCCTGCTGTGCTGGAACACCGTGCACACCTGCTTCATGGTGGTGGGCATCTCGGTACGGCAGGTGATCACCCCGCTGAGCCTGCAGGGCCGGGTCAACGCGGTCGGCCGGATGATCGCGTGGGGCTCGGTGCCGCTGGGCACGCTGCTGTGCGGCTGGCTCACCGAGGTCGCCGGGCCGCGCCAGGCCCTGGCGCTGCTGGCCGCGTGCGCCCTGGCCGGCCTGGTCGTCGCCGTGCGCACCCCGCGCACGCTCACCCTGGAGGAAGCAGTCCGATGACCACTCCGCTGCGGGTGCTGTTCGTGGCGTTCAGCCGCTCCAGCCTCGGCCACGTCACCCGGATGCGCACGGCCGCGCAGCGCTTCCGGCTCGCCGGGCACGAGGTCGCCGTCGCCGCCCACGAGGAGGTCCGCCCGATCGTCGAACGGGCCGGGCTGCCCTGGATCGGCATCGACGAGATCGGGCCCGCGCCCGCCTGGCGCGGCATGGACGACGTCGCGGAGCTGCGCGCGTTCGCCCGCACCCGGCTGGCCAGTCCCGCGTACGTCGAGACCTGCCTGGCCGACGAGCTGCGCGCGATCGACGGCTTCGGGCCCGACCTGGTGGTCAGCGACATGCGCAACACCGCCTCGGTGGCCGCCGCCATGCGCGGGCTGCCCAGTGTCACCTGCCACAACCTGCGGCTGTTCCGGCACCCGATGCACGCCGTGCTGCCCGAGGTGCTCATCACCCTCGACCAGCTCGGCATCGCCGACGTGCACGCCGGCAAGGTGCTCGGCGACGCGATGCTGGTGCCGGATCTGGCGCTGCTCGACCCGCTGTCCGACGTGCCCGCCGAGACGATGGGCCTGGTCACCAGCCTGGTCAGCGAGATCCGCCACATCGGAGCCCTGATTCCGGCCGAGCTGTGCGCGGTGCCGGCGGTCGCGGCAGGCGCGAGCGGCACGGCGCCGGAGCACGGCGAGCGCGCGCCGCTGCTCAACATCACCCTCGGCGGCAGCGGCGCCGGGGACAAGGACCTGCTCCGCGTGGTCGCCGCCGCCCGCGGGCTCGGCGTGCCGATGGCGGTCACGCTGGGCGTCGAAGGTCCTGGCAGCGAAGCCCTCGCCGCGCAGGTGCGGGCCGCCGCAGGCGACGCCGAGGTCGACGTCGTGGGTTTCCGGCACGACGCCGTCGACCTGATGGCCCGCGCCACCGCCGCCGTCGTGCACGGCGGCCACTCCTCGATGATCGAGGGCCTGCTGTGCGCGACGCCGCTGGTATTCGTGCCGCACTCGGCCGAGCAGCGCGGCAACGCCGGCCGCATCACCGACCTGGGCCTGGGCACGACCGTCGCGCCGGACGATCCGGTGGAGGCCGTCACCGAGAAGATCAGGTCGATACTGGCCCCGCCGGACCGCGCGGCGCACACGGCGTTCGCGGCCACGCTGCGGGCCGCCGACGGCGCGCAGGCGATGATCGACCACGTGGAGCGCGCCGTCGCCCTGCACCGGATCACGAGGAGCGTCCATGCCGCACAGTGACGTCCGGCTGTCGACGGTGATCATGACTCATCCGGCGCGGGCCGACCGCGCCCGCGCGCTCGCCGACGAACTCACCGAGCTGTCTCCCGACCTGGTCGTCGACACCGGCGAGCCGGGGCGCGGCAACCTCGGCAACGCCGTACGGGCCTGGGCCGCGGCCGGCGACGGCGCGACCCACCACCTGGTGCTGCAGGACGACGTCATCCCCTGCGCCGGGTTCGCCGAGCAGTTGCACCGGGCCGTGCGGGCCCGGCCCGACGACGCGGTCAGCCTGTTCTGCGAGTGGGGTTCGCGCACCGCCGGCCTGGTCCGCGCCGCCGCCTGGCAGGGCTGGTCCTGGGCGCGGGCCGTCGACGTGTACACCCCGTCGCAGGGCCTGGTGCTGCCCCGGCAGGCGGCGCTCGACTTCGCCGCGAGCATCACCGACCCCACCGGCGCGGACGACCTCGCCCTGGCGGCGCACCTGCGCGCCACCGGGCGGCGCACCCTGGTCACCGTGCCGCACCTGCTGGAGCACGACGACCACCTCAGCCTGACCGGCAACGGCTTCCAGGGCCTGCGGCACGCCGCCTGCCCCGCCGACGGCGACGCGCCCGTCGACTTCGGCACCCCCGTGGCGGGTGACGGCCTGACCTGGGTGCCGTGGGCGTCCTGGATGCGGGTGCACGCCGAGTGGTTCTACTGCGGCGACGAGGGCGAGCTGGCCTGGCTCGGCGAGTTCGCCGACACCAGGCTGCCCGACGGGCAACGCAAGGCGGACCTGTCCGGGCGCTTCTACGCCGACCTGGCCGCCGAGCCGGCGCTGACCGGCGCGGTCAGCGAGCTGACCCTGTTCGAGTACTGGACGACCTGCTTCATGCTCGGGCTGGCCACGCCGGAGCCGGTGCGCCCCGAGCCCGGACCGCTGGCCGAACGCGCGTTCGCGACCGCGTTCCCGGGGCTGTTCCGGCGCTACCTGCCGATGACGACCGTGTCGGCGCTGCGCGGGCCGGCTGGGCGCTTCGCGGCAACGGCGTTCCGGCACGGCGGGCAGGCGGGCCTCGAACGGCCGTATCCCGGCTGGTACGCCGAGTGAGCCGGCCGGTCCCGGGTCCGCCGCCGTCGCGCTGGACGGGCCGGCGCGGCAACGCGCACGCGTACGCCGCCGATCCGGTCGCCTACACCGCGCGCCTGCACCACGAGTTCGGCCCGGTCAGCGGCCTGGTGCACGGCGACCGCCGGCAGGTGTTCGCGTTCGGCGCGGAGCACAACCGGACGGTGCTGACCGGCGGCGACGTGTTCCACACCGTGCTGGAGTACGCGATCCCGGCCCGGATCCGGCAGGCGCGCCGCGGCATCGGGCTGCTCAACATGAACGGCCCCGACCACCGCGCGGCCCGGCACACCGTGACGCCGTCGTTCCGACCGCAGGCGATGGGCCGCCACGCCGCCGTCATCGCCCGGCTCGCCGCGGAGGAGGTCGACTCGTGGGTGCCGGGGCGGGCGTTCGACCTGACCGCGAGCATGCGCCGGCTCACCCTGCGGATCGCCTGCCAGTGCTTCTTCGGCGTCGACATCGCCCGCGACGCCGACTCGATCGGCGCGCTGGTGCAGCAGATGCTGGCCCTGCGCTACTTCGCCACGCCGATCCGCTACTTCCCGTTCGACCTGCCCGGCACGCCGTACCGGCGGCTGCTGACGGTCATCCGGCGGCTGGACGACGCGCTGGCCTCCATCGTGGACGCCCGGCGGTCCGCCGGCGAGCAGCCCGACCTGCTGCAGTCGCTGCTGGCCGACCGGGACGAGCAGGGCCGGGGCCTGTCCGACGACCAGCTCGTCGGGCAGCTCACGACGCTGCTGGTCGCCGGGCACGAGACGTCGTCCAGCACGCTGTCCTGGGCGCTGATCCTGCTCTCGCAGCACCGCCCCGACCTCGACGAGGTGCTCGACGCCGCCGCCGGGCGCACTCCGGAGGAGCACGCCGGGTCCACGGTGCTCGACCGCATTCTCAAGGAGACGCTGCGGCTGCTGCCGCCGGGGCCGAACACCGCCCGGATCACGGTCGCGCCGACGATGCTCGGCGAGCACGAGATCCCCGCCTGGTGCCAGGTCGTGACCAGCAAGTACGTCACCCACCGCGACCCGGCCCGATTCCCCGAGCCGCTGCGGTTCCAGCCCGAGCGCTGGGAGACGGCGAGCCCCACCCGGTACGAGTACCTGCCCTACGGCGCCGGGCCGCACGTGTGCATCGGCGCGGCCTTCGCCGACCTGGAGATGAAGATCGTGCTCGGCGCGATCCTCAGCCGCCACGTGCTGGTCCCCGTGCCTGGCAACCCCGTCTCGCGCGAGGTCGGGCTGCTGATGTCGCCGAAGGGGCCGGTGCCCGTGGTCGCGCACCCCGTGTCGGCGGTGCCGTCGCGCGTGGACCGGGTCGAGGGCGACCTCAACGAGATGGTGGACCTGTACGGCGACGAGCGGTGGAGGCTCGGATGGTAGAACGGCTCCCGGTCAGCCTGGTGATGGCGACCTGCGACAAGCGTGAGTACCTGGCACTCACCCTGGAGTCGCTGCTCGCGCAGACGTACCCCGGATTCGAGGTCGTGCTCTGCGACGACGGCACCGCCGGCGGCGTCGAGGACGTCGTCGCGCCGCTGCGCGACCGGCTCGACATCAGGCTGATCACCCAGGAGAACCGGGGCCGGGCCGCCGCCCGCAACACCGCGCTGGCCCACGCCGACGGCGAGCTGATCGTCTTCCTGGACGACGACCGGATGGCCGCGCCGGAGTTCGTCGCCGAGCACGTCGCGGCGGCGCGGCACGACCGCGACGGCGTCATCGGCTGGAAGCGCCGGGCGCTGACCTGGTGGCGGCCCGGCCTCCTGCCGCTCGGCGAGCAGGACCTGCTGACCCTGGTCGACCGGGTCGGCGGTGTCGAGCGGCTGGCCGTGCCGATCCACTTCCTCGCGCCGGGCGAGGTGGCCGCCGACCCGGCCGCCGCGTTCGCCCGCACCGAACTCGGCGACGAGCCCGACAACTACCACGCGATCGTCGAACAGTACGGACCCGAGCTGGCCGATTTCCGGTTCGGCTGGGCCCTGGCCACGACCGCGAACCTGTCGGTGCGCCGGGCCGCGGTCAAGGAGGTGGGCGGCTTCGACGAGTCGTTCACCGGCTGGGGGCTGGAGGACACCGACCTGAGCTACCGGCTGCACCGGGCGGGGGTCGCGTTCTCGGTGCGCACCACGGCGGTCAACTACCACCAGGTGCACCCGCTGGCCGACCCGAACCCGGCGGTGGCGCAGCGCGTCATGCGCGCCCAGCTGATGCGCAACCTGGACCACTTCTGCCGCCGGCACCAGGCCCTCGACGCGTTCCTGTTCCGCAGGCGCTGGGAGCACGCGATGACCCTCGCCGAGGCCGACGCGCTGCTCAAGCTCGTCGAGCAGAGCCCGCCGCTGCTGCGCCGCGAGCTGGCGGTCCTGTACGCCGACCGCTGACGGCGCGGCCGGCGCACCCGCGGTCACCGGGACACGGCCTGCTCCACGGCGACCGGGACCCGTCGCTCCGCCCGCGCGCGGCGCAGGTACAGCAGACCGGCCAGGAACGACAGCGCCCCGGACAGCACGATCGCCGTCCGGTACGCGCCGTGGTCCATCAGCGCGCCGTACGCCAGGGACGCTACGGCGCTGCCGACGAAGATGCCCATGCGCTGCACGCCGTTGACGAACGCGCGGGCCCCGGTCGGGGCGAGCAGGTTCGCGGTGTGGTCGAGCACCGGCATCTGCGCGTAGTGGCTGCCCTGGCGCAGCAGGTACCAGAGCAGGAACAGCGCCGCGCCGGTCGCCGCCGCGCCCAGGCCCTGGAACAGCAGCGCCGCGCACATGCCCCAGCCCGCGACGCGGAACACCCCGCCCCGGTGCATCAGCGGGAACAGCACGAAGATGCCGACGACGCTGGCGACCCGGTCGGCGACCAGCACCCAGCCGAGCCACTGCTCGTCCAGGCCCAGGTGGTTGACCACCAGCAGCGGCACGAACCGGATCGCCAGCACCCCGGCCCCGCCGACCAGCCCGGCGAGCAGCAGCAGCTCGCCGAGCCGGGCGCCGTGGTCGCGCACCGCGTCCCGCAGCGCGCGCATGGTGCCGCCGGCCGGGGCGGACCGCACCGTGCCGCGCTGCCACATCATCGCCCGCGCCGCACCGATGAGCAGCGCCAGCGCCCCGGACAGCAGCAGCTCGAACCGGTAGTCACCGGTCGCGGCTTCACCGAACGCGGCCAACCCGACGCCCAGCAGGTTGCCCGCCGCCGACGCCGCGAGGAACGCCACGAACCCGTGGCGGAACAGGCTCAGCCGGCGCTGCTCGTCGGGTATCGACGCGCCCACCACCGCGTTCACGCTGACCAGCATCATCGCCGCGGCGACACTGTTGACCGCGAACAGCAGCAGTTGGGCGGCGAACCCGTCGAACAGCGGCATGACCAGCATGGTCAGGCCGAAGCCGACGCTGCTGACCACCATCGACGGCTCCAGCCCGAACCGGTCGGTGACCGCGCTCAGCGGCAGCACGACCACGGCCATCACGATGAAGCCGACGGAGAAGATCTGCCCGACCCCGGCCGGGCCGATCCCGACCTGCTGCAGGTGCAGCGCGTAGTACATGTCGAACAGGCTCGTCGCCAGGCCGAAGAACACCTGGCTGACGAGGAAGCCGTTGCTGATCCGGGCATACGGCGCGGGCTGCTCCATCAGCGGGCCGCGGCCAGCGGGGAGCGGGCGGGGTGCGCGGCGGGCAGGTCCCGGCCGGCCTTGGAGACGAGCAGCCCGTCCAGGTAGAGGTGGTCCATCTCGGTGCGTACGAAGGTGCACAGCGCGTGCAGCGGCGTCTCCACGATCGGCTCACCGGCGTCGTTGAACGACGTGTTGAGCACGATCGGCACCCCGGTCAGCGCGCCGAACTCGGCGATGACCTGGTGGTAGGCGGGGTTGGCCTCGGCCGAGACGGTCTGCAGCCGCGCGGTGCCGTCGACGTGCGTGACGGCGGGCAGCAGCTGCTGGGCGTGCCCGGCCACCTTCGGCACGAGCAGCATGAACGGGCTCTCCCCGGAGAAGTCGAACCACTTGCCGGCCTCCTCGGCCACCGCCGACGGGGCGTACGGGCGGAACGGCTCGCGGTGCTTGACCACGTTGTTGAGGTAGTCGCGCATCTCGGGGTGGCGCGGGTCGGCGAGCATGCTGCGGTGGCCCAGCGCCCGCGGCCCCATCTCGGAGCCGCCGTTGAACCAGCCGACGACCTGGTGCCCGGCCAGCAGCTCGGCGACGTCGCGCGGGCCCGCGTCGCGGCAGGTCAGCTCCACGCCGGTGTAGCCGGTGACGGTGGCCAGCGCCTCCAGCACCTCGGTGCGGGTGTACGCGCGGCCGAACGACGCGTGCCGCATCGGCGCCGGCCGGGCCTCGCCCAGCAGCTCGATGCTGCCGTACAGGGCCGCGCCGATGGCCACGCCGGAGTCGCCCGCCGGGGCGGGGATGAACACGTCGGTGAACCCGGACTCGGCCCGCACCCGCTCGTTGGCCACCGAGTTGAGCAGCACCCCGCCGGCCAGGCACAGCCGGTCCAACCCGGTGACCTCCCGGGCGTGCTCGGCCAGGTGC
Organism: Catellatospora coxensis; assembly: GCF_016862635.1. Taxonomy (GTDB): domain Bacteria; phylum Actinomycetota; class Actinomycetes; order Mycobacteriales; family Micromonosporaceae; genus Catellatospora; species Catellatospora coxensis. Next base: position 33,563 of record NZ_BONI01000068.1, on the reverse strand, counting down.
AGCATGGCCGTCTCCAGCTCGTCCTGGATCTTGCGGGCCACGTCCTTGGCGAACTGGGTCTGCCAGCGCAGCGGGTCGGCGGCGGAGAACTCGCCGCCTTCGGCGGCCAGCAGCCGCTGCCAGATGTCCTCCAGGGACTGCTGCGACACCTTGATGTCGAACCCGTCGAAGGCCAGCCAGTTGCCCCAGTCCGGCCGCGGCCGCCCGTACGGGGCCAGGCCCATCGTCTTGCCCGCCTCCGGGTAGCCGCCGCAGCCGAACACGCCCCAGTCGGCGGTGCCGTAGCGGGTGACGAAGCCGAGCTTGGTGGTGAAGAAGTCGTAGAACAGGCCCAGGCTCATGTCCGAGTAGTCCGACGGGTAGTCCACGGCCGCGACCCGGGTCAGTCTGCTGCCCTCACCCCGGAACAGGGTGTGCTTCTCGATCCGGCCGGTGCCCGGCCACCGCGCGCCGGCCTGGTCGACGACGAGCACCGCGGCCTGCTCGAACCCGGACGGGTAGAACGCCACCGAGGCGTGCCCGAGGTGGTGGCCGGGCAGCGGCAGTTCCCGGATCTTCGACTTGTCCCGGATCGGCAGGTCGCGGCGGATGCGCCACACCGCACCGTCGCCCAGCGGCCGGTTGCCGACCACCAGGTCCAGGTCGTCGATGCCCACGTCGGCGGCGTCGAGGCAGTACGCCACCGACTTGATCGGGATCGTCTTGGTCAGGCGTTCGAAGTGGCCCTGGATGAGAAAGCCCTCCGAGTGCTTGATCCGGTCGAGCCGCTCCTCCTCGATCGCGACGACGATCTCGCCGTCGCGGACCAGGCAGGCGGAACGGTCGTGGCTCAGGTTCAGCCCCAGCACGAGGGACATGGCAGTCTCGCTTTCGCTCGGATGCCGCCGCGGCGGCGGCGGTGCGTACTCGATCGGCGGTGGTGCTCGGTCAGGCGTCGGCAGCGGCCCTGGTCATGGCCTCTTCGAGGCCGTCGAGGATGCGGTAGCAGTCGTCGCGCAGGGTCAGCGGATCGGCGGCGCGGACCAGCAGCAGGCCCGCGTACGCCAGCACCCCGGTGTGCGGGTGGAACGCGGGCATGGGGGCGCCGAGCGGCTGGGACTGCCCGCGCACCAGCTCGACGGTGGTGCCGGCGGACACCAGCTCCTCCCAGGCGACCAGGTCGGGCCGGAACGGCGGCAGCGACGACCAGGGCTTGCCGGTGGAGTCGACGGCGATGACCGACAGCGACGCGGCAGCGCCACGCGCGTCGGCGGGCAGCAGCAACCGGTCCGGCACCGCGGGACGCTCCCCGAGCGCGGCCGCCAGCTGCAGCCCGATCAGGTCCACGCCGTACGCCTCGACCAGCTCGCGGGTGACCGCCGCGCCACCGGCCCGCGCGGCGGACTCCAGCAGCCGCACGGTGCCGTCCGGCATCAGCTTGACCTCGGTGTGCGTGGCGCAGGTGTCCAGGCCCAGCGCGTCGACCGCCCGGCGGCACACGTCGGCGATGCGCTGCTGCAGCTCGGGGGCCAGCGTGCAGGGCGCGTGGTTGCTCAGCTCGACGAACACCGGCACGGTCGGCAGCCGGGCGGTCAGGCACACCGGGTGGTAGACCCCGCCGGCCACCAGGCCTTCGACGCTGAGGTAGTCGCCGTAGCCGGGCTGGTCGTACCAGCCGTCCACGCTGGACTGGATGATCTCCTCGACCAGGTAGCGCGGGCCGGTGCGGTCGCCGTGCTCGCTCATGCCGGAGCGGCGGGCCGCTTCGGTGGCGGCCTCGACCTCGCGCCACACCGCCGCGCCGTCCTCACCCGGGCTGAGCATCGCCTGCCCGATGGAGCCCGCGCCCAGCGCCGACTTGACGATCACGTCGCCGCCGATCTCGGCGCGGGCCGCCTCCAGCTCCGCCAGCGAGTCCACCGGCCGGAACGCCGGATTGGGCACGCCGGCCGCCTGCCACGCCTGGCGCATCAGCACCTTGTCGCGCGAGCGGGCCGCGCCCTCCCCCGGCCCCGGGATGCCCAGCCGCAGGCAGGCCTGCGCGGTGGCGACGACGCAGAACTCGGAGAACGTCAGCACCCCGTCGCTGCGCAGCTCGGTGGCCACCCGGACGATCTCGTCGGGCAGGGCGGCCGACGGATCGGCGGGAACAACCCGTCGGCAGAGCCGTTCCAGCAGCTCACGCTGCCAAGCCTGGGGTTCGCCGATCAGCAGCACGTCCACCAGCGCCCGGCTCACCAGCCGGGGCAGCAGGAACTCCAGGGCCGGGCCGCCTTTGGCGTACACGAGCAGAACCGCGGGTTGCATGCCTCATCCGTCCTTTCGCCACGGCGTGGTCATCGCGCCGTCCAGCAGGTCTCCAGCACCGCCATGGCGCTGCACAGCTTCATCCGCGCCTGCTGCCAGGCCAGGCTGGCCCGGCCGTCGAGCACCGCGCCGGTGACCTCCTCGCCGCGGTGGGCGGGCAGGTCGTGCAGGAAGCGGGCGGCCGGCCAGCGGCCCAGGAACGCCTCGTCGACGTGGTACGGGCGGAACGTCTCGCGCCAGGCCGGGTCGGGTTTGCTGGTGCCTGTCGTCTGCCAGCGTGTGGTGTAGACGACGTCGACGTGGTCGGGCAGCTCGTCGGCCCGCTCGACCTGCCGGACCTGCGCGCCGTGCGCCGCGGCGTCGGCGACGGCGAGCGCCAGCTGCTCCTCGGGCAGGCCGTAGCCGGGCGGCACGTACAGCGAGAGCTTCGCGCCGGGCACCCGGGCCAGCGCGTACGCCAGCGCGGAGGCGGAGTTGTTGCCCTCTCCCACGTACAGCACGGAGATCCCGCCGAGCGCCCCGAGGTGGGCGCGCATCGTGGCCAGGTCGCAGACGGCCTGAGTGGGGTGCTCCTCGCGGGCCATCGCGTTGACGATCGGCGGCGCGCCCCGGTCGAGCAGCCCGTCGAGTTCGGCCAGCGTACGGGTGCTGCGGATGACGACGCCGTCGAGCATGAGCCCGAGCACCCGCAGGGTGTCCTCGATGGTCTCGCCGGTCTGCAGCTGCAGCCCGGCCGCGTCGTAGGTGAGCAGCTTCGCGCCCAGGCGCAGCGCGCCGACGCTGAACGCGGTGCGGGTGCGGGTAGAGGTGCGCTCGAACAGCGTGGCGACCACCAGCCCGTCCAGCACCGGGGCGACGTCGGCGGGCGCGGCGGCGATGCCCACCGACCGCTCGACGAGCGCGTCGAGCTGCGCCGCGGTCAGCTGCCGCACGCTGAGCAGGCTGCGGCGGCGGTTGCGCGCGACGTCGACGAGCGCGGGCGTGACCTGCGGGGGCTGCGTCGTGGTCACAGCGCCACCTCCGTGCCCAGGCCCAGGCCGGTCGCGGCGCGCCGGATCGCGTCGAGCAGCGCCACGTCCAGCACGCCCATGCCGAACGGGTTGATCACCGTGTACGACGTGGGCGCCGGCGGCGCGGCGGTCACGGCCCCGGCGGCGAGCGCGCCGATGGTCGCGTCGATCGGGCGGCCGCCGCCGGTCGAACCCGGGGCGGTGACCAGGCCCTGCTGCATGAGCCGGCCGAGCGGGCGGCGCGGGTTCTGCTCCACCAGCTCGACGTCGTCGACGTAGAGCCGCCCGGCCTGCAGCAGGGCCTCGGCGGTGAGGTCGGCCAGGGACACGTTGACCACCGCCGCGCCGGGCCTGATCCAGTCCGGCGGGAGGTAGCCGTCGTCGGCGGTGGTCGCGGTGACCACGAGTTCGGCGTCGCGCAACGCGCTTCGGGCGTCGGGCAGCACCGCCACCTCGATCCCGGGGCGGTGCCGGCGCACCCGCTCGGCCAGGGCCGCGGCGGCCGCCGGTTCGGCGTCGTGCAGCGCGACCCGGCGCAGGCCGGGCAGCCGGTCGGCGAGCAGGAACAGGTGGGTGCCGCCCTGCGTGCCGCAACCCAGCACGGCCAGGCAGGTCGCGTCGGCGTGCCCGGCCGCCTGCACGCCGACCAGTGACACCGCGGCGGTGCGTACCGAGCTGATCAGGCCGATCTCGATGATCGCGCTGATCCGGGCGGTCTGCGGGTCGAAGCACAGCCCGACGCCGCCGGCCCGTTCCAGGCCCGCGGCGGGATTGGACACGCTCGCGTTGATGATCTTCATGCCGTACGCGGCCGGGCCGCCGTCGCGCACGACACCGCCGGGCATCGCGATCGAGCGGGTGTAGGCCCCCTGGTCGTTGTCCCAGCGCAGGTACGCCTCGGCGGGCAGCACGGTGCGGCCCGCGTGGTGGTCGACCAGGGCCTCCCGCACGATCGCCACCGGATCCAGCAGCGCCAGGCAGCGCGCCACCTCGTCCCGGGAGATCAGCAGCACCGGTCCCGCGCCGCCCAGGCCGCGCAGCCCGGCGGTGAACCAGGGCGTCCGGGTGAGTTCCTCTGTGGACACGTTCAGATCAGTCCTTCCTGGGCGAACGCCTCGTCGGCGCCGGGCAGGTCGAGCACTCCGGCGGCCCGGAACAGCCGCACCGACTGCACGGACTGCTCACGGGCGGTCTGCCGGACCCGGTCCGGGGCGTACACGTCGGCGAGCACGTCGCGCACCTGCGGCTCGGCCAGTCCCGCCGCGCGCAGCGTCGCGGCGACGGCGTCCTGATTCGGGCGCAGGCTCTGGGTGATCAGCCGGGGCAGCGCGGTCGCCATCTCGCGCCGGGTACGCAGGTCGCAGCCGGTCCACAGCTCCCGGAAGAAACGGGCGAAGTAGGCGTGGTGGCGGCCCTCGTCGCGGGCGTGGTCGCGAACCGTGGTGCGCACCAGGCCGACCAGGTCGGGATCGTTGGGCAGCTCGGCGAGCAGGCTCGTGATCAGCGTCTCGAACACCACGACCTGGAGCAGGTACGGCAGCGACCCGGCCTGCGGCAGGCACTCGGCGGCGACGGCGTCGAGCTCGGTGATCACCGGCTCGAACGTGTACGGCAGCGCGGCGACGCCGGTGGCCGCCTCCAGCTGCCGTACCACGTCGAACGAGTACAGCGCGTGGTACGCCTCGTCGCAGTAGATCTTGTACGCGTCCTCGCGCACGTCGCCGCCGAGCACGACGTCGGTGCGGCCGTTGGCGATGAGCTCGGTGGCCCGGTTGACCACCCGGGTCTCGAAGTGCGCGGTGAACGCGAAGTACTGGTACGCGTGCCGCGCCACCAGCTGCTCGCGGGTCCCCGGGTCGAGCCCGGCGACCAGCGGATGCGCCAGGTAAGGGATCAGCCGCTCCGGGAACAGCACCTTGCCGGCGTCGAGGTCGCCGCCGAGCACCCGGCGCGGATCGACCCGCACCCCGGCCCGCTCGTGCCAGTCGGCCAGCGGCGACTCGCTCACGGCGCCTCCCAGTCCACCGACTCGCACACGGCGGCCGGCGGCACCGGGTCGACCCCGTGCGCGCGCCGCCACCCCGCCGAGTACACGGTGCTCAGGTAGTTGCGGGCCCCGTCCGGGCACACGCACACGACGTCGTCGAGACCCTCGCGTTCGATCAGGCGCAGCGCCGCCGACACCAGCGCCCCGGCGCTGGCCCCGACGCCGATGCCGCACGACTCCAGCAGCCACAGGCAGGCAGCCACCGCGTCGTCGGTGCCGACCCACTCGGTGGGGCCGTCGACGGCCGCGGCGAACTCCGAGCGGCGGCTGGAGCCGATGCCGGGCAGCACCCGCCGGCCCGGCACGTGCCCGACGGCGTACGAGCCGTACACGTCGACGCCGCGCACGTCCCAGCGGGTCGCCCCGGCGGCGTAGCGGCGGATGCCGGCCAGCGTGCCGCCGGTGGACACCGCGACCAGCACCACGCTGTCCCCGGGCACCTGCGCGGCCAGCTCGGGCGCGGTGCCGAACTCGTGGGCGCGCGGGTTGGCGGGGTTGTCGTACTGGTTGGTCCAGCACAGGGCCGGCTGCTCGGCGAGCAGCTCCCGCACCCGGCGCAGCCGGTTCATCAGGTAGCCGCCGCGGCCGTCCTCCTCGTCGACCAGCACCAGGGTCGCGTCGAGGCGGCGCAGCTCGTGCAGGGCAGCCGAGGGCACCCGCGGGTCGACGACCGCGGTGAAGCGGACGCGGTTGGCGCGGGCCAGGCTCGCCAGGGCCACCCCGAGGTTGCCGGAGGTCGACTCGACGATGCCGACGGCGGGGTCGAGCTTGTCCGCCACCGAGTCGTACAGCGCGACCGCCGTGCGGTCCTTCATGGATCCGCAGGGGTTGAAGGACTCCAGCTTCAGCCGCAGGGTGGCGGCCCGCCCGCCGACGCGCAGGCGCACCACCACCAGCGGGGTGTTGCCCACCATCAGCGGGACGAAGCAGGTGCCGCGGGCGGAGCTCACCGGGCCGGCCTCGCCGGTTCCCCGGCGCGTACGGCTGCGGCGCGAACTTCCCGGAACGAGGGCATGGTTCGTTCGGACACGGCGCATCTCTTTCGGACCCTGGCTGCATCATGGCGTGACGGATCGTCCGCGAGCCCCGTTGCGCGCAGTCGCTGGCCCGCTGAGGGCAGCAAGAAGGCACCCCGTCCGGCGATCGTGGCGGCACGATCCGGCAGGGGTGAGGGAGCGCAGCATCAGTCGCGATGCCGCACCCGGGGGTGACCGGAGGTAATTCTTGCGACACGCATCGACAGTGTCAACCATACAAGGTCGTGATTTCGGCCCGAACACATGCAAGTATGCCGCATATCAGCAGCTCAGGTCGGCAATGACCGTCCGAAATAGAGCGAGCCGGCGCCGCCCGGCGAGGAGCGGCGCCGGCTGAGGTCAGGCGGCCGCGCCGTTCCAGACCGGTGGGGCATACCCGGCCGGCTTGTCGCCGATGCCGAGACCCGGGCTCACGATCCAGGACTGGTACCCCGGGGTGAACATCGCGTAGGGCCCGCCCGGCTCCGGCGCTCCGGCCCGCTCCAGCCGGTCGCGCAGCTCGGCCGGGATGGTGAAGTCGAGCGCGGCCAGGTTGGCGTCCAGCTGCCCGGCGCTGCTCGCCCCGATGATCACCGAGCCCACGGCGGGCCGGGTCGCCACCCAGTTGACCGCGACCTGGGCCATGCTGCGGCCGAGCTCGCCCGCGACCTGCTCCAGGACCTCGATGACCGCCCAGTCGCGCTCGGCGACCGGCTGCGCTCCCCCGCCGAGCCGCCCGTCCCCGGCCAGCCCGTCGCCGGTGCGCCGGTACTTGCCCGACAGCAGGCCGCCGCCGATCGGGCTCCAGGCGGTCAGCCCCATGCCCAGCGACTGGGCCATCGCCGGATACTCGGCCTCGATGCCCCGATTGACCAGGGAGTACGGCAGCTGCAGGTTGATCATCGGGGTCAGCGCGTGGGCCTCGGCGAGGCTCTGGGCGCGGGCGGCGTACCAGGCGGGCACGTCGGACAGCCCCGCATAGCGGATCTTGCCGGCGCGCACCAGGTCGTCGAAGGTGCGCACCACCTCCTCGACCGGGGTGATCCGGTCCCAGGTGTGCAGCAGGTAGAGGTCGAGGTAGTCGGTGCCGAGCCGCTTCAGCGACGCCTCGACGGCGCGCATGACGTGCTTGCGGCCATTGCCCGCCGCGTTCGGGTCGGACGGGTCGACGGTGTTGGTGAACTTGCTGGTCAGCACCACCCGGTCGCGCACCCCGGCGGACGCGATCAGCCGCCCGAGGATGGTCTCGCTCTCGCCCGCGGTGTAGAAGTCCGCCGTGTCGATGAAGTTGCCGCCGCCCTCCAGGTAGCGCCGGAAGATCGGCTCGGCCTCGCTCTCGGTCTTGCCGTACGCGGCATGGAAGCCGTCCACGCCGAAGTTCATCGTGCCCAGCGCCAGCCTGCTCACCCGCAGCCCGGACCTGCCGAGCAGGTAGTAGTCGTTCACAGCCGCCGTCCCTGATCGAAGTCTCGCGGCCGGTATTGGACCGCTCGGTCCAACGTAGCTCCGCAGAATTGGACCGTCAAGTCCAGATCTTGCGTTGCCCCAGCTCAGGCGCATCACGGAGGACTTCTCGCCGCTTTCGGGATACGCCACAGGGCTTCTCCCTGCCGGGCGCGACGCCCGCAGCGTGGTGTCTTGCCGGACTTCACCCGATTTGTGAGGCAGGATGTCGGACGTGGAGTGGCCTTTGCACAGGTCGCCCTCGCCGCCCATGAGAACGGTGTCTCCCGGGGGCTGAGCGGGGCCGCCTGAGCACCACGCGGCGCACCTGGCCGTGGGCCGAGGCCCCACCGGGCGGTGCCGCACCGCTCCTTCCCCCTGTCCCCGCACTCAGCTCATCTCCGACCGGAAGGGTTGACTCGATGACCACGCCCCCGGCACCCGGCTCGGCCCGCGCCTCGGCGCCATCCGACGGCCCCGGCAAGCCTCCCGGCCCCAGCGTCCGCCCCGACCGGCCCGGCCCCGGCGGCGACCGGGCCGGCCGCACCAGCGGCGGCCACGGCCCCGCGCCGGCCGGTCCGGCCCCGCTGCGCCCCGGCGCCGGCCGCGCCCCCGTGCCGTCCGCCGCCGGACGGGCGAGCGTCGGCGGCGTCACCGGCCGGGCCACGGTCGGCGGCACGAACCGCACCACCGTGCTGCCCACGAGCAAGGGCGCCGACGGCGACCACCCGGACGGCAAGAACTCCGGCAAGAGCCCCGGCCGCAAGGGCAAGGGCTGGCGGCGTAAGTGGCGCAGCATCGTGCTGGCCTCGGCGGCGATCGTCGTCATGCTCGCCGGCGGCGGCCTGATCGGCGTCACCTACCTCTACGACTCGGTCCCCGAGCCCGCCGACTTCAGCCCCAACGAGAACACCTTCGTCTACTCCGCCGACGGCGAGCAGATCGCCAAGCTCGGCGGCGAGAACCGCGAGATCGTCCCCATGTCCCGGCTGTCCGACGAGGTGAAGGTCGCGCTCATCGCGGGCGAGGACAAGAACTTCTTCAACCACAGCGGCATCGACCTGTGGGGCATCGCACGCGCCGCCTGGAACAACCTGACCGGCGGCGAGACCCAGGGCGCATCGACCATCACCCAGCAGTACGCCCGCAACGCGGCCAAGGACCTGGAGGTCACCTACGCCCGCAAGCTGCGCGAGGCGGTGATGGCGCGGCGGCTGGAGGAGGAGCACTCCAAGGACGAGATCCTCGGGTTCTACGTGAACACCGTCTGGTTCGGCCGCGGCTCCAGCGGCGTCGGCGCGGCCGCGAAGGCCTACTTCAACAGGTCGGCCAGCCAGCTGACGGTCGAGCAGGCGGCGGTGCTCGGCGCGGTGCTCAAGCAGCCCGAGCCCAACGACTACGACGGCACCAAGGGCTACGACCCGCACCTCAGCCCCGACGCCGCCCGCACCCGCTGGAACTACGTGCTCGACAACATGGTCGAGATGGGCCGGCTCGACCCGCAGAAGCGCGCGGCGATGGTCTACCCGGACAAGACGCTGCGCAAGTACTCCGCCCGGTCCGGCGAGACCGGCATCCAGGGCACCGGCACCGGCTTCGTGATCAACAAATACGTCGAGCGGGAGATGGCCGCCTGGGGCATCACCGACTGGCGCAACAAGGGGTACCGGATCACCACGACGATCAACTCCAAGGCGCAGAAGGCGCTGGAGGCGCAGCTGTACCGCACGTTCGAGTGGAAGGAGACCTGCAAGGGCAAGGGCGACGAGAAGGAGTGCACCAACGACGTCGTCAAGGCCGTGGACCACAAGGTCGACGGGGCGTACACGAAGATCAAGGGTTATCCCAAGAACGTGATCGCGGCCGGGGTGGCCATCGACCCGAGGAACGGCCGCATCCTGGCCTACTACGGCGGCGCGGACGGCACCGGCATCGACTACGCCGGAAAGATCAACGAGGGCACCATCTGGGAGGACGGCGGCCACCCGCCGGCGTCGTCGTTCAAGGTGTACACGCTGGCCGCCGCGATCGACGCGGGCATCTCGCTCAAGTCCACCTGGGACCCGACGCCCATCGTCGCCACCGGCAAGAAGAGGAACTGCGACAAGTACAAGCTCTGCCCGTACGAGGTGGAGAACGCCGGCCGCGACGCGGGCAGCCTCAAGTGCAAGCGCAAGTGCACGCTGCAGGACGTCACCCGGCTCTCCCTCAACGTGCCGTTCTTCAAGATCGCCAAGAAGATCGAGCCGAAGAACGTCGTCGCCATGGCCCACGCCGCCGGCATCGACACCATGTGGGCGGTCAGCGACGGCAAGGCCCGCGACCTCACCAAGCCCGAGACCGACACCAGCCGCGCCTCCTTCGACTACCAGGTCGGCTTCGGCCAGTACCCGATCACCGTGCTCGACCACGCCACCGGCATGGCCACCTTCGCCAACCACGGCGTCTACAACAAGCCGCACGTCGTGCTCCGCGTCGAGAAGAAGGACGAGAACGGCAAGTACCGGCTGGTGCCCAACACCGGCGAGGTCAGCAAGGCCGAGCGGCGCATCCGGCAGGAAGTCGCCGACGAGGTCACCGGCATGCTCAAGCAGCTGCCCAAGAGCTACTACCGGGCGCTCGCGGGCGGCCGCCAGGCCGCCGCCAAGACCGGCACCTGGGAGAGCAAGGTCCAGGACAAGGCCCACTCCAACGTCTGGACCGTCGGCTACACCCCGCAGATCGCCTCGGCCATCTGGGTCGGCAACGTCAAGAACGCCTCGGACCCGATCTACCGGCCCGCCGCGCTCGGCGGCGGCAACATCACCAGCGTCGGCCTGCCCGCCGAGATCTGGCAGGGCTTCATGAACCAGGCCCACGCCGACATGAAACTCCCGCTGGAACCCCTGGCCAACGGCACCAACGGCAAGCTCGGCGAGTCCGAGGGCGTGGGCGACGGCGTCGAACCGTCGAAGAAGCCGAAGCCGGACGGCTGCAAACCCATGCCGTTGTGCCTCGGGGCCAGCCCGAACGTTCCCGGCAACGCCGACCTGGTGCCGTCGCCCTCGACCGGCGGACAGGGACCGGGCCACACACCACCCGGCCCTCTGCCGTCCGCCTCGGACTGACCGGCAGGTCCACCACTGCGCACGACCTGAACATATCCACACCGAGAAGGGCCGTCGCGCCGGCATGTCGGCGCGACGGCACCATCCGAGAAGGCGATCAGCCGTACCAGGGCAGTAGAATCGCGTCCCGAATCAGCATGATGTCAGGATCCTTGTCCTTGACATAGGCAGCCGAAAAGGGCCAGCTCCGCTCGCCCAACTCCCTCTCCAGCAGGGATTCAAGGAATATCGGCAGGCAGCTCGCAGCTACATAGGTCAGCCCTTCACCATCCATGGAATCCACAAAGAAAACGGCGTCCCGATCTATATACCGCCTGGAGAAATCCAACACATAGTAATTTCCGCACCCATCGCCCGCCACGGGTATCCAGCCGAAATCGATCCACTCGGGATGGAAATCCAGGATGTCCAGAGCATCCGGCCGGTTCGCCTGGACACGTGCGCCGAATATCCCGCCCGGCCCCGCAGATGAACCGTTGCAGACACGCAGCCATTCCACATAACTACTGGGTAGAGGCTGGCCGTATCTTTCTGCGATCGCGGCAACCTGGGCGTCGTCCGCACCTTGGACAACCTCGCCCTCGGGGGGCAAAGGAACCCTCCGGAGCAGTTGCAGAACACGGGAGAAGTCAACCTCGGACGGCACAATCATGGCCCTCCCCGCTCGCGATACGACCTGAGCGCCACCCAGGCATCAGTGGCCGACCATCGTCTGCGCGAACGCCGACAGTCGCGCCCCCGCCGCGGGGCCGAGCCCGCTCAGTGCCGCGAGCTGCTCCTCGGTGAGCACGACGTCGGCGGCGGCGACGTTCTCGGCCAGGTGGGTGCGGCGGGTCGTGCCCGGGATGGCGTGCACGTCGTCGCCCTGCGCCAGTACCCACGCGATGGCCACCTGCGCCGGGGTGCACCCGGCCGCGCCCGCGATGTCACGGATCCGGTCGACCAGCGCCAGGTTGTGATCGAGGTTGCCGGCGGCGAAACGCGGGTGGTTCAGCCGGTTGTCGCTGCCGTCCAGGCCGTCGGTCGACCGGATCGTGCCGGTGAGCAGGCCCCGCCCGATCGGCGAGTACGCCACGAGCCGGATGCCCAGCTCCCGGCACACCGGCAGCACCTCGTCCTCGATGTCACGGCTGAACAGGGAGTACTCGATCTGCAACGCGCTGATCGGGTGCACCGCGTGCGCCCGCCGGATCGTCTGCGCACCGACCTCCGACAGCCCCAGCCGGCGCACCTTGCCCTGCGCGACCAGGTCGGCCATCGCCGCGACGGTGTCCTCGATCGGGACCTCGGGGTTGCGCCGGTGCAGGTAGAACAGGTCGATCACGTCCACGCCGAGGCGGCGCAGCGAGTTCTCGCAGGACTGCCGGGCCCAGCCGGGGCTGGAGTCGACCCGGTGCACGCCGCCGTCGCGCCGGATGGCGAACTTGGTGGCCAGAAAGACCCGGTCGCGGTTGCCGGGCAGGAACCGCGCCAGCAGCTCCTCGTTGCGGCCCTCGCCGTAGGACGCCGACGTGTCGAAGTGCACCACGCCCAGTTCCAGCGCCCGGTGCAGGGTGGCCAGCGACTCGTCCTGGTCGGCCGGGCCGTAGTTGGTGCTCATGCCCATGCAGCCCAGGCCGAGCGCCGGGATCGCCGGTCCGGCCGGGTCAATCAGTCTGCTCTGCATCTAGGTACCCCCGATATCTGGTGATCTTCCGATCGATGACGGCCAGGTCGCGCTCCAGCTCGCTGATCTGGCGCAGCACCGTCGTACGGTGCTGTTCCAGCAGCTCCAGCCTTTCCCGGCGGTTGTGCGTGCCCGCGCGGACCAGCTCGATGTAGCGGAGCATCTCCCGCACCGGCATGCCGGTGGCGCGCATCTTGGTCAGCAGGTCGAGCCGCTCGACGTCGCGCAGCCGGTAGCGGCGGCGGCCCGCGTGGTCGCGCGGGATCGGGTCGAGCAGCCCGACCTGCTCGTACCAGCGCAGGGTGTATGCCGTCAGCCCGGTCTTGGCCGCGACCTCGCCTACCGACAGCCCTTCCTCCATGCCGCCCAGCCTCGCAGTTGGAGCACACTCGAAGTCAAGCCGCACAATGCGTCAGTCAGTAGGGTTGGCGGCATGTTGGACGGTCTCGACGCGCTTCAGGCGCTGTGCGGCGAGGACCGCGACTGCCGCCGGGGGTGGGAGTTCGTCCACGCGCAGGCTGCGGCGTACGGCCGCCCCGTGGTCGAGGGCGACGGTGTCGACGCCGACCGGTTGCGGGCCGCCGAGGAACGGCTCGGCATCGCGCTACCGGCTGCGCTGCGTGAGGCGTACCTGCTGTTCGGGCGACGCAGGGACCTGACTGCCGCACAGGACCGCCTGCTGACACCCGGCCAGCTTCGGTGCGATGCCGAGGGTGTCCTCGTGTTCCGCGTCGAGAACCAGCACTGCGCGTCGTGGGGCGTGTCGCCCGAGTCCGACGCCCACGACGACCCGCCGGTCCTGATGAGCACCGGCGGCCGCTGGATGCCGTACGCCGATCGGCTGTCGATCGCCCTGGTCGAGATGGTGCTGTCGGAGGCGATGTTCTCGGCTGACGAGGAGACCGTCGACAACCGGGCTGACCTCGACGATGCCGCCCGGGTGGCACTGAGGGCGATGTTCGTACGCCTGCCGCTGCCGGATCTCCCGCTCTGGGCCGCTCCGGATCAGTCGCCCGTGCGCTGGTTCGCCGGTCCCGACGTGCTGCTGCGCGAGGACAGCGGCACGTGGCTGTGGGTCCACGGCCGGACCCCGGCGGCGGTGCAAGCCGTGCGGGACAGGCTACCGGGCGATTGGCTGATGGTCCCGGAAGACGAAGGGGACGAGGATTGACTCAGCTCAGCTCAGCTCAGCTCGACATTGGACAACGGCATCCATGGATTTCCGGGCGCTAAAGCTGATCGCCGCAATACTTCTCATGTGTTGCTTTTGCGGAATGATCGCGGTCCTCACAGTGTTCATGAAGGTGGCTCAGTGGGAGGCGGATCGGCGCATCGAGGCGGCCGTGCAGCCGAGCCCCGCAGTCACGACGGGCGACGTTCACATGACCCCCGACGGCCACATGCGACTGCGAAGGGTCGAGGTACGTAGCACGACGATCGTGTTCTCCGTCTTCTACCCTCCCGGCGAGTCGGTGAGCTGCCCGAAGCCCGTGCACTCCGAGCTGAGGCCCGGCCCGTTAGGGCCTTACCTGCAGACAGGAACCATCCCACGGATCGAATTCGAGGACGGCACCTGGCTGGAGGCGGATGACTGGGACTGCATCCGGCATCCCCGAAAGACGTTCGAGAACTCACGCAGTGGCATCACTCATACCGCCACCTTCGCTCTCGACCGGCGATATGGCATGCGGTTCGCACTCTTCTGGTCCTACGCATGCGTAGAAGCTTCGATTCCGCCCTCCGGCTTCAGGATCCACTCTGTGGGCTCGACCGGGTGTGCCGAGTTCCCGGGCCAGGTGTTGCGCTGAGAGGACTCGACCACGCCGCCGCGCAGTTTGCCGGTTCAGCTGAGTTCCGGGTCACCCGCATCCTCCACGCCAAGCCCTCGATCATCCGACTTGCCCAGCACCTGTGCGTATCTTGAGCCCCGAATCCACCAGGTTTCTGGCAAGTCGAACGACCTCGGTGTGACTCGCGCCCCGCACGTTCCATCGTCCCGCTTTCTCGCCCTGCCCCACCCGCACCGATCGCCGGTTTCACCGACGACCTGGCCCACCGATGTGCATTCGCCCGCTCGCACCCTGCCCACCCGCACCGGGACATGGCAGTATGGCGGCACCCGTCCCACACCCCGTTCACCCCGCCGCTGGAGCACCCATGGACAACGCCATCGACCACGCTCCCCTGCACCATGACGGCGACAGCGGCATCGGGGTCGTGGTCTGCCACGGCTTCACCGGCTCGCCGCACAGCATGCGGCCCTGGGCCCGGCACCTGGCCGCGCAGGGCTGGTCGGTGCGGCTGCCGCTGCTGCCGGGCCACGGCACGAGCTGGCGCGACGCGAACCGCACCACCTGGCAGGACTGGTACACCGAGGTCGAGCGCGCGGTCACCGAGCTGCGCGGGCACTGCACCTCGGTGTACGCCGTCGGCCTGTCGATGGGCGGCACGCTCGCCCTGCGCCTGGCCCAGCAGCACCCCGACCTGGCCGGCATCGTGCTGGTGAACCCGGCCGTGACGATGCTGCGCTGGGACGCGAAGCTGCTGCCCGTGCTGGGCATGCTCGTCCCGTCGGTGCCCGCGATCGGCAACGACATCGCCAAGCCCGGCGTCGACGAGGGTGCCTACCCGCGTACGCCGGTGCGGGCCGCCGCGTCGCTGCGCCGCTTCCAGGCGGTGGTCCGTCAGGACCTGGCCAAGGTCGCTCAGCCGGTGCTGCTGTACCACTCCGCCAACGACCACGTCGTGGAGCCGGTCAACAGCGAGATCGTGCTGAAGCACATCACGTCGACGGATGTGCAGGAGATCGTCCTGCAGGACAGCTACCACGTGGCGACGCTGGACCACGACGCGCCGCGCATCTTCGACGGCAGCGTCGCCTTCATCCAGCGCCTCAGCAGCTGACACGTGGTCGGGGCCGCCGCACGGCAGCGGCCCCGACCTCCCCCGTCAGCGTGCGGTTCCGGCGCGGCGCTTGGCGAAGACGTCGAACGCGACGGCGGCCAGCAGCACCAGGCCCTTGAACAGCATGACCCGCTCGCTCGGCGCGCCGATCAGGGACATGCCGTTGTTGATGACGCCCATGATGAGCCCACCGGTGATCGCGCCGACGACCCGGCCGACGCCGCCCTGCACGGCCGCGCCGCCGATGAACGCGGCCGCGATGGCGTCGAGTTCGAAGCCGTTGCCCGCGGTCGGGCCGGCCTGGTTGAGCCGCCCGGCGAAGACGATGCCCGCGATCGAGGCGAGCACGCCCATGTTGACGAACAGCCAGAACGTGACGGACTTGACCTTGATGCCGGACAGGGTGGCGGCGTTGAGGTTGCCGCCGATGGCGTAGATGTGGCGGCCGAACACGACCCGGTCGGTGAGCAGCGAGTACGCCAGGACCAGCGCGGCCAGCAGCACGAGCACCCAGGGCAGGTTCTTGAACCTGGCCAGCTGCACGATGACGGTCATCACGACGACGGCGGCGATGGCGATCTTGGTGACGAACAGCGCGGTCGGCTCGACGACCTGGCCGTAGCGGGCGCGTCCGGCGCGGCTGCGCCACTGGGTGACGACGATGCCGGCGACGAAGGCGACGCCGATCAGCAGGGTGAGCAGGTCCGCGCCGCCCAGCGGGCCGAGGCCGATGTTGCCCAGGGTGGTCGGCATGAAGCCGTTGGCGATGGTGCGGACCTCGTCCGGGAACGGGCCGATGCCCTGGTTGCCGAGCACCGCGAGGGTGAGCGCCCGGAACAGCAGCATGCCGGCCAGCGTCACGATGAACGCGGGGATGCCGAAGTAGGCGACCCAGTAGCCCTGCCACGCGCCGATGAGGCCGCCGCAGATCAGGGTGATCAGGATGGCCAGCGGCCACGGCACATCGTTGTTGACCATGAGTACGGCGGAGATCGCGCCGGTGACGGCGACGACCGAGCCGGCGGACAGGTCGATGTGCCCGGCGATGATGATCAGGATCATGCCGATGGCGAGGATCAGGATGTAGGAGTTCTGCACCACCAGGTTGGAGATGTTCTGCGGGGCGAGCAGGTCTCCGTCGGTGAGGTACGCGAACAGGGCGATGATCAGCGCGAACGCGATGTAGATGCCGTTCTGGCGCAGGTTGGCCGAGAAGAGCCGACCGCCGAATCGGTCCGGTGCCTTGGTCACCGCGAGTTCGCTCGCGGTCGCCGGCACTGCGGTGGCCGGGCCGGTCGTGGGGCCGACACTGGTCATGGTCCTACTGCTCCTTCACCTTGGTCATGAACTGCATGAGCCGCTCGGGGGTGGCCTGCTCGCGGGTGACCTGGCCGGTGATCCGTCCGGCCGACATCGCGTAGATGCGGTCGCAGACGCCGATCAGCTCAGGCAGTTCGGAGGAGATGACCAGTACGGCTTTGCCCTGGTCGGCCATGTGATTGATGATCGAGTAGATCTCGTACTTGGCGCCGACGTCGATGCCGCGGGTGGGCTCGTCGAGGATGAGGACGTCGGCGTCGGTGAACAGCCACTTCGACAGGACGACCTTCTGCTGGTTGCCGCCGCTGAGCTTGCCGGTGACGGCCGCGACGTTCGGGGCCTTGATGTTCATGCCGGCCCGGAAGCCGTCGGCGACGCGGTACTCCTCGTTGTCGTGGATCCAGCCGCGGGTGGCGAGCTTGTTCAGGGCGGCCGCGGAGACGTTGCGCTTGATGTCCTCGATCAGGTTGAGGCCGTAGCGTTTGCGGTCCTCCGTGGCGTACGCGATGCCGTGGCGGATCGCGTCGCCGACGGTCTTCAGGCGGATCTCGCGGCCGTCCTTGAAGATCCGGCCCGAGATGCCGATGCCGTAGCTGCGGCCGAAGACGCTCATCGCCAGCTCGGTGCGGCCCGCGCCCATCAGCCCGGCCAGGCCGACGATCTCGCCGCGGCGCAGGTTGAGGTTCGCGCCCTGGACCACGACCCGCCCGTGCTGGGTGGGACTGTGCACGGTCCAGTCCTCGATGCGCAGCACCTCGTCGCCGATGTTCGGCTCGTGGTCGGGGAACCGGTGCTCCAGGTCGCGGCCGACCATGCCGGCGATGATGCGGTCCTCGGTGACACCGGCGGACATGTCGAGGGTCTCGATGGTCCGGCCGTCGCGCAGGATGGTGGTGGTGTCGGCGATCTCCCGGATCTCGTTGAGCTTGTGCGAGATGATCACGCAGGTGATGCCCTGGTCGCGCAGGCCGCGCAGCAGGTCGAGCAGGTGCGCGGAGTCCTCGTCGTTGAGCGCGGCGGTCGGCTCGTCGAGGATGAGCAGGCGCACCCGCTTGGACAGCGCCTTGGCGATCTCGGTCAGCTGCTGCTTGCCGACGCCGAGGTCCATCGCGAGCGTGGCCGGGTTCTCGTGCAGGCCCACCCGGTGCAGCAGTTCGGCGGCCTCGGCGTGGGTGCGGTTCCAGTTCACGACGCCGCCGGGAGCCCGCTCGTTGCCGAGGAAGATGTTCTCCGCGATCGACAGGTTCGGGCACAGCGCCAGCTCCTGGTGGATGATCACGATGCCGAGGCGTTCGCTGTCGCGGATGTTGGCGAACCGGCAGGGCTGGCCGTCGAGGGTGATCTCACCGCTGTAGTCGCCGTGCGGGTGGACCCCGGACAGGACCTTCATCAGGGTGGACTTGCCCGCGCCGTTCTCGCCGCAGATCGCGTGGATCTCCCCGCGGCGGACCGTGAGGTTGACGTCGTCGAGGGCGGTGACCCCCGGGAACGTCTTGGTGATGTGACGCATCTGCAGGATCACGTCGGTCAAGGTCGTCCTCCTCCGGTTCGGCGGGACGCCCGCCCGGCCGGGGTGACCGGCCGGACGGGCGCGGCGGTGCTACTTGAGCTGGTCCGCGGTGTAGTAGCCGGTGTCGATCAGGGTCGCCTTGTAGTTGTCCTTGTAGACGACGATCGGCTCGAGCAGGTACGACGGGACGACCTTGATGCCGTTGTCGTAGTCCTTGGTGTTGTTGACCTCGGGCTTGCCGCCCTTGAGGACCGCGTCGGCCATCTTCACGGTGACCTTCGCCAGCTCCCGGGTGTCCTTGTAGATCGTCGCGTACTGCTCGCCCGCGATGATCGACTTGACCGAGGCGACCTCGGCGTCCTGGCCGGTCACCACCGGGTAGGGCTGGTTGGCGGTGCCGTAGCCGCTGCTCTTGAGCGCGGACAGGATGCCGATGGACAGGCCGTCGTACGGCGACAGCACGCCCTGCACCTTGTCGCCCTTGGCGTAGGTCTTGGTGAGCAGGTCCTCCATGCGCTTCTGCGCGGTCGCCGGGTCCCAGCGCAGGATCGCGACCGTCTTGAACTCGGTCTCCTTGCTCTTGACGACCAGCGTGCCCTTGTCGATGAAGGGCTTGAGGGTGTCCATCGCGCCGTTGAAGAAGAACGTCGCGTTGTTGTCGTCGGGCGAACCGGCGAACAGCTCGATGTTGAACGGGCCCTTCGCGGTGCCGTCCGAGCCGTCGGCCTTCTTCAGGCCCAGGCCCACCAGCAGCGAGGTCGCCTGCTGCACGCCGACCTTGTAGTTGTCGAACGTGGCGTAGTAGTCGACGTTGGGCGAGTTGCGGATCAGGCGGTCGTACGCGATGACCGGGATCTTCTTGTCCGCGGCCTGCTGCAGCTGCGTCGTGATCGCCGTGCCGTCGATAGAGGCGACGATCAGCAGCTTCGCGCCCCGGGTGATCTGGTTCTCGATCTGGTTGACCTGGGTCGGGATGTCGTTCTCGGCGTACTGCAGGTCGACCTTGTAGCCGAGCGCCTCCAGCTGGGTCTTCAGGTTCTCCCCGTCGTGGATCCAGCGCTCGGAGGACTTGGTCGGCATCGTCACGCCCACCAGCGCGCCCTCCGTGCCGCCGGCTTGCTCCTGGTCGGCGGTCTTGGTGCTCGAACCGCAGGCGGCGAGGCTCGTGGCCACGACCAGTCCCAACGCGGCGGCGGCCAATCTTGCGATCTTCATGTCGCTCCTTCTCCCGACGGGAACGGCCCACCGGCCGCCAGGACAGGCGGCAGGCTGTGAGCGCTCACAAACTTTTTCGGTAACCGGCGACTTTCGCAGATTACGGGCTTGTGAACGCTCACATAATTCGACGGCGAGGGGGGCAAGGTCAATGGACACCAGATCACGGTTGCATTACGGCCGAGGCCTTCGGAGGCGCACCTGGAGCGGCGCGCACCCTCCGACGCAGACAAGGGTCATATAGGATGAAAACTTGTCAAATCAGCCTGGGACCGATCGCGGAGGAGCGGGCCATGGCCCCGACATCAGGCGATCGCCAGGTCGCGACCGGAACAGTGCTGTTCACCCTGGCCTGCGGCCAGTTCCTGATGACGCTGGACAGCTCGGTCATGAACGTGTCGATCGCGACGGTCGCCGAGGACGTGGGCACCACCGTGACCGGCATCCAGACGGCGATCACGATGTACACCCTCGTCATGGCCGCGTTGATGATCACGGGTGGGAAGATCGGCCAGATCATCAGCTTCAAGCGCTCGTTCGCGATCGGCTGCGTCATCTACGGCGTGGGCTCGCTGACCACCGCGCTGGCACCGGACCTCACCGTGCTGCTCATCGGCTGGTCGTTGCTCGAAGGCATCGGGGCCGCGCTCATCCTGCCCGCCATCGTGGCGCTGGTCGCGACGAACTTCGGCCGCAGCGAACGCCCCCGGGCATACGGCCTGGTCGCCGCGTTCGGCGCGATCGCGGTCGCGGTCGGTCCGCTGATCGGCGGACTGCTGACCACGTACGCCTCCTGGCGCTGGGTGTTCGCCGGCGAGGTGGTCGTGGTCCTGGGCATCCTGCTGCTGACCCGGCGGATGCGCGGCCTGCCGCCCGACCGCGCCACCCGCCTCGACCTCGGCGGCACCGCCCTGTCGGGCCTCGGCCTGGTGCTGGTCGTCTTCGGCGTGCTACGCGGCGGCACCTGGGGCTTCCTCAACCCCAAACCCGGCGGACCGGCCTGGCTCGGCCTGTCGCCCGTGTTCTGGCTGGTCATCGCCGGTGGCCTGGTGCTGCGCTGGTTCCTGTCCCGGGAACGGGCCCGCCGGCGCCGCGGACAACCGGTGCTGCTCGACCCGGGTCTCCTGGACAACCGGCTGCTGCGCGGCGGCCTCAACTCGTTCCTGTTCCAGTACCTGCTGCAGGCGGGCCTGTTCTTCACCGTGCCGCTCTACCTGTCCGTCGCGCTCGGTCTGTCCGCGATCGACACCGGCCTGCGCATCCTCCCGCTGTCCCTGACGCTGCTGCTGGCCGCCGTCGGCGTGCCCAGGTTCTTCCCCGACGCGTCCCCCCGCCGCGTGGTGCAGCTCGGCTTCGCGGCCCTGTTCGCGGGGATCGTCGCGCTCGCCGCCGCACTGAACGCCGAAGCCGGACCGGAGATCGTCACGCTGCCGCTGCTGCTGGCCGGGCTCGGCATCGGCGCGCTGGCCTCCCAGCTGGGCAGCGTCACCGTGTCGGCGGTCCCCGACGAGCGCAGCGCCGAGGTGGGCGGCCTGCAGAACACCGTGACCAACCTGGGCGCGTCCATCGGCACCGCGCTGGCCGGCGCGGTGCTCATCGCGGGTCTCACCACCTCTTTCCTCACCGGGATACAGGCCAACCCGGCCATCCCGGCGGACCTGTCCGCGCAGGCGCAGGTGCAGCTGGCGGCGGGCGTCCCCTTCCTGTCGAACGAACAGCTGGCCGCGGCCCTGTCCGACGCCGGCGTGGACCAGGCCACCGCGACCGCCGCCATCGAGCAGAACGAGCAGTCCCGGCTCGACGGCCTGCGCGCGGCGCTCGGCCTGCTCGCACTGATCGCGCTCGCGGCGCTGTTCCTCACCCGCGGCATCCCCGTCCACCAGCCGGGCACACCGGAACCGGCTCCCCCACCCCGGACGTGAGCCCGGTCGCCGACCGCGCCAAGGTCACCCGACTTGCCAGGCACCTGTGGAAATGGAGCTTCAAGATACGCACGAATGCCAGGCAAGTTGGACGATCACGGGTTGGCCTCAGGCGCGGGTGCGCGCCGCCGCGAGGTCGCGCAGTTCGTTCAGGACGATCCGGCCGGCGGCGGTCAGCGCCGACGGGCTGCGCACGGCCGCGTACACCTGGCGGGTCAGCGGTTCGCGCAGCGGGCGGGCCGCCACCCGGTATCTGCCGTCCACCGCCAGTTCGGGCAGCAGCGACACGGACAGACCCGCCTCGACATGCGCGAGGAGCAGATCGTAGCTGCTGAACCGGCCGGCCACGATCGGCTCGAAGCCCGCCTGGCGGCAGCTGCTCGACACCAGCCGGGACAGGTACGTTCCCGGCAGGTCGACCGACCACGCCGCCGTGGCGAAGTCGGTCAGGTCCACCGGTGCGTCCGGCCCCGCCTGACCCCGCGAAGTCACCAGCACGATGGCGTCGGCGAGCAGTGGGATGGTGTGAACTTCCGGGTCCGGGGGCGTGGACCCGTCGACGAAATCGGCGGCCACGATGATGTCGCAGTCGCCGCGCCGCAGGGCCGGCCGACTGGCCTGCGGATCGAGCTCGCTGACCTCCAGCTCGATGCGCGGGTGGACCTGCCGCAACCGGGCAGCCAGCGGGATTACCAGCTTGCGCACGGCGCTGGAGAACGCGGCCAGGCGCACCGGTCCCGCCGGCTGCCCGGAGAGGTCGCGCAACTCGGCCTCGGCCGCCCGCACCTGGTCGAGGATGACGCGGGCGTGCCTGGCCAGGGTGCGCCCGGCGGCCGTGAGCCGGACGCGGCGGCCGACCCGCTGCAGCAGGTCGGTGTGTGTCTCCGCCTCCAGCACCGCCAGCTGCGCCGACACCGCCGACGGGCTGAGGTGCAGCGCGGCTGCGACGGCCCGCACCGTGCCGAGGCTGTCCAGCAGGCTGAGCATTTCGAGGCGGGTGGTGTTCAGTCGCATCGCGGCTCCCTGTGCACGGAATACGCACAGGCTAGCCGGACATCAGAGCTTTTCGTGCACAGCGGCGGTCCCTATCGTGAGGGGCATGACGCTGACGAGCGAGCAGTCCACCGCCGCGCAGTTCTGGTCCGACGCGGATCGTCACCTGGTGCGCTACGGCGGCCCGTTCACGCCGGAGATCATCGAGCGGGCGGCGGGCAGCTACGTGTACACCGCCGACGGCCGCCGGATCCTCGACTTCA
Source organism: Catellatospora coxensis (assembly GCF_016862635.1). Taxonomy (GTDB): domain Bacteria; phylum Actinomycetota; class Actinomycetes; order Mycobacteriales; family Micromonosporaceae; genus Catellatospora; species Catellatospora coxensis. The sequence goes on along the minus strand of NZ_BONI01000068.1, from coordinate 10,861 downwards.
CCTCGGGGCAGATGAGCGCCATCCTCGGCCACTGCCATCCGGCGATCGTGGCGACGGTGCAGCAGCAGATCGCGACCCTCGACCACCTGTTCAGCGGCATGCTGTCGCGCCCGGTCGTAGAGCTGGCCCGCCGGCTCGCCGAGACCCTGCCCGCTCCGCTGGACAAGGTGCTGCTGCTGACGACCGGCGCCGAGTCGAACGAGGCCGCCATCCGCATGGCCAAGCTCGTCACCGGCAAGCACGAGATCGTGGCGTTCGCCCGCTCCTGGCACGGCATGACCGGCGCCGCGGCCGCCGCGACGTACAGCGCAGGCCACCAGGGCTACGGGCCGACCGCCCCCGGCAACTTCGCGCTGCCGACGCCCAACCCGTACCGTCCCGACTTCACCACCGCCGACGGCGAGCTCGACTGGCGGCGGCAGCTCGACCACGGCTTCGCCATGATCGACGCCCAGTCGACCGGCAGCCTCGCGGCCTGCATCGTCGAGCCGATCCTCAGCTCCGGCGGCGTCATCGAACCGCCACCGGGCTACTTCGCGGCGCTGGCCGCCAAGTGCAGGGAGCGCGGCATGCTGCTGATCGTCGACGAGGCGCAGACCGGCCTGTGCCGCACCGGCGACTGGTACGCCTTCCAGCGCGACGGCATCGTGCCCGACATCCTCACGCTGTCCAAGACGCTGGGCGCGGGGCTGCCCCTGGCCGCCGTGATCACCAGCGAGGAGATCGAGCAGCGGGCCCACGAGCGCGGCTACCTGTTCTACACCACGCACGTGTCGGACCCGCTGGTCGCGGCGGTCGGCAACAGCGTGCTCGACGTGCTGCAGCAGGAGCAGCTAGACGTGCGGGCGCGGGAGCTGGGCGCGTTCCTGCGTGCTGGGCTGCTGCAGCTCCAGCAGCGGCACCAGGTGGTGGGCGACGTGCGCGGCCGAGGGCTGATGCAGGGCCTCGAACTGGTCGTCGACCGGGCCACCAAGCAGGGCGCGGACGCGCTCGGCGCGCAGGTCACCCGCCGCTGCCTGGACCTCGGCCTGCACCTGAACGTGGTGCAGTTACGGGGCATGGGCGGCACGTTCCGCATCGCACCGCCGCTGACCGCGACCCAGGACGAACTCGCTCTCGGCCTGGAGATCCTCGATCAGGCACTCACCGACACCACCACGGACTGACTGGGCAACGCTCCGAGTGCCTACATCTTTTTCGATGTGGGCACATCAAAATAGATGTAGGCACTCACCGCGTGACCCACCAGCGCGGGGTTCGACCCGCGCTAAGCGAGCGCCGCGCGCAGCCGGTCGTACGTCGGAGCGAGCCTGCGCAGCGCGGCGGCTGCCGCCGGGAAATCCTTGGTGACCATCGGGTACTGCAGCGAGCCGACCAGCCTGGCCTGCTCCGCGGCGATCCGGGACGCCTCGTCGTAGCCGGCCAGCAGCAGGCAGTCGGCGGTGTCGCTGAGCCGGCGCGCGCCGACCCGGATCGCGAAGTACATCAGGTGCTCGCGTAGCCCGTCCCCGGCCCCGGCCTCGACCAGCCCGGCGACCCGTTCGGCGGCCGCGCCGTTGCCGAGGCTGCCGGGCGGCATCTCGGCCTCGGTGCGCATCGACAGCCAGTCGAGCGCGGCCGGAATGATCGAGCGGATCGCGTCGGCGTCGCTGACCTCGGCGACCTTCGCGAAGCCGGTGCGCATCGTGTACGCGTCGCCGTAGCTGACCGTCTCGGCCCGCCACGCCGTCATGAAGTCGCCGACCGGCACCTCGGCGTACGGATACCCGTGCGGGTCGTGCACGAGCACCCGCTCGTCGTCCACGTCGAGCGCGACCACGAAGTGATCGGCCCCGATCGGGCCCGTCATCTCCGGCTGGTGGCGCAGGTGCCCCATCTCGACCGGCCCGACCCACACCGGTCCCTGCCGCACGGCGGCCGCGAGGCGGGCCAGGGCCGAATCGGCGTCGCCGCCCTTGCTGACGGTCGACGTCCAGCCGATCGCGGCAAGCGCCCGGTCGAACCCCTGCTCGGGGTCCCACCCGTACGCGTCGAAGAACACCAGCGTGCCGCCGATGAGCTGCATGCCGAACGGCCCGCCGGTGGCGACCTCGATGACCGCGGTCGACGGCGCCTGCGCGCCGAGCAGCATCGCGAACGAGTTCGAGTAGCAGTAGGGGCCGCTGCCCACGTAGGGAAGGTGACGCACGGGAAGCCTCTCGCTCAGTGAACGGCGACCGGGTACGCGACGTCGAAGCGCGTGCCGGTGCCCGGACAGATCTCGTAGGGGTGGCCGGTGCAGACGACGCCGGGGCGGGCGTCGGTCCAGGCCTCGATCGCGTCGTAGACGCGCAGGATCAGCGGCAGGTCCTCGTAGCCGGGCGGCACGGGCAGGTACACCGCCGTGTGCGCCGGCACGAGACGGACGTGCAGGTCGTCGACCGGTTCGACGCACCCGTCGCAGGCGACCGCGACCTCCACGTACCCGTCGCTGTCCGGGGTGATCAGGTCTTCGAAGAACACGAACCGGGGACCGTCCGCGGCCAGCCCGCAGGCCCGGAGCTGGGCGCGGACGTCCCGCTCGGCCGACTGGGTGAAGCCGGGCAGCGCGGTGGAGTCGATCCGGCGACGGCGGCCGAGCACCTTCGTCACCGGCACGTCCCGCTGCGCCACGGCCGCGGCGAGCCCCGAGCCGTCGGATGAGCCCTGCACGGCCTCCACCACGGCGGCCCGGTCGTCGAGCAGGCAGCGCTGGGCGTGCAGCCAGCCGCGCAGTTCCAGCGCCCGGTCTTGCGGGCTCAGGTCGGCCAGCACGGCGATCCGGGCCAGCGGCAGCCCGAGCCGCCGGAGCCGGGCGATCAGGCGGGCGCGGGGCAGCTGGTCAGGGCGGTAGTAGCGGTAGCCGGTGGCCGGGTCCACCCGCGCGGGCGGGAGCAGGCCCTGCTCGGCGTACAGGCGCAGCGCCTTCGGCGACAGCCGCGCCGCCGCCCCGAACTCCCCCGCCAGCAGATGATCCTGTGCCACCCGGCCAGTCTGCGGCGTGCCCTTGGGGCGAGGTCAACCCGTGGCCACCGCCAGCGCCTCCGCCCGGCTCAGCGCCTGGCCGTCGGCGACCGCGTCCGTGTACGTCGCCGAGCCGATCAACTCCAGCGTCGCCCGTGCCACCCGCATCATGTCCGAGCCCGGAGCCAGCCGCCCGCCGTGCACGGCGCGGGCCGCACCGAGCAGCCGTGCCGCCCGTACGCCGTCCCCGGCCTGCAGGGCGGCACCGGCGAGGCCGGCGACCGCGTCCGCGGCGAGCAGGTAGTTGCCCCGCCCGACCGCTTCGCCGAGGGCGGCGCGGTGGTGCCGGGCGGCTTCCTCGGCGCGGCCGGTGAACGCGGCGACCCAGCCCAGTCCGCGCAGGGCCTTCAGGCGGGCCAGGCCCGCGTCCTCGCCGCCGCCGACCGTGACCAGCGCCTCTCCGTGGCGCGCCGCAGGGCCCCGGTGCCGTGCAGCACACGCCGCAGCCGGGACACCTACCCGTGCAGGGCGTTGGCCGCGTCGGCCCCCGGGCTGTCCGCGTACAGCGCCTCGATCGCGACCGACGCGAAACGTCCGCCGGCAGGCAGCCTCGGCCCCTGTCAGCGGACGTTCCTTCCGTCGGCGCGGCCGGCAGGACCCGCGCGGCGGAGCCTACTCGCCCTTCGGGTCCAGGCAGTCGATCTGCACCGTCACGGTGCCGGTCTGACCGTTCCCGGTGACCGTGATGACAGCCTGGCCGGACCAGTGCGGGTCGACGTCGGCCCACGCGTTGTGGAAGTAGCCCTGGCCGTTGCCGCTCGCGTCGGTGGTGAAGGTGTCGTCGTGGTGGAAACCACGGGCGGTGCTCGCGCTGTACACCGTGTTGGGCTGTCCGCCGGTCAGCACGACCAGCACCTCCCCACCGTGGTCGTTGCAGCCCTCCAGGCTGCTGGTCAGCTGGCCGACCGGCGTCTGCGCGGTGCCCGCGAGCGCGACCTCGTGCACGAGCAGCGTCGTGGCGAGCGCGACACCGGCGACACCGAGCGCCCGGAATGCTTTGGTCCGAAGGGTGGACACGTTTACCCCGTTTCGTAATGGTCCCGGCGGCATCTCCGCCGGGAACCTCCGACCACAGTAGACAGACATTCCCACCCGCGCGGTTGTCGAGCGCCAGGAAAACCCGTTGCGAGCGGCGGGCATCAGATGTCTGGTTGATCGACCCCGATCGCGGAAGGAACATGACCCGCATGTCGCTGCCCACCCCCACCCTGCACACCGCCCGCCTGCGCCTGCGTCCCTTCGACGACGCGGACGCGGACGACCTCTTCGCGCTGCACAGCAACGCCCACGTGCTGCGCTACTGGGACTCGCCGCCGTGGACCGAACCCGCGCGCGCCGCGCGCTTCCTCGCGGTCTGCCGGCAGCTGGCCGAGGAGGGCACCGGAGCACGGCTGGCCGTGGAGCGCGGCGCGGACGGCGCCTTCCTCGGCTGGTGCACCCTGAACCGGTGGAATCCGGACTACCGCAGCGCGTCGCTGGGCTACTGCTTCGGCGAGGCGGCATGGGGCCACGGGTACGCGACGGAGGCCGGGCGCGCCCTGCTGGGCTGGGCGTACGAAACGCTGGACCTCAACCGCGTCCAGGCGGAGGCGGACACCCGCAACGTGGCATCCGCCCGGGTGCTGGAGAAGCTCGGCTTCGTACGCGAGGGCACGTTGCGCGAAGACTGCATCGTCAACGGCGACGTCTCCGACTCGTGGGTCTACGGCCTGCTCCGGCGCGACTGGCAACCGTAGTCCGGACCGGTTGCGGCCCGCCGGCTGCCTGGGAATGATCGGATTATCGGGAATCTCCCACGATCATCGCGGTGTTCTGCATTTCGGGCGCGCACCGGCACCCCGGCGACGAGTATCACCACTTCGGGAGCAGACGATGATCGACATGACCCCGGTGGGCACGGTCCACAACGCACGGACCGACCCGCAGAACTCCGACCACTGGGGTGGCGAGGAGAGCACGATCGTGGTCGACGCGCGATTCGGCGACGCCGGCCTGACCGGCCTGGCCGACTTCTCGCACGTCGAGGTCCTCTTCTTCTTCGACCGCCTGGCCGAACGCGAGGACTACGGCAGTCCGCTGCGCCCGCGCGGCCGCGCCGACCTGCCCGAGGTCGGCGTGTTCGCCGACCGCGGGCCGCGGCGGCCCAACCGCATCGGCTGCACCGTGGCCGAGATCGTCGCGGTCGACGGCCGCGAGCTGCGGGTCCGCGGGCTCGACGCGATCGACGGCACCCCGGTCCTGGACCTCAAACCCGTCATGCGCCAGTTCGTCCCGCGCGACGTCCGGCAGCCCGAGTGGGTGGACCAGCTGATGTCGGAGTACTTCGCCTGAACCTCGCTCTTTCCGCAGCACACCGCGCCCATCGCGGGCGATAATGGTGCGAGCCCCCGTCGGCCTGCGCAACCGGGACCGATACCACGTCCATGCCGGCGATGGGGGCGACGATGGCACGCACGGTGGCCGACCTGATGGTCGCGACGTTGCAGGCGTCCGGGGTGCGCCGCATGTACGGGGTGCCCGGCGACTCGCTCAACGGGCTCACCGACGCGCTGCGCCGCGACGGCGGGATCACCTGGCAGCACGTACGCCACGAGGAGGCCGCCGCGTTCGCCGCCGCGGGCGAGGCCGCCGTGACCGGCGAGCTGGCGGTCTGCGCGGGCAGCTGCGGACCGGGCAACCTGCACCTGATCAACGGCCTGTTCGACGCGAACCGCAGCCGCGTCCCCGTGCTGGCGATCGCCGCGCAGATCCCGCGCGACGAGATCGGCTCCGGCTACTTCCAGGAGACGCACCCGCAGGAGCTGTTCCGCGAGTGCTCCGTCTACCGCGAGCTGGTCAGCGTCCCCGGCCAGCTGCCGCAGGTGCTGGCGACCGCGCTGCGCACCGCGCTGGCCCGCGGCGGGGTCGCCGTCGTCGTGGTGCCCGGCGAGGTGTTCCTCGCCGACGCGCCGGACGACGCCGAGCCGCTGGCGATCCGCCCCGTGACGCCGCTGGTGCGACCCGACGACGCTTCGCTCGACGCGGCGGCGGCGGTGCTGAACACCGCCGAGCGGGTCACCGTCCTCGCCGGGGCGGGCTGCGCCGGAGCGCACGACCGGCTGCTCGCGGTCGCCGGGGCGCTGCAGGCTCCGGTCGTGCACGCGTTCCGCGGCAAGGAGTTCGTCGAGTACGACAACCCGTACGACGTGGGCATGACGGGGCTGATCGGCTTCAGCTCCGGTTACCGGGCGATGGAGCACTGCGACGCGCTGCTCATGCTCGGCACGGACTTCCCCTACCGCCAGTTCTATCCCGAGGGCGTGCCGGTGGTGCAGGTGGACGTGCGCGGGGAGCAGATCGGCCGCCGGGTGCCCGTCGACGTGCCGCTCGTCGGCACGGTCCGCGACACGGTCGACGCCCTGCTGCCGAGGCTCACGGCCAAGGCGGACTCGGCGCACCTGGACCGGATGACCGCCCACTACCGGCGGGCCCGCGCCAAGCTCGACCGGCTCGCCGAGTCCGCCGCCGACGACTCGCCGCTGCACCCGCAGCACGTCACCGCGGTCATCGACCGGCTCGCCGCCGACGACGCGATCTTCACCGCCGACGTCGGCACGCCCTGCATCTGGGCCGCCCGCTACCTGCACATGAACGGCCGCCGCCGGCTCATCGGCTCGTTCAACCACGGGTCCATGGCCAACGCGCTGCCGCAGGCCATCGGCGCGCAGGCCGAACACCCCGCCCGCCAGGTCGTCTCGCTGTCCGGCGACGGCGGGCTGGCGATGCTGCTCGGCGAGCTGATCACGCTGCGCCAGCTACGGCTGCCGGTGAAGGTGGTGGTGTACAACAACGGTGCGCTGTCGTTCGTGGAACTGGAGATGAAGGCCGCGGGCTTCGTCACCTTCGCCACCGAGCTGGACAACCCCGACTTCGCCGCGATGGCCGAGGCCGCCGGTCTGTTCGGGGCCCGCGTCGACAAGGCGGGCGACCTGGAGGACGCCGTGCGGGCCGCGTTCGCGCATCCCGGCCCGGCGCTGCTCGACGTGCGCACCGCGCGGCAGGAGCTGTCCCTGCCGCCCAAGCTCACCTTCGGCCAGATCAAGGGCTTCACGCTGTACGCCACCAGGACCATCCTGTCCGGGCGCGGCTCCGAGATCGTCGAGCTGGCCAAGACGAACCTGCGCGACCTCGACACCGAATGACCGGCCGCTGACCTGCACGACAACCCGGACACAACCCCGTCACAACCCCGGTCGCGTTCGCTGCCCCCAGCGGCCGGGACCACCGGCCCGTTCCCCGCACAGCAGCCGCGAGGTCCACCCGGCCCGCGGCGGAACGGAGTCCCCCATGCAGACCATCTCCCTCCTGCGCAGGCTCGGCGCGCTCGGCGCGCTGACCGGCGTCGCGCTCGCCGCGGGTCTCGCCGTCGGCACTCCGGCGCAGGCCGCCACCACGCTGAAGGTCGCGACCGTCATCTGCAACGAGGAGACCGACGAGATCGGCGACGACAGCCCGTACTTCCTGGTCTTCGCCGCCAGCACGACCAACCCGGGCGCCACGGCCTTCGGCAAGTGGGGCCCCGGCGGCTGGGACGCCGAGATCGCCACCGGCGACTCCTACAGCCCGAACGCCTCGATCGTCAGCGGTGTGAGCAGCAGCAGCTGGCGGCTCATCTCGCTGATGGTGGAGGAGGACTACGACAACGACCTCAACGCCGCTGAGCTCCAGGACATCGGCACCAACATGTACAACCAGTACCAGCTGTCGTTCTGGAAGCCAACGACCACGCTGATCTCGGAGATGCGGGCCGCACTGCGCAACACGACCGCGACCTACCTGTCCAACGACGACATGGTCGCCACGGCCAGCAGCAGCATCGGCGGCTGGGCGTACTACGTCGGCGACGGCGGCTCCTACCAGGTCAAGTACACCCTGCCCTGATCTGTGCACCGTGCCGGTGGCAGCCCGATGGCGGCCACCGGCACGTCGGGTGCTCAGAGCTCGTCGAGGCCGACCTCGTGCATCCGGCCGTCCGATCCCATCCGGAACAGTCTCGGCGGCCCCATCGACGCGCTGATCTGTGCGTACATGGCCTCCCGGGCGGCCTGCTCGGCCCCGGTGGGATCGGTGACCTGGAAACCGAACATGGGCACGGACTCCACGTCGAGGTCGTCCGGTTCCGGGTACCCTTCGAGGACGAAGCCGAACAGCTCCCGCAGCGCCTCTTCGCCCAGTTCAAGCGGGTGGAACGGCAGCGGGTAGGGCTCGTCGTCCTCGCCCGGCCAGGGTTCGACCGGGTGCTCGCCGGCCCAGTACGGCAGCTCGAACGCGTACGGCTCGCCGATGTTCTCCATGATGCCGCTGTCCGGCGACAGGCTCAGCGACCGGACCAGCCGGCCGTCCTCCCAGACCGCGAAGCAGAGCCAGTCGACGACCGAGTGCATGCCGTGCATGACGATCCGCCGGCCCGCACCCAGGGCGAGCACATGCTCGGGCAGTTCCGACGGCCGGTCGAGGACGAGCCGGCGGTCGCAGAAGATCTCCGCACCGGCCAGTACGGTCACGTTGGTGACGTCGTCGGCGGGGTAGGTGGCGTCGAGAGTGGTCTCGTCGTCGAATTCGACCTGATGGCCGGGGTGGATCCGGCGCACCGCCCGTTCCGCCTCCGCCTGCCCGGCAGGTGCCGCGCCCCGTAGGGCCGCACGGACGTCCCCGTCCGCGAACGCCAGCAACGCGGTCTTCGCGCCCATCACCACTCCCAGTAATCCACCGGACCGAGGCCACGCAGACTACGGTGCGGGTCCGACGACAAGCGGTGGCACCGGGAGGCACGGCAACGGCCGCTCCAGAGCGTTGCCGTGCCCGCTCGCGACGTCAGCGTGACGCGGCCACCCGCACCGGGTGCTCGGCCAGCTCCACCCGGACGGCGGCACCGGGACCTAGGCCCGCGGCCTGGCGGGTCGCCAGGTCGGCCTTGACCCCGACCCCGTCCGGAAGTTCCACGTACAGCCGCGTGGTCGGCCCCAGGAACGACACGGTCACCACCCGGGCCGCCCCGTCGGCGTCCGCGCTGACGCGAACGTCCTCGGGCCGGATCAGCACGTCGACCGTGTTCTCGGCGGGGACGTCACCCAGCACCGGAAGTCGCTGTCCGGCCACCTCGACGCGGCCCTCGCCGGTGAGCCGTCCCGGCACGCGGTTCATCGTGCCGACGAACTCGGCCACGAACGCGGTCGCCGGGTGGTGGTAGAGCTCGACCGGTGTCGCGCACTGCTCCAGCCGCCCGTCGCGCAGCACCGCGACCCGGTCGGCCATGGACAGCGCCTCCTCCTGGTCGTGGGTCACGAAGATCGTGGTGATGCCGAGGTTCTTCTGCAGCCGGGAGATCTCCTCCCGCAGGGTGAGCCGCACCTGCGCGTCCAGCGCCGACAGCGGCTCGTCGAGCAGCAGCACCCGGGGCTGCAGCGCCAGCGCCCGCGCGAGCGCCACCCGCTGCTGCTGCCCGCCGGAGAGCTGGTGCGGATACCGGTCGCCCTGGGTGGGCAGGCCGACCATCGCGAGCAGCTCGTCGGCGCGGGCGCGGCGGGTGGCCGCGTCGACCTTGCGGATGCGCGGCCCGAACGCGACGTTGTCGCGGGCGGTGAGGTTCGGGAACAGGCTGTACGACTGGAACACCATGCCCGCGTCGCGCTTGTTGGCGGGCACCCCGACGATGTCGGCCCCGTCGACGAGCACCTGCCCGGAGTCGGGGTGGTCGAACCCGGCGACCATGCGCAGGGCGGTGGTCTTGCCGCAGCCGGACGGGCCGAGCAGGGCGAGCAGCTCGCCCGGTGCGATGGTGAGGTCGAGGCCGTCCAGCGCGACGGTGCTGCCGAAGGTGCGGCGCAGGGCGCGGAACTCGACGCCGGCACCCGGCTTCGTCGCCGACATGGTCATCGTTTTTCCTCGTTCTTGGTGGTCCGGGTGCCCGCGCTCGACAGGGCGAGCAGCAGCAACCAGGTGATCAGGAGGCTGAGCAGCGACACCGCGACCGACAGCCGCGCCTCGCTGCCGCTGACCTTGACGATCCACACCGGGAACGTCTCGAAGGTCAGGATCCGGGCGATGGTGTACTCGCCCAGCACCAGCGCCAGGGTCAGGAACGCGGCCCCGGCCAGCGAGCTGCGCAGGTTGGGCAGCAGTACCCGGACGAGCACCTGCCACCAGCTCGCCCCGCAGCTGCGGGCGGCCTCGGTCAGCGTCGGCACGTCGACGGCGCGCAGGCCCGAGTCGAGGGAGCGGAACACGAACGGCAGTGCCAGCACCGTGTACGACAGCACGAGCGCGAGCGGGAAACGTTCGTCCTGCACGGCGAGGAACGTCTGGTACAGCGGCGTGTGGGAGAGCCGTTCGGGGCCGAGCCGCAGGATGGAGCCGATCCCGGCGACGAACGCGATGGGCGGCACGACCAGCGGCAGGGTGCACAGCACCTCGATGACCGAGCCGAGCCGGCCGGGTCGCAGCCGCACCGCGACCAGCGCGGGCACCACGAGCGCCAGCACCAGCACGATCGTCGCGGCGGCCAGCAGCAGCGACAGCCCGAGCCCGTCGAGGAAGCCGGGCGCGCCGAGGATCCGCGTGTACGCCTGCCCGGTCAGGCCCTGCCCCGGCACGTCGACGGTGAACACGAACGACGCGACCAGCGGTACGGCGAAGTAGAGCCCGGCCAGGGCCAGCACGAAGCCGTGCCAGGCGCGGGCGCGGCGGGTCAGCGCAGCCAACGGGCGCTCCGTCGTTGCAGGGGCAGGTAGATCGCCATGACCAGCGCGGCCACCACGACCATGTCCAGGGCCAGCGCGGA
>NZ_BONI01000067.1 GCF_016862635.1 Catellatospora coxensis | reverse complement strand
CGAATGCGGGGTCAAGATATGCGCAGGTGCCAGGCAAGTCGAACGATCTTGGGCGGAGTGCGGTGCGCCGGCGCGCCCGCGCAGCGGTTCGGGGGTCGCCACGGCGGCGGGCCGGGTGTCACCGCGGAGGCGGGTCGGGGCGTCGCCAGGGCGGCGGGTCTGGCGTCGCCAGGGCCGCGGGTCAAGGTCAAATGGCCCAGGTGATGGCGGCGGCCAGGCGGGCGGCCGCGCCCTCGTCGTGGAGCATGAAGACCGAGGGCTCGGTCAGTTCGAGTTCGACGAGGAGCGGGTTGCCGCGCTCGTCGGGGATGAGGTCGACGCGGGCGTAGACCAGGCCGGTGGGCAGGGTGGCCACGACGGCCTCGCCGACGGCGCGCTCGGCGGCGGTGGGCACCCGGGGCGTGATCTCCTCGGGCTTGTACAGGGTCTCCAGACCCTCGTCGGGGCCGGTGAGCATGGGGCCCTTGCGGATGGCGTGGCTGTACGCCAGCCGGCCCGTCTCCGGGTCGGCGAAGAAGAGCAGGGCGGTCTCGCCGTACGAGTCCACGGCGGGCAGGTACGGCTGGACCATGGTGATCCGGCCGGCCGCTTGGAGGCGCTGGACGTGAGCGATGGCCTGCGCGGCGTCGGACGGGCCGTAGCGGCCGGTGTCGCGGCTGCCCGCGCTGACCGCGGGCTTGATGACGTACTCGCCGGCCGGGGGCGTCCAGGAGTCGCCGGGGGCCAGGAAGGTGGTCGGGGTGACCGGCAGGCCGGCGGCCGCCAGCTCGGCGAGGTAGCGCTTGTCGGTGTTCCAGGCCACCGTCTCGACCGGGTTCACCAGGCTGGGCACGCCCGAGGCCCAGGCCAGGAACTCGTCGTGGCGCTGGGCGTAGTCCCACGGGGAGCGCAGCACCACCAGGTCGTACGCGGCCCAGTCAGCCGCGGGGTCGTCCCACACCACCGGCTCGGCGTCGACGCCCAGGTCCGCCAGCGCGGGCAGCACCAGCTGGTCGTCCGCCTCCAGCAGCGGGATCTCGGCGCAGGTCACGATCGCGACCCGGGGGCGGTCACCGGGGCGGGGCGAGGTGGCGGAACCTGCTTCAGAAACCAGGGCGACCCGGGCCTGGGCCCGGGTCGCGTGGTCAAGGGATGTGCTCACAAGATCCGAATATAACGCGGGATCTGAAAGAACCTCAGCGCGCCAGGACTCGCTTGGACATGGAACGCCAGAGGTCGTTCGTGGGGCGCATGAGCTCGATCAGCTCGCGCTCCCACTCGTTCTCCACGGTGATGCCGGCCTTCTCGCAGGCGGCCCGGGCGATGTCGGTGCTGGCGGCCATCCGGTCGCCCCATGCCCCGTCATTGCCCACCAGCACGATGCGCGCACCGCGCCGTCCGACGTACTCGACGACTCCCTTCGCTCCCCCGTGCTCGCTCGCGAAAGCGCGCAGGCCCGCCACGAGGGTGGCGGTGGGGTGCTCGATGGTCGTCGTCGTATCTGAACCTTCTGCCATGCCAAGCACGATAAGCAGAACGGGTGTCTTGTGGAGGGATGGTGAGGAGCTTTTGTGATTCCTGTTACGTGATCGCAACCCGATGTACAGAGATCGACTGTCCGGGTTCGCCCGGAAATAGCATCGTCAATGCGTCACAGAACGGACAGAAATCAGTCAGCTGGCCGACAGCCCTTACCGAAAAAGGGCGTGTCCGGCCGAAACAGGTAAGAACCGCTCAGATGAACACGTCGACCGCGGTGGCCACGAACACGATCGTGAGGTAGGCCGTGGACCAGTGGAACAGCCGCATGGGCTTGACGTCCTCGCCCTTCATCGTGCGGCTGTACAGGCCGTGGGCCTCCAGGATGAAGAAGCCGCCGCAGATCAGCGCGGGTACGCCGTACACCGACGACATGCCCAGCGGCCACACCGCCAGCGAGGTGGCCACCGTGAGCCAGGAGTAGACCACGGACTCGATCGCGACGCGACGCGGGGTCGCCACCACGGTCAGCATGGGGATGCCGGCCTTGGCGTAGTCGTCCTTGAACCGGATCGCCAGCGCGTAGAAGTGCGGCATCTGCCAGAAGAAGACGACGCCGAACAGCAGCCAGGCCGCCGGGGCCAGCGAGTTCGTGACCGCGGCCCAGCCGATGAGCACCGGCATCGCCCCGCACACGCCGCCCCAGAAGGTGTTGTGCGGCGTGGTCCGCTTGAGCCACGCGGTGTAGATCACGTCGTAGTAGACGATCGCGGCCACGGTCAGCGCGGTGGCCAGCCAGTTGGTGAACGCGGCCATCAGCAGCGTCGAGGCGACCGCGAGGGTGAGCCCGAACACGAGCGCGTTCTTGGGCGAGATCTTGTGCGTGACCAGCGGGCGGCGCGAGGTGCGGCCCATCAGCGGGTCGATGTCGCGGTCGATGTAGCAGTTGATCGCGTTGGCCGCGCCGGCCGCGAACGAGCCGCCGACCAGCACGACCAGCATCAGCCAGAGCGACGGCAGCCCCTCGGCGGCCAGCATCATCGCCGGGATCGTCGTGATGAGCAGCAGCTCGACGATCCGTGGCTTGGTGAGCGACACGTATGCCCCCACCACCGCCCATCGGGCCTTGCGCCGCTGCAGCTGGGCGGCACGGGCCACCGCGCCCGGCTGGACCGGGATCGTGGCGGTGCGGGGGGACGGGAGATCTACGGTGGCCGCCTCAGGCGACTCTGCGGCGAGCGTGCTCACCCGCAACAGGGTACGGCAACGCTGGTCAACCCCTGCGGGCGCGCCACCACGCGCGGAATGGACGGGTTCGCACATGCGTCGTGCGCGGTATGAGTAGGGTCAACACCGACGCCGGCGACACCGTGGCCGCCCGGACGACGATGCTTTGTACCTGCCGGAGCCCCTGGGCGTGGCGAACCTTCCACGGCCTGGCGTGACGGAAACGAGCCGCTAGGAGTAGCACAGCTGTGACCGAGCAGTTGATCTGGTCTGACATCGACCGCCGCGCGGTGGACACCGCCCGCGTCCTGGCCATGGACGCCGTCGAGAAGGCCGGCAACGGCCACCCGGGCACCGCGATGAGCCTCGCCCCCCTGGCTTATCTGTTGTTCCAGCGGGCCATGCGGCTCGACCCCAACGACCCCGACTGGACCGGCCGCGACCGCTTCGTGCTCTCCGCCGGCCACTCCTCCCTCACCCAGTACGTCCAGCTCTTCCTGGCCGGCTACGGCCTGGAGCTGTCGGACCTGCAGGCGCTGCGCCAGTGGGGCTCGCTGACCCCGGGCCACCCGGAGCACGGCCACACCCGCGGCGTCGAGACCACCACCGGCCCGCTGGGCCAGGGCCTGGGCAACGCGGTCGGCATGGCGATGGCGGCGCGCCGCGAGCGCGGCCTGTTCGACCCGGACGCCGCCCCCGGCACCAGCCCGTTCGACCACCACATCTACGTGATCTGCTCGGACGGCGACATCGAGGAGGGCGTGACCCACGAGGTCTCCTCGATCGCGGGCCACCAGAAGCTGGACAACCTCATCGTCTTCTACGACGACAACGAGATCTCGATCGAGGACAACACCCTGATCGCGAAGTCCGAGGACGTCTGCAAGCGCTACGAGGCGTACGGCTGGCACGTCGAGAAGGTGGACTGGACCGGTGGCAACACCGGTTACCACGAGGACATCCCGGCGCTGTGGGCGGCGATCCAGCGTGCCAAGGCGGTCACCGACCGGCCCAGCTTCATCGCGCTGCGCACCATCATCGGCTGGCCCGCGCCGACCAAGCAGAACACCGGCAAGATCCACGGCTCGGCGGTCGGCCCGAACGAGGCCGCCGCGGTCAAGGAGCTGCTCGGCTTCGACCCGGCCGTCGCGTTCCCGGTCGAGGACGAGGTCATCGCGCACACCCGCGCCGTGACCGAGCGCGGCCGCCTGCTGCACGAGCAGTGGGAGGAGGCCTTCCACGACTGGGCGAAGGCCAACCCGGAGCGGCTGGCGCTGTTCGACCGGATGAGCACCCGCACCCTGCCGGCGGGCTGGGAGAAGGCGCTGCCGTCCTTCCCGCACGACCCGAAGGGCCTGGCCACCCGCGCCGCGTCCGGCCAGGTGCTGAACGCGCTGGCGCCGGTGCTGCCGGAGCTGTGGGGCGGCTCGGCCGACCTGGCCGAGAGCAACAACACCACCATGAAGGGCGAGCCGTCGTTCGTCCCGGCCGAGTTCGCCACCAAGGAGTTCCCCGGCGACGAGTACGGCCGCACGCTGCACTTCGGCATCCGCGAGCACGGCATGGGCTCGATCATGAACGGCATCGCCCTGCACGGCGGCACCCGCGTGTACGGCGGCACGTTCCTGGTCTTCTCCGACTACATGCGCCCGCCGGTGCGCCTGGCCGCGCTGATGAAGCTGCCGGTGACGTACGTCTGGACGCACGACTCGATCGGCCTCGGCGAGGACGGCCCGACCCACCAGCCGGTGGAGCAGCTCACCGCGCTGCGCGCCATCCCGGGCCTGGACGTGGTGCGCCCGGCCGACGCCAACGAGACCGCGCACGCCTGGCGCATGGCGCTGGAGCACAGCGACCGGCCCACCGCGCTGGCGCTGACCCGGCAGAACGTGCCCACGCTCGACCCGGCGAAGATCACCGGTTTCGAGCGCGGCGGCTACATCCTGGAGGAGGCCTCCACCGGCGCCCCGCAGGTGATCCTCATCGGCACCGGCTCCGAGGTCTCGATCTGCCTCAAGGCACAGGAGCTGCTGGAGGACGAGGACGTGCCCACCCGGGTGGTGTCCATGCCGTGCCAGGAATGGTTCCGCGCCCAGGACGCGGGGTACCGGGAGTCCGTGCTCCCCGCGAACGTCAAGGCCCGGGTGAGCGTCGAGGCCGGTATCGCCATGTCGTGGCGTGACCTGGTCGGCGACGCCGGCGAGTCGGTGAGCCTGGAGCACTACGGCGCGTCGGCCCCGGCCGCCACCCTGTTCGAGAAGTTCGGTTTCACCCCGGAGGCGGTCGCGGCCGCGGCCCGCCGCTCCCTGAACAAGGCAGGCGAGTGACACATGACTGATCCACTGGGCGAGCTCTCCGCCGCGGGCGTCGCGGTATGGCTCGACGACATCTCCCGTGAGCGGCTGACCGAGGGCGGCTCGCACACCGCGCTGGCCAAGCTGCTCGACGAGTCGCACGTCGTCGGCGTGACCAGCAACCCGACCATCTTCGCGGGCGCGCTGGCGGGCAGCGACGACTACGACGCGCAGCTGCACGACCTGAAGGTGCGCGGCGTCACGGTCGACGAGGCCGTGCGCATGCTCACCACGTACGACATCCGCTGGGCCTGCGACGTGATGCGCCCGGCGTTCGACGCCTCCGGCGGGGTCGACGGGCGGGTGTCCATCGAGGTGGACCCGCGGCTGGCCGACCAGACCGAGCCGACCATCGCCGAGGCCAAGCAGCTGTGGTGGCTGGTCGACCGGCCCAACCTGTTCATCAAGATCCCGGCGACCCTGGCCGGGCTGCCCGCGATCACCGCGGCGCTGGCCGAGGGCATCAGCGTCAACGTGACGCTGATCTTCTCGCTGGAGCGCTACCGCGCGGTGATGGACGCCTGGCTGACCGGCCTGGAGCAGGCGCAGGCCAACGGGCACGACATCGCCAAGATCGAGTCTGTGGCGTCGTTCTTCGTGTCGCGCTTCGACACCGAGATCGACAAGCGGCTGGAGAAGATCGGCACTCCGGACGCGCTCGCCCTGCGCGGGCAGGCCGCGGTCGCCAACGCCCGGCTGGCGTACGGCGCGCACCTGGACGTCGTGAACGGCCAGCGCTGGGCCGCCCTCAAGGCCGCCGGGGCCAAGCCGCAGCGGCCGCTGTGGGCCTCCACCGGCACGAAGAACGAGGCCTACCCGGACACGCTCTACGTCGAGCAGCTGATCGCGCCGAACACGGTCAACACCATGCCGGAGAAGACCATGAAGGCCTTCGCCGACCACGGCAAGGTGCCCGGCGACACGGTCACCGGCAACCTGCAGTCGGCCGAGATGACCCTCGACGCGCTGCGCGAGGTCGGCGTCGACTACGACGACGTGGTGGAGTTCCTGGAGCGCGACGGCGTCGCCAAGTTCGACGCCAGCTGGAAGGAACTGCTCGCGGGCGTGCAGGCGAAGCTGGAGAAGGCGTGAGCGAGCAGCGCAACATCGAAGAGGCGGTGTTCGGCGGCGGGCTGACCGTGCGGGTTTCCCGGGAGGTCGCCGAGGCGGCCGAGCCGGTGCTGGCGCGGCTGCTGGCCGACGGGGTGCCCGCGAAGCTGGCGGCCAAGGACCCGACGCTGTGGGGTCCGGCCGCCGAGGCCGAGGCCGGGATCCGGCTCGGCTGGGTGGACACCTTCCAGCGCAGCCGGGCGCTGCTGCCGCAGCTCGCCGAGCTGCGGGAGGAGCTGGGCGACCTGGA
Source organism: Catellatospora coxensis (assembly GCF_016862635.1). GTDB lineage: Bacteria > Actinomycetota > Actinomycetes > Mycobacteriales > Micromonosporaceae > Catellatospora > Catellatospora coxensis. Next base: position 47,381 of record NZ_BONI01000067.1, on the reverse strand, counting down.
CCACGTGGTGCTGGCCGGCATGGGCGGCTCCTCGCTGGCCCCCGAGGTGATCTCCCTCACCCTGGGCAAGCAGCTCACCGTGCTGGACACCACCGACCCGGGCCAGGTCGCCGCCGCGCTGGGCGACCGGCTCGACCGCACCGTGGTGGTGGTGTCGAGCAAGTCCGGCGGCACCGTGGAGACCGACAGCCACCGCCGGGCCTACCTGCAGGCATTCCTCGACGCGGGCATGAGCCCGGCCGAGGCCGGCCGGCACTTCGTCGTCGTCACCGACCCGGGCTCGCCGCTGGAGGCGACCGCCCGCGAGATGGGCGCGACCGTGCTGCTGGCCGACTCGGACGTGGGCGGCCGCTACTCGGCGCTGACCGCGTTCGGCCTGGTGCCGACGGCGCTGGCCGGGATCGACGTGGCCGAGCTGCTGGACCAGGCGGAGGAGTTCGCCACCACGCTGACCGGCGACCTGGACAACCCGGCGTTCCTGCTCGGGGCGGCGATGGGCGCGGCCGCCCTGGCGGGCCGCGACAAGATCGCGCTGGTCGACGACGGCAGCGGCATCAGCGGCCTGGGCGACTGGGCCGAGCAGCTGATCGCCGAATCCACCGGCAAGGACGGCAAGGGCATCCTGCCGGTCGTGGTGGAGACCCCGACCAGCGCCGGGGCGACCGGGTCCGACGTGCTCACCGCCACGGTCGGCGGGTCGCTGGGCGTCGGCGCGGTGCCGGGCAGCGGCGTGGCGCCGCACGTCTCGGTCAACGGGCCGCTCGGCGCGCAGTTCCTGTGCTGGGAGGTCGCGACCGCGGTGGCCGGGCGGGTGCTCGGCATCGACCCGTTCGACCAGCCCAACGTCACCGAGTCCAAGCAGAACACCAACAAGATCCTCGAGGCGGGCCTGCCCGCGGCGGCGCCGTCGTTCACCGAGGGCGACATCGTCGGGTACGGCGACGCGAGCTCCCTGGAGGACGCGTTGCGCGCCCTGCTCGGGGCCGCGGGCGAGCACGGCTACGTCGCTGTGATGGCCTACCTGGACCGGTTCGCCGACGCGGACGCCGCGAAGGTGCGCGAGCTGCTGGCCGCCGCGAGCGGCCGCCCGGTGACGTTCGGCTGGGGCCCGCGCTTCCTGCACTCGACCGGCCAGTACCACAAGGGCGGTCCGCAGGTCGGGGCGTTCCTGCAGATCACCGGCGAGGCCGCCGAGGACCTGGCGGTGCCGGGCCGGCCGTACACCTTCGGCCGGCTGCAGGCGGCCCAGGCCGCGGGCGACCGGCAGGCGCTGGCCGGGCGCGACCGCCCGCTGCTGCACCTGCACCTGACCGACCGGGCCAAGGGCATCGCCCAGCTGCTGGAGGCCGCGGCCCGACTCCAGCCGTACAAGGAGAGGTGACGTCACGTGACCGTGTCGTCCGACCCGCAGCGGAGCAATCCGCTGCGGGACCCCCAGGACCGCCGTCTGCCGCGGATCCCGGAGCCCTGCGCGCTCGTCATCTTCGGGGTCACCGGCGACCTCGCCCGCAAGAAGCTCATCCCGGCCGTGTACGACCTGGCCAACCGGGGCCTGCTGCCGCCCGGCTTCGTGATCGCCGGCTTCGCCCGGCGTGACTGGGGCGACGGCGACTTCGAGAACGTGGCCCGCACCGCGGCCATGGAGCACGCGCGCACCCCGTGGCGCGAGGAGGTCTGGGCCCGGCTGGCGGGCAACTTCCGCTTCGTGGGCGGCGCGTTCGACGACGACGCCGCCTTCGACCGGCTGCACGACTGCCTGAACGAGCTGCGCGACTCGCACGGCATCATGGGCAACGCGGCGTTCTACCTGTCCATCCCCCCGGCTGCCTTCCCGACCGTGCTCAAGCAGCTGGAGCGCACCGGCATGGCCGACAACGCCAAGTCGGGCGGCTGGCGGCGGGTCGTGGTGGAGAAGCCGTTCGGCGAGGACCTGGAGTCGGCCAAGGCGCTCAACGACCTGGTCGACGACGTGGTCAGCGCGGAGGACGTCTTCCGCATCGACCACTACCTGGGCAAGGAGACGGTCCAGAACATCCTGGCGCTGCGCTTCGCGAACTCGCTGTTCGAGCCCCTGTGGAACTCGAAGTACGTCGACTCGGTGCAGATCACCATGGCCGAGGACGTCGGCATCGGCACCCGGGCCGGCTTCTACGACGCCACCGGCGCGGCCCGCGACGTCATGCAGAACCACCTGATGCAGCTGCTGGCGCTGGTCGCCATGGAGGAGCCGACCACGTTCGACGCCTCCGAGATCCGGGCCGAGAAGCTCAAGGTGCTGCGGGCCACCGTGCCGCCCAAGGACGTCACCACCGAGACCGTGCGCGGCCAGTACCTGACCGGCTGGGTCGCCGGGGCGCGGGTCCCGGGTTACCTGGAGGAGTCGGACGTCCCGCCGGACTCGAACACCGAGACGTACGCGGCGGTGCGGCTGACCATCCAGAACCGCCGATGGGCTGGCGTTCCGTTCTACATCCGCGCCGGCAAGCGCTTGCCGCGGCGGGTCACCGAGGTCGCCGTGCTCTTCAAGAAGGCGCCGCACCTGCCGTTCTACCCCGAGGACGTGGAGCTGCTGGGCAACAACCAGCTGGTCATCCGGGTCCAGCCGGACGAGGGCGTGATGCTGAAGTTCGGCTCCAAGGTGCCCGGCACCCAGATGGAGCTGCGCGACATCACCATGGACTTCGCCTACGGCGAGGCCTTCACCGAGTCCAGCCCGGAGGCGTACGAGCGGCTCATCCTCGACGTGCTGCTGGGCGACCGGACGCTGTTCCCGGACGCGGCGGAGGTCGAGGAGGGCTGGCGCATCATCGACCCGCTGGAGGACGCCTGGGCGGGCACCAAGCCCGCGACGTACCGGGCGGGCGAGTGGGGTCCGCGCGAGGCCGACGAGATGCTGGCCCGCGAGGGCCGCTCCTGGCGGCGGGCATGACCGAGCTGTTGATCAAGCTGGGAAGTGGGACGGAATGCTAGCCCTGTGGGACACCACCGGTAACGAGGTGGTGCGCAAGCTCGCCTCGGAGCGGCGCAACGCGGGCGGCGTCGCCAGCGGCCTCGCCCTCAACCTGGTCGTCATCGTGGACGAGGGCCGGGTGCGCCAGGTCGAGGACGCGGCCACCATCGCCGCCGCGTCGCACCCCTGCCGGCTGCTCGTGGTCAGCCGCGGCCCCGTCGCGGGCGTCGACGCGGCCACCGCCAACGCCAAGAACCGGCTCGACGCCGAGATCGTCGTCGGCGGGCGGCTCGGGCCGTGCGAGGCCGTGATCATGCGGATGCACGGCCGGCTCGCCCTGCACAGCGAGTCGGTGGTCATGCCGCTGCTGGCCCCGGACGTGCCGGTGGTCACCTGGTGGCACGGCTGCCCGCCCGAGCACATCGCGTACGACCCGCTGGGTGTCGTCGCGGAGCGCCGGGTCACCGACATCGCCCAGTGCCCCGACCCCGCCGCGGCGCTGCGGCAGCGGGCGCTGGACTACGCCCCCGGCGACACCGACCTGTCCTGGACCCGGCTGACCGGCTGGCGCGCGCTCATCGCGGGCGCCTTCGACACGGCGTCGGCGGGCGCGCTGTCGGCGACGGTGCACGCCGCCGCCGGTGACCCGCTGGGCGCGCTGCTGCGCGGCTGGATCATCGCGCGGATGGGCATCCCGGTGCAGCTCGCCGAGGTCTCCGGTGCGCTGCACGGGGTCGACTTCGCGCTGGCCGACGGCGGTTCGCTGAGCCTGCACAGCACCGGCGACGGCATGGCCCTGCTGCGCAAGTCCGGCTCGCTGGACCAGGTGCTGCCACTGGTGGAACGCCGCCTCGGCGAGGTGCTGGCCGAGGAGCTGCAGCGCCTCGACGCCGACCAGCCGTACGCGGCCGCGCTCGCGGCGGCGACGGGAGTCGCGAACCTCGGCGACCGGGCGTCCACCCGTACCCACATCTGGCAGGACCCGGCCTGGGAACCGGTGGCCGCATGAGCGAGCGTCAGCGAGCGATTCCGGGGCCTGGCGCACACGCCGCCGACGGGTCCGTGCCGGCGGCGGCCGTGGTCGTGCATGCCGACGCGGGCGTGCTCGCCCAGGCGGTGGCCGCGCGGCTCATCGTGCGGGTGCTGGACGCGCAGGCCGCGCGGGGCACGGCCGACGTCGTGCTGACCGGCGGCCGGGTCGCGGCGGCCGTGTACCGGGCGGTGCTGGCCAGCCCGGCTCGCGACGCGGTCGACTGGTCCCGGGTGAACCTGTGGTGGGGGGACGAGCGTTTCCTGCCCGCCGGGGACCCGGAGCGCAACGAGACCCAGGCGCGCGAGGCCCTGCTGGACTCGCTGCCGCTCGACTCGGCCCGGGTGCACCCCATGCCACCCCCGGACGGCCCCGACGGCGCTGACCCCGAGCTGGCGGCCGCCCGGTACGCCGCGGAGCTGGCCCGGCACGCGCCCGACGGAGGCGCGCTGCCGCACTTCGATCTGGTGCTGCTCGGCGTCGGCGAGGACGGCCACGTGGCGTCGGTGTTCCCGGGCCACCCGGTGTCCGCCGAGACCGGCCCGGTCTGCGCGGTCCGGGACAGCCCCAAGCCGCCGCCGCTGCGCACCACGCTCACCATTCCCGCCCTCGACACCGCGGACGAGGTCTGGCTGATCGCGGCCGGGCCGGACAAGGCCGAGGCGGTCGGCGCGGCGCTGTCCGGGCCGGCGCTGCTGCCCGCGGCCCGGGTGCACGGCGTCTCGCGCACCGTGTGGCTGCTCGACCGGGCGGCGGCGGCAGCCGCACCGGCGCACCTCGTCCCGAGCTGAACACCCGCGTACACGCCGAAAGGGCGGCCGACCCGAAGGTCAGCCGCCCTTTCGCGTGCTTGCGTTCGTCAGCCGACGGCGCCGGCGGCCATTTCGAGCTTCAGCCAGAGGCCGAGCCCCACGATGCAGGCGAACCAGACGATGCCCACCAGCACGGTGTAGCGGTCGAGGTTCTTCTCCGCCACCGACGACCCGGCCAGGCTCGACGACACGCCGCCGCCGAACATGCTGGACAGGCCGCCGCCCTTGCCCCGGTGCAGCAGGACCAGCATCGTCAGCAGGGCGCTGGTGATGATCAGCAACACGATCAACGTGTAGGCGAAGCCGATCGGCATGAGCAGGTGTCCTTAGGCTCGGTGGCCGCTCGCGCGGCCTTGGGTGTCGGTCAACAATAGCGGTCCATCGTACCGGCTAGGAGGCCGAGGAGGTCACATCCACCGGGATCGAGGGGTCCTTCAGGCCCAGCGACGCCAGGTCGGGCGCGCCGAACTGGGCGTGGATGAAAGCCCCCGCGACGTTCGAACCGTACATGCGGATCGCGTTCGGGTACAGCACGGGGATGGTCACGGCCAGCTCCGACAGCTTGCTGTCGATCTCGCCCCACAGCTTGTACTGCCGGTTCAGGTCCTGCTCGGCCAGCGCGTCGGAGATCGCCTTGTTGATGTCCGAGTCGTTGAGGAACGAGTAGTTCGAGCCGCTCTGCTCACCGGTGGGCTTGACGAGCTTGCCGTCGAACAGCGGCGGGATGACCGCCGAGCCGTTCGCCCAGTCCGGGATCCAGCCGGCGTAGACCAGGTGGTTGCCGTGGCCGATGTCGGCGATGCTGCCCCAGTACGTGTCGGCGGGCAGCCGCTTCAAGTCGACCTTGATACCGACGCGCACGTAGGCGTCGACCATGGTCTTGACGTAGCGGGCGATGGTGTCGTTGTCGGGCAGCACCACCGAGATCTTCTCGGGGCAGGGCTTGCCGTCCTTCCTCGCCTTGTCGATGAGCGCGAGCGCCTTGTCCTCGTCGCCGTCGCTGTCGGTGAGGGTGCCGTAGTGGTCGAACTTGGCATGCGCCAGCAGGTTCGGCGGGATCATCGAGGTGGCCAGGTCGCCGATCACGGAGCCGCCCATGGCCTGGCGGTACTTGCGCTTGTTGAACGCGTACGCCAGCGCCTTGCGGCAGTCCAGGTTCGGCATCTTGACGGTGTTGATGGCGAAGTAGCGCACCGAGCCGCTGGGGCCCGTCGCCACCCGCTGCGACAGTTTGGGGTCGTTGATGACCTGCTGCAGGAAGTTCGGCGCCACGTTGCTCTGCAGCATGACCGTGTTGCGGTCGGCGCCCTGGTCCTGGATCAGCGCGTTGGTGACGGCCGGGTCGTTGGAGTCGATCACGAAGACGATCTTGTCGGGGTGACCCTTGCGGACCGAGTCGAGGCTCGCCGACCAGTGCTCGTTGCGGACCAGCGTGAAGGTGGTGTCGCTGGACCGTGGCTCCATGCGGTAGGGGCCGTTGGACAGCGGACGCTTGTCGTAGGCGTCCTTGTCGCCGTCCGCGCCCTGCTTGGCGGGCGAGAAGATCGGCAGCGCCACCGTGTAGTTGAAGTCGCCGGCCGGCTGCTTGAGCTTGAACTTGATGGTCCGGGTGTCCTCGCAGACCACCGAGTCCAGGCCCTTGCCGCTGTACGGGCCCTCGTACGGGGTGGCGTTGTCGGCCAGCATCAGCTCCGCGTAGGGCAGACCCGAGTCGAACAGCGCCGCGAAGTTGCGCTCCACGCCGTACTTGACCTGCGAGCAGTTGACGGGCGAGCCGTCCTCCCACTTCACCCCCTCACGCAGCTTGAACTCCCAGACCGTGTTCTTCTCACTCGGCCGGCCGAGGTCGGTGGCCAGGTCGGGCACCAGCTCGCCGCTGGCCGCGCCGGGCTCGGCCCGGTAGGTGGTCAGGGTGCGCGACATCAGGCGGCTGATGTTGTTGTCCATCGCCGCCGCGATGCGCTGCGGGTCCAGGTGCTCCGGGAGCTGCGGCAACACGACGCGGAGGGTGCCGCCCGTGGAGACCGTGTCGTTGGCGTCGGCCGCCGAGTCGCAGGCGGAGGCGGCGCCGAGCGCCATGACCGCGACGGCGGCGGCGGTGATCCGCCGCATGCGGTGCTTGAGGTATGGCATCGTCGTCCTCCCAGCGGGCGTGGGGGTGGCCCGCCAAGGATCTCAGGGGTGGTCGGGGGGTGAACCGCTCGAAGCCGCACGACGTCTCGGTCGCCCGGCCACGCGCACACTCTAGGCACTATGGTGACCGGCGCGGCAGCCGGGAGTCAGATCGCAACAAAGCAGGACTGCGGGCGTTCGAAAGATCACTTAGCGTGCATGGACGGCCCGGCCCGGAACGAAGTCCGCCCCCGCGGCCGGAGCCGCGGGGGCGGAGCAGGATCGTGCCGCCGGCTCAGAGGCCGAGGCGGACGAGCCTGGTGAACTCGTCGGCGTCGAGGCTCGCCCCGCCGACCAGCGCACCGTCGATGTCGGGCTGCGCCATGATCGCGGCGACGTTGCCCGCCTTCACGGAGCCGCCGTAGAGCACGCGCACCGCCTGCGCGGTGGACTCGCCCTGGGTCTTGGCCAGCTGGGCACGGATCGCCCCGATGACCTCCTGGGCGTCCTCGGGCGTGGCGGTCTTGCCGGTGCCGATCGCCCAGACCGGCTCGTACGCCACCACGACCTTCTCCACCTCGGCCGGGGTGAGCCCGGCCAGGCCGCCGTCGAGCTGCGCGAGCGTGTACTCGACGTGCTCGCCCTTCTCGCGGATGTCCAGGCCCTCGCCCACGCACAGGATCGGCGTGATCTCGTTGGCCAGCGCCGCCTTGACCTTGGCGTTGACCAGCGCGTCGGACTCGTTGTGGTACTGCCGGCGCTCCGAGTGGCCCACCGTCACGAACGAGCAGCCCAGCTTCGCCAGCATCGCGCCGGAGATCTCCCCGGTGTACGCGCCGGACGGGTGCGCCGAGAGGTCCTGCGCCCCGTACTTGATGAGCAGCCGGTCGCCGTCCACCAGCGTCTGCACGCTGCGGATGTCGGTGAACGGCGGCAGCACCGCGGCCTCGACCTCTTCGAGCTGCTTCTCGGTGAGGCTGAAGGCCAGCTTCTGCACGAGCGCGATGGCTTCGAGGTGGTTGAGGTTCATCTTCCAGTTGCCGGCCATCAGCGGCCGGCGCTTCACGTCAGCCATGGCTGAGCCTCCAGAAGTTCGCGACTGCGAGGCTCGCAAGCTCGCTCCTCGCGCTCACGCTGCCTCCAGGGCTTCGAGACCGGGCAGCGACTTGCCCTCCAGGTACTCCAGGGAGGCGCCGCCGCCCGTGGAGATGTGGCCGAACGCGGCCTCGTCGATGCCGAGCGCGCGCACGGCCGCGGCCGAGTCGCCGCCGCCGACCACGGTGAAGCCGTCGACCTTGGTGATGGCCTCGGCCACACCCCGGGTGCCGTTGGCGAACGGAGCCAGCTCGAACACGCCCATCGGGCCGTTCCAGAAGACCGTCTTCGCGCCCGACAGCGCCTCGGTGAACAGCGCCACCGACGCCGGGCCGATGTCCAGGCCGAGCCAGCCGGCCGGGATCTCCGTCGCGGCGACCGTGTCGGTCTGCGCGTCGCCGGCGAACTTGTCGGCCACCACCACGTCGGTGGGCAGCACGATCCGGTCGCCGGCGCGGGCCAGCAGGTCGCGGCAGGTGTCGAGCATCTCCTCCTGCAGCAGCGACGCGCCGACCTCGTGGCCCTGGGCCTTGAGGAAGGTGAAGCACATGCCGCCACCGATGAGCAGCTTGTCGGCCTTGCCCAGCAGCGCCTCGATCACGGCGAGCTTGTCGGAGACCTTCGAGCCGCCCAGGATCACCACGTACGGCGTGGCCGGGTCCTCGGTGAGCCGCTTGAGCACCTCGACCTCGCGCAGCACCAGGCCGCCCGCGTAGTGCGGGAGCCGGGACGCGACGTCGTAGACGCTGGCGTGCTTGCGGTGCACCGCGCCGAAGGCGTCGTCGACGTACACGTCGCCGAACGCCGCCAGCTGGTCGGCGAACGCGCCGCGCACGGCGTCGTCCTTGCTGGTCTCCCCCACGTTGAAGCGCAGGTTCTCCAGCAGCACCACGCCGCCGGGGGTCAGCGCCGCCACCGCGTCCTGCGCCGACGGGCCGACCGTGTCACCGGCGAACGTCACCGGCGAGCCGAGCAGCTCCGCGAAGCGCGTCGCGACGGGCGCGAGCGTGTACTTCGGGTCGGGCTCGCCCTTGGGGCGGCCCAGGTGCGACATGACGATCACCGAGGCGCCCGCGTCGCGCAGCGCCGTGATGGTCGGCAGCACCGCCCGGATCCGGCCGTCGTCGGCGATCGTCCCGGGGCTGTCCTTGACGAAGGGCACGTTCAGGTCGGCGCGCACGAGCACGCGCCGACCCGAGACACCCTCGGCGAGCAATTCGTCGAGGCCGCGCATTACAGCGAGGCGCCCACGAGCTTGGTGAGGTCCACCAGGCGGTTCGAGTAGCCCCACTCGTTGTCGTACCAGCCGACGACCTTCACCTGGTTGCCGATGACCTTGGTCAGGCCGGCGTCGAAGATGCAGGAGGCGGGGTCGGTCACGATGTCCGACGACACGATCTCGTCCTCGGTGTAGACCAGGATGCCCTTGAGCGGGCCCTCGGCCGCGGCCTTGATCGCGGCGTTGACCTCCTCGACCGACGTCTCGCGGGCGGCGGTGAAGGTCAGGTCGGTGGCCGAGCCGGTCGGGATCGGCACGCGCAGCGCGAAGCCGTCCAGCTTGCCCTTCAGCTCCGGCAGCACCAGGCCGATCGCCTTGGCGGCGCCGGTCGAGGTCGGCACGATGTTCAGGGCCGCGGCGCGGGCGCGACGCAGGTCCTTGTGCGGGCCGTCCTGCAGGTTCTGGTCCTGGGTGTACGCGTGGATCGTGGTCATCAGACCCTTCTCGATCCCGATCGTGTCGTTCAGGACCTTCGCCATGGGGGCGAGGCAGTTTGTGGTGCAGGAGGCGTTCGAGATGATCGTGTGCTTGGCGGCGTCGTACTTGTCGCCGTTCACGCCCAGCACGATCGTGATGTCCTCGCCCTTGGCCGGGGCCGAGATGATGACCTTCTTCGCGCCGTTGTCGGCGTGCACCTTCGCCTTGGCGGCGTCGGTGAACAGGCCGGTCGACTCGATGACGACGTCCGCGCCCAGGTCACCCCAGGGGAGCTTGCCCGGGTCGCGCTCGGCGAACGCCTTGAACGACTTGCCGTTGACCGTCAGCTCGGTCTCGGTCGCCTTCACCTCGTAGGGCAGGCGGCCCAGGATCGAGTCGTACTTGAGCAGGTGCGCCAGCGTCGCGTTGTCGGTCAGGTCGTTCACGGCCACCAGCTCGATGTCCGCGCCGGACGCGAGCAGCGCCCGGTAGAAGTTACGCCCGATCCGGCCGAAGCCGTTGATGCCAACCCGGATGGTCACAGGTCCCATCTCCTCGCCATGTGCGCCGACTGGCGGCTGTTCGCCCAGTGCGGCGGCCGATAGGTCACTCGCCCGGTCACGCCGCCAACACACCTGGCGGACGGCGTCGCGGCCGAGCTGCCGGCAGCGTCGCCGTACGGTTCCGACCCTAGCTGAGCTGTGACAGACATCCCCGCCGGGGTCTTTGTTTCACCCCCGTGTCCCCAGTCACACAACCCCACAACGATCCCGCACCCATGATCGCGACGATCTTGCGCGAACTGTTGACACTTTGCCCACTTCGGGTGAGTCGTACCCACATCCCGCGCAAGATCGTCGCGATCTTGGGCGGGGACGCGAGAACGCCGCGGTCCCCGGGGTGGGGTGCGGCGTTCTCGGGGGCGGGCGGGGTTAGACGGTGAGCATTTCGGCGGTGACGGCTGCTTCGGTGTCGGGGATGCCCAGGTCGCGGGCGCGCTTGTCGGCGAGGGCGAGCAGACGCCTTATGCGGCCGGCGATCGCGTCCTTGGTGAGCGGCGGGTCGGCGAGGGCGCCCAGCTCCTCCAGGGAGGCCTGGCGGTGTTCCAGGCGCAGCCTGCCGGCGCTGGTCAGGTGGCCGGGGGCGTCGTCGGCGAGGATCTCCAGGGCGCGGGTGACGCGGGCCGCGGCGGCTACCGCGGCGCGGGCCGAGCGGCGCAGGTTGGCGTCGTCGAAGTTGGCCAGGCGGTTGGCGGTCGCGCGGACCTCGCGGCGTACCCGGCGCTCCTCCCAGGCCAGCACGCTGGAGTGCGCGCCGATGCGGGTGAGCAGGGCGGCGATGGCGTCGCCGTCCTTGACCACGACGCGGTCGACGCCGCGCACCTCGCGGGCCTTGGCGGTGATGCCGAGGCGGCGGGCCGCGCCGACCAGCGCCAGCGCCGACTCCGGACCCGGGCAGGTGATCTCCAGGGCGCAGGAGCGGCCGGGCTCGGTCAGCGAGCCGTGCGCCAGGAACGCCCCGCGCCAGGCCGCGACGGCGCAGCAGACGCTCGCCGAGACCACGTTCGGCGGCAGGCCCCGCACCGGCCGCCCGCGCACGTCCAGCAGGCCGGTCTGGCGCGCCAGCGCCTCGCCGTCCTTGACGATGCGCACGATGTAGTGGCTGCCCTTGCGCAGCCCGCCCGACGCGAGGATGTGCACCTCGCTCGGGTAGCCGAACAGGTCGGCGATGGTGGTGCGCAGCCGCCGGGCCACCGCTCCGGTGTCCAGCTCCGCCTCCACCACGACGCGGCCCGAGACGATGTGCAGCCCGCCCGCGAAGCGCAGCAGTGCCGCCATCTCCGCGCGCCGGCAGCACGGCTTGGGCACGTCGACCCGGCTGAGCTCGTCTTTGACCGCAGCGGTCATCGCCATCGTGTCGTCACCTCGTGGCCGGTCGCGGCTGTGATGCCTGATTGTGTCGTGCGGTTTGTCGTACGTGCTTAACGAGCGGTGGCCAAGAGTGGCACCAGTGCGCGGCCCAATCGGACCGGATCGTGTCGCGCGGTGCCGTCCTGGACGGCCACCGGAGCGATCGCGATGCGAGCACCGAGTGATTCTGCCGCATTCGCGACCGGTTCGGGGTCTCCCACGGCATTCCTGTCGACCAGAACAATATCGACCTTGAGGTCCGGGAGGTACCGACCCAGTGCGTCCAGGTGATCGGGCAGGGACAGGCCCACCGTCTCGGAGTCCGCCGCCAGGTTCAGGGTCACCAGCCGGCGTGCCGCGCTCGCCGTGACCGCGGCTGCCAGCTGCGGCACCAGCAGGTGCGGGATGACACTGGTGTACCAGCTCCCGGGCCCGAACACCAACCAGTCCGCGTCGGCGATCGCCGCCAGGGCCTGCGGGCACGCGTCGGGCTCCGGCGGCTCCAGCCGCACCTCCAGCACCCGCCCCTGGGCGACCGCGACCTGGTGCTGGCCGCGCACGGTGACCTGCCTGCCGCCGACGAACAGGTCGGCCTCGATGCCCAGCGGCTTGTTCGACATCGGCAGCACCCGGCCCACCGCACGCAGCATCGCCCCGGCCAGGTCGAGCGCCGCGACCGGGTCGCCGAGCTGCTCCATCAGGCCGCACAGCACCACGTTGCCGACCGGGTGCCCGGCCAGCTCGTCGGCGCCGGCGAAGCGGTACTGCATCAGCCGGGCGGTGCGGTCGCTGAGATCGTCGTCGCCGGCGAGGGCGGCCAGCGCCTGTCGCAGATCACCCGGAGGGAGTACGTCGCGGCCCGCGCGGATCCGGCCGCTGGAGCCCCCGTCGTCGGCCACGGTGACCACGGCGGTGATCTCCAGAGGCAGGCCGGTCGCGCGCAGCGCGCGCAGGCTCGCGCTCAGCCCGTGCCCGCCGCCGAACGCCACCACCCGGATCCGGTCACCGCCCGCCTGCGGCCTGAAACCGACCTCGCTCATTCGCGTCCCAGGTCGCGGTGCTGGGCGTGGGCGACGACGCGCAGCTCGCGCAGGCGTTTGGCCAGCTCCTCGGCGATGGCGACGCTGCGGTGCTTGCCGCCGGTGCAGCCGACGGCCACCGTCAGGTAGCGCTTGCCCTCCCGCTCGAAGCCGGGCGCGGTCGCGGTCACCAGCCGGGCGTACGTCTCCACGAACGTGTTCGCCCCGCGCTGGCCCAGCACGTACCGGCTGACGCCCTCCTCGCGGCCGGTGTGCTCGCGCAGCTCGGGCACCCAGTACGGGTTGGGCAGGAAGCGGGCGTCGAGCACGAAATCGGCGTCCGGGGGCAGGCCGTACTTGAAGCCGAAGGACAGCACGGTGACCCGCAGCCGCAGCGCCTCGGGGCTGGCGAACAGCTCCTCGACCCGGGCCCGGAGCTGGTTCACGTTCAGGTGCGAGGTGTCGATCAGCACGTCGGCCTGCTCGCGGGCCTCGGCCAGCAGCGAGCGCTCGGCGGCGATGCCGTCGGACAGCCGGCCGTCGCCCTGCAGCGGGTGCGAGCGGCGTACGCTCTCGAACCGCCGGATCAGCACCTCGTCGTCGGCGTCGACGAAGACCACGCGCGGCGAGAAGCCCTTCTCGCGCAGGTCGCGGATCGCGCCGGCGAGGTCGGTGGAGAAGACGCGGCTGCGCACGTCGAGCACCATCGCGGTGTGCCGGGCCGCGCCGCCGGCCTTCGCGGCCAGCTCGGCGAGCTGCACCAGCAGTGCCTGCGGCAGGTTGTCGACCACGTAGTAGCCGACGTTCTCCAGGGCACGGGCCACGGTGCTGCGCCCGCCGCCGGAGACGCCGGTCACCACCACCAGGTTCGTGGCCGGGCCCTCCCCCGACTCGTCCCCGGTCACCCTGGGCTCGGCCTGCTGCTCACCACGCTCGCCCGGCGTGCTGCGCCGGGCCGGTGTATCCACGCTCACGTGTGCCCCCACTGCTGTCGTCGCCGCCTGCCGGGGCGGCCGCCCGTGACGGCCACCGGGTCCAGCGAACCTCAGGCGGCGGACGGGCACGTTGCCACCGGATGTCGGCAACGAGAGAACATCCTAGCCAGGCGGGCCGGGCTACTCCGCCGTGGCCGCCGTCGCACCCGGCGCGGATGTCGCCTGCGGGCCGGCCGCGTCAGGCCCGGCGGACCCGGCCGGCGGCGTGGGCGCGACCTGCCCCGCCTGCTCGGAAGGCCCGGCCTGCTCGGTCAGCGCGGCCTGCCCGGTCGGCGCGGGGCCGCCCGACGGGGCAGCCTGCGGCGGCACGCCGAGGGCGGTGAGCACGGCGACGGCCGTGCGCGGGCCGATGCCGGGAACCTCGGCGATCTCGTCGACGCTCGCCGCCGCGAGGCGCTTGAGCGAGCCGAAATGGCGCAGCAGGGCCTTGCGGCGGATCTCCCCCAGGCCGGGCACGCTGTCGAGGTCGGAGGCGGTCATCCGGGCCGAGCGCCGCTCGCGGTGGAAGCGGATGGCGAAGCGGTGCGCCTCGTCGCGGACCCGCTGCAGCAGGTAGAGCCCCTCGGCGGTGCGGGGCAGGATGATCGGCATCGAGTCGTCGGGCAGCCAGACCTCCTCCAGCCGCTTGGCCAGCCCGCAGATGGCCACGTCGGTGACGCCCAGCTCGGTGAGCACCGCGGCCGCGGCGTTGACCTGCGGAGCGCCGCCGTCGACCACGACCAGCTGGGGCGGGTACGCGAAGCGCTTCGGCCGCCCCGCGGCGGCCTCCTCGGTCGGGTCCACCGGCCCCTCGGCCAGGTAGCGGGCGAAGCGCCGCCGCATCACCTCGCTGATCGCCGACACGTCGTCGGTCGCGCCCTTGATGATGAACCGCCGGTAGTCGGACTTCTTGGGCACGCCGTCCTCGAACACCACCATGCTCGACACCACGTCGGTGCCCTGGATCTGCGAGATGTCGTAGCACTCGATCCGCAGCGGCGCGGCGGCCAGCCCGAGCGCGTCCTCGATCTCCTCCAGTGCCTTGCTGCGGGCGGTGAGGTCGCCGGCCCGGCGCAGCTTGTGCTGGGCCAGCGCCTGCAGGGCGTTGCGCGCGACGGTCTCCATCAGCGTCTTCTTGTCGCCGCGCTGCGGCACCCGCATGGTCACCCGGGAGCCCCGGTGCTGCGACAGCCAGTCGGTCAGCGCGTCGGCGTCGGCGGGCAGCTCCGGCACGAGCAGCTCGCGGGGCACGTCTGCCTCGCCGGTCTCGCCGCCGTAGATCTGGGTGCAGAAGTGGTGCACGAGGTCGCCGATGCTCAGCTCCTCGGTCTTGTCCACGATCCAGCCGCGCTGGCCGCGCACCCGCCCGTCGCGCACGTGGAAGACCTGCACCGCGGCTTCGAGGGGGTCGTCGGCGAAGGCGACCACGTCGGCGTCGGTGCCGTCGGACAGCACGATCGACTGCTTCTCCATGGCCCGGCGCAGCGCGATCAGGTCGTCGCGCAGGCGCGCGGCGCGCTCGTACTCCATCGCCGCCGACGCCTCGTGCATCTGCTTCTCCAGGCGGCGCTGCATGGTGTCGGTGCGCCCGGCCATGAAGTCGCAGAAGTCCTCGACGATGCCGCGGTGCTCGGCCGCGCTGACCCGGCCCACGCACGGCGCGGAGCACTTGCCGATGTCGCCGAGCAGGCACGGCCGGCCGATCTGCCCCGCCCGCTTGAACACGCCCGCCGAGCAGGTGCGCGCCGGGAAGATGCGCAGCAGCAGGTCGAGCGTCTCCCGGATGGCCCAGGCGTGCGAGTACGGCCCGAAGTAGCGCACGCCCTTGCGCTTGGCCCCGCGCATCACCAGCAGCCGCGGATACTCCTCGTCGAGGGTGACCGCGAGGTACGGGTACGACTTGTCGTCGCGGTACTTCACGTTGAAGCGGGGGTCGTACTCCTTGATCCAGGAGTACTCCAGCTGCAGCGCCTCGACCTCGGTGCCGACCACGACCCAGTCCACGCCGGCCGCGGTGGTGACCATCTGCTGGGTGCGCTGGTGCAGCGTCCAGACGTCGGCGAAGTAGGAGTTCAGCCGGCTGCGCAGGCTCTTGGCCTTGCCGACGTAGATGATCCGGCCCTGCTCGTCGCGGAACCGGTACACCCCGGGCGCGTCGGGAATCGTGCCCGGCGCGGGCCGGTACTGGGACGGATCAGCCACGCCGCCAAGCCTAGACGATCAGTCCGACAGCCCCTCCGAGCGCGATCCGAAGCCGGGCAGCTCAGGTCCACATGGGACCCCGGGCCCGCCCAAGCCCGACCCGTCGCGCCCAAGATCGCTGCAGTTTCGGGGAGACTGCGTGAACGGTGGGCACCATTCGTGCAGTCTCCCCCAAACTGCGGCGCGAGTCAGGCGAGCTTGATCTCGCCGTTCTCGACCTTGATCTCCTTCTTGTCCAGCGCGCGGGGGGCGGGGGGCTGGAGCACCGAGCCGTCGGTGATGGAGAACTCGCTGAAGTGGCACTGGCACTTGATCTTCCCGGCCTCCACCTGGCTCACCGGGCAGGCCTGGTGGGTGCAGATCGCGCTGAAGCCGACGTACTGGCCCGCGGTGGGCTGCGTGACGACGACGCCCTGCTCCTTGAAGATCACCCCACCGCCGACCGGGATGTCCGCCGCCTTGCCGAGCACGGTGCCCGCGCCGACGGCCGTGCCGCTCTGACCGGCCGCGCCGGGGTTCGTCGCTCCGTCGCTCGGCTCGGTCGCGGGAGCCTCTGAGCCGCACGCGGCGAGCAGGGCGCCGGCGCCGACGGCGCCCGCGGAGGCCAGCAGGACCCGGCGCGAGGTCGCGCCGGACGTCGTCACGTCACTCATGAGGGCCTTCCAGGTGTAGGTGAGAGTTTCTCTGGATCAACCTAGCGGCCCGTTCTGAAATTTAGCTGCGAGTTCAACTATTTTCTTCGCCCACCGCCACAAGATCGCCCGACTTGCCCGGCACCTGGGCGTATCTTGAGCTCGCTTACGCCCACCTGCCTGGCAAGTCGAGTGATCATGGATGCGGCGAGCGCGAGGCGCGTGAAATCCGGCCGCGGGCGGCGGATGGCGCAGCGCCGGCGCGCACGGAAAGTCCCGGCGACCGCGGAGGTGGTCGCCGGGACGGGGTCGGGTCGGCCGGTCAGGCCACGGCGGCCTTGGTGCGGGCCTTGCGGGCGCGGGGCGGGGTGACCGGGGCCGCGGGGTGCGCGGCGAGCATCGGCTTGAGGAACTGGCCGGTGTAGCTCTCCGGGACCGCCGCGAGCTGCTCGGGCGTGCCGGTGGCGAGCACGCTGCCGCCGCGGTGGCCGCCCTCGGGGCCCATGTCGATCAGGTGGTCCGCCGACTTGATCACGTCGAGGTTGTGCTCGATCACGATCACCGTGTTGCCCTTGTCGACCAGCCCCTGCAGCACCAGCAGCAGTTTGCGGATGTCCTCGAAGTGCAGGCCGGTGGTCGGCTCGTCGAGCACGTACACGGTGCGCCCGGTGGAGCGCTTCTGCAGCTCGGAGGCGAGCTTCACGCGCTGCGCCTCACCGCCGGACAGGGTCGGCGCGCTCTGGCCGAGGCGCACGTACCCCAGGCCGACGTCGACCAGCGTCTTGAGGTGCCGGTGGATCGCGGGGATGGCCTGGAAGAACTCGGCACCCTCCTCGATCGGCATCTCCAGCACCTCGGCGATGGTCTTGCCCTTGTAGTGCACCTCCAGGGTCTCCCGGTTGTACCGGGCGCCCTTGCACACCTCGCACGGCACGTACACGTCGGGCAGGAAGTTCATCTCGATCTTGATCGTGCCGTCGCCGGCGCAGTTCTCGCAGCGCCCGCCCTTGACGTTGAACGAGAAGCGCCCCGGCCCGTAGCCGCGCACCTTCGCCTCGGTCGTCTCCGCGAACAGCTTGCGGATGTTGTCGAACACGCCGGTGTACGTCGCCGGGTTCGAGCGCGGGGTGCGCCCGATCGGCGACTGGTCCACGCCGACGACCTTGTCCACGTGCTCCAGGCCGGTGACCCGGGTGTGCCGGCCCGGCACCATGCGCGCCCCGTTGATCTGGTTCGCCAGCACCGTGTACAGGATGTCGTTGACCAGGGTCGACTTGCCCGAGCCGGACACGCCGGTGACCGCGATGAACTGCCCCAGCGGGAAGGCCACCGACACGTTGCGCAGGTTGTGCTCGCGCGCGCCGACCACGGTCAGCTCGCGGCCCGGGGTGGCCGGGCGGCGGTGCGCCGGGGTCGCGATCTCCCGGCGCCCCGACAGGTACGCCCCCGTCACCGATTCCTCGTTGACCAGCAGCTTCTCGTACGGACCGCTGTGCACGATGCGCCCGCCGTGCTCGCCCGCGCCCGGACCGATGTCGACGACCCAGTCGGCCGTGCGGATGGTGTCCTCGTCGTGCTCCACCACGATCAGGGTGTTGCCCAGGTCGCGCAGCCGCACCAGGGTCTCGATCAGGCGGTGGTTGTCCCGCTGGTGCAGGCCGATCGACGGCTCGTCCAGCACGTACAGCACGCCGACCAGGCCGGAGCCGATCTGCGTGGCCAGCCGGATGCGCTGCGCCTCACCACCGGACAGCGAGCCCGACGGCCGGTTCAGCGACAGGTAGTCCAGGCCGACGTCGACCAGGAAGCGCAGCCGCGCGTTGATCTCCTTGAGCACCCGCTCGGCGATGAAGCGCTGCCGGTCGTCCAGCTCCAGCCCGGCCAGCACCACCGCGGCCTCGCCGACCGACAGCGCGCACAGCTCGGCGATGTTGCGCCCGTCCAGGGTCACCGCCAGCACCTCGGGCTTGAGCCGGGTGCCCGCGCAGACCGAGCACGGCACCTCCCGCATGTAGCCCTCGTACTTGTCCCGGGACCACTCGCTCTCGGTGTCGGCGTGCCGGCGCTCCAGCCAAGGGATCACGCCCTCGAAACCGGAGTAGTACGAGCGCTCGCGGCCGTACTTGTTGCGGTAGCGCACGTGCACCTGGTTCTCCGCGCCGTGCAGGATCAGCTTCTGGCCCCGCGCGGTGATGGCCCGCCACGGGGTGTCCATGTCGAAGCCGTTCTCCTCGCCGAGCGCCTCCAGCAGCCGGGAGAAGTACTCCTGGGTCTGCCCGCCCGCCCACGGGGAGATCGCGCCCTCGCTCAGGCTCTTCTCCGGGTCGGGGACGACCAGCTCCGCGTCGACCTCCTTCTTCGTGCCCAGGCCGGTGCATTCGGGGCACGCGCCGTAGGGCGAGTTGAAGGAGAAGACCCGCGGCTCCAGGTCCTCGATGCCGAGCTGGTGCTCGTTGGGGCAGGCCAGGTTCTCGGAGAACTTGCGCTCGCGGTGCTCGTCGTCCTCGGGCAGGTCGACGAAGTCCATGATCACGATGCCGCCGGCCAGGCCCAGCGCGGTCTCCACCGAGTCGGTGAGCCGCTGCTTGGAGCTCTCCTTGACGGCGAGGCGGTCGACGACCACCTCGATGTCGTGCTTCTTCTGCTTGGCCAGCTTCGGCACCTCGCCCAGCGGGTGCACCACGCCGTCGACCCGGACCCGGGCGAAGCCCTTGCTCTGCAGGTCGGAGAAGAGGTCGAGGTATTCGCCCTTGCGGCCGCGGATCACCGGCGCGAGCACCTGGAAGCGGGTGCCCTCGGCCATGGCGAGCACCCGGTCGACGATCTGCTGCGGGCTCTGCCGGCTGATCAGGTGACCGCACACGGGGCAGTGCGGCTGGCCGACGCGGGCGAAGAGCAGACGCAGGTAGTCGTACACCTCGGTGATGGTGCCCACGGTCGAGCGCGGGTTACGCGAGGTCGACTTCTGGTCGATGGAGACCGCGGGGCTCAGGCCCTCGATGAAGTCGACGTCGGGCTTGTCCATCTGGCCGAGGAACTGCCGCGCGTACGACGACAGCGACTCGACGTAGCGCCGCTGCCCCTCCGCGAAGATCGTGTCGAAGGCGAGGCTCGACTTCCCGGAGCCGCTCAGCCCGGTGAACACGATCATCGCTTCGCGCGGCAGGTCCAGGCTGACGTCGCGCAGGTTGTGCTCGCGCGCCCCACGGATGATCAGTCGGTCGCTCACAGCAGGCTCTCCCCACACGGTCTTTCGGCGATGTCTACGGGCGGTCCGCCACGGCGACGGCCCAGCTCAGGGCATGGGTCGGGGGCAGCACGACACGCTCAGCACGCAGTGCAGTCGCGTGCCTGGGCAACTCTAGCCCCGGCCCCCGACATTCTCGTTTCGCGCCACGAACACACGTGCTAACCCGGCGATTCGCGACGGCCCCGCGAACCACCGCATGCGGCCTGAACCACTCGTCCGGCGCGCGGAAGCCGCCTGAGCGGGTCACCCAGGAGGATGAACAGGGAGACGCCCGTCGCCGATTCCCGAGCGCTGGCGGTGGCGCCGGTCACCCGCCCGCCCGGCCCCGGCACGCTCGCGGGTCACTCCCAGGGCAGCCGGTGCAGGGTCAGCTCGACGGTGCGCAGCAGCCGCTCGCGGTCCGCGCCGCCCGCGGCCTCGACCGCGAGCCCCGAGGACAGGGCGAAGATGTAGCCCGCCGCCGCCCGTGGATCGACCGAGGCCGGCAGGTCGCCCTCCGCGCGGGCCCGTTCCAGCCGCGCCACCAGGAACCGCTCGCCGCTGTCGCGCCGGCGGGCCAGCTCGGCCCGGATCGACGCCGCGCCGTCCCCGGCGGCCAGCGCACCGTGCACCAGCAGGCAGCCCGGCGGGGTGTCCGGGCCGGTGGTGGCCCGCGCCACGCCCTCCAGCCAGTGCCGGATCACCCCGCGCACGGTCGGCTCACCGATCGCGTCGCGGGCATACCGGAAGACCGACTCCTCGTAGCGGTCGAGCACCTGGGAGAACATGCCGGCCTTGGAGCCGAAGGCGGCGTACACGCTGCCGGGCTTCAGCCCGGTGGCCGCGGTCAGGTCGGCCATCGTGGTGCCCTCGTAGCCCTTGGCCCAGAAGACGTCGAGCGCGGCACCGAGCACCCGGTCGAGGTCGAACTCCCGCGGCCTGCCCATCGCCATCCCGCACCTCCGGCGAATTTCTTGAGTGAATGTTCAATATATCACGTGACAGCGCCGGCCCTCCGCTGCCATATTGAATGAGCACTCAAGAATTCGAGCGAGGGAGCGAGTGATGAAGCAGCAGCTGAACGGCAAGGTGGCCCTGGTGACCGGCGGGTCGCGCGGCATCGGCGCGGGGATCGCCCGCCGCCTGGCCCGCGAGGGAGCCACCGTGGCGGTGACCTACCAGTCCTCGGCCGACGCGGCCGCGACGGTGGTCAAGGAGATCGAGGCCGAGGGCGGCACGGCGTACGCGGTGCGGGCCGACTCGGCCGACCGGGACGCGGTGCGCGGGGTGGTGGACGAGGTCGCGCGGCGCTCCGGGCGGCTCGACATCCTGGTCAACAACGCGGGCGTGGTCGGCTTCGGGCCGATCGGCGAGCTGACCGACGAGGTGTACGACCAGACCGTCGGCGTCAACCTGCACGCGGTGTTCCACGCCAGCCAGGCGGCGCTGCGCCACCTGGGCGAGGGCGGCCGGATCATCACCATCGGCAGCGTCAACGCCGACCGCATGCCCTTCGCGGGCGGCAGCCTGTACGCGCTGACCAAGGCGGGCGTCGCCGGCTTCACCCGGGGCCTGGCCCGCGAGGTCGGGCCGCGCGGCATCACCGTCAACACGGTCCAGCCCGGCCCGGTCGACACGGACATGAACCCGGCCGACGGCCCGATGTCGGGCGCGCTGCTGCCCGCGCTCGCGGTCGGCCGCTACGGCACCGCCGACGAGGTCGCGGCCGCGGTCGCCTACCTGGCCGGCCCCGAGGCGGCCTACGTCACCGGCGCGACTCTCGACATCGACGGCGGCTTCCTCGCCTGACCCGCCCGCCCCGGCGCGGCAACCCGCCGGGCTCCGGCGAAGATCGCTGTTTCGGGTCATGAGCTGCGGGCGTACCGCGGAAAACGACCCGAAACAGCGATCGCCGCGCGAGCCGGGCACAGAACGCACCACCGCGCCGGTCTCGGGAAGCCGGCGCCCGGGATTCGGGTGTGCACGGGCCGCCCTGGCCGCATACCATTCGCGCTCGTGACGGATCTGATCGACTCGCAGCTCGCCGGCCGGGGCCGGACCGAGCCGGTTCCGCTCGACTGCGTGGTCTGCGGCCACGTCCCGGCCGCCGACGTGACCTTCTGGCGGCACATCGGCCTGGTGCTCTACGTGCGCTTCCACCGGATCCAGGGTCCGTTCTGCCGCGACTGCGGCCTGGCGAAGATGCGCGACGCCACCGCCGAGACGATCACGAGCGGGCTGTGGAGCCCGGTCTCGTTCGTGCTCGCGCCGCTGGCGCTGGTCCGCAACCTGATCGGCCGGCGCACCGTGCTCGCCCTGGCCAAGCCGGTCCCCCGCCCGGGTCAGCCCGAATCCAACCTGGCACCGCTGCTGCCGACCCGCCCCGTCTTCCGCCGGTTCAAGTCCTGGTTCGCCCCTGCCGTCCTGGCCGGCGTGATCGCGTTCGTGGCGCTGGCCGATCTCCCGTCGGCGGAGAAGCTCGACGTGGTGGGCGGCTGCGTCAAGTTCGACCGCGTCCTGCACGTCGACAGCGCGGACTTCGTGCGCTGCGAGGACGACCACGACGCGGTGATCACCAGCATCGAGACCACCTGGCAGAACTGCCCCGGCCCCTACACCGAAAAGCTCTACCGCTACTACTGCCTGGCCCCCGCCCCAGGCGCCGGCCCCCTCACCAACGTCCCCTGACCCGGTCTCGGGAAGCAGTTTCGGGGAAACTGCACGAAGCGAGGCTTCGTAAGCTGCAGTTTCCCCGAAAGTGCGGGCCGCGAGGCGGTCAGCGGGAGCGGAAGTTCCAGTGGGCGGGGCGGGTGGCGGGGCCGCCGCGGCCGGTGCGGCGCGCGCGGGCGCGGCGGGACTCGAACGCGAGCTCGCGTTGCAGCTTGCGCCAGCTCTCCCAGCGGCGGGCGGACAGCCCGCCGTTCGCCAGCTCCTCGCGTACGGCGCAGCCGGGCTCCGTCTCGTGGGCGCAGTCCTGGAAGCGGCACTGCTCGATCAGCGCGACGATGTCGGCGAAGGTGCGGTCGAGGCCCTGTTCGCCGTCGAGCAGGCCGACCGCGCGGATGCCGGGGGTGTCCAGCACCGCCCCGCCGCCGGGCACCGGCACCAGCGCCCGGTACGTGGTGGTGTGCCGGCCCTTGCCGTCGACCTTGCGGATCGCCTGGGTCTGCATCACGGTCGCCCCGATCAAGGCGTTGACCAGCGTCGACTTGCCCGCGCCGGACGCGCCGACCAGGCCGAGGGTGCGGCCGTGGGCGACCAGCGGGCGCAGCGCGTCCAGGCCGGTGCCGTGCTCGGCGCTGACCGCGATCGCCTCGACGCCCGGCGCCAGCTCGGCGAGCTGATCGGCCAGCGCCGCCGGGTCGGCGACCAGGTCGGCCTTGGTGATGATCAGCAGCGGCCGCGCGCCCGACTCCCAGACGAGCGCGAGCAGGCGCTCGATCGTCGACGGTTCGGGCAGCGGGTCGGGTGAGGCGATCACCGCGGCGGTGTCGATGTTGGCGGCCAGCACCTGGCCGGTGGCGTCCTTGTCGGCGGTACGGCGCACGATGGCGCTGCGTCGGGGCAGCACCGCCTCGATGGTGGTGCGGTTGTCGGGCCAGTGCCGCAGCGCCACCCAGTCACCGGCGCACGGCAGCGCGACCGGATCGGCCGCGGCCGCGATCATGGCCGGCCCGCCGAGGCCGGCGCGGGCGGTGCCTGCGGCGGTCAGCACCGTGCAGACGCCGCGGTCGGCGCGCACCACCCGGCCCGGCACGTGGTCCGGCCGGTCGAACAGGGGGTACGCGGAAGCGAAGTGGTCGTCCCAGCCCAGGGACGACAGCGAGACTGTCATCGGATTCCTTGTCATGGATGCGCGAGTGAAACGGGGGTCACGCGATCCGGGAGGATGGCGTGCTGGATACCTCGACAGACATGTCGCCACCTCCCTCGAAGTCATCGTGGCGAGCTGTCCTCACCTTCGCTGCCACGGTACGCGTGCCGCCCGGGCCGGGCCACGTGATTTCGGGCGTCACCCGGCCGGGGTCACTCGCCCGGTGGCGCGTCCACCGCCGTGGACCTCCCGGCCACGAGCAGGGTGCGGTAAGCGTAGTGGTAGTCGGCGCAGCCGGGGCGGTGGCACAGCCGGCAGGCCGCCCCGGGCGCCGCGGGATCGGGCAGGTGGTCGCGCAGCATCCGCCGGTATCCGACCGCCTGCGCGTCAGTGATGCGTCCAGTGTGCACGTCGCCTCCCGGCACGACCGTCACCAGGGCTCCTGACTTCCACAGTGCACGCGCGAGATGCAACTTGCAACCCGGAGCGCGAATTCTTCTCCGGACCGCCCCTCGTGGTGTCCCCTTGCCTGAGCCGACGGGGCGGCAGCAGACTGTTCCTCGCACTGTCGGCAATGGATGATCGTCGAAGGAGTGTCATGGCCACCTCGGGCACCTCGCTGCGCCGCCGGCGCCTCGGCGTGGCCCTGCGGGAGCTGCGCGAACGCGCCGGGATGACGCACCAGCAGGTCGGCCCCGCCCTCGACTGCTCCCCCTCGAAACTGAGCCGCATCGAGAACGGCGAGGTCGGCGTACGCCGCAGCGACCTGCTGGTGCTGCTGGACCTGTACGGCCTCGACGACGCCGGCCAGCGCGACGAGCTGATCGAGCTGGCCCGCGAGTCCAAGCGCCGCGGTGGCTGGTGGCTGCAGTACGGGGAACTCTCCCACCCATATTTGAAATTGATTCAGCTCGAGTCGGAAGCAGCATCGATTCGGGGCAACGAACTCACGCTCATACCCGGACTTCTGCAAACAGCGGATTACGCACGCGCCCTGATCCGGACAGCCGCTCCGGACGACGACGAAGAGGTGGAGCGCCGGGTCGGCATCCGGCTGACCAGACAGGAGATCCTGCACCGGCCGAACCCACCGGAGTTCTGGGTGGTGCTCGACGAGGCGGCGTTGCACCGCCGTATCGGCGGCTCGGCAATCATGAAAGATCAACTGATTGCCCTGGCGACGGCGTGCGAGCGACCGAACATCACCATCCAGGTGTTGCCGTTCGAGCACGGCGAGTACGAAGCCATGACCGGCACCTTCAGGGTCATGCGCTTCCCCGACCACCGAGATCCGGACACCGTCTACCTCGAAGGGTTCGGCGGAACCGTCTACCTTGACGACGCGCACGAAATCGTACGATATAGCCTAGTTTTCGACCATCTCTGCGCGGCGGCACTCAGTCCACAACTGTCACGTCAACGGATACTTGCCGTTGCGCAGAGTCTCGCTGAGCATGTTTGAGGAGACGACCTATGCGCGATGTCGACCTGTCAGGCGCTGGGTGGCGTAAAAGCACCCGCAGCGGTGCAGCCCAGGGTGACTGTGTGGAAGTCGCACAGGTCCAGTCGGCGGTGGCAGTGCGCGACTCGAAGCACCCGGTCGGACCTGTCCTACTCTTCTCCCTGAGTGACTGGCAATCCTTCCTGGCAGGCACGAAGGCGGGCGAGTTCGACCGCTGACCATCCATCGGCCACTAGACATCGATCGATACCCTCTCGGGCAAGCGTTCACCGCGAGTCAGAGGAGTCGATGTGCAACCGGGTCTTCGTGGCACTTTCAGATCACCCTATGGCCGGGTTGCCGCCGCCGTTCTGCTGTCGACGGCAACCATGGCCGTACTTCTCGCGACACCGTTCGTTCTCGGGTATCTCGGCGACATGCCGAACACCGACTGGGCCAGGCTGAGCGACGTCGCCGAGACCTTCGGGGCGATAGCAACCCTGATCGGAACCCTGACGCTCGGCGGCGTAGCCATCTCGCTGATGATGCAGGCTCGCGACAACAAGCTGAACCGCGAACAGACGCGACGGAGTTTCCATCTCAATCTGTACGCGATGGCTTTCGACGACCCGGCGCTGCTGGAGTGCTGGGGCGAGGTGGTGCCCTCGTCCTACAACCACGACGAGCATCGCCAGCACGTTTACGTCAACCAGATCGTGTCGTTCTGGTCGATGCTCCACAAGGTGGATGAACTACCCGAGGACGAGTTGCGGCAACTTGCCTCCGCCTTGTTCAAGCGGGCCCCTGGTCAACGCTATTGGCAGGTGGCCGGGCCGTACCGCAGGGCACTTCGCGGGACGAGGCGTACCCGCGAATTCGTGGCAATCGTAGACGACGAATACCGCAAAGCGACCGCGGACACAGAGAGCGCGCCTGGACCCGACCCGGCCGGACAGTCGCTCGCGGTCGGCAGACCCGAAAGCTGACCTACCTCACCAGCCCTCGGGCCGGTAGGACCCGAACGTCCACTGGTTGCCGTCGGGGTCGGCGGCGGTGTAACTGCTGCCGCCGTACTCCTCCGTCTTCGGCGGCGATACGATCTCCGCGCCGTTGGCCACAGCCTTGTCATGGTGGGCCTGGACGTCCTCGACGATCACGTACAGCCAGGCGGGACCGGCTTCGAACGGCATCCGGCCGTCCCCGCCGTCGGTGGTGGAGCCGACCATGACCATGCCGGTGCCGTGGGTCAGCTCGGCGTGCGCGACCGTGCCGTCCGCGCCCGGCACCACCAGCTTCTCCCGGAACCCGAAGGCGTCCCGCAGGAACCGGATCGCGGCCACCGCGTCGCGGTAGCGCAGCGTGGGAATCACCGTTGCACCCGACATCTCGACCTCCCACCAGCGACGCTACCGCCCCCGGCCCACCCCTGCCCCGGAACGCCAGCCCCCGCTCAAGGTCATCCGACTTGCCCGGCACCTGTGCGTATCTTGGGCCTGCTTACCCACAGGTGCCAGGCAAGTCGAGCGATCTCGGTGCGGCACGCGCCCGCGCCACGCGCCGCGGGCCGCCCGGCGCGGTGGACGGGGGCGCGGGCCCGCGATCACTCGATGAGCAGGCTCAGGCGGCCGTCGGCCTGCTCGACGACCAGCAGGGTGCCGGGGGGCACGTTCTCCAGGACCTCGGGCGGGAGCTGCACGGTGCCGTCGGAGGCGACCACCGCGAACTCGCGGCCCTCGCGGCCCTCCGCGCCGACCCGGCCGTCGCGGATGGTCACCGCGCGGCCCAGGCGTGCGCCGACGTCCGGGTCGTGGGTGACCGCCACGATGGTGGTGCCGCGTTCCCGGTTGATGGTGTCGAGCGCGTCGAGCACCTCGTCGCGGGCCTCCCGGTCGAGCCGGCTGGTGGGTTCGTCGATGAGCAGCAGGCCGGGCGAGGCGGCCACGCCGACCGCGATGGCGACCCGCTGCGCGGCGCCCGGCGGCAGGTCGCGCACCCGGCGGTGGCCCATGCCGACGAGCCCGAGCAGGGACAGGATGCGCTCCGGGCGCTCCACGTCGGCCGGGCGCACCTGCGCCGCCCGGCGCTGGGCCAGCCAGATGTTGGACAGCACGGAGGCGTACGGCAGCAGGTTGCGCCGGGCCCCCTGCAGCACCACGCCCAGGTCGGTGCCCCGCATGCGGGCCAGCTCGGCGTCGCTGACCCGGCCGATGTCGACCGGCCCGATCCGCACCTGCCCGGCGCTGGGCCGCATCAGGCCGGACAGCAGCGCGATCAGCGTCGACTTGCCCGAACCCGACGGCCCGACCAGGGCGAGCTTCTCCCCCGCCGCGATGTCGAGGTCCACGCCGGACAGCGCGACCACGTCGCCGCCGTCGGCCCGGTAGATGTGCAGCACCCGGCGGCACCGCACGGCCAGTCCCGTCACTGCTCCTCCTCCCTGCGCCGGCGCACCACGTGCGCCGCCGCCCAGCAGCCTGCCAGCAGCGCCGCGCACGCGGCGGCCACCGGTCCCGCGACCGCGCCGGGCTCCGGCAGCACGGGCGGGGTGAACGTGGTGTCGCCGTCGGAGAAGACCGGCAGCACGGTACGCGCCAGCGCCCAGGCCAGCGCCGCCGAGCCGAGCCCCGCCGCGGCCGCCGCCAGCGCCAGCGCGCTCCGGCTGCCGGCCGAGACCAGCAGCAGGGTACGGGTCCGGATGCCCTGCTCGCCGAGCACCGACAGCCCGCTGTCGCCGCCGGGCCGCTCGAACATCGCCAGCGCGGGCAGCCCGATCGCCGCCAGCAGCACCGCGAACGCGGCCACCGCCAGCGCGAACCACAGCCCGAGCCGGGGCGCGGCGCTGATCTGGGCCCGCCGCTGCGCCACGGTGTACTCCTCGGACACCGTCAGCCCGGCCCGGCGCAGCCGGTCCACGGCGTCGGCGGGCGCGTCGGCGGACAGCCACACCTCCGGCTGGGTCAGCGCGGTCCCGCGGCCGAGCACGTACTCCGCGACGTCGAAGTCGAGCAGCGCGCCCTGCGGCCCGAAGCGGGGCACCGCGCCGAGCGTGGCGACCGCGCTCACCGGCAGCTCCATGCCGCCGGTGGCGGTGAGCAGCGGCGAGCGCAGCGGGCCGGTGACCGCCATCGGCAGCGGGCCGGGCAGCGCGGCCGAGGACAGCCGCATGTCCGCGACGACCGCGGAGTCGACCGAGATCCGCAGGCCCTCCGGGGTGCTCCGCAGCGCGGGGACCGGGCGGGCGGCGCTGGCGGGCGGCTGCGCCCAGCGCCGCACGTCGCCCAGCCCCGCGGCGTCCAGCACCACCCGGCCGGTCTCGTCGCGGATCGCGTGGATCGTGGCGTCGAAGCGGGGCTGGTCGGCCCGCATGTTCTGGAGCTGGATCTCGTCCAGGCGGCACGGCTCCGGGTCGCAGAGCGTGGCGTCGGCCTCCAGCCGCTGCAGGCCGGGCCTGAGGCCGGGCATGCGCAGGTCGTGCCGCAGCCCGCGGTCGGAGATCACCAGCAGCCGCAGCTGCAGCGAGAGCTCCGGGTCGGGACTGTCCACGGTCACCTCGACGATGAGCTTGCGCGCGCGGAACATGACCGCCGTCGGCTCGGCGGGCCGCAGCAGGCCGGCCACCGCCCCGGGGTCCAGGCCGGCGGCGTCGGGCCAGTTCGCCACCCGTGCCAGGCGGGTGGTGTCCACCGCGACGATGTTCTGCAGCTGGTTGCTCTTGTACCGGGAGACCGCCATCGCGAAGCGCCCGTCCGGGTCGGCCGCCGCCACGGCGGAGCGCAGCTGCACCGCGGACGCGTTCTGCACCACGGCCACCCGGGCCGCGCCGGTCTGCACCCGGGCCCGCTCGTCCCAGGCCCGCCCGGCCGTGTCGTACGCGGTGACCGCGAAGCCGAGCAGCCCGAACACGACCGTCACCAGCACCACCAGTCGCCCCGTGCCCGGCACCCGGGCCAGCGCGAACCCGGCGAGCCCGGTGCGCCAGCGCCCTCGGCGCAGCGCGCTCCGCGCCACCCGTGCCGCGACCAGCGGCAGCAGGCGCGCCCCCAGCAGGCCGCAGGCCAGCCCGAGGCAGACCGGCGCGAGCAGGCCGATGCCGCCCGCGTCGCCCGCCGCGGCGGCCTGGTAGCCGGCGACCGCGGCGAGGCTGCCCACGGCCACCTCCAGCGCGGTCGCGAACCGGCCCCGGCGCGGCGAGCCGCTGCGCCGCAGCAGCCCGAGCACCGGCGTACGCAGCGCGCCGACCTGGGCGAAAGCGCCCGCGAGCAGGGCCCCGAGCACCGCGAACGCGGCGAAGCGCAGCGAGGCCCCGTCCCACTGCACCGTGCTGCCCGGCAGCACCACCCGGACCAGGGCCGCCGTGGCCGCGTACCCGGCGAGCAGGCCCGGCACCGCCGCGGCCAGCACCGGCACGGCCACCTCGGCGAACGGCAGCGCCCAGCGCAGCCGGCCGGGCGTGCCGCGCAGCGCGGCCAGGCCCAGCTCCTCACGCCGCTGGTCGACACCGGCGGCGACGGCCAGGAACAGCACGAACCAGCAGATCAGGATCAGCGGCACAGCGGCCACGGTGACCGTGTCGGCGAGCATCCGGTCGCCCTGCTCGATGCGCTTGCCGAGGTCGGGCATCAGCGTGCTTCCGGCGTATCCCCCGGCCCTGAGCTGCTTGAACACTTCCTCGATCCGCCCGGCCAGCCCCGCCGTGTCGGTGAACGCCGCCGGCTCGGCCACCAGGTCGACGGTCCTCGTCGCCTGGCCGCCGAAGCCTTCCAGCGAGCGGTCCGTCACGAACAGCACCGGCTGCTCGACGCCGAGCAGCGAGACCCGGTCGGCCCAGTACGGGTCGGCGGCGTCCGGACGGCGGTACGTGCCGACGACGGTGAACCGCACCGGATCGATCCCGGGCGCGGTGAAGGAGACCACCCCGCCGAGGCGTACGCCCAGCAGTTCCGGCGCGCCGTCGGGCAGCACCGCCTCCCGGTCGGCGACCGCGCACCGCCCTGCGGTGACGACCAATTCCCGGCACACGCCGCTGCGCGCCGCCAGCAGGGTGTCGGTTCCCTGCGCGCCACCGGCCGCGCCCTGCAGCTGGAGCCCGTACACGGTGCGCATGTGCGCGACGTAGGGCAGGGCGGTCGGGCGGGTCTCGACGGACTCGTCGGAGCTGGTCAGCTGCGACGCCGTCAGCACCCGCTCGGTCACCGGGGCCTGCGCGATCTGGTCCAGCCGCAGCGACTGCGCCGCCGCGGCGTGGTACACCGGGCCACCGGCGGCGGCCGCGGCCGCGGCGAGGGTGAGCAGGAACGTGATCAGGGCGGCGGCGCGGCGCTCGCGGATCATCTCCCACAGCAGCGTCGTCATCGGCCGTCCTCCAGGTCCAGTCCGGTGACCCGGGACAGCCGGGTGCCCACGACGTACGCCGTGGCGGTCAGCAGCAGGCCCGCTCCCACCAGGACGGCGACCGGCAGCACCGAGGAGGCGGGCGGGTCGTCCGCGGCCGCCGCGCCGAGCAGCCCGCCACCGGCGGCGGCCGCGGCGACGATCAGCAGGTAGCCGCTGCGGGTGGCCCGGCGTACCGCCCGCTGCGGCACGCCCTGGGTACGCAGCGCGGCCAGCTCGGCCCCGCGGCGCGGCCCGTCGACGGCCACCACCAGGGACACCGCCACCATCACCAGCAGCACCGCCAGCAAGGCCGCCCCGAACCGGAACCGGGACCCGGGCCCCTGCCCGACGGCGAGCAGGTGCTCGGTGCGCTGCCCGGCCGTCTCCGCCGACACGGGCACCAGGCCGGTCGCGCGCAGCCGGTCCAGCGCGTCGGCGGGGGCGTCCGGCGCGAGCCATACCTGCAGGTCGGCGATGTTGTCCATGCTGTCGTTCGCCCGGTCGGCGTACTCCAGATCGACCAGCAGCCCCTGCGTGCCGGCCCCGGGCAGGGCGGGCGCCGCCGCGACCACGTCGACGGGGCGGCGCAGCGGGCTGAGCATCTCCCCGCGCACCACGGTGCGGTCGTGCGCCAGCCGGGCCTCCCCCGCCAGCGCGGCGGGCACCGGCAGCGGCACGTCGGCGACCTGCACGCGTACCTCCGGATCCGGGTAGCGCGGGTCGACCGGCTCGTAGTCGACGGCCAGCCCGCCGGGCAGCGGCGACAGGGTGACCCCCGCGGCGCCGATGGTGGTCCGCCAGCGGGCCGGGTCGGTCATCGCGACCGCGTCGGCGACCACCGCGTCCGGGGCGGCCTGGGCGATGCCGTGCAGCACCACGCCGCCGGGGTCGAAGCGGAAGCTCAGCCAGGCCAGCCGGCAGCCGCTCCCTTCCGCGCACGCGGGCACGTCCAGGCGCAGCTGGTGCCGCCCGGAACCCGGAACGGCGGCCGCGGTGGCGATGACCGGCTCGCCGCGCGGCCCGTCCAGCACCGCGGTCAGCGGCAGGTCGATGTGCAGCGTCTCCGGCATGGTGAGGTCGAGCAGCAGCGCCGCCCCGGTGATCCGGAGCGAGGGATTGGCCGTCGGGCGCAGCTGCCGGGCCACCCGGTCGGCCGGGACACCCGCGCCGGCCGGCCAGTACGCGACGCGGGCCAGGCGGGCGGTGTCGACGGCGACGGTCGTGCCGGTCGACGACTCCTGGCGGGCGACCGCCATGGCCCAGTCACCGGCCGGGTCGGCCTGGCGCACCAGGTGCAGCAGCGCGGCGCGCGACGGCGCGCGGACCCGGACCACCTCGGCCGCGCCCAGCGCCAGCCGGGCCTGCTCCTGCTCCGCGCCCTGCAACCCCTGCCAGCCGTACGCGGCCTGGGCGAGCAGCGCCATCACGATGACCACGAGGGCGACCAGCCGGTCCATGCCGGGGCGGCGCGAGGCGTACAGGGCGCCGAGCGCCGTGCCCACCCGTCCCGTCCGCAGCCCCGCCCGGCCGAGCAGCCCGGCCAGCGGGCGCACCGTCCGGGCGGCGACCAGCCCAGCCGCGACCAGCATCAGCACCGGCGCGGCCGCGGGCAGCACCGTCTCCGCGAGACCCAGCACCTGCGCGTCGCCGGTGCGCAGCTGCCACGCCGCCGCGACGGCGAGGACCACCACGACGACGACCGCGATGCCGCCGGCCGCGCCCCGCCGGGCGGGCACCTGCCGCAGCGCGTCGAGCACGCCGCCGCGGTGCACCCGGACCTGCGCGAACACCACGCTGACCAGCACGGCCAGGGTCAGCCCGCCCGCCACCGCCAGCGCGGTCGCCGACAGCGGCACCGGGCCGGGCGCGGCCATGGTGGCCCACGCCAGCAGCTGTGCCAGCGACCGGCCGAGGACCAGCCCGACCGGCAGGGCGACCAGCACGGTCAGCACTCCCGGTCCGGCCGTCAGCGCGGCCCGGTGCCGGGCCGGCGCGCCGCGCAACGCCCCGAGCACGGCCTGGGTACGCCGTTCGGCCGCCGCGTGTCCGGCCCCGAGCAGCAGCACCCACCAGGCGACGCCGAGCAGCAGCACGGCGCCGACCACCACCGGCACCGCCACCGTGTCCCGGTCGGCGACGATCTGCGGGAGCAGCCGGGACAGCCCGCCCGTGACGGCGATGCCGCGCCCCGGCTCCTCGGCCGAGCGCAGGGTCCGGGCCAGGGCTTCGACGTCGTCGGGGCTCATCGCGGTCAGGTCGGCGACGTGGTCGAGGGTCGCCTGGAAGGTGTCGGCGCCGAGCGTCTGCAGCGTGTCGGGCACCGTGAAGACCGGGTTCTCCACGCGCAGCGGCACCGGGGTCAGCTCCCGCCGGCCCGCCCAGTAGGAGTCGGTGAGCCCGCCGCCCGCGCCGTCCACGTCGTACACCGCGGTCACCCGCAGCGTGGCCGGCGGAGCCGTGGGCTGGACCTGGAACGCGAACGTGTCGCCCGCGACGAGCCCGAGCCGGCGCGCGGTCGTGGCGGCCAGCGCCACCTCGCCGGGCCGCGCCGGGCAGGCTCCGGTCAGCGCCAGGTGCGCGCAGACGTCGTCGCGGGCGGCGAGCAGGACCTCGATCGGGGCGGCGGACTCGCGGGGCGTGACCGAGCCGCGGCGGTAGCCGCCCCGGAT
The DNA here is from genome assembly GCF_016862635.1 of Catellatospora coxensis. Taxonomy (GTDB): domain Bacteria; phylum Actinomycetota; class Actinomycetes; order Mycobacteriales; family Micromonosporaceae; genus Catellatospora; species Catellatospora coxensis. The sequence goes on along the minus strand of NZ_BONI01000067.1, from coordinate 14,423 downwards.
CTCGCGTACCCCCGGGCCCGCCGGGACCACCGCGATCGAGCCACGCAGTTCGGCGAGCGCGGCCGCGATCCCGTTGCGGGCGGTCATCTCGACGGTGACGGTGAGGCTCTGCTCGCCCGGGGTGGCCGCCGCGGCGGACGCGGCCAGGACGTTGCGCGCGGCGGCGTCGGCGTACAGCGGACCCGCCACACCCACCGCCACGACCAGTGCGGCCAGCACGCCCAGCAGCGCCGTCTCGCCCAGCCGCTCCCGGATAGCGCTCAATACCAGCCGAACCATCGCCAACCTCTGCCCGAACCCGTGGTGACCGCCATGCCATAAGCGATCAAGGCTCGCCGCGCGGTTGACCCCGCCTGCCGTTTGTGGCCGATCGGCCGGTGGCGGGTCGCCCGGACGGGGGAACGGCTAACGCACGGCGTCCAGCCGGTAGAGGTCGTACCGGCGCATCAGGTCGATGATCCGGTCGGCGTAGCGGGCCCCGCCCGGGTACCCGGCGGCCTGCAGCTCCCGCACGAAACGCTCCGGGTCACCGGCGTGGCCCAGCGCCCGGACGTGCTCCGGCACGCGGGCCAGCAGCGCGGCGTGATCGGCGAACGAGCCCGCCTGATCGCGGTACGCCCGCAGCGAGGTCCCGCCGTAGGCGCGGCAGCCCAGCGCGACGGCCGTCTTCTGCACGTCGGCCCGCGGGTTCGCAGCCGCCTGCGGAGTCCCGCTCGGCTGCGGGCTCGCCGCGGTCTGCGGTCCACCGGTCTGCGGGCTCGCGGCACCCCGCGGACCCGCGACCGGTGACGTCCCGGAGGCCGGAGAGTTCGCGGCCGGCTGCGGTTTCACCACGGTTGGCGGGTTCGCGGCCGGCGGGGTGCAGGCCGTGTCGAAGTAGTTGTGATCGCGGCGGGCGGGTGCGGACCGGCCCCAGTCCGAGGCGTCGACCGCCTGCGCCACCAGCACCGAGGCGGGGACGCCGCTGGTACGGGCCGCGGCCCGCGCCGGAGCGGACGCCTGCTCCACGAAGTCACCCGCCGACGCGGGCGGCACCCGCACCGGCTCCTGCCCGCACCAGGGCAGCCAGGGGCGCTGCGGTGACCAGCGGACGAACGACTCGGCGACGTACCGGCCGCCGGGCAGCCGCAGCCAGCCGGCCGACCCGGCGGCCTGCTCGCCGGTGGCCTGGCACAGCACGGCCAGCACCTGCCCGTCGTCCACGGTGCCGAGCCGGGCCGCCCGGGTGCCCGGCTCGCGGCGCACGTTGAGCACCGAGCCGCCGGTGGCGACCCGCGCGGTGACCGCGCCGGTGCCGCCGGACCCGCACCACGCCACCTCGGGCCGGGTCGCCGGCCAGGCCAGGAACGCGTCCGGCAGGTAGCGGTCCGCGCCGACGCGTACCCAGTACGCCGAGCGGCGTTCGGTGCCGGTGATCTGCTCGCCCCACACCTTGCAGTGCACCGCGACCCGGGTGTCGTCGCCGAGGGAGGCCATGGCGCGCTTGTCCGTGGCGGGGCCGGACCGCACGCTCACCACGCCCCCGTCGGTGTTGATCCGGGCGCTCGGCGCTGTCGGATCGGCGATCGCGGCCGGCAGTCCACCGGTCGCGGCCGGGACCGCCCCGGCGGGCACGGCGCGGGGCGCCGCGGCCACGGCCAGCGGGGCCGGAATCGCGGCGAGCAGCAGGAAGGGCGCGAGCAGAGCGGTGCGCAGGACGGTACGCGGCGTGGCCGACATACCACCAATAACGGAACTTACGCGCGAAAGACACCCATTCATCCGGGTGATACCCGCCACGCGAACGACCCCGACCGCTGTTTTCGATCACGCCTGCCGGAGAATGGAGACATGCTTACCCGCCCCGATCTCCGTAACGTCGCGATCGTCGCCCACGTCGACCACGGCAAGACCACGCTCGTCGATGCCATGCTCAAGCAGGCCGGCGCCTTCCACGCGCGCGCCGCGGTCGCCGACCGGGTCATGGACTCCGGCGACCTGGAGCGGGAGAAGGGCATCACGATCCTCGCCAAGAACACCGCCGTCAAGTACGTCGGCGAGAGCGGCGAGCAGGTCACCATCAACATCATCGACACGCCCGGCCACGCCGACTTCGGCGGTGAGGTCGAGCGCGGCCTGACCATGGTCGACGGCGTCATCCTCCTGGTGGACGCCTCCGAGGGCCCGCTGCCGCAGACCCGCTTCGTGCTGCGCAAGGCGCTCAAGGCCCGCATGCCGATCATCCTGGTCATCAACAAGGTGGACCGGCCCGACGCGCGGATCAAGGAGGTCGTGGACGACACCTACGAGCTGTTCCTCGACCTCGACGCCGACGAGTCGCAGATCGAGTTCCCGATCGTGTACGCCTGCGCCCGCGACGGCATCGCCTCGCTGACCCAGCCCGAGGACGGCAAGGTCCCGACCGACAGCGACTCGCTGCAGCCGCTGTTCCAGGCGCTGCTGGACACCATCCCGGCGCCGACCTACACCGAGGGCGCGCCGCTGCAGGCGCACGTCACCAACCTCGACGCGTCGCCGTTCCTGGGCCGCCTCGCGCTGTGCCGGGTCCGGGAGGGCCGCATCCGCAAGGGCCAGACCGTCACCTGGTGCAAGACCGACGGCACCCAGCAGAACGTACGCATCTCCGAGCTGCTGATGACCGAGGCGCTGGAGCGCAAGCCGGCCGAGGAGGCGGGCCCCGGCGACATCATCGCCGTCGCCGGCATCGCCGACATCATGATCGGTGAGACCCTGGCCGACCCGGAGAACCCGATCCCGCTGCCGCTGATCACCGTCGACGAGCCCGCCATCTCGATGACCATCGGCACCAACACCTCGCCGCTGGTCGGCCGGGTCAAGGGCGCCAAGGTCACCGCACGCATGGTCAAGGACCGGCTCGACAAGGAGCTCATCGGCAACGTGTCGCTGCGCATCCTGCCGACCGAGCGCCCCGACGCGTGGGAGGTGCAGGGCCGCGGCGAGCTGGCGCTGGCCATCCTCGTCGAGCAGATGCGCCGCGAGTCGTACGAGCTGACCGTCGGCAAGCCGCAGGTGGTCACCAAGGACATCGACGGCAAGCTGCACGAGCCGGTCGAGCGCCTGACCATCGACTCCCCCGAGGAGCACCTCGGTGTGATCACCCAGCTGCTGGCCACCCGCAAGGGCCGCATGGAGCAGATGGTCAACCACGGCACCGGCTGGATCCGGATGGAGTGGCTGGTCCCGGCCCGCGGCCTGATCGGCTTCCGGACCGAGTTCCTGACCGACACCCGCGGCACCGGCATCCTGCACCACGTGTTCGAGAAGTACGAGCCGTGGTTCGGCGAGCTGCGCACCCGCAACAACGGCTCGCTGGTCGCCGACCGCTCCGGCGTGGTGACCGCGTTCGCGATGACCAACCTCCAGGAGCGCGGCACGCTGTTCGTCGAGCCGACCGTCGAGGTGTACGAGGGCATGATCGTCGGCGAGAACTCGCGCTCCGACGACATGGACGTCAACATCACCAAGGAGAAGAAGCTCACCAACATGCGGGCCTCGACCTCCGACGAGACCGAGAAGCTGATCCCGCCGCGCAAGCTGTCCCTGGAGCAGGCGCTGGAGTTCTGCCGCGAGGACGAGTGCGTCGAGGTCACCCCGGTGGCGGTACGCATCCGCAAGGTCATCCTCGACCAGACCCAGCGCGGCCGCCTCGCCGCCCGCCGCAAGCACGCCTGACCCGCACCGCCAGGCCCCTGGGCCCCCGCCGCGCCACCGCGCGCCGGGGGCCTTCTCGCTGCGTCGATCATGAAGTTGTGGCCGCGAATCGCCGCCGAGCCGTGCCATAAGTTCATGATCAACGCGGTGGTGCGGGCGGGGGTGTTGCGGGGTGGCTACCGGTGGGTATGCTGCGCGGACCCCTTACCCCTCGGGAGATCCACTATGCGTGCGGACCGGCTTGTGCTGGGCCTTTTCGGTGTGGCCTCGGCCCTCAACATCCTCGCGGCCGGGCTGCAGAGCAAGCCGCTGGACTGGGCGACCAAGCCGCTGCTGCTGCCCCTGCTGGCGCTGTGGTACTACCTGAACCAGCGGGCCAAGGGCGTGCGGCCGACCACCGGCATCCTCGCCGCGCTGCTGTTCTCCTGGGCCGGTGACGTGGCACTGCAGTTCGAGGGCAGCACCGCGTTCATCATCGGCATGGCGCTGTTCGGCACCGCGCACGTCTGCTACGTGACGACCTTCGTCCGCCACGGCGCGCTCGCCCGGGTGCGCCGGCTGCCGATGCTGCTGGTCCCGATCGGATACGCGATCTTCCTGGTCGGCGCGCTGACCTGGCTGTGGCCGGCGCTGTCCGAGGCGGGGCTGGCCGTGCCGATGGCCGTGTACGGCACGCTGCTGTCGTCGACCGCCGCGCTGGCCTCGGCCTTCGGCTGGCGCACCGCGCTCGGCGGCGGCCTGTTCCTGATCTCCGACCTGCTGATCGCGGTACGCGTCGCCGACGCGTTCACCATCCCCGGCCCGCCGGTCTGGGTGATGGTCACCTACATCGCCGCGCAGTTCCTGCTGGCCACCGGCTGGGCCGAACGCCGTACAGCCTGACCCGCCCGGCCCGAACCGCCCGAACCGCCCGACCCGGCCGCCCTGCCCTGCCCGGCCGGCGACCGTCCCGCCACCGGACCCACCTTCATAGACGCTGGCCTATGACATCGACAATCCGCGCCCCGGAGTCGACGACACAGGCCAGCGTCCATGACAGACGCGGCGCACAAAGCCGTCAGGACAGGTCCGGGCCGATGCAGTAGAAGTACGTGTCGGTGACGCGACCGCGCTGGTAGGTGTACCCCTCGACGATGTCGATCGTGCCGGACGGGCACAGATCCGTGCGGTCGACCACCCGGGTCACCATGCCTTCGTTCGGCTCGGCGCAGTCGACGAACTCGGTCTCGTCCCGGCCGGCGGAGACGACGCACCGGCCGACCTTGCTCGCCGCCGTGCCGCTGCTGACGATGCCGTACCCGAACGCGCCCACGACGGTCAGCGGGACGAGCAGGCCCGCGATCGTGGCGCGCCGGTGGAGCGGCTTGCCCGGGTCCCACGGCGCACCCAACATGCCGCCGGGGGCGGGCACCGGTTCGGTGAGCTTGTTCAGCTTGGCCCGGTCGAACAGGTTGTAGAGCAGGATGGCCGGGGTGATGACGAACGACCACCAGCCCCACCAGCCCTGCACCAGGGTGCGGCTGGTCATGGTGCGGAAGACGGCCAGGCCGCAGGTGCGGCAGAAGATGCCGCTCTCCTTGAAGAACCTCATCACGAGGATCAGGCCGCGGTGGGCGCGGAAGCTCACCGGCGCCGCCGGGCTGCGGCCGCAGTTCTGGCAGCGGTAGACGCGGTCCGGACGCGGGACCGGCGAGGAGAGGTGCGGGGGGATCAATTCCGTCACGGCGCGGGACTCTAACGGAGCCCGGGGCATGCCGCCGCCCCGGAAGTCGGTACGCTGCCAAACCGTGATCACGCTGCAGAGCCTCACGCCCGAACTCGACGCCTTCCCCGGCACCGCCTCGGTGTGGTGCGGCCCGCTCGACGGGTCCGCGGTGTTCGCGCGCGCCGAGCACCACCTGCACTACGCGGCCAGCACCATGAAGGTCGGGGTGATGGCCGCCGCCTTCCGGGCCGCCGAGGCGGGCCGGCTCGACCTGGACGCCGAGATCCCCGTGCACAACGAGCACGTATCGGCCGCGCCGGGCGCCCCGGTCTACACCAACGACCCGGCGTACGACAGCGACCAGCAGGTCTGGGACCGCGTCGGCGGCAGCGCGCCGCTGCGCTGGCTGATCGAGCGGATGATCGTGCGCTCGTCCAACCTCGCCACGAACCTGGTGCTGGGCGCGCTGGGCCCCAACGAGCAGGCGTTCGCACAGGTCAACGAGGTGTGGAAGCTCGCCGGGGCGACCCGGGCGCACACCGACCGCGGCATCGAGGACTACCCGGCCCGGGAGAGCGGGATCAGCAACGAGGTCACCGCCGCCGACCTGGCCGCGCTGTTCGGCGCGCTGGCCGCCGACCGGCTGACGCCGGCCGCCGGGTCCGCCGCGATGATCGACGTGCTGACCGCCCAGGAGTGCAAGGACGACCTGCACCTGGGACTGCCCGAGGGCACCCGGGTGGCGCTGAAGAACGGCTGGGTCACCGGCGAGCGGCACAGCAGCGCGCTGATCTTCCCGCCCGACGCCGCGCCGTACCTGCTGGCGGCCTGCACCACCGGTGACGTGTCCGACGCCGACGCCTGCCGCCTGCTGGGCCGGATCGCGGCGGCGAGCTGGGCGGAGCTGGCAGCGCGCTGACCCCGGCGGTCAGTCGTTACCGATCGGTGCTTCTGCAGCATCCGCTTCAGAAGTAGGGTCGAAAGCGTGTCGATCACCGCAGTTCGCACGCGCCGGATCTCCGCGCCGCTGCACACGCCCTTCGTGACCGCGCTGCGCCGGGCCACCGCCGTGGAGACGCTGCTGGTGGAGGTCGTCGACGCCGACGGGCGGTCCGGCTTCGGCGAGGCCCCGCAGGTCTGGGCGGTGACCGGGGCCAGCCTGGCCGGCTCGCAGGCCTGCGTCGAGGAGATGATGGCCCCGCTGCTGCTGGGCCGCGACCCCGACGACCTGGCCGCCCGTTGCCGGGACGTGGCCCGCGCCGTCGTCGGCAACGAGGCCGCCAAGATGGCCGTCGAGATCGCCCTGCACGACCTGGCCGCGCGACGCCTGGACATTCCGCTGGTACGGCTGCTCGGCGGCACGAACCTGACGGTGCCCACCGACGTGACGCTGTCCGCGGGCGAGGCGGGCGCGCTGGCCGTGGCCGCCAAGCAGCGCCTGGCCGAGGGCTTCACGGTGCTGAAGCTGAAGGTCGGCACCGACGCCGCCGGCGACCTGGCCCGGATCCGAGCCGTGTGCGACGCTCTGGAGCCCGGCCTGCGGCTGCGCCTGGACGCCAACCAGGGCTGGACCCCGCGCGAGGCGGTGACCATCGTCAACCGCATCGCCGCGCTGGAGCTGCCGGTCGAGCTGGTCGAGCAGCCCGTGGCCCGGCACGACCTGGACGGCCTGGCCTGGGTCAGCGCCCGCGCCGACCTGCCGATCATGGCGGACGAGTCGGTGTTCGGCCTGCGCGACCTGGTCGAGGTGATCCGCCGCCGGGCGGCCGACCTGGTCAACGTGAAGCTCGCCAAGAGCGGCGGGCTCACCGTGGCCCGTACGCTGCTGGAGCTGGCCGCCGCGCACGGCCTGGGCACCTGCGTCGGTTCCATGATGGAGGGACCGGTCGGCATCGGCGCGGCGGCGAGCCTGGTCGCGGCCCACCCGACCACGGTCGTCAGCGACCTCGACGCGGCCTGGTGGCTGTCCGACTCGCCGGTCTCCGGCGGCATCCGCTACGAGGGCGCCACGGTGGTCCTGCCCGACGCCCCCGGCCTGGGCGTGTCGCTGCCTCCATCCGGCTCGGCCGAGTGAATCGAGATGTCGGCATGAAGATCGCCACGGTGACCGCCCCGGTGGCGACCCTCTGGTCCCGCCCCGACGCGCCCCGTCCCGGCGTCGACGCCGCCGCCCTGGGCCCGCGCTGCGACCTCCGTTCCTGGGCGGCCGGCCTCGACGACACCGGCCGCATGTACGACGGCGTGCTCACCCAGTTGCTGCACGGCGAGCCCGTGCTGATCGAGGAGATCCGCGACGGCTGGGCCCGCGTGGTCGCCACCGCGCAGCCCGCCGCCAGGCTGGACCCGCGGGGATACCCCGGCTGGCTCCCACTCGACCAGCTCAGCGTGCGCGAGTCCACCGACAACGGCACGGCCGTGGCGGTCGGCGTCGCCGCGCTGGAGGTGGCCCGCGCCTGGCGCGGCGTCCCCTACGTCTGGGGCGGCCTGACCCCGTACGGCATCGACTGCTCGGGCCTGGTCCACCTGGCCTTCCGCCAACTCGGCGTGACCATCCCCCGCGACGCCTACGACCAGCAGCCCGCCACCACGGACGTCCCGCTCGGCACGGAGCGCCCCGGCGACCTCTACTTCTTCGCCCGCCCCGACGGCCGCGTCCAGCACGTCGGCTTCGTCACCGAACCCCCGACCCCCGACGGCCGCCGCCACATGCTCCACGCCTGCGGCGACGCCTTCCTCGTCGTCGAAGAACAACTCCGCCCCACCCGCGTCGCCACCCTCACCGCCGCCGGCCGCATCACCCCCTGACCCCGCCACCGCGGCGATCTTGCGTGAGCTGTGGGTATGACACTCCCAAAACGCCCATAAGAGCAACAGTTCGCGCAAGATCGTCGGGATCATGTGGCGAGAGCCCCGTCCGGCGGGGCCGGGCGGGGCTCTCGGGGTGGAGATGAGGTGAGGGTCAGCCCACGGGGGTGGGGGACTTCTCCTCGTGGTTGTTCCTGGCCTCCCGGGAGGACTTGATGAGGCTGGCGACCGTGGCGATGGCCAGGATGCCGATGATCACGCTCAGCGAGACGCCGATGCTGATGTGCGGGACCGCGGTGATGGGCTCGCCGCCGTTGATGAACGGGACGTTGTTGCCGGCGAGGGCTTCCATGATGAGCTTCACGCCGATGAAGCCGAGCACGGCGGCCAGGCCCAGCGACAGGTAGACCAGGCGGTCCAGCAGGCCGCCGAGCAGGAAGTACAGCTGGCGCAGGCCCATCAGGGCGAACACGTTCGCGGTGAAGACCAGGAACGGCTCCTTGGTCAGGCCGAAGATCGCGGGGATGGAGTCGAGCGCGAAGATCAGGTCGGTGGTGCCGATGGCGATCATCACGATGAGCATCGGGGTGAAGAAGCGCTTGCCGTTCTGCACCACGGTCATCTTCGCTTCGTTGTACTCCTTGCTGATCGGCAGCACCCGGCGGCTCCACCGGATCAGCGCGTTCTCCTTGAAGTCCGCCTCGTCGCTCTCCCCGTGCTTGGTGAGCGTGTACGCGGTGTAGATCAGGAAGACGCCGAAGATGTAGAACACCCACACGAACCGCGACACCAGCGCGGCGCCGGCCGCGATGAACGCACCGCGCATGATCAGCGCCAGCACGATACCGATGAGCAGGACCTTCTGCTGGTATATGCGCGGCACGGCGAACCGGCTCATGATGATCACAAAGACGAACAGGTTGTCCACGGACAGGCTGTACTCGGTCACCCAGCCGGCGAAGAACTCCTGGCCGTACTGCGAGCCGTGGCTGTAGAAGATCCAGGCGCCGAACGCGCAGGCCAGAGCGACGTAGAAGACGACCCAACCGGTCGCCTCCTTCATCGAGGGCTCATGCGGGCGCCGCCCGATGATCATCAAGTCGAAGGTCAGCAGCGCCAGCAACCCGATCAGGGTGGCGGCCCATTCCCAAGTGGACACGTTCATATGAACAGACCTCCGGTCGGCATCATTTTTGCCCCGGAGGTCTCTCCTGCCACCGGCCTGCAGCCGGTGACCGACGATGCCGGGATCACACCAGGCCTATGGTGGCCGGGGGGAGCCGTGCTGACGACACCGTCGTGAGGGATACTCCCCTCCCGCGTCTCTCTATTGTTTACCACGCGAACCTGTAAACCCAGACGGGGTCGCCCGCACGGACGAGGCATCGGGTCATAAGGGACGTCTGGCCAGGTCAGCCAAGTGGTGCAGCCAGCCTCCAGCCCGCGCTCAGCACCTGCTCGCACGCCGCCACCGCCGTCCTCAACCGCACCTCGTGTGATCCGGACAACTCGACGACCGGCGCCGCCGAATCCGCGAGCACCTCGCGGAACCGGCCGGTCATCCAGCCGCGCAGGTGTTCCCCGTCCCGCAGCCCGTCGTCGTCGAAGGCGACCCCGACAGGCGAGGTCAACAGGTACAGATCGGGACGCCGGGCCAGCGCGCGCACCTGCGGTGACGAACTGCCCAGGTAACGCTCCTCCCAAACCTGCGTCGCCAGGGCGTCGGTGTCGCAGATCAACAGGGGCGAGCCCGACCGGGCGGCCGCGTCCTCGGCCGCCGACTGCACCCGGGCCACCTCGACGAAGTCGGCGCGGTCCCAGGTCACGTCGAACACCGTGGCGGCCGGGTCGGCTGCCTGGAGCAGGTCCAGTTTGCGCTGGGTCAGCTCACGGCCGTACTCGGGCACCCAGCGGGTGGACGCCCAGACCCCGCCGCGCGCGGCATAGTGCTCCGCGAGCGCGGCGGCCATCGTCGTGGTGCCCGTCGACTCCGCCCCGAGCACCACCACGCGGCGGGTGAACCAGGCCCGCACCGGCGCGGACAGCATCGCCCAGTGCGCCACCGGATCGGCGCGCACCGCGGTGCCCGACACCGGGCAGGCCACGCGGGGCGTGTCGACCTCCACGTGCACCGCCCCGAACCGGCGGGCCAGCTCGTCGCCGTACTTCTCCGAGCTGAACACCGCGTCCACGGGCCGGTCGCCGAGCGCCTCGCGGAACACGGCGCAGTGCGCGTCCCATACCGCCGGATCGTCGTAGTCGACGCGCAGGTCGTCGTAGCGGCCCGCGAAGCGCACCCACGGGGTGTCCGCGTGCTCCTCGCGCAGCCAGTCCAGCCTGGTGTCCAGCGGGATCGACTCCTGCCGCGACGGCGCGACCACCACGGTGACCTCGGCACACGCCGCGGCCGCCGCCCGGATCAGCAGGTGGTGGCCGGCGTGCGGCGGGTAGAACTTGCCCACCACCATGCCGTGGGCGTACGCCCGGCTCATGCGGCGACCGGTTCGGCGGCCCGAGCCCGCAGCGCGTTCTGCCAGGCCAGCAGGCCCGCCACGCACAGGCCCAGGAACACCACGTACAGCGTGCCGGTCAGCCACAGGTCCTTGTACAGGTAGAGCGGGATGTAGATCAGGTCAGCGATGATCCAGATCCACCAGCTCTCCAGCTTCTTGCGGGTCTGCAGGTACGTCGCGACGAGCGAGAGCACCGTGGTCAGCGCGTCGGGCAGCGGCACCGTGGAGTCGGTGACCCGGTCCAGCAGCAGCCACAGCCCCGCGGTCGCCGCCACGCCGACCGCCGCGAGCACCGTCCACTCGGTCCGGGTCGTGCGGGACACCTCCAGCCGGCCGCCGCGCTCGCCGCCCCGCAGCCACTGCCACCAGCCGAGCAGGCCCAGCACCACGTAGACCACCTGCAGGCTCGCGTCGGCGTACAGGCCGTAGGTGACGAACACCACGCCCAGCAGGAGCACGTTGAGGATGCCGACGGCCCAGTTGGCGACGTTCTGGCGCACCAGCAGCCACACGTTGAGCACCCCGGTCGCGAAGCCGAGCACCTCGGCCCAGGTCATCGGTGTGCCGTACACGGTGAAAGCGGTGCTGAGCAGCCAGTCGAGCATGGGCGACACCCTAGGGCACCCGCGCCAGGGCCGGACAGCCGTGCGAGGATCATCGCCATGGTGCTCGAGATCGCTCAGATCGACGTCCTGCCCGGCCAGGAGGAGGGCTTCGCCGCCGCGTACGCCCAGGCCCGGCCCATTCTCGCCGAGACCGAGGGCTGCATCACCACGCGGATGACCCGCGGCATCGAATCGCCGTCGCGCTTCGTGCTGCTGGTCGAGTGGGAGTCGGTGGAGGCGCACGTGGAGAACTTCCGCAACACCGACCGCTTCACCCAGTGGCGCACCATCCTCAGCCCGTTCTTCGCCAAGCCGCCGTTCGTCGAGCACTACGCCGACGTGGCCGGTGAGTGACGCGCCCGGCGCACGCCGGGCCTGACCGCATGCGCACCGCCGACATGACCGACCGCACTCTCCTCACCTCCGACGGCGTACGCGTCGACGCCCACCACGACCCGGGAGACCCCGGGCTGGCGATCGTCGTCGCGCACGGCTTCACCGGCTCCTGGCGGCGCGAGGCCGTCCGCCGCGCCGCCGGGGTCTTCGGCCGCTCCGCCGGGGTGATCAGCTTCGACTTCCGCGGGCACGGCCGCTCCGGCGGCCTGTCCACGGTCGGCGACCTGGAGATCCACGACGTCGAGGCGGCCGTGGCATGGGCCCGCGCGCTGGGTTACCGCCGCATCGTCACGGTCGGCTTCTCCATGGGCGCGTCCGTGGTGGTCCGCCACGCGGCGCTGCACCGCGGCGTCGACGCCGTGGTGGCCGTCAGCGGGCCGGCCCGCTGGTACTACCGGGGCACCCCGCCGATGCGGCGTGTGCACTGGGTGCTGGAACGGCGGCTGGGACGGCTCGTCGGCCGGCTCGCGCTGCGCACCCGGATCGCGTCCGGCGGCTGGGACCCGGTGCCCGAGCCGCCGTACGCCGTGGCCGGGCTGATCGCCCCGATCCCGCTGCTGGTCGTGCACGGCGACGCCGACGCGTACTTCCCCGTCGAGCACGCCGAGCAGCTCTACGGCAACGCCGCCGAGCCCAAGGAGCTGTGGCTGGAGCCCGGCTTCGGCCACGCCGAGAACGCCGCCCCCGACGAGCTGCTGGAACGCATCGGCGCGTGGGCGCTCGCGCACGCCGAGGGCTGATCCGGGCAGCTCGGTCGGGGCTGCGCCCGCGCCGTCCGTCCAACTAGGTTGGTGGACATGAACGGGGACGAACGACTGACCCGCGCGAGCGAGTCGTACGAGAACGCCGTCTTCGGCGGCGACACCACCGCGACCGAGCCCGCCCACCGCGACCTGGACAGCCTCGAAGCCGACCTGTCCCTGGCCCGCGGCCGGCTGCTGCACGCCGACTTCCTGCACCGGCGCGAGGAGGACCCGGGCGAGCTGCCCGCGTTCGAACGTGCCGCGGAACTCTACGCGCGGCTCGGCGACGCGCGCGGCGAGAGCGAGGCGCTGTTCTGGCTCGGCTGCTTCCACCAGGTGGTGCGCGACGACGCGGACACCGCCCGGCCGCTGCTGCAGCGCTCCTACGACCTGGCCCAGGACAGCGGGGACGAGCTGACCCGGTCGTACGCGGTGCGGCACCTCGGCTTCGCCGACCTGGAGGCGGGCGACCGCGCCGGGGGCCGGGAGAAGCTGGAGGAGTCCGCCCGGATCCGCCAGGAGCTGGGCTTCCTGCCGGGCCTCGCGGCGGCGAAGCTGGCGCTGGGCCAGCTCGCCTACGAGGAGGGCCGGGACGAGGAGGCGGCGGCGCTGCTCGACCAGGCCCGCACCGCGGCCGCCCGCAGCCGCGCCCATGGCGTGCTCGCCTGGATCGACGCGGCCCGCGTCCGGATCTGACCGGCGCCCCGACCCGTCCGCCGGTTGCCGGACGTCGCCGAAACACCGTCGCGGGAGCCGACGGATCGGCTCCCGCAACGGACGTGACCACGTGCGGGCCGCTCAGCCCGCCGCGGACGGGTCATCTGGTCGCCGCCATGACGGCGACCAGGTGATTGCGGACGGCCTGCAGGGCATCCCCGGACGTGGTCCAGCCCGTCTCGGCGGTGATCCGCCGCTGCTCGGCCATCAGCGATCGCGCGACTGCCGCCTCGTCCGGCGACTGCGCGCGGCCGTGCCTGGCTTCGGTCATCGAAACCTCCTCGGTGTCTGCCGAGGGCGCCGACACCGGCAGCGAAGCAGCCCGGAGTACGCGGTTCACGAACCGCCCCACTGCATGTGGGCGTCGCGCCGACCCCGCGAGGGCAACGGCGATCCCCATCGATCGCCTGTCGCGGAATCAGCCCGCCCTTGCCACTCCTATTGCCGCATCGTCGATGCCGAAACCTTCACTCGCCTCATTCGCCGCCGCCCGGCGGGATCAGGCCGGGCGGGCGAAGCGGGCGCGGCGACCCAGGGTGGTGAAGCCGAGGCGGTGGTAGAGCGCGGCCGCGCCGGGGTTGTTCACGTTCACGTCGAGCAGCATCTCGGACGCGCCGTCGGCGGCGGCCGCGCGCAGGGCGGCGACCGTCAGGGCCGCGCCGACGCCCTGGCCCCGCGCCGCCGGTGTGGTGCCGACCTGCACCAGCCAGCCGTCGCCGCACACCACGAAGCCGAGGTCGCCGCCGTCCGGGCCGACCGCGAGCAGCGACCACGGCGGCCGGAAGTCGTCGTCGACCAGCCAGCCGGTCCACTGGTCCAGGTCCCAGTCCGGGAAGCCGGGCCGCTCCGCGAACGCCGCCCGGTAGGCCGCGTGGAAGCGGCGCACCGTGTCCGGCGCCCAGCCGACGAGGCGTACGCCGTCGGGCGGGGCGATGTCGGGGATCGCCTTGAGGTCGTGGCGCATCACGTCCTCGGCGAACGTCTGGGTCAGCCCGCGGTCGGCGAACAGGGCTGCCGCGGCCTCGGTCAGCGACTCGGTCTCGATGACCTCCGCCCCGGCCAGGCACCAGTCCAGCGCGGCGGCGCCCAGGCCGCGCCCGCGCGCCGCCGGGTCGACCAGCGCGGTGCCGGTGGCGCTGCTGCCGGTGGGCCGGATCGCGGCGGCGGCGACGAGCGTGCCGTCCGGGTCGTACGCGCCGATGGCGAGCCCGCCCTCGGCGGCGTACCGGCGGCCGGTGAAGCCCTCGCCCGCGGCCAGCGGCAGGCC
>NZ_BONI01000066.1 GCF_016862635.1 Catellatospora coxensis | reverse complement strand
GGTGTCCGCGATCCACCGGCGCACCTCGGCGGCCAAGCAGTGGCTGGAGAACCTGCGCACCCGCTCCACGGAGGGCGTCATCTTCGTGACGTCCACGTTGGAGCCACCGTTGCAGGCCGAACTGCGCCGCCTCAACATCCCCGTGGTCATCGTCGACCCGGCGGGGGTGCCCCCGCAGGAGGCGCCGACCATCGGCGCGACCAACTGGGCCGGTGCGCTGCGCGCCACCGAATACCTGATCGGCCTCGGCCACACCCGCATCGGTTTCATCGCCGGGCCGCCGCAGCTGATGTGCAGCCGAGCCCGCATCGACGGCTACCGGGCCGCGCTGGAGGCCGCCGGCCTCGCGGTCGACGACAAGCTCGTCCATCCCGGCAACTTCTACCACGAGGCCGGTTTCTCGGGCGGCAGCCAGCTGCTGCGGCTGCCCGACCCGCCCACCGCGATCTTCGCCTCCAGCGACCAGATGGCCCTGGGCGTGTACGAGGCCGTCCGTCGCCGCGGCCTGCGCGTCGCCGACGACATCAGCGTCGTCGGCTTCGACGACCTGCCCGAGGTCCGCTGGTCCTCGCCACCGCTGACCACGGTCCGCCAGCCGCTGGCCGAGATGGGCCTGCTGGCCGCGCGCACCGTGCTGCGCCTGGCCCAGGGGGAGAAGGTCGAGAGCCCGCGGGTGGAGCTGGCCACCGAGCTGGTCGTACGCGACAGCGCCGCAGCCCCGCGGAGCTGACAGAATCAGGACCGGTAACGAGTATCGGTAGTCGTGCGAAACTTTCATGACTACGCTGAGCCCAGGCTGCCGGACCCTGACCGGCGGCCGTTGCGGCGGCACCCCCTGCCGTCGCGCCGGTCCCGAGGAGCTTTCTGTGGCTGAGAAAGAAACGCGCAAGGTCACCATCGCCGCGATCGCCGACCTGGCCGGGGTGTCCGTGCCCACGGTCTCGCGCGTGCTCAACGGCCGCTCCGATGTGGCCGTGCAGACCCGTGAACGGGTCGAGGAACTGCTCACCCGGCACGGCTACCGCCGCCGCCCGTCGGCCGCGCGCACCAGCTCCGGTCTGCTGGACCTGGTCTTCCCCGACCTCGACAGCCCGTGGGCCGTCGAGATCATCCGCGGGGTCGAGGACGTCGCGCACGCCGCCGGCGTCGGCACCGTCGTCTCGGCCATCCACCGGCGCAACGCTTCGGCCAAGCAGTGGCTCGACGGCGTGCGCAACCGGGCCACCGAGGGCGTCATCTTCGTGACGTCGATGGTCGAGCCGCCGCTGCAGGCGGAGCTGCGCCGGCTCAACATCCCGGTGGTGCTCGTCGACGCCGACGGCATCCCGCAGCAGGACGCGCCCACCGTCGGCGCCACCAACTGGGCCGGCGGCCTGGCCGCCACGGAGTACCTGATCCGGCTCGGCCACCGGCGCATCGGGTTCATCACCGGCCTGCCCCAGCTGATGTGCAGCCGGGCCCGGATGGACGGCTACCGCGCCGCCATGGAGTCGGCCGGGCTGCCGATCGACGACGGGCTCGTCTACCAGGGCGACTTCTACCACGAGTCCGGCTTCGCCGGCGGCACGCACCTGCTGCGGCTGCCCGACCCGCCGACGGCGATCTTCGCCTCCTGCGACCAGATGGCGCTCGGCGTGTACGAGGCCGTACGCCAGCAGGGCCTGCGGGTCGGCGACGACGTCAGCGTCGTCGGCTTCGACGACCTGCCCGAGGTGCGCTGGTCGTCGCCGCCGATGACGACGGTCCGCCAGCCCCTCGCCGAGATGGGCATGGTCGCCGCCCGCACGGTGCTCCGCCTGGCCAGGGGTGAGCACGTGGAGAGCCCGCGGATGGAGCTGGCCACCGAACTCGTCGTACGCGACAGCGCCGCGCCGCCCCGCGTTCGATAGGGATACGCCGATAGTTTCCGGAAGCTCTTGACTCCTTCTCGGCCGGGCGCCCAGGATGGTGATCACCTCCATCGATGTGTGCCCAGCTCTCGAAGTGACTCTCCGATGCGGAGCCACCTGCCCGGTCAGGCCCGCATACCGGGTGCGGCGGCGGCGGCCCCGATCAGGCCGCCGCCGCTGCCGGGCGCACCGGCTCGTAGCGCCTGCCGCGGGCGGCCGGGCTCAGCGAGGCGCTGTGCGCTGCTCGGTTCCGGCGACGGCGGAGGCCGGCACGGCGGGCGGCGCGGCACCCGGCTCGGTGAAACGCGCCGGGTCGTCGAGCGCGCCGTCGTCGAGCAGGGACAGGAACGCGTCCAGGACCGCAGGGTCGAATCGGGTGCCCCGCCCCCGGGCCAGTTCGTCGCGACCGTCCGGCGGCGGCGCCCCCGGCGGGCCCGGGTCGCCGCTGCGCAGCACGGCCCAGGCGTCGCACACGGCGATGATCCGCGCGCCGACCGGGATGTCCGAGCCGGCCAGGCCGTACGGGTAGCCGGCTCCGTCGTGGCGCTCGTGGTGCGCAGCGACCAGCTGTGCCAGGTCGGGACGTCCGGCCAGCTCGACGAGCAGGCGTGCGCCCTGCGCCGGATGGCCGAGGTCTTCGGCCCGGCCGACGCCGCGCGGCTCGTCGGGCTGGTGTGCGGCCAGGCTGGTGATCCGGCCGATGTCGTGCACCCGGGCGGCGGCCGCGGTGCGGCGCTGGGTGGCCTCGTCCAGCCCGAGCCGCGACGCCGTGCGAAACGCCCAGCGCGACACCGCGGCGGCGCACTGCTGGTCGCCCAGCGCCCGGTCGATCCGGTCGGCCATCCACACCAGCGCCGAGGGCAGGTCGGTGACCGGGTCCGCGGCGGTCGCCGCGGGCTGGCCGGAGCCGACGACGCGGTCCCGGCCGAGCGCCTTGGCGCGATAGACGGCCTGGTCGGCCTCGTCGATGAGGGCGTCGGTGTCGATCCGGCCGCGCCCGGGCTCGTCGGTGGCGACCCCGAGCGAGGCGGTGAGCGTCACGGGTTCGGGCACCCCGGCGATGGCCGTCGGGGTGCTGCGCAGGGTCTGCCGCAGCCGTTCGGCCAGCTCGTACGCGGCCGGGGCGGGGGTGCCGGGCAGCAGGCAGACGAACTCCTCGCCGCCGTAGCGGCACAGCAGGTCGCTGCCGCGCACCTCCCGGCGCAGCCGCTGGGCGACGTCGGCGAGCACCGCGTCGCCGACCGTGTGGCCGTAGGTGTCGTTGACCTCCTTGAAGTGGTCCAGGTCGATGAGGATGAGGCTGAGCGGCAGGCGGCGCCGTTCGGCGTGGTCGGCCTCGACGTCGATCATCTCTTTGAAGAAGCGGCGGTTGTACAGGCCGGTGAGCTGGTCGGTTATCGCGGCGGTGCGCAGCCCCTGGGTGAGCCGGGCCCGGTCCCGGGTGGCGACCACCTGGCGTACCAGCAGGCCCAGCAGCAACACCATGGTGACCACGAGCGTCACCAGGCTGAGCCGGCCGACCAGCACGAGGTCGGCGACGGCGAGGCCGCCGACGGCGAGCACGGCCACCACGGCCGGCAGGAACGCCAGGTCTGGGTCGAGGGCGCGGGGCTGGTCGGCCTCACGCCGGCGGCCGGCCACGACGGCCGCCACGCACAGCAGGACGGCTTCGATCTGCCAGCCGAGGTTCACCCAGCTGGAACTCTGGTACTTGTCGACGGCGGTCAGGTAGGCGTACGCGCCGTCGGTGACGGCGGACAGGCCGAACGCGGCGCCCACCAGGATGATCGAGCGGGGCACCTGGCGCGCGCCGCTGAGCAGGACCGCCACCAGGATGCTGACGATGCTCACCGAGAACACCGGATAGAGGAAGGTGACCAGGGCGGGCACGGTCCAGCTGCTGGGCACGAGCGGGCTGATCAGGGTCTGCCAGCCGATCGCCGCCGCGCCGGCGGCCACGAGCAGGGCGTCGAGCAGCCCCTGGGTTCGGCCGAGCATGCCCAGGCCCAGGCCGACCACGATGGCAGGCAGCGCCACGGCGTACGAGAGCAGGTAGGCGGCGTCGGCGAACGACGGCACGGGCGCACCCTCGGGCGAGGTGTAGGCGTACACGGCCCAGGTCGCCTCGCCGATGAGCCACAGCGAGTTCGACACGATCAGCAGCCGCCAGGCGGTGCCGACGCGCTGGCGGGTGCGGCGGGCGGCGTAGACGGCCAGCGCCGTCGCGGCCGCGATCGGCGCCAGGTAGATCACCTCGCCGACCAGGCGGGAGGCGTCGGGGGAGTCGCGGGTGGTCCGCAGCAGGATCGCGTACAGCACCAGCCAGGCGATGCCGGTGAGCACGACGCTCACCACGACCCGGTCCCATCCGGCCGTCCGGGTCTCGAGTGCGCCCTCGTCTACCGCCGTGACGAGCCTCCCGGTGGTGAGAAAACTACCCTCTGTCCAAGTCTGGCACAGTTTCCGGGTCGGGGGGCGCTCCCCGAGGTTCGCCCCGACGGGCGGTGCCGACGGGTGATCACCCGTCGGCACCGCCCCGCCCCGGTCAGGGCTGCGCGGTCAACCGGAACGACTGCGCCCCGGTGCCGTTGCAGGTGTACTGCACCAGCTGGACGCTGTCGGCCGTCGACGCCGCGGGGACGTCGAGGCACTTGCCGCTGTGCCGGGACACGAAGTGGTAGTACCCGCCGCCCTCGGACACGGGCAGCCACTGCTGGTTGTTGCCCCCGCCGTAGGTCCACAGGTGGATCAGCGCGTTGTCGGCGCCGGACACCCCGTTGACGTCGAGCACCTGGTTGGCGTTGTTGCGGTTGTTGATCCGCACGTAGCCGCCGCTGGTCGGCTGGAACAGGTACTGCTGGGCGAAGCTGTTGTTGCAGGTGTACTGCTGGATCGCGGTGCCGTTCGCGGTGCCCGAGGAGCGGGCGTCGACGCACTTGTTGCTGGTCTTGTTGATCACGCTGTACCAGGTGGTCGACGAGATCGGGCCGCTCGGCGGGGGCCCGCCCGCGCCGAACGGGCTCAGCACGATGCTCGCCGAGCGCGGGTCGCCGTCGTGGACCAGCGACTCGAACGCGCCGACGTCGTCGAAGGCGAACGCGTACGCCTTGCCGTCGGCCATGTTCGCGTGAATGATCTTGGCGTACTGGTTGGTGGGGCTGTTCTGGTAGAACTGGGCCGCGTTGGTGCTGGGCTGGGTGTCGATGGTGCCCAGCGTGCCGCGGTTGAGCGCGGCGCACAGGGTGCGCGCGATCGGGCCGACGACCAGGTCGTTGGGCGCCTGCAGGTTGCCGTCGCAGCCCCACACGTGGGCGCTGGTCGGCTTGTTGAACGACGCCACCTGCTGGCCCGCCGAGTTGGTGAAATTCATGACGCTGCCGCTGGTCCGCCCGAAGTAGCGGGTGTTGGGCTGGTCGGTGAACGGCACCACGGTCAGCGTCTTGGACGCGTACGCGTTCCACGCCGAGGTGATGTACCCGTCGAGGTAGGTGGCGCTGAACAGCCCGGCCCCGGCCGCCTTGCCCGGGGCGAGCACGCGCAGCACCGTGCCGTCCGACGGGCGGGTGTAGACCGTGTTCGCCCAGCCCGACTGCGCCCGGATCTGGCTGATCACGTTGTTGCGCCCGTTGGAGACCACGTCACCGGTGCGCTTGGTCGCCCCGGACGCGCCGGTCACCGTCACCGCGTGCGGCACCGAGAACATGTCGACCTGGGAACTGTTGATCCACAGGCCGGCGTCGTTGTAGGTGAACTCGCTCCAGTCGAACAGGATGTTGTAGTTGGCGTCGCCGGACGCCCACGGCGCGGGCTGGACCAGGCCGTCGGGGGTGAGGAAGAACTTGAGCTTCTCGCCGAAGGAGAAGTAGGCCCGGCCGGAGAAACCGCGCGGGAAGCGGATGGTGCTGCTGCCGCCGTTGCCGGGGCCGGCGATCGACACGTCGGGGGCCGGTGACGGCGGGATCTGCCCGCCGCTCCACGGCGTGAACGCGCCCGCGGCGTTGACGTAGCCGAGCCGGCCGGTGGACAGCTGTACGCCGATGACGTACAGGTAGACCGCGTCGCCGCGGCCGGTGTTGTTGGTGACGGTGACGGGGAGCGGGTCGGGTCCGATCGCCTGGGCGGGCGAGGCGGTCGCGGCGACGGCCAGCGGGACTGCCAGCGCGGTCGCGGCCAGCGCGCCGAGGACTTTTCGTCTGGTACGCATGTCGCGGAACCTCACATTCTCGATGAGGTGGACGGATCCCGCAGCGGGCGACTGCGAGAGCGCTCTCCAAGCCCGGTCGGGCGCGGGCCGGTCCGGTGTCACCGCGACTCAGGGCTACCTCGCGATGACGCGCGTTTCCGAATGCTTGAGAGAGCGCTCTCACGATACGGTGCGCGCAAATCCCGGTCAATAGACGGTGAACGATGATGAGCCGGGTCGCGCGCACGGCGCGGCCCGGCTCGGGTGTCCCGGTTCCGGGTCAGTTCACGAACTCCGTGGTCACGTTGGCGTCGACGAGGTCGCCGAAGCCGTACGCCCAGGCCTGGCCGACCGGGTCGCCGAGCTGGGCGCGCAGCCAGTAGGCGCTCCACCGGGCCGCGGTCTCCACGCTCTGTGCCTGGGCGAGGGTCTGCGGGGACAGGTCGGGCCGCGCGCCGGCCGGGTTCTGCGTGTCGGTGATGCCGTAGTGGTTGGCCCCGAGCAGGCTCACGTACAGCTTCGGCGGCGAGACGAGCACCTGGTAGGTGGCGTAGCCGTTCGCCGGGCTGCCGATGCCGTCGGCGTTCGCCTGGATCAGGGCGACCGGGACCGTGTTGGCCACCGGCGGGGTGGTGCCGGTGCCGGGCTGGGTGTTGTTGGCGCCGTACAGCGCGACCGCCTTCAGCTGCGGCGGAGCGGGCGACGGCACGGTGCAGAACGGCGGGGTGCACAGGCCGGTGGTCAGGTTGAGCGCGGCCGCGCCGCCGAACGAGTGCCCGAGCAGCAGCAGCCTGCCCGGGTCGAGCGCGCCCAGCAGCGGCGAGCCGGCGCGGGCGTTCTCGGCCTGGGCCCAGGTCACGGTCCAGCCGGCCTGCGCGCCGGTGGCGTAGAGGCCGGGCTGGCCGAACAGCACCTGGAAGTGGTTCGGCACGACGACCGCGAAGCCGTACGAGGCGACCTTGGCGGCGTAGCCGGAGTACTGCGCCTTGTCCACGTTGGCGCCCTGCAGCAGCAGCACCACCGGCCACGGGTCGTGCGGCGAGCCGGTGACCGGGTGGTAGACGTCGGCGGCGTCGCCGTTGACGGTGCTCGCGTACACGGCGACGGAGGAGTAGGCGGCGGAGGCGGGCGCGGGCACGGCCAGCGCCGCGGTCACCGCGGCGAGGGCGGCGGTGAGAGCGGCGACGGCGGCACGCCGTACACGATGGCTCGATGTTCTCAAGACGATGCTCCCGTTTCTGTAGGCGAAACAGTGTTTCGTATAGAGAGACATCTTGGGGGCTGTGGCAACGTACGTCAATGTGCTGCGGTCCGGTCCGTCGATGCGCAAAACGACTCAAAGCTGAAAGAGCGTTCGCGCAACGAGCTGCCGCCGCCGCATGATCGAGGGGGAACGTCGGTCGTTTCCGCAGGTAGCCGGGGATGAGGGGAGCGCTGCCGTGGGGATCGAGGAAAAGCTCGTCAACCTGTCGCGCCGGTTCGTGGCGCGCACCGTGCAGACCGCCGGACGCCTAGCCGGCTACCCGCGCTGGGAGATGGACGGCCGCCTGATGGGTGCCAAGATCGACGACGAGGCGGCCCGGGAGGCGGGCAAGGACCGGCTCAAGGCGCTGGAGGCGGTGAGCCGCTTCGCCGCGGAATGGCCCGGCCTGCTCGACACCCAGCGCATCCCGCCTGTCGTGAGCACCGGCCCGATGTCGCATTCCCGCCCGTCGCCGTCCGCCTCGGACATACCATGACCTGCGACAGTGCGTGAACAGACCGCCGCGCGAGGTCGGGGGAGCCCATGAGCACAGCCATCATGAACACGCTCACCGAGGACGAGACGATGCTCGTCCGCGAGACCGAGCGGGAGCGGCTCGCCGGCCTCGACGAAGACGGCCTGCTCGACCTGCACGACCGCATCCGGCGGGCGCGCAACAAGTACGTCAAGCTCTACCGCCGCCAGTCGGGCCTGCGCGTCGCCGAGTCCGGGGGCCGGGGCAAGGCCAACCCCAAGGGCACCCGCGACCGGCAGAAGGCCGAGGTGTTCGAGGACGCGCTCGCCAGGGTCAGCCGCGCCGTCGCGGTCGCCGCGAAAGCCAGCGCCCAGCAGCTCAAGGCCGAACGCCTGCAGCTGGCCAAGGAGAGCCGCAACACCACTCCGCCGCGGCCCTCCCGCCCGCCGGCGAAGGCCCGGCCGAGCAGCCAGGTCGCCGACCGGTCACCGGACTCGCCGGGCCTGCGCAAACGCCAGGCCTCGTCCCGGGCCGCCGGAGCCCGCCGCCAGGCCGGCCGCGACAGCCGCTGACCCGCTAGGCGGGGACGGGCTGGATCAGGGTGAGGCTGAGGTCGGCGAGGAACCGGGTGAGCGCGGCGCGCTGCCGCCACAGGGTGGTGAGCTGCTCGGTCTGCGGGGCGCCCAGGGTCTCGTACGGCAGCGAGGTGAGGGCGGCGCGGGCGGCCAGCCCCCCGACATAGCCGTAGGCGACCGCGTCGGGGTCGGCGTCGACGCCGTGGGCGCGCATTCCTTCGAGGTAGGCAGGCACGAGCACGTCGTGGATCGCCGGTAGCGCGGCGGCCGCCACGTGCCCGGCGTGGGCCAGGCCGACCAGCAGCTGGCCGAGGTCGAAGCCGATCGCGAGCGGGCACTGGAACGCGACGTCGATGGCCACGAACGTGCCCGGCTCCCCGCGCGGGGCCAGCAGGTTCTGCGGGCTGGCGTCGCCGTGCGCGAGCGCCTGCGGCAGCGCGTCGAGCCGGTCCATGATCTCGGGCAGGGCCGCGGCGATGCGGCGCAGGTCGTCGCGCAGCCGGGCGTCGACCGTGGACACGACCAGCGGGTGCGCCCAGATCCGGTCGTCCGCCAGGGCGGGGACCGAGCCGCGCATGACCCGGTTGCCGACCAGCATCCGCAGCGCCCAGCCCGGCTCACCCGCCCCGGCGAGCAGCTCCGGGGTGCTGCGCCGCGCGGCGAGCCCGCCGAGCGCCGTGGCGGCACGCCGGTAGTGGTCGAGGGTCCACTCGGCGTCGGCGATGGCGTCGACGTCCTCCATCCACAGCAGCAGCCGGTCGTCGTCCAGCTCGGTGATCCGGTACAGGAGGGGGACCCGCAGCCCGTCGGGCAGGTGCCCGGCGAACGGCGGCTCCCACATCGCCAGCTCCTGCCGCCAGGGCAGGTTGTCGACGAGCTCGGCCCGGAAGACCTCCGGCACCAGGTGCAGCAGCGGCCAGTGCCGGGCGTGGTGCACCAGCTTGACGAAGACGCTCCACGGGCGGCCGCCGCCGGTGCCGCGTACGCGGGCGAGGCCGCCGGTGGCGGGGGAACCGGACTGGTAGGCGATCGGCTCGACGCGCCAGGCGCCGGGCTCGATGTCCGTGCCGAGCACGAGCTTGGCGACCTCGGCCACTTCCGTTGCGGACAGTTCCATCACCGGCTCCGGGGATAGTAAGGCTACCTGACGACTTGGAGAGATAGTAAGGTAGCCTGATGAGTTCGGTCAACGGCGCTCACCCGCACGTGTTCGACCTGTTGGGACAGGCCCTCACCGCCGGCCGGCGGGGCATGGAGGCCGAGGTCGCCGACGAGCCGCACCACCTGCGCGGCTCCCACCTGCGCCTGCTGTCGATGACCCCCGCCGAGGGCCTGCGGCCCACCGAACTCGCCGCCCGCGTCGGCATGACCAAGCAGTCCCTCGGCGAGTTCGTCGCCACCATGCAGCAGGCCGGCTTCCTGCACGTCGACCCGGATCCCGCCGACCGGCGCGCCCGCATCGTCCGCCCCACGGCCAAGGGCCTGCGCCTGCAGGCGCGCATCCTGGAGATCCTCGCCGAGACCGAGCAGCGCTGGCGCGACGAGGTCGGCGCGAGCGACTGGGCGGTCTTCCACCGCGTGCTGCGCCACCTCGCCGCGGGAAAGGCGCCGGACGACGCCGCCCGATGACCGGGTGAACCAAGAAATGTCCGGAAAAGGCCGGAGGATGCGCGTGTCGCTTCCCTGCATCGACCGGCCGGATCGACATGCCTCGGAGAAACGGCCGCGCTCGCGCGGCTGTTTTTGATTGCGCCATCGGAACCGGCCTTCAGCTGGGCATACGCTGCCGGTTCGGTTCTTGCGCGCGCATCGTTTGTATCCAGTTCGGACGCTCAGGGACGGGCTTCCGACCGTTGGGACACTGGTGCCGGATTGCCTTCTCGTGCAACGATCCCTTCGCATTCCCCCTAGCGGCGCTCTCCTGTTCCGGACCGCTCTGCGGCTCCGTGCGCCGCCATCTCCGCTAAGGCCCTAGAAAGGTGTCCGGATGAGACCACCCAAGTGGCTACGAGCTGCGTTCGTGGGGGTCCTCGTCGTGCCGCTGACCGGCGCGACGTGGACAACTGCCGGAATGGCGGCCCCGCAGCCCTCGCCTTTCAAGGCGAACAAGGTGACCGCGACGTCGCACATCACGGCGGACAAGACCCCCAGCAGCCGGCTCGCGCAGACCGACCCGTCGCTGCTCGGCCGCACCGACACCGCCCTGGTGCCGGTGCTGGTGAAGCTCGACGTCGACGCCGTGGCGACCTACGCCGGCGGCATCGACGGCTACGCCGCGACCAGCCCGCGCGTCACCGGCAAGAAGCTGTCGGGCAACGCCGCGGAGAAGCGCTACGAGGGCTACCTCGCCCAGCGTGAGGACGCGTTCGTCAAGGCCCTCGGCAACGTCAAGGGCGCCAAGGCCGGGCAGCGGCTGCGCACCGTGTACGGCGGCGTCGCGGCGGTCGTGCCCGCCAACAAGATCGCCGACGTGCTGAAGATCCCCGGTGTGTCCGCGGTGCAGAAGGACGAGCTGCGCCAGACGCTCACCGACGCCAGCGCCCCGTTCATCGGCGCGACCTCGCTCTACCCCGGCCTGGGCGGCACCGCCAACGCGGGCAAGGGCATCATCATCGGTGTCATCGACACCGGTGCGTGGCCGGAGCACCCGTCCTTCGCCGACCAGGGCAACCTGGGCGCTCCGCCGGCCAAGGCCGACGGCACGCCGCGTACCTGCAACTTCGGCGACAACCCGCTGACCCCCGCCACGGACGTGTTCGTCTGCAACAACAAGCTCATCGGCGGCGGCAAGTTCCTCGACACCTACGACGCGCAGACCGGTGACGACCTGTACCCGTCGGCGCGCGACAGCGGCGGCCACGGCACGCACACCGCGTCCACCGCGGCGGGCAACAAGCTCACCTCGGCGACGGTGTTCGGCGTCGAGCGCGGACCTCTGAACGGCGTCGCCCCGGGTGCGTGGGTGTCGGTGTACAAGGCCCTCGGCCCGCAGGGCGGCTACAGCTCCGACCTGGCCGCCGCCGCGCAGCAGGCGATCCTCGACGGCGTATCGGTGATCAACTACTCGATCTCCGGTGGCAGCAACCCGTTCACCGACCCGGTGGAGCTCACCTTCCTCGACGCGTACGCGGCCGGTGTCTTCGTGTCGGCCTCGGCCGGCAACTCCGGTCCGGGCTCGGCGACCACCGACCACGTGTCCCCGTGGGTCACCACGGTCGCGGCGTCGACCCAGGTCCGCGAGTTCGTGTCCACGCTGACCCTCAAGTCGGGTGCGGACACCCTGGTGCTGCACGGCGCGTCGATCACCGCCGGTGTCGCCGAGCTGCCCGTGGTGCTGTCGTCGTCGTACGGCGACCCGCTGTGCACGACCGCCGCCCCGGCGTCGGTCGCCGGCAAGATCGTGGCCTGCCAGCGTGGCGGCAACGCCCGCGTGGAGAAGGGCTACAACGTCAAGGCGGGCGGCGCGGCAGGCATGATCCTGTTCAACCCCGCCCTGGCCGACATCGAGACCGACAACCACTACCTGCCGACGGTGCACCTGGCCGACGGCGCGCAGTTCAACGCGTTCGTGGCGGCGCACCCCGCCGGCGTGACCGCGTCCTTCACCGCCGGCCAGAAGCAGAACGGCCAGGCCGACGTGATGGCGGCGTTCTCGTCGCGCGGCCCGGGCGGGCTGGGCATCAAGCCCGACATCACCGCCCCGGGCGTGCAGATCCTGGCGGGCAACACGCCCACCCCCGACGCCGTCGAGGGCGGCCCGGCGGGCGAGTACTTCCAGGCCATCGCCGGCACGTCCATGTCCGCCCCGCACATCGCGGGCGCGGCCGTGCTGCTCAAGGCCGCGCACCCCACGTGGACGCCCGGCCAGATCAAGTCCGCCATGATGACCACGGCGAAGACGTCGGTCGTCAAGGAGGACACGGTCACCCCGGCCGACCCGTTCGACCACGGTGCGGGCCGCCTGGACCTGACGAAGGCGTCCAACCCGGGCATCACCTTCGACGAGACCGCCGAGCGGATGTTCGCGCTGGGCAACGACCCGCTCGCGGCGGTGCACCTGAACCTGCCGTCGATCAACGTGCCGACCCTGCCGGGCCGGCTGTCCACGTTCCGCACCGCGACCAACGTGAGCAACAAGGCCCAGAGCTACAAGGTCACCGCGACGGCCCCGGCCGGTAGCAAGATCACTGTGGCGCCGGCGACGTTCACGCTGAACCCGGGCAAGTCCGTGAAGCTGAAGGTCACCATCGAGTCGAGCGCGCCCACCGGGCAGTACTTCGGCCAGATCGACCTCGACGCGACCCGGGCCGGCATGCCGACCCTGCACCTGCCGGTGGCCTTCGTGCCGCAGCAGGGCAACGTCAGCCTGGCCAGCACCTGCGCCGCGGGCACCATCCCGCTGTCGGGCAACACCACCTGCACGGTGACCGCGACGAACAACGCGTTCGCCGACGCCGACGTCGACCTCAAGACGATGCTCAACGGCAAGCTCAAGGCCACCGGCGCGACCGGCGCGACCGTGAGCACCCCGTGGCTGGTCACCAAGAACGACGTCACGCTCGCCGGCGCCAAGCCGGGCGTTCCGTCGATCGCCCCTGGTGCGGGACCGGCGGGTTACCTCCCGCTGGCGGCGTTCGGCATCGCGCCGGACCCGCTCGGTGACGAGTCCATCATCAACTACAACGTGCCGCCGTACGTGTACAACGGCATCACGTACACCAGCATCGGTGTCCTCTCCAACGGCTACGCCGTCGTCGGCGGCGCGACCAGCGAGGACAACAACTGCTGCAACCTGACCCAGATCCCGGACCCGGCCCGCCCGAACAACGTGCTGGCCCCGTTCTGGAGCGACCTCGACGGCACCAACGACGAGGGCGCGCGGGTGGCGACGCTGACCGACGGCGTCAGCACCTGGCTGGTCATCGAGTGGCAGGTGGACGTGTGGGGCACCAACTCCAACCGCCACTTCCAGATCTGGATCGGCGTCAACGGCACCCAGGACATCTCGTACGCGTACGACGCGGCCGCGCTGCCCGCCGACCCGGGTGGTCAGGCGTACATCGTGGGCGCGGAGAGCGCGGACGGCACCGGCGGCGAGCAGCTCCCGGTCGGCACCCTGCCGACCGAGGACCTGGTCGTCACCAGCACCGACCCGGCTCCGGGCGGCACGGTGTCCTACACGATCAACGTCCGCGGCATCCAGACCGGTTTCGGCGCTCTCACCACCGAGATGACCGCCTCGACCGTGCCCGGTGTCACCGTGGTCAACTCCGCGGTCATCGTGCAGCGGCCCGGCACCGCCGGTCTGCAGCCCTGACCGGAGTGAACTGAAGCCGGGGTGCGCGAACCTGCGCACCCCGGCTTTTCCGTGGGCGGGTCAGGCCGGCACGGTCCCGCGCTGCCAGGGCGGCGGCACGCGTACCCACGCCATGCCCGCCGCGGTCGCCGCGGCGACGCCCAGGTCGGTGTCCTCGAACACCACGCAGTGCTCCGGCGCGACCCCTAGCCCCGCGGCGGCCAGCAGGAACGCCTCCGGGTCCGGCTTGGCCCGGGTGTAGTCCTCCGCGCACACCATCAGGTCGAACCGGTCCAGCAGGCCCAGCCTGTCCAGCGACGCGCTGACCGACGCGCGGGCGCCCCCGGAGACGACCGCGAACGGGACCCGCCCGTGGGCGTGCTCGATGTGCGCGAGCACCTCCGGCACCGCGGTCAGCTGCGGCAGCAGCCGCTGGTACAGGTCCTCGCGGCGCTCGTCGACCTCGGCCACCGGCATCGCCAGGCCGCGAGTGGCGTTCAGGCCGGCGATGATGTCGGGCACCGTACGGCCGCCCCACGCGTAGAACAGGTCCTCCGGGAAGTCGCAGCCCCACTCACCGACCGCCTGCGACCAGGCGCGGTAGTGCAACGGCATCGAGTCGGCGACGGTGCCGTCGCAGTCGAACAGGTAGGCCCGGAACTCCCCGGGCGGCAGCGGCAGCATCACTCGCAGCAGGCTACCCGCGGGTCAGGGCGGCCCGGATCATCCGGGCCGCCCTGACCGTTTTTGAGCGGGTGCCTTCAGCAGTCCTGGATCAGGCCGAGCACGTTGCCGTCGGGATCGGTGAACGTGGCCACGAGGCGGCCGCCGCCGACGTCCTGCGCGGGCTGCCGCACGGTCGCGCCCGCGGCGGTCACCTCGGCGAGCTTCGCCTCGATGTCCGGCACGTGCCAGTAGGTGACCGGCGCGGTCAGGCCCTGCGGCCCGTCGGCGGGCACCAGGCCGATCTGCTGGCCTGCGGCGTCGAAGCCGACGTAGTAGGCGGAGTCGGTCTGCGGCGCCACCCCGAGCAGGGCGCTGTACACGGCCTTGGCGGCGGCGAGGTCGGACACGGGGTGCAGCACGGTCTTGGCGCCAAGGGTGGACGAGGCGGTCATGGTCACTCCTGTGGGTCGTGGGCCGTCGCGGCCCGTTCAGCAGGCTGTCTGCCGGGGAACTGCCTAAAGCTTGTCGTTTCCGAGGTGCGCGGACATCCGTGGCGGCCACGGAACCGGCCACGGAACGCCGGTGCGGACCGCCTACGACTGCTGCGCGCCGACGGCGACGAGCGGGCCGCCCTGCGACACGGTCCGGGCCGGGGCGGGTGCGGCGGCCGTGCCCGCCCCGCGCCGGCCGAACCGCAGCGCGGCCGCGACGGACAGGCCCAGCGCGATCGTGAGCAGCGCGGAGATCAGCAGCGTGTTGCGGCCGCCGATCGCCGTGACGACCGGCCCGCCCAGCAACGTGCCCAGGCCGGTGGCCGGGGTCGTCAGCGCGGACCGGGCGGCGAGCACGCGGCTGAGCACCTGCGGCGGGGTGCCGCGCTGGAACAGTGCGGTGGAGATGGCGGTGAACGGGCCGTAGATCAACCCACCGGCCGCGAACCCGACCAGGCCGGGCACGACGGCGTCGGTCAACCCGAGCGGCAGCAGCGCGGCACCCCAGCCGACGATGACGGCGACCACGACCTGCCAGGGCGGGAGGTGGCGCAGCAGCACCGCCCCGAGCGAGCCGAGCGTCGCGCCGATCCCGAACGCGGTCCAGTACAGGCCCAGCAGGCCGGGTGAGCCGTGCAGGCCGTGCGCGACGTGCACCGGCAGGGCGACCTCGACCGGGCCGTACAGGAAGAAGAACACGCAGGTGACGGCGAGCAGCCCGAGCAGGCGCGGCCGGTCGAGGATGGCCCGCCAGCCGCTGCTCGCCGGGGCGTCCGGCGAGTCCGCGGCGGTGGTGGCGGTGGCCGTCTGCCGCGCGGCGAGCGCCCACGCGGCGGCCGCGAGCACGGCGAAACTCGCCGCGTCGACGCCGATCACCCAGCCCGGCCCGGTCAGCGCGGTCAGCCCGCCGGCCAGCGCCGGGCCGGCCACGAACGCCGACTGCGCGAACGTCGACAGCAGCGCGTTCCCGGTGACCTGGTCGTCCTCCGGCAGCAGCTCCGCCACCAGCGTGTACACCCCGGCGCTGCCCCAGGCGTGCAGCAGCGACGACACCGCCAGCAGCGCGACGAAGACCGCCGGCTCCAGCAGACCGGTCACCGCGAGCACCGCGACCGTGCCCAGCGTGACCGCGCGCACCGAGGCGTCCGCCGCGACCAGCTGCGCGGCCCGCAGCCGGCGCATCAGCGGGGCGAGCAGGGCCGCGCCGACCGGGGCCGGCAGCGCGTATGCCGCGACCGCCAGCCCGGTCCACACACCGGCCTGACCGTCCGGCGCGATCTGCACCGCGAGCCACGCCACCGCGACCATGCTCATGCCGTCGCCGAGGGCCGAGACCAGCTGCGCGGGCAGGATCCAGCGCAGCGCCGGGCGCCTGCCGAGCTGGCCGACGGAGCCGATCCAGGACCGCGCGCCGTTTCGCAGTTGCTTCATGTCGTGCTCCGGTTCCGAGGTCCGATGCGCCTGATCTGAGCCTCGCCGCGACACGTCGCCGGGGCATCGGTGCCGACCACGGAAAGCACCGCGGAATCACGGCACGTAGCGGTGCGCCAGAATGGGGCCCATGACGGCGACGACGGTGGACATCTCGGCCCGGGAATCCGAAGTGCTGGCGCTGCTGGGGGAACACCTCAGCAACGCCGAGATCGGGGCGCGGCTGTTCATCTCGGTGCGGACCGTCGAGAGCCACGTGTCCTCGCTGCTGCGCAAGGTCGACGCCCCGGACCGCCGGGCACTGGCCCAGCGCGCGTCCGAGCTGACCCGCGCCGACCACGCCCAGCCGGCGCCGGTGCTGCCGACCCCGCTGACCTCGTTCGTCGGCCGTACGCAGGAACGCGCCGAGCTGGCAGGCCTGCTCAAGACGCACCGGCAGGTGACCGCGCTCGGTCCCGGCGGCGTCGGCAAGACCCGGCTCGCGCTGGCCACGGCCGCCGAGACGGCCGGCGACTTCGCCGACGGCGTGTGGTTCGTCGACCTGGTCCCGGTCACCGACCCCGGCGCGTGCGTCGTCGCGGGCTCGGTCGCCGCCGCCCTCGGCCTCGGCGAGCAGCCCGGCCGCGCCATGGACGAGTCGGTGTACGCCGCGCTCGCCGACCGGCAGGCCCTGCTGGTGCTCGACAACTGCGAACACGTCCGCGACGGCGTCGCGCCGTTCCTGGAGCGGCTGCTCGCGACCTGCCCCCGGCTGACCGTGCTGACCACCAGCCGGGCCCGGCTGATGGTGCCGTTCGAGCGGGTGTACCAGGTCCCGCCGATGTCGCTGGCCGGCGACGGCGAATCCGACGCGGTCGCGCTGTTCCTCGACCGGGTCAGCGAGCTGCGCTGGCCGCCGGACACCGTGCTGCGCGAGCACATCGCCGCGGTCTGCGAACGGCTCGACGGGGTGGCGCTGGCGATCGAGCTGGCCGCCGCCCGGTGGCCCACGCTCGGGCTCGACGGCCTCACCGCGGGCCTGTCCGACCAGCTGCGGCTGCTGTCCGGCGGCTCCCGGACCGACGAGCGGCACCGCTCCGTGCGGGCGGCCCTGGACTGGAGCCACGCCCTGCTCGACCCGGCCGACCAGGCGCTGCTGCGCCGCATGGCGGTGTTCGTCGCCCCGTTCACCGTCGACGCGGCGGCGCGGGTGGCCGGCCTGGAGTCGCCGGTCGTCGCCGACGGGCTGGCCCGGCTGGCCGAGCAGAGCCTGCTCGCGGTGACCGCGACGGCGCACCGCACCGAGTACCGGGCGCTGGAGACCATCCGCCAGTACGGCATCGAGCGGCTCGCCGACGCCGGTGAACTCGACGACGCCCGCGCCCGGCACCTGCGCTGGTGCCTGGCCCAGGCCGCCGACATGACCGGGGCACGCACCGACCTGCGCGCCCGGTTCGACGCCACCGCCGACGACCTGCGCGCCGCGCTGGCCTGGGCCGCCGACCGGCCGGAGCAGCGTACGGACATGCACCACCTGGCCCGGCACATGGCCGAGCTGAGCTTCACCCGCACCTACGTCGGCGAGTCGCAGATGCGCTACGAGCAGGCCGCCGCCCTCACCGACGACCCGGCCACGGCCGCGGAACTGCTGCGCACCGCCGCGGCCGTGGCCGGCTGCCGCATGCGCGGCGAGGACATGTACCGCCTGCACCGCGCCGCCGCCGAGGCGGCCCGCCAGGCCGGGGACACCGCGGGGGCCGCCCGCGACCTGGCCACCGCCGCGACCAACGCGCACCGCTTCTGGAGCAAGTTCGAGCAGCTCCCGCCGCATGAGGAGACCATCGCCCTCGTCGCCCAGGCCGGGGAACTGGCCGGCGGCGACCCGGCCGCCCGGGCCGCCGTGGCGCTGGCCGAGGCCGGGGTGCTCGCCGACGCGTTCGGCGCGGCCCAGGGCCCGGCCGACAACGCGGTGGACGACACGACCGCGCGCACCGAACTGGCCGTCGACCTCGCCGCCCGCACCGGCGACCCGCTCGCCGAGTCCGCCGCGCTCGACGCGCTCACCGGCGCGCAGAGCTGGGCCGGCGACGCGTTCGCCGCCGCGGCCACGGCCCGGCGCAGGGTCTCCCTGCTGTCGCCGCTACCCGAGACCCCCGCCGCGACCCACGAACTGCTCGACGCCCTCGGCATGGCCACCGAGGCCGCCCTCGGCGCGGGCGACCTGCCGGCTGCGCGGCGCTGGGGGCGGCGGCTGGCCGAGCACCCGCTGCTGGCCGAGGTCGGCCACCGGGCCACGAGCTGGCTGCTGGTCGTGGACGCGCTCGCGGGCGACGTCGACGAGGTGCTCGCGGTCGGCGAACGCTTCCTGGAGGCCTGGCAGCGGGCGGGCAGCCCGGCCCGGTCCGTGCTCGGCCCCGCCGTCGCGGCCGTCGCGATGGTCCACGGGCTGCGCGACGACCCCGAGGCCCGGCGCGACTGGACCGCGATCCTGCGGCAGCTCGGCACCCCGCCCGAGCACACCTACGGCTACGGGGCGGTCTTCGACGCGCTCGGCCTGCTCCACGAGGGCCAGCCCGACCTGGCGTTGCGGCGCATGGCCCCCGAGCCCGCCGACGTGTGGAAGTGGGTCACCTGGATCTGGCACCACTGGTACGTGGCCCTGCGCGCCGAGGCCGCGGTGCTCGCCGGAAGCGCGGACGCGGCAGACCGGGTGGCCGCGGCGCGGACAGCCGTGGCCGGCAACCCGGTCGCCGACGCGATCGTGGCACGGGCGCAGGCGCTGCTCGACGGCGACCGGGAGCGGCTGCTCGCCACCGTGGACGCCTTCGACGCCGCCGGCTGCCGCTACCAGTCGGCCCGGACCCTGGTGCTGGCCGGGGGAAGTGACGCCGCCCGGGGCACGGCCGCCGTCGCCGCACTCGGCCTGGCCCCGATGGCTCCCGCCCCGCGCCTGACGCAGCGGTGACCGGCCACGGCCGGGATGCGCCTGGACCGGGGAAGGCGGTCGCCGCGCGCGAGGACGCGCGGCGTGCCCGGTAGGTGAGTCGGATTCAACTGGTGACGCGGCCCTCGGGTGTGTCCACCACGAAGCACTCCGTGTGAAGGATCTCCAGGAGGCTGGACCTGGCCAGCGAGAACGCCTCGGACGTCAGGTCGAGGCGCACCCGGTAGTCGCGCGGGAAGCCCAGCCGCGCCGCAGCGCTTCGGCCCAGCTCCAGGGTCAGTACGCTGCCGATGAGCGTCCACGAGCTCACCGCCCCGGTCGCCACCTCGCCGGCGCTGTTGATCACCTCGTCCGTATCGCCCCATCCGCCGTCGTAGCGCCGACGGATCATCACGACGTGCACCCCGCCGGCGGACAGGATCAGCGTGGACGCGTCGTCGGTCTCCCGGACGTCGGCCCGGTCGGCGCGAGGCATGCTGTCCACGCTCGCGACCGTAACAACCAGCCGGACGGACCTGCGCAGGCATCACGTCGGCCGCGGCACGCGTATGGTGGCGCCGTGCTCTTGAGCAGTGAACTCGACACGACGTCCCTCACCCTCGCCTCGACCCGCCCCGAGCTGCGGCAGTTCGCCACTCGCGTTCTCGGGCGCCGCTCGCGGTGGAACGGTTGGCTCGGCCTGCTCGTTCTCTACGCGGTCACGGCAGCCGCCGTCGCGACCCTCGTTTTCGTCGTCTTGACCCTGGTCGCGCTGGGGACGGAGACGTCGCCCTTGCGGGACCGTGTCCTGCTGCTGTCGGCCGGTACCGCGGCCTGCCTCGTCGCCGGCGCGTTCAGCTTGGTCGCCCACGTCAAGAAGGGCGACCGGGAGGAACTCTTCCGGCTGCACCGGTTCGCGGCCGCCAACGGGTTCGACTTCACTCCCGAGGTCAAGGAACCCGACCTGCCCGGGCTCATCTTCCAGCACGGCACGCTGCGCCGCTCCTCGGCCCGGCTGCGCCGCTCGGGGGCTCGTCCGCTGGAGGTCGCGAACCACCACGCCTGGATTCCGCGGGGGCGGGCGGGGGAGCCGCTCAGCTGGTCCTACTTCGCCCTCACGCTCGGCCGGCCGATGCCGCACGTCGTGCTCGCCGCCCGCGCCCACGAACGGCGGCTGCCCGCGCCGCGCCTTGCCGCGAACGCCAGGCGCACGCCGTTGCGCGGCCCGTTCGAGGAGGAATTCCAGCTCGTCTGCGCGCCCGAGGCGGAAGCCTGGGCCCGCTCGCTGTTCACGCCGGAGATCGTCGGCCGGCTCACCGGCCCCGGGAAGACCGCTTTCGACGTGGAGGTCGTCGAGAGCCGCCTCTTCGTCTACTCCCACCTGCGGTCGCTGTCCTGCTGCGACCCGCGGACGTGGCAGTGGATGAGCGAGACCGCGGACGCGCTCTACGCGCGGCTGGAGAACCTGGACGACACCACGACCATGTCCGATGCCGCCGGCGCCGGGAGCGTGGCAGCAGGGGAGCCGATCGGTCTCGCGCCGCCGTACGTGCCGCTGCGCCGCCCATTCCCGGTCACGGCCGTCGTCGCGCTGCTCGCCCTGGCCGGCGTCTGGGCCGTCGGCCTCGCCGCCTGACGTCGAGGCGCCGCCGCGGTGGATGCAGACATTCGGCAAGCGGAGCAGGCGTACGCCATGACCCGGGCCCGGGTGCTGCGCGACCTGCTGGAGAGCGGGCGGGACCACGACACATCACGGCTGGAAGAGGTCGCCGTCGAGCTCGGCCTGCCGCTGGCCGATGTGCTCGTGGTCGCCGGCCGTCCGGTCCCGGGGAGTCTGCTGCCGCCGGAGCGGGACGGCGAGGTCATGCGAGAGTTCGGCTACCGGGTGACGTTCTGCGGCCATCCGCAGCTCGCCGCCCTGGGCGAATTCCTGTCGAGCATGCCGGACGAGGGCGCGGCGCCCGAGTCCCGCCCGGCCCGCGACCCGGCCGATCCGAAGCCGTTCGCGGCCGTGCTGGACGGTCTCCTGCGCAACCGCGGCCTGGGCCTGCGGGAGTTGCCGTTCGTCGGACTGGCGCTACCCACCATCAGGCGCATGCTGGGCGGCGGAGGCCAATCGCTGCCCGCGCTGCAGCAGGTCGCCGGGCCGCTGGGCTGGCGCCTGGAGGACCTGGCCATGCTCGCCGGTGAACCGATGCGGCCTCTGGAGCACGGCCCCCTGCTCTGCCGTCACGTCGGGGCGGTGTTCGTGGCCGCCGTGCCGCGTACGACGCGCCAGCTGGCGCTCGCCGCCCGCGAGGCCGACCGGTTGAGCGCCCGCGAGGACCAGGGCTGGTGGCAGCCGGTCTCCTACGGCGTCGACGACTGCCCCGACGCCTGTCCGTGACGGGTGACCGGACCTGCGGCACCGGGGTCGCGGACCGGTCGGCGTGACTAGCCCGCGAACTCGACGCCGGTGAGCTTGACCTCGCGGTATGCGGCGAGCCGTTCGGCCTGCTCGGTGACCGCCTGCCGGACCCGCGCGGGCATCGTGCCCCACGGCTCGACGGCGACCGTGAACTTCTTGCCCGACTTGCGCGGACGCCAGACGCCGACCAGCTCGCCGCCGGACAGCACCGCACCCGGGCGGCCCAGCACGGGCCACAGCTGCTTGGCGCGGGCCGCGTCGGCGACCAGGGTGGACCGGTCCTTGGCCTGCAAGAACAGGTCGTACGGGCCGAGCAGCCGGGTCACGTCAGCGGAGGCCGAGGCCAGGGCGGGCTCGTCGGCGGCCAGCAGCCAGCGGCGCTCGCCGTCGACGGTCACCTCGATCACGTCGTCGGGCCAGTGCGCCTGCACGTCCTTGACCGGCGCGTCGAGGTAGTCGGCGACGTGTTTCGGGGTGGCCGGGCCGAGCAGCCGCAGGTACGCCCGTACGACGTCGAACTGCTCGCTCGGCGCGGCCGCCTTGCGGAATCCGGTGATGCGCCGCAGGACCGGGGGAGAGGTGCCGGACTCCAGTTCCAGGCCAGCGCGCAGCGCGGCCAGCCGGAACGGCATCTCGTACAGGTGGATGGCGTCGCAGGGGCGGCAGAAGCGCAGGTACGGCTCCGGCAGGACCTGCGCGACGGCTCCCGACACGTCGCCCTTGACCGTCGGCCTGGTCACGACCTCGCGCATCCGGGCGGCGACCTCGTCCAGCGCGGCCAGGTTGGCGATGCCGGCGGCCTTGAGCGGCTTGGCCGCGTCGTAGATGCGCTTGCCCGCGTCGGCGTCGGAGAACGGCTCGACCGCCGCCGCGATCCGGCCCACATCGGCCCGGCGGTACAGGTGCGGCGCGCCCCGGACCGTCCACAGCATGACCGTGTCCTGGTCGGACAGTGCGGCCACGTCGACCCCGCGGACCGCCAGCGCCCAGGCCGCGCCGTCGGGCCCGGTGTCCTGCACGCCGAGGTCGAGCACGGCGGTGCCGGCGAGCGTGCCCGCCGCCCGGTCGAGCTGCTGGGCGCGGATCCGGAAGTTCAGCACCTGTTGCCGATCGATCATCGGTCAAGCGTATCCACCTGGCCCGACAGCCACCGGAACCCGTGCCGTCGGCAACGCCTCCGCGGACCGGCGGCGTCCTTTCGGCTTCGCCGGATCGGCCGGTCCGCCGGGTCGGCTCGGCGGTGCGACCGGTCGGAATCATGACCCGGAAATGGCTGAACCGGCCCTGCCGCGAGGCTTGCCCCAGACGTTAGGTTCGCGCAGACCTTACTCAGTCGGGAGTTCGCGGATGCGCGTGTCGGTAAAGCACATTGGCGTGGCACTGGCGACCCTGCTGGTGGTGGTCGCGACGCCGGCCGTCACCGCGGCCGCCGACGTCACGCACACCGCCTGGACCTGGGGCGGCAACGGGCTGGGGCAGCTCGGCAACGGCACCACCACGGCCCGCCGCACCCCCGGCACCGTGCCCGGGCTCACCGACATCGTGCAGATCGCGGGCGGCCGTGACCACGTCGTCGCGCTCGACGCCGGCGGTCGCGTGTGGACCTGGGGCGGCAACGCGTTCGGGCAGCTCGGCACGGGCAACACGACGACCCGGCTGTCACCGGTGATGCTGCCCGGCCTGACCGGCATCGTCGAGGTGGCCTCGGGGCACGACCACTCGCTGGCGCGCACCGCGTCCGGGTCGGTCTACGCGTGGGGCCTGAACACGACCGGGCAGATCGGCGACGGTTCGACCACCAACCGCACCTCACCGGTCGCGGTCACCGGCCTCACCGACGCCGTGTCGCTGGCCGCCGGGCGGGACATGAGCTACGCGATCCGGGCCAACGGGCAGGCGTACGGCTGGGGCCAGAACACCAACGGCGAGCTGGGCGACGGCACGACCACCCGGCGGACCTCGCCGGTACGGGTCGGCACGCTCACCAACGTGCAGAAGCTCGCGGGCGGGCGCGACCACGGGCTGGCCCGGCTGGCCGACGGTTCGCTGTGGGCGTGGGGCTGGAACGCGTACGGCCAGGTCGGCGACGGCACGCTGATCAACCGGACCACGCCCGTGCAGATCTTCGCGTCCGGCATCGCCGACGTGATCGCGGGCGCGCACCACTCGTACGCGCTGCGCGCCGACGGCCAGGTGCTGTCCTGGGGCCGCAACTACCGCAACGAGCTGGGCGACGGGACGAGCACCAACCGCACCCGGCCGGTGTCGGTGACCGGGGTTGCCTCCGCGGTGTCGATCGCGTCGGGCCGCGACCACGGCATCGCCGCGATGGCCGACGGCTCCGTGAAGACGTGGGGCTACAACGCCGACGGGCAGCTCGGCGACGGGACCACGACGAGCCGTCCCACCGCGATCACGGTGCCGGGCATCTCCGGCGTCACCGTGGCCGGGGGCGGCGGCCAGGCGTACTCGGTCGTGCTGGTTCCCGACGGCGGCAACCCGCCGGCCAACCAGGACCCGGTCGCGGCGTTCAGCTCCTCGTGCACCCTGCTGGCCTGCACGTTCGACGGCTCCGGTTCGGACGACCCGGACGGCGACGTCACCGGGTACGCGTGGACGTTCGGCGACGGCGGCACGGCCACCGGGCCGAGCCCGTCGCACACGTACGCCGCTGCGGGCAGCTACCCGGTGACCCTGACCGTCACCGACGACGACGGCGCCACCGACTCCCTCACCCGGACCGTCACCGCGACGACCCCGCCGACCGGCGGCACCGTCGCCTACCGGGCCGCCACCGGCGTCGACGCGAACGTCATCCGGCCCGCCGTCACCGTGCCCGCCGCGGTGCAGCCGGGTGACACGCTGCTGCTGTTCGTGTCCGCCAACCGGGGCGCGACGGCCACCACCCCGGCCGGCTGGACGCTGCTGAGCACGAAGACCGACGGCGCCGACATGGTGTCGTGGCTGTTCACCCGCACCGCGGTCGCCGGCACTGCGGGCTCGTCGGTGAGCACCACGTTCGACGCGATCACCAAGGCGAGCCTGGTCGTCATGGCGTACTCGGGCGCGGGTCCGGTCACCGCCGCCGCGTTCGAGGACACCGCGAGCAAGACCACCCACCCGACGGCGGCGGTCAGCGTGACCGCGGCCGGGTCGACGGTGGTGAGCTACTGGGTGCAGAAGGTCAGCGAGACCGCGAGCTGGGCGATGCCCGGCACGGTCACCGCCCGCACCACGACCACGGGCAGCGGCGGCGGCCGGCTCGTGGCGGTGGCGGCCGACACCGGCGGTGTGGCGGCCGGCCCGTGGCCCGCGGTGACGGCGACGAGCACGGTCGCCTCGGCCCGCGCCATCGGCTGGACCGTGGTCCTGCCGCCCGCGTGACCGGGCGCAGTCGGGCCCTACCCGTCCGGCCGGTGCCGCGCGGGTAGGGTCATGCGCCATGACGGCAGAGGCGTACGACCTTCAGGTCGGCGGTGAGGTGACCGGTCGCGGCCGTGACGAGATCTCGGCAGGGTGGGCCGGTCCCCGGGGTCCCGGAATAGACCTGCGGACCTGGCCGCGTTCGCCCCGCACCGGCCAGCCGATGATGCACTGCTTCACGCTGTGGCTGCCCGAGCAGTACCGCCGTCGCGGGCCGGACCTGCACGCCGTCTCCGTGTTCCAGTGGAACGACGAGCTCTACTTCAAGGACCCGCTGCCCGGGTTGGCGCAGCCGGTGCGGCATCCGCAGCTGCAGCTCGCCGACGACGGCGTCGACCACCTGTTCGCGATGGTCTGGCTCACCCACGACGAGCTGAACGGGGACCGGACCGACCGGCCCGCGGCCGCCGCGGATCTCGCCGACGGCGAGCGCGACATCGCGGCCGTCATGCAGCGGTACGGCCGGTTCGGCGGGCTGTGGCTGCTGCCGCGCGAGGACCCGAACGCGGGCGTGGCACCCGTGGCGTACCCGGGCGACGGCGACGCCTACGTCGACGTGCCGGACCTGTACGACCGCTTCCACGACGAGCACCTCGGCGGCACCGCCATGTCCGCCAACGGCATCCGCGACGGCGTCTCCCCCTGGTACCTCGAGGTCAACCGGCTGGGCGGCCTGTCCCACGGCGGCGACGAGGACCTCGCGCTCGACCTCGAAGGCGAGTTCCTCGGCGGCCTGAGCAGCCACGTACGGATCGCCGGAACCGCCTAGGAGCGGTTCCAGCGCAGCGACAGGCCCACGCCCGTGCCGGCCAGCAGCGCTCCGGCGAGCACGAACCAGACCGTCATCTCGACGTCGCGCTTCTGCACGACGATCGTGCCCGGCAGGTCGGTGAGCACGTCCACGAGCTGCTCGGCGTCCTGCGCCCGGAAGTACTCCCCGCCGGTCAGCTCGGCGACCTCGCCGAGGGTGTCCTCGTCGATCAGCTGCGCCCGCCGGCCGCCTCCGCCGCCGCGCCACTCCGGCCGCGCGCCGGAGCCCGCGGTCATCTGGTCGGGGCTGCAGATCAGCGGCGCGGGATCGGTGGTGCCGAAACCGATGGTGTACACCCGCAGCCCGCGCGCCTTGGCCTCCTGCGCCGCGGTCACCGGGTCGACGCCCTGGGTGTTCGCGCCGTCGGTCAGCACCACGATCGTGTCGGCGACGTACGAGCCGGGGGCGGGGGCGTCCGGTGAGCCGAGCTCGACCCCGGTCGGCGGGACCGCCGGGTTGATCTCGGCGATCGCGTCGATGGAGGTGAGGATGGCCTGCCCGATGGCGGTGCCGCGGGAGGTGCGCAGGTTGTCGATCGCGGTGAGCAGCGCCTGCTTGTCGTCGGTCGGCTCGACCAGCAGCCCGGAGATGCCGGAGAAGGCGACCAGCCCGATCCGCGTCCCGTCGTCCTGGGCCAGCACGAACTCCCGCGCCGCGTCGCGGGCCGCGGCCAGCCGGTTCGGCGGCACGTCGGTGGAGCACATCGACTGCGAGACGTCCATCGCCAGCAGGATCGACGTGGAGTCCTGCGGCACGGCCAGCGACGCCTGCGGCCGGGCGACGGCCAGCCCGAGCGCGAGCAGCCCCAGCGCGAACAGCGCCGCCGGGAAACGCCGCTGCCAGCGCGAGCGGCCGGGCAGCGCGGCCCGGATCAGGGCGATGCTGGACACCCGCACGGCCACCTTGCGCCGGCGGCGGTTCAGCCACCAGCGCGCGACCAGCAGCAGCGGGACCACGATCAGGGCGGCCAGCGCCCACGGCCAGGCGAGCGACATCAGACGATCCTTCCGTACCAGCGGATCATCAGCAGTCCGCCGAGGGTCAGCAGCAGCAGCGCGGATCCCGCGAACAGCGCGGTGAGCTCGATGTGCTCGGGCTCGGTGGTGATCCGCAGGTCGATGGACCGGTGGATGTCGTCGAGCGCGGCCGCGTCACGGGCCGGGTGGTACGTGCCGCCGGTGACCGCCGCCAGCTCGGTGAGCAGCTGCTCGTCCAGCGCGGTGGCGACCTGGAAGCCCTCGACCTCGACGGTCGCGCCCTCGGGGGTGCCGATGCCGACGGTCTCGATGCGCACCCCGGCCGCGCCGGCCAGCGCGGCGGCCGCCTGCGCCTGCTCGGGGCTCTCGGTCTCCTGGCCGTCGGAGAACACGACGATCGTCGCCGAGCCCCAGTAGCCGAGGTCGGGCGGGGCGGCGTCCTCCTCGGCCGGCAGCTCGACCGGCTTGCCGACGACGGCCGACAGGGCGGTCAGGATCGCCTGCCGCAGCGACGTGCTGCCGCTGGTGGACAGGCGGGTGATGGCGTTCTTCACCGCGGCCCGGTCGGGGGTCGGGGTCTGCGTCAGCAGGCCGCCCTGACCGAAGATGACCACGCCGATGTCCACGGTGGACGGCTGCGCGTCGACGAAACCCTGCGCGGCGGCCTGCGCGGCGGCGAGCCGGGACGGGGCGACGTCGGTGGCGGCCATGCTGTTCGACACGTCGAACACCAGCATGACCGTGCCCGACACCCGGGGCACGGGCAGCTCCGCGTGCGGGCGGGCCAGGCCGACCAGCAGCATCGGCAGCGCGGCCAGGAACAGCACGTACGGCAGGTGCCGGCGAATCGCGCCACGGCCGCCCGCGGCGGTCAGGCCGAGCCCCGCGCCGCGCAGCACGGCCGTGCGCCGCCGCTGCAGCCGCAGGTACGCCAGCACCGCGGCGCCGGTGCCGACCACGGCCAGGGCGATCAGGAACGGGTACTGCACGGTCATCGGGTTCTCCGCCTCGTCCGGCGCACCATGTCGACCAGGGCGTCGACGAGGTCGGTGTCGGTGGTGACGCGATGGGCCACGACCCCGGCCCGGTTCATCGTGCCCGCCAGCCCGTCCTCCCGGGCCTGCACCTCGGCCTCCAGACGGCGGCGCAGCAGCGGGTCGCCGCTGTCGACGAGCAGCTGCTCGCCGGTCTCGGCGTCCTCGACGAAGATCATGCCGAGGTCGGGCAGGTCGAGTTCGGCCGGATCGACGATGCGTACGGCGACGACCTCGTGCCGGTGCGACAGCAGCGCCAGCGCCCGCTCCCAGCCGGGGTCGCCGATGAAGTCCGACAGCACCAGCACCAGGCTGCGCCGCCGGGCCGTGGCCGCGGCCAGCCGCAGCATCGCCGACAGGTCGGTGGTGGCCCCGGCGTCGGTGCGCGGCGCGGGCGCGTCCAGCTCGTGGGCCAGCCGCAGCACCTGGTCGCGGCCGGTGCGCGGCGGGATCACCCGCTGGTGCCGGTTGTCGAACAGGATGGCGCCGACCCGGTTGCCGCGGTAGGTCAGCAGCCGGGCCAGGCACACCGCCAGCTCGTTGAGCGTCGCGTCCTTGCCGTGGCGGCCGGCGCCGCGCATCGACGCGGACCGGTCCAGCACCAGCCACGCGGTCAGGTCGCGGTCCTCGGTGTACTGGCGCACGAACGGCTCGTCCATGCGCGCGGTGACGTTCCAGTCGATGTGCCGGACGTCGTCCTCGGGCGTGTACGCGCGCACGTCGCTGAAGTCGAGCCCGGCCCCGCGCCACACCGTACGGTGCCCGCCCTGCAACCGCCCGTCGAGGCGGCGCAGCACCTGCCACTCCAGCCGACGCAGCAACCGGTCGGATGCTTGAGTCATGCCTTCTCCTCGCTGCGCTCGTCGGCGGCATCGCTGAGCCCGCCGATTCGCTCGCTGCGCTCGCTCATGACTCAGCGGCCCTGCATGGCGAGCTCCGGCACGGGCAGGGCGGACATGATCCGGTCCAGCACCGCGTCCGCGCCGACCTCGTCGGCCAGTGCCTCGTACGACATGACCAGCCGGTGCCGCAGCACGTCCAGCGCCAGGTCGGTCAGGTCCTGGGGCAGCGCGTAGTCCCGCCCGCGCAGGAATCCCAGCGCCCGCCCGGCCAGCACCAGGTTGATCGACGCGCGCGGGCTCGCGCCGTACGTGACGTACCGGGCCAGCTGCGGCTGGCCGACGAGACCGGGATCGCGGGTCGCGGCGGTGAGCCGGACC
Organism: Catellatospora coxensis; assembly: GCF_016862635.1. GTDB lineage: Bacteria > Actinomycetota > Actinomycetes > Mycobacteriales > Micromonosporaceae > Catellatospora > Catellatospora coxensis. The sequence goes on along the minus strand of NZ_BONI01000066.1, from coordinate 25,822 downwards.
GCGTACTCGATCAGCGACGGGTCGACGTAGACCCGGTCGGCCTGCCGCTGCAGCTCGATGAGCTGGGCCGGGTCGATGATGCGCTGGATCGCCGCGCCGGGGCTGACCGCCCGCTCGACGATCACGAACTCCTCGGTGGCGGTCGGGTAGCCCACCAGGACCTTCATCATGAACCGGTCCACCTGCGCCTCGGGCAGCGGATACGTGCCGTCGGACTCGATCGGGTTCTGGGTGGCCAGCACCAGGAACGGCTCCGGCACGTGGTGCGTCTCCCGGCCGATGGTGACCTGGTGCTCCTGCATCACCTCCAGCAGCGCGCTCTGCACCTTCGCCGGCGCGCGGTTGATCTCGTCGGCGAGCAGCAGGTTCGTGAACACCGGCCCGAGCGACACCTGGAACTCGCCGCTGTGCTGGTGGTAGGTGCGGGTGCCGGTGATGTCGGCCGGCACCAGGTCGGGGGTGAACTGCACCCGGTGGAACTGCCCCCCGACGGCCTCCGCCAGCGACTTCACGGCCAGCGTCTTGGCCAGGCCCGGCACGCCCTCGACGAGGATGTGCCCGCGCGCCAGCAGCGCGACCATCAGCCGCTCCAGCAGCAGATCCTGCCCGACGATGACCTTCTTGACCTCGTAGAGCACCTGTTCCACGGTGCTCTGGCCGGCAGCCGGGGACGTCCCGCCCGGGCGGGAGGGTTGCCGGTGGCCGTTGCCGGAAGCGGGTGTGTGCATGGGTCCGTCCTGTTCGGATCGAGGGTGGTGGCGGGTGTGGTCGTGGGACGTCACAGGGGCGGCGGGGGGCCGCCGGCGGCCGCGGCCGTCACGATCGGCACGGCGAACCCGACGCCGATGAACGTGCCGGCGTCGGTCGGGTTGGCCAGCGCGACCACGATGCCGACCGTCTCGCCGCGCATGTTCACCAGCGGCCCCCCGGAGCTGCCGGGGTTGACCGCGGCGTCGAACTGGATGAGGCCGCCGAGCTTGCCGACGTCGGCGACGGTGACCGAACGCTCCAGGCCGGACACCACGCCGGTGGTCGCCGAGCCGGTCAGGCCGAGCTGGTCGCCGATCGCGACGACCTGCTCGCCGATGCCGGGGGTGCCGCCGAGCACCGCCGGGACCAGTACCGCGGGCAGGTCTTTCGGGGCCAGGGCGGCGATGTCCTTGGCCGGGTCGGCGGCCGCGACGGTCGCCGGGGTCGTGCTGCCGTCGGCGTAGGTGACCTCGATCGCGGCCGCGCCCTTGACCACGTGCAGCGCGGTCAGGATGGTGCCGTCGGCGTTGGCCAGCACCCCGGTGCCCGACGCCGACGACGGCGAGCGCCCCGCGCCGGTGGTCCGGATCGACACCACCGACGGGAGCAGGACCTGGTAGACCTCGGCCACGGTCAGCGTGCCGTCGTCCGACGGTGACGGGGTCGGCGTCACGACGGCGGGGCTGTCGGATCCTGCCGCACCCCACCGGAACGCGACCACCGCAGTGACCGCCAGCGCCACCGCGACACCGGCCGCGACCAGCGCACGCCGGTCGAGCCGCCATCGGGACGGCGGCGCCGGCACGGGCTCGGCCTGCACCGGTGCGGCTGCGGGGGGCGCGTCCGGGAGGCGGTCGAGTTTTCCGGCGCGACTCAGCATCCTTTGAGCCTAGGGCCGAAAGCTGAATGTTCAATCAGGGCTTCATCGGAGATCCGGCAGCGCCGGTCCGGTCGCCACACCGATGACCCGTGCATGCGGGTCCCCGCGGGCGTACACCCGCGGGGACCCGGCAGTGGTCAGGACGCGAGCGAGTCGTCCACGCCCACCCGGCGACGGCGAACCAGCAGCAGCAGTCCACCCACGATGACCAGGGCGGTTCCCGCACCGGCGAGCAGCCACAGCCGCGGGCCGGTCACCGGCAGGCCGCCGCCCGTGCCCGGAACCGGCGACGCGGAACCGGGCCGCGGTGACGCGCTCGCCGGCGGGCTGGCCGGGGGCTGCTCCTCGCCGACCCGGCAGACCTTCACCAGGTCGAACGTGGTCCGCTCGGCCTCGGCGACGTACGCGCGCATCAGGCCCTCGACCAGGTGCCAGCCAGACGGCGTCTGCAGCCACACGCCGCCGACGCCGCTCGGCCCGATGAGCCCGCCCGCGACCCCGGCCGGAGGGGTGGCCGGCACCGGCGGCTCGCCGTCGGGGGTGAGCCGGGTGACCCCGGCGTCGTTGACGCCCAGCAGGTACGCCTCGCTCAGGTCGGCGCTCTGGTAGCTGATCAGGTAGACGGCCTTCAGAGTGGTCGGCACGGGCTGGTTGAACACCCAGCCGTCGACGCCCTCGGCGGATCCGCCCGGGATGCCGGCGCAGCCGCGCAGGCTGGGGTTCTGCTGGGCGGCCGGCTTGGCCGCGAACGCGTCGTCGAGCCTGAGCACGATGGTCGGATCCTCGGCGGGCGCGGCCGACGCGGGCAGGCCGCCGGTGACGGCCAGGGCCACGCCCGCGGCCAGGGCCGCCAGCGCTCGTACGGAAACGGTGGTCCTCATCGGGGGTGGTTCCTCCGGTCGGGGATGGATGGACGGTTCGAACGGGCCCCGGAGGTGCGCCGGGGCCCGCGTTCAGGGGCGGCGTCGCCGCAGTGGGGCGGGCCGGCGCAGCCTGCGCCGCAGCCGGTCCGCGCGGGCCCAGGCGTCGTCGGCCTCGGCGGTGGTGAGCGGCCGCGCGCCGTAGACGGCACGCTCGGTCAGCTCCCGCAGCACGTGCAGGTCGGCCTGGCGGGGGGCGAAGTCGTTGTCGGGCGGCCGGCGGCGGTCGATGGCGGTGTCGACCCGGTCGAGCGCCTGCCGCACGGTGGCGCTGGCCGCGACGGGCGACCCGGCGCGCGCGGCGGTGTCGACGACCTCCTGGAACGCTGCCGCGATCCGGTCGGCGGGGACGGGCCGGGAGCGCCGCCGCCGACGGCGCACGGCGCGGCCCACCCGCGGCGACAGCCACGCCGTGGCCAGCACCGCGGCCGCGATCAGCGCGATCAGCGGCCAGTCCGGGCGGCGCACCGGCAGCGGCCCGTCCGAGGCGAGCCGGTCACCGGGCGTCGGCACGCCCGCGCCCGGCACGACGCGGGGTGGCGTCGAGGGCAGCGGCGCGGCCGTCGGCGCGGGAGCCGCCTGCCAGCCGGGCGCGGCCTGCGCGGTGGGGCCGAACGACACCCAGCCCAGCCCGCCGAGGCGCACCTGCGGCCATACGGCGACATCGCCGGAGCGCACCAGCCCGTTCGCGCCCTCCGGCACGGTGAACCCGACGATCAGCCGCACCGGCAGGCCCAGGCCGCGTGCGGCGACGGCGTACAGGGCGGCGATCTGCTCGGCGCCGCCGACGCCCGTGGCGGCCACTGCCGCGAGCCGGCCGTAGCCGTGGCCAGGCGCGCTGCCCGGGTCGTTGCGGACCCTGGCCCACAGGTGCGCGGCGAGCAGCCGGGCCTGCGCCCCGGGGCGGGTCTCACCGCCGATCGCGGTCCGGGCCAGGGCGTCGATCTCGGCCGGTACGCCGGGCGGCAGGGCCGTTGCCGGGGCCGGGTCGCGTGGTGCGGCGTCCACGTCGGCGGGCTGCGGCGGCGCGGGCAGCAGGCTCGTCATCGTGTACCGCAGCCCGGGGGCGAGACCGCCGGTGTCCAGCAGCAGACCGGTGTCCGGGTCCACGGCGAGCGTGGCCGGGCCGTCCAGCCGCACCGGGCGCTCCACCGCGGGCAGCGCGACGCCGCCCAGCCCCGCGACGGTGACCTCGACGGTCAGCCGCCGCCCGCCGGACGGGGCATGCGGCACACCCGACCCGGCGGGCCGGTAGCGCGCCGTCGAGGTCCAGGTGCGGCCGTCGTACGCGTCGAGCGCGACCAGCGCCAGCCGCTGCGGCAGCGGCCCGTCGCCGGTGACCCGGAACAGCTCGGTGTCCGGCGTGGACAGCCACGGCGACACCCGGTCCAGCGGGTTGACCCCGGTCAGCGGCGTGTCGGGAACGGTCACGTGGTCACGAGGGTCCACCCGGGGCCGTGCGGGCAGGTGCGGGACGACCACGGCGGCGACCGCCAGGGCCGCGACGGCCGCCGCCCCGGCCCGCGCCACCCGTGCCACGCGCGCCGGACGCGTCGCGACGGGAACGGGCCCGCGCAGGTCACGGGCCCGCGCACGCAGCAGCAGCACGCCGCCGAGGGTGAACGCCGCCGCGGCGGTGACCGCGTACGCCGTGCCGCCTGCCAGCGCGCACGACGCTGCGAAGACGACGGCGGCGGGCGTCACCACCGCCCAGGCGGCGCGCGTGGTGCGGGCCAGCAGCTCGCCGGTGATCGCCGCGGCCACCCACACCAGCAGGAACGGCCCGGTCGCCAGGAGCGGAGCCGGACCGGCGGGCACCGTGGTCGCCAGCAGGTGCGCCCAGCCGTCGACGGCGGCCGCCGCAGCCTGGGCGAACCGCGCCGGCGATCCCCAGAAGCCCGCCGCCGCGACCGGTGCCGCGACCGCGAGCGACAACCCCAGCGTCAGCGGCACCGGCATGAGCACGGGCGTGGACGCGGGCACGGACCTGGACACGGGCGCAGGCGCCGGCGGGGGAGCGGTGGGCGGCCGTGGGCCGCCGTCTGGCCGCGTGTCGCGAGTGGACGCCGTGCGCCGCAGCAGCCGGGACGCCGCGGCGAGCAGGAGTGGCGCGGTCGCGGCCAGGGCCAGCAGCAGCGCCATCCGGGTGCCGGGCAGCACCCGCAGCCAGCCGGCCGCCGCGCACATCCCGGCGGCGGCCGCGGCGAGCCAGGTCGGCAGGGATGCTCCGCCCAGCGGCCCGCGCCCGGCGGTCGCCGATGCCGGGACGCGACCCCTCGACGCCGTGACCGGGGCCGTCATCGGCGCGCCCGGGAGCGGGCGGTCGCGGCGAGCCGGGGCCAGGCGGCGGTGAAGGCGGCCAGCGACGTGACCGCCGCCGCGGGGCCGGTGTGCACCAGGACCGGCCGGCCCAGCCCCGACAGGTGCGCCAGCAGCGCCGGGTCGGCGCCGTCGGGCCGGGCGGTGACCGCGACCGCGAGCGCCGCCGCCCCGCCGCGCCGGGCGGGGGTGAGCTGCCCGGACGCGGCGACCGTGGTGCGGCTGAGCAGGTCGAGCAGGCCCGCGCGGGCGGTCGCGGGGTTCGCGGGCCGCCAGCCGGGCCCGGCGGTGAAGCGGACCTCGCAGCCCGCTCCTGCCGACAGGCAGGCGACGGCGAGCGTCGCGGCCACGTCGAGGGCGAGCTCGAACCCGTCGGGGTCGGCGTCGGGCCGGTTGTCGATCAGCAGGGTCAGGCCGGGCTGCAGGTCCTGCTCGAACTGCCGTACCAGCAGTCGGCCGGTGTGCGCGCTGGACGGCCAGTGCACCCGGCGCAGGTCGTCGCCGGGCTGGTAGTCGCGCAGCCCCCAGTGGGTCAGGCCGGCCGGTGCCGGCTGGCCTGCCGGGTGCCCGTCCCCGGCGGGCGAGCGCCCGGCCGGCAGCCCGGCGGCGACCACCGGGTGCACGCACAGGCTGCCGCCGCCCTGCCCGGTGCGCTCGCGCCGGCAGAGGCCGAGCGCGTCCACCAGGGACAGCCGCGGCGCGGACACGGTGACGACGCCGCGCCGGCCGGTGGGCAGCGACACCGGGCCGGTCCAGTCCCGCCCCGCCGCCAGCGCGGGCACGGTCACGGCCACCCGGGCGTCGCCGACCTGGACGTGGACCGTGCACGCGCGGCTGCGGCGGCGCTCCGGCGCGCGTACCACCAGCCGGCAGGACGTCCGCGTGTCGCGCTGCGTACGGGCGGGCAGCCGGTCGAGGTACGCCGCGGCGGGCAGCGCGCCGCACACCGAGATCCCGGCCACGGCGAGCGCGACCGCGGCGGCGAGGCCGAGGAGCAGCAGTTCGGCGTACCCGAGCAGGTAACCGCCGGCCGGTGCGCCGACCGCGACCGCGCCCACCGCCCACCCGGCGCGGGTGAGCCCGGACGCCGTCACGGCCGCACCGGCTGGCGGGGCACCGGGACCGCGTCCAGCGCCGCCTGCACCACACCGGCCGCGGTGGCCCCGGCGAACTCGGCGTCGGCGGTCAGCAGGATCCGGTGCGTGAGCACCCACGGGGCCAGCGCGACGACGTCGTCGGGGGTGACGAACTCCCGCCCGAACGCGGCCGCCCACACCTGCGCGGCACGCTGCAGCGCCACGGTGCCGCGAGGGCTGACGCCCAGCCGGGTCTGCTCCGCCGCCCGGGTCGCCGCCGCGATCCGGATCATGTAGTCGGCGACCTGGTCGTCGACGTGCACCGAGCGGGCGGTTGCGGCCATGTCCCGCACCTGCTCCGGGGTGAGCGCGGTGACCGGGCGCGGCCTGGTCGCCGCGCCGCCCCGGTGTCCGGCCAGGATCTGCCGCTCCGCGCCGTGGTCGGGGTAGCCCAGCTCCAGCCGCATCAGGAAGCGGTCGAGCTGCGCCTCGGGCAGCGGGTACGTGCCGTCGTGGTCGACCGGGTTCTGCGTGGCGACGACCAGGAACGGCGACTCCAGCCGGTGGCGGGTGCCGTCGATGGTGACCTGCTGCTCGCTCATCACCTCCAGCAGCGCCGACTGGGTCTTCGGCGACGCCCGGTTGATCTCGTCGGCGAGCACCACGTTGGCGAAGACCGGGCCTTTGTGCAGGGTGAACTCGTTGCGACGCTGGTCGTACACGGTGACGCCGGTGATGTCGCCGGGGAGCAGGTCGGCGGTGAACTGGATGCGGCGGAACCGCCCGCCGAACGCCGCGGCCAGCGCGGTGGCCAGCGACGTCTTGCCGACCCCGGGCACGTCCTCGATCAGCAGGTGGCCCTCGGCGAGCAGGCAGGTCGCCGCGAGCGCGACGTGGTCGGCCTGGCCGTGCACGGTCTGCTCGACGACGCCGGTGAGGCTGCGGAAGCTGCGGGCGAACGCCGCCACGTCCGGCGGAGGCGGCGGGGGCTGCTGGGCCAGGACGGTCCCGTTCCGCAGGTCGGTCATATGTGTCCTTTCCGAAGGGTTCATCCGGCGCTGAGCCGGAGCGTGGCGCGGTAGCGGGAGACGACGACGGTCCGGAAGGTCTGCCCGTTGACGATCGCGACGGTCTCGCTGCGGGAGTTGAAGGTGACCGTCATGACCGGCCGTGGACCGGCGGTGATGGTGCCGGACATGGTCAGCGAGTTGTTCGCGACCGAGTCCCGGTAGGTCTTGCTGCCGCGGAAGCCGACCCGGCTGCCCGACACCGAGAACGTGCCGCGCACCGGCTGCATGTTGGCGGCCAGGCCCGGCGCGGTGTACGAGATCGAGCCCGACTTGGTCAGCCGCCAGGTGCCGGGCAGCAGCCGGTCCTTGATCCCGGCCACCCATGCGGGCTGACCCTGCAGCTGCGTGAACGACGTGATGGACACGGTCCGGTAGGTGATCGGCAGGCGCAGCACCGGGTCGCGGCGCGGCACGGGGGACGGGCCGGGCGAGGGCGGCGCGGCGGCGCTCGGCGGTGCGGCCGACGGGACGGCACTCGGGCTTGGCACGGTGTACTTGAGCAGGCTGCGCACCGTGTCGCCGTCGACGACGACCGCGTGCGGCCCGTCGGCGTCGTGGGCCCAGACCAGGCCGTCACGGGCGATGACCCGCAGGCTCGCCGGGCCCGCGGTGATCCACAGCGGCGACAGCAGGCCCCGCCCCGGTGCGTAGCGCAGCACCCGGCCGGTGGCGTCGTCGGGCACGTACACCACACCGCCCGCCGACACCGGCCTGCCCAGCCGTGCCGCGGAACCGGCGCGCAGGTCGACGATCTCGGCGGGGGCGTCACCGGGGCGGCTGAGCAGGAGTTCGCCCCGGCCGGGCAGGACGACGGGCAGGACGCCGTCCGCGCCCCGGGTGGCGACGAGCGCGGTCGGGCCGGTGGCGGGCAGCGCCGCCCAGCGCTGGGCCGGCACTCCGCGCTCGTCCAGCGCGACGACGATGCCCTTGGCGAGGTTGGCCAGCACCACCGTGCCGTCCACCTCGGCCAGGGCGACCGGCTCGGTGTAGAACGCCGACGGTGTGCTCGTCCGGATCGCGCCGTCGCGGAGGCCGACCAGCGTGCCGTTGAGGGTCATGTGCGCCCACAGGGTGCCGTCGGGCCCGGCGAGCACCGCGCTCAGCGGCGGATGCGGCAGCCCGAGCGGGACGGCCTCGGCCAGGGTCACCGGGTCCACACTGGTGACCGTGCCCGCGGTCATGGAGACGGCGTACAGGTCGCTGCCCGCGGTGACGAGGTCGACCGGGGTGGGGAACGCCACCGCCGGGTCGGCGGTCAACCGTGCCCCGTCGACCCGGGTGACGGTGTTTGCGTCGAGATCGGACACATAGGGGTCGGGCCCGTCCTGCTGCACCGACATCCGGTGGCCGGCCGCGCCGGGCAGGGCGGTGACCGTCACGACGCGGCCGGCCGTGGCGCTGACCAGCGACACCGCACCGATGGTGGTGCTCTCCAGCCACGCGCTCGCGCGGGTCATGTCCAGCGCGGGCCGGGCGGCCGGCGGGGCGGGCAGCAGCACCGCCGCGGTCAGCCCGGCGACCAGTAGCAGGGTGCTCACGGTGCCGCTGATCCGCAGGTGGCGGCGGTAGAAGCGGGCGAAGGACGGCAGAGGTGTCATCAGATTCCTTCCGTGGATACTCCGGCCTTCAGGCTGGGGAGGAAACGGAACTCCTGTGGAGCAGGACAGACGTAGCCGATCCGCCGCCGAGGCGGACCGGCGTTCACCCGTACGCCAGTACGAAACCCGGCGACAGTCCTGTTAGGATTACGGCCGTGTCCAGGGCGGTGAAGCGCGCGTTCAAGTACCGCTTCTACCCGACTGACGTGCAGGCCGCGCAGCTGTCGCGGACGTTCGGGTGTGTCCGGCTGGTCTACAACATGGCGTTGCAGGCCCGCACCGAGGCCTGGACCCAGCGGCAGGAGCGGATCGGCTACAACGCCACCTCGGCCCTGCTGACCGGGTGGAAGAAGACCGACGACCTCGCGTTCTTGAACGAGGTATCGTGCGTGCCGTTGCAGCAGGCGCTGCGGCACCCGCAGAACGCCTACACCAACTTCTGGACCAGACGCGCCAAGCACCCCACGTTCAAGTCCAGGAAGCGCTCGCGCCGGTCGGCGGAGTACACCACCAGCGCGTTCCGGTGGCGCGACGGCCAGCTGACCCTGGCCAAGATGACCGAGCCCCTCGACATCGTGTGGTCGCGGCCGCTGCCGGACGGTGCGTCGCCGTCGACGGTGACCGTCTCGTGCGACCCGGCCGGACGCTGGTTCGTGTCCCTGCTCTGCGACGACATCATCGAACAGACCCCCGCCACGGGCGCGGTCGGGATCGACGCCGGGTTGGACAGCCTGCTCACCCTGTCCACCGGCGAGAAGGTGACCAACCCGAGGCATGATCGCGCCGATCGGCAGCGGCTGACCCGTGCCCAGCGCGACCTGGCCCGCAAGCAGAAGGGCTCGGCCAACCGGACCAAGGCCCGGGTCAAGGTCGCCCGCATCCATGCCCGGATCGCCGACCGCAGGCGCGACCACCTGCACAAACTGACGACTCGGCTCGTTCGTGAGACTCAAACGATCGTGATCGAGGACCTGGCCGTGGCGAACATGGTCAAGAACCACCGGCTGGCCCGCGCGATCAGCGACGCGGCCTGGCGGCAGCTGCGCACCATACTGGAGTACAAGACCGCCTGGCACGGCCGGGACCTGATCGTCGTGGACCGCTGGCTCCCATCGACCCGGCTCTGCTCGACCTGCGGCTCGCTCGCTGAACGGATGCCGCTGGACGTGCGGGAGTGGACGTGCCGGTGCGGTGCTGTCCACGACCGTGACGTCAATGCGGCACGTAACATCCTGGCCGCCGGGCTGGCGGTGACAGCCTGTGGAGACGGTGTAAGACCTCAACGAGAGTCCTCTCGGATGGGGCAGTCGTCGGTGAAGCAGGAAGACCCGAGGGCGACCAAGGGAATTCCCGTCCTTTAGGGGCGGGGAGGATGTCAAGGCGTGTCCTGCGGGATCAGCGTGACGACGGTCTGATAGAAGCTGTTGTCGCCGTCGGCCGACCAGCCGATGGACCACTGCAGCTCGGCCCGCGGCGGGGTCGCGGTGAAGTCGAACCGGCCGGTGATGCTGTCGGAGGCGAGGTCGGTGAAGTCGGCCGGGAACGCGGCCACCGACAGGTGCCACGGGCCGTCCGCGGTGAACGTGCCGCCCACCGGCTTGCGGCCGCCGGCGGGCCGGCACACGAGCCGGCCGTCGGCGGTGAACTCCCAGGTGCTGCCGAGCAGGATCGCGTTCGCCTCGGCGGCGCGGCCGTCGCTGCCGCCCAGGCGGGTCAGCGACACCACCGCGACGGTCCGCAGCCGCACCGGGTACGTGAGCGGGCCGCCCGTCCAGCCGGGTCCCGCGCCCTCGGGCAGGTCCGGCCCGGGTCGTGGGGTCGTGGCCGAGCCGACGCCGCTCAGCTCGGCGGTCAGCCGGGCCGGGTAGTCCAGGCTCCACAGCTGGGCCGGCGGCACCGGCCGTACGGCGAACACGGCCGCGGCCACGGCGAGCGGGATCAGCGCCGCGGCCACGTGCAGCGCGGTGCCGGTGCGCCGCCGTACGGGCCCGCGCCCGCGCGTCCACAGCGCGGGCCAGCCGCCGCTCAGCCACGGCCAGCACAGCAGCAGCAGGCCCGCGACCAGGCAGGTGCGCAGCCCGGCCGAGGCGAAACCGTAGCCCGCGCCGGTGTAGTGGTGCCAGGCCTGCGCCAGCGTCCACCGCTCACCGGCCGACGCCACCAGCGCGGCCGCCCCGAGCAGCGCCAGCTCGCCGAGGAAGGTCAGCGGCCACGCCGCGAGCACCGCCACGGTCGCCGGGTCGGGGCGGCGCAGCAGCGCCCGGCGCAGCCAGCGCGGCGGGTGGGTGAGCAGCCGGCCGAACGCGCGGCGGCCCCGCGACAGCGTCCCGGCCAGCGGCTGCGCGCGGCCGTCCTCGGCGGCGACCCGGTCGGCGGTCAGCTCGGCGACCCACAGCGCGAGCACCGGCGCGATCAGCCCGGACGGCGCGGCGGTCACCGCCCCGCCGAGCAGCGAGCCCGCCACCTCGAACGCCTGCTCGTCGGCGATCGGCAGGAGCAGCGGCGGGGCGGCGAGCAGCGCCAGGTAGACCGGCGCCCAGGCGCGGGCGAGCAGCGCGAACGGCCCGAGCCGCCCGACCAGCAGGTGCTCGCCGTTGCGGATGTGGCCCAGTTCGTGCACCAGGATCGCGCGGGCGGCGGCGGGGTCCTGCTCCCACAGCGCGACCAGCGGCGGGTACGCCAGGATGCGCGGCGCGCGCCAGTCGGCGGCGTACACCTGCGCACCGCCGTTGCCCGGCGCGGCGGACAGCCGCACGACCACCCCGCGCTGCACGGTGTCCACGAAGGACTGCATCTGCGCGACGGCCGACGCCGCGCGGACCGGCAGCGCGCCGGGCGGCACGAGCCGCCGCTCCACCAGCCGCCCGCGCAGCCGCGGCAGCAGCACCGCGACCAGAGCCAGGCCGATCAGCAGGGTGGGCAGCGCGGAGCAGACGGCCAGCACCGCGAGCATCGCGGTCACGGTGGCGTCGGCGTGCGAGCCGCGGTCGAACACGGCCTGGAACGCCGTCACCGGGTCGGTGAGCAGGCTGGGCAGGTTCCACGCCGTGCTGAGCAGGCACAGCGCGAAGAACAGCCACAGCCAGGGCGGCGCGAGCGGTCGTGGCAGCGGCGGGGCGACGGCCGACGCCGGTGCGGTGGCGGTCATCGGACCGGTCGCCGCGGCCGGTGCGGGCCCATCTCAGTTTCCGCCGCGGCGGAACCAGCGGCGCGAACGGTTGGGCGGCCCGGCACCGGGCTCGGCGGCGGCCTCGGCGCTGACCCGGCGGACGAATGCCGCGGCGGAGGCCGGCGACTCCAGCAGCTCCTTGATGATCAGGAGGGCGCGCTCGTGCGCCTCTTCGGCGGGCAGCCCGGACTTCTCCAGGGAGGTCTGCAGCCGGTCCACCGCGGCCCTGGCCCGGGCGGCCAGCTCGGGGTCGACCGGCGGGTCCTGCGGCGGCCGGTTGGCCTGCGAGGCGCGGTACGCCTTGATTCCGACGATGAGCGCGAGCAGGTTCAGGGAGTTGCCGGTGGCCTCGGCGTCCAGCAGCGCCTTCAGGTGCACCCCGGCGACGTCGATCGCCTGCAGCACCGCGGCGAGCGCGGTGACCAGTTCGATGCCCGCCGAGCCGGAGCCGGAGCGGCCGGGGCGCAGGATCGCCTCGCGCTGGGCCCCGCCGGCCAGGTACGCCTCGACGACGCCGTCGGCTATGCCGGTCTCCTGCGGTGCGGTCGCCGCCGCGAGGCGCTGCGCCCACTGCCTGGTCTCATCGTCCGCGAGCACGCCGGTCCGTCTCCTCTGCCGATTCCTGGGGAAGAGTCCCTAGGTAGCACTCCCGGCGAAGCGCCCGACACCGGCCGAGTTGCCCGCAAACCTGAATGAGCGGCAGGGATCGATCTCACGGCAGTTGGATCATGCGTACGGCCAGGCAGCCGGGCTCATGAGCGCGGTTCGCGTACCGTGGCGGACATGTCGCGTTGGCGACAGTCACCCGATCGGGTTCGCACGTCCGGCGATCCGTACTGTTCAGGGGGTCGGCGACAGTCGAGTATGGACGGACCGTCCGCCGCAGGCATGCACCCGGATGGATGTGTGATGCAAACGGGCGGCCGGTGCGCGCGTCCTCGTATGGGTGACCGGGCGCCCTATTCGGACCGCAGCCGGCGGCCCGAGACCAGATGGCGGCGGCGGCGCTCGCTGAGCGTGCCGTCGAGGCAGGCCCAGTCGGGCTGGGAGACGTGCAGCACCTGCTGCTCGCCGCCCGTGCAGATACCGGTGTGGTAGACGTCGCCGGTCTCGTCGTTCTGGAACACCGCGAGGTCGCCGGGGGCCAGCTCGGCCACCTCGACGTGCTCGCCCAGCAGGGCCAGGTCACTGGCGTCGCGCGGGACGCTGTGCCCGAACCGGCGGTAGATCAGGTGGGGCAGTCCGGAGCAGTCGAGCATCAGCCCGTGGGTGCCGCCGGCCAGGTACATCAGGCCGAGGAACAGCCGTCCCGCGGCGACCAGCTGCTCGGTCGTGGGCAGCGGGCCGCGGGCGCGATAGGTGTCGAGATGCTTGTCCGCCAGCCAGCCGGTGCCCCCGCCGGGCAGCGTGACCTCGGTGAACGAGTCCTGCCGCCGGCGCGCGGGCAGCACCGTGGCGTAGCTGACGTCGTCGGCGACGACCCGGCCGTCGGGGCCGTCTCTGAGCTCGGTGACCTGCTCGGTGACCACCACCTGCTCGCCGGTGGGCTCGGCGGGGGCGGCGAGCTGGGCCAACGGCAGCCAGCCCGGGTAGCCGCGGGGGTCCTTGCGGGACGGCTGCAGCGGGGCGTTGACCCGGGCCCAGCCGTCGCGGACCTCGGCGACGAGCACGGTCTCGCCCAGCAGCAGCTGGCTGTCGAGCCGGCCCCACAGGTCGCGGCGCTCGTCGGGGCCCTGCGCCGCGGCCCACGCGCGCAGCCGCGCGGGTGTGCCCAGGGCGGGTGCGTCCAGGGGGCGTACGACGTCGGGGGAGGTCCAGAGTCCGGCGGCGGAGACCGCCACCGACATGGTCCGCGTCGGCTCGTTCATGGGCTCCCCCTGTAGGAAATAGCTATGTCACCGGGGAGCCTACAAAAGTTTTCTTCATCGGGTCAGGGTCGCCCATGGCGTGGGAGGGCTCGCTCAAAGTTTGGACCTTCTGGTCCAGTCTAGCTAGTATGTACTGATGACGACCGCTACCGCGCCCAGGCTCACCGCCAAGGGCGCCGCCACGCGCGCCCGGATCGTCGCCGCGGCGGCGGACCTGGTGCTGGCGCGCGGGGTGGGCGGCACCAGCCTCGACGACGTCCGCGCCGGCACGCTCACCAGCAAGAGCCAGCTGTTCCACTACTTTCCCGGCGGCAAGACCGAACTCGTCATGGCCATCGCGGCATACCAGTTCGAACGCGTGCTCCAGGCGCAGCGGCCCTACCTGGAATCGCTCGACACCTGGGCGGCCTGGGACGGCTGGCGCGACGCGCTGCTCGCCCACTACGGCTCCCAGCCGCACTGGGGCTGCCCCGTCGGCACCCTGGTCAGCGAGCTGACCGGCACCGACCCCGTGGCCGCCGCGCAGGTCGCCGGGCACCTCGACAGCTGGTGCGGACACCTGCGGGACGGCCTGCGGCGTATGCGCGACAGCGGCCTGCTGCGCCCCGACGCCGACCCCGACCGCCTGGCCCTGGCCGTGTTCGCCTCGGTGCAGGGCGGCCTGCTGCTGACCCAGGCCACCCGCTCCATCGAGCCGCTGTCGGCCGCGCTCGACGCGGCCCTGACCGCCCTGCACGCCGCCGCGCCCGTGACCACTCGCTCCTGACGCCCGGACCGGAGCCTCGACCTGGTGATCCGCCCGGCGGGGTTGGCTCGGTCCGCGATGTGCCCTGGCCGGACAGCCCGCCGTCAGGCGAACGTGTGCTCGTGCTCCTTGCGGTAGTCCTCGATGCCGTCGATCCGGTCCTCGGCGGCCAGGGTGACCCAGTCGGGATTGCCGAGCAGGATGCGACCGAGGGCGACCAGGTCGAACTCTCCGGCGGCGAGCCGCTGGACGAGGCCGGTCAGCGAGTTCGCCCGGCCGGGTTCGAGGAAGTCGCGGGTGAGGCCGACTCCTCCGACGGTGATGGCCGGCAGGCCGGTGATCTGCTTGGCCCAGCCCGCGAGGTTGAGCGGCGAGCCGGGGAACACCGGCTGCCAGAATCTGCGCTGGGAGGCGTGCAGCACGGTGGCACCGGCGTCGGTGAAGGCTTCCAGGATCGTGGCGAGCTCGGCCGGGGAGTCGGCGATGCGCGCGTCGAAGTCGCGTTCCTTGAACTGGGAGAACCGTACGATCAGCGGCATGTCCGCGGGGACGGCGGCGCGCACGGCGCGAACGACCTCGGCGGGGAACCGGGCCCGGCCGGCCGTCGACCCGCCGTACCGGTCCGTGCGGCGATTCGTGCGCGGCCACAGGAATTCGTCGAGCAGGTAGCCGTGCGCGGCGTGGATCTCGATGGCGTCGAATCCGGCGCGTGCCGCCACCCGTGCCGCGTCGGCGTACGCCGTCAGGATCGTGTCGGCGTCGGTGAGCGACATCGCGTGGCCGGCGGGACGCCCCGGCTCCGGGACCGCCGACGGCGACCAGGCCGCCAGGCCGTCGACCGGTTCGCGCAGGCTGCCCAGGTGCCACAGCTGCGCCGCGATCCGCCCGCCGACGGAGTGGACCTCGTCGACGACGTGCCGCCAGCCGTCCTCTGCCGGACCCGGCGTCATCCGGGGCACGGCGTCCTCGTGCCCGGCGCTGGGGTGGTCGACCAGCACCCCTTCGGTGATGATGAGCCCGACACCGTGTTCGGCGCGGCGGCGGTAGTAGCCCGCGACGGCGGGCGTCGGGACCCCGCCGGGCGACTGGGAACGGGTCATCGGGGCCATGACGAAGCGTGTGGACAGTCGCAGACCGGCCATGGCGACCGGTTCGAGCACCGGTGCGAGCAGGGCGCCGGCGGTGGTGGCGGGTGCGATGAGGTCGGTCATGCGGTTAAGGTAGAACCTGACATTGACGTCAGGGTCAAGTCTTGTGAGGCAGGTCTCCGCATGCGTATCGGCGAACTGGCGGAAGCGACCGGGGCGAGCCCGCGATCGCTGCGCTACTACGAGGACCAAGGGCTGCTCGGCAGCGGCCGCAGCACCGGCGGTCAGCGGCACTACCCGCCGACGGCCGTCGAGCGGGTCGCCCTGATCCGCTCCCTGCTGGCCGCCGGGTTGTCGAGCAGCACCATTTACGACGTGCTGCCGTGCATCACCGAGCAGGCCATCCGCACTCCCGCACTGGCCGCGCGGCTGCGCGACGAACTGACCCGGGTGGACGAGCAGCTCCGCGAGATGCAGCGGACCCGCGAGGTCCTCGCGGGTCTGGTGGACCACTATGCCGTCGCCGAACAGGCATAGTCACGGCGAGTGCTACACGCCGGTGGACCCGTCGATCCGCTCGCGGATGAGGTCGGCGTGGCCGGTGTGCTGGGCGTACTCCTCCAGGACGTGGATGTAGACCCAGCGCAGGTTGACCTCGCCGGTCGGGGCCTTGGGATCGTCGGCGGGGGCGTCCAGGTCGAACCCGGCGACGGCGGCGTCGCATGCGGCGGTCTCAGCCAGGAAGCGGGCGTGGTCGGCTGCGGCGTCGGCTTCGGCCACGAGCTCGAAGTCGCCGTCGGGGTGCTCATCGGTGCAGTACAGGTCCGGCAGGTCCTCGTGCAGGTATTTGGTCCGGAACCAGAACCGCTCGACGCCGGTCATGTGCCGCAGCAGGCCCAGCAGGGTCAGGTTCGACGGTGCGACGGAAGCCGTCTTGAGCTGATCGGCGGTGAGACCGGCGCATTTGCGCAGCAGGAATGCCCGCCGCCGCTGCAACCATTGCTCCAACATCTCCCGCTCGCCGCAGGCCATGTCCGTGCGGGCCCACGCGACCTCGGGCGCAATCCATGCCATGGCGACATCATCGCGATCGCCGCAACCGAATTCCGGGCGCGGACGGATCAGCTCGAGGCGGCGGCCAGCGGCTTGCGGTAGCGGGGCATCCGCCGTACCACCTGGTATCCGGCCCTCTCGTACAGCTGCACAGTCCGGTGCGGATTCTCGGCGACCGTGCGGATCGTCGCGACGCTGACGCCGTGCTCGCGCATGGCCGCCAGGCTGTGGGCGAGCAGCGCCGAGGCCAGACCCAGCCGCCGGTATGCGGGCCGCACCGCGACCCACGGCGAGTCGGCGACGCCGTCACCCTCCCGCTCGCTGATCACCAGTCCGGCGATCTCGTCGCCGTCCCACGCGACCGCCCACAGGTCGGTGTCGCGCACTCCCGCGAGATGGGTGTCGAGGTCCGTCGGCATGAACCCGTGCCCGCTGTCGGTGAAGCACTCCACGATGACGGCGTGAATCCGCGGCTGGTGCGCGGCCAGCACGGGCCGGATCCGCAGGCCGGGTGGCAGCGCCCCGGGCACGGCGGCGGCAACGGGCCGGCTCAGGTCGACGACGGTGAACGCGACCCGGTAGCCGTGATCGAGCAGCAGCTGCCGCGAGCCCGGTCGGCTGCCGTCGGCGTTACCGCCGAGCTGCTGATGGGCTGCTCCGGACCCGAGCGAGGCAGCGTACGCCTCCTGGCGGCGCAGCATCGCCGTGCCGTGGCCGCGTTCCCGATGCGCGGGGTGTACGAAGCCGGTGACCAGGAACATCTCGGTGCCGTCGTCCTCGGTCCAGCGATCCAGGCGGCCGAAGCCGACGATCTCACCGGCGTCCTGAGCGACCACGCAGGCCTCCGCGGGCAGGTCACCGCCGGGGCCGGGCAGCCAGACGTCGCCGTCGGCGGCGAGCGCCGCCTGCCGTACCCGCTCGATCTGCTCGTCGTCGACCGGTCCGGCATAGGCCCGCAGCGTCATGCGGCGGAGGCTAACCGCGATCGCCGGGACGGTCGCGCGGTTTTCCACCGATGCGCGAAGTCGGGGATGACCCGGACCGGCGGGCCGGACAGGCAGGGGTCCGGGCAGGGTGATCGCCGGAGGCTCGGTGGCGCGACCGGGCCTACCGTCGAAGCATGATCGACAGACGCCTCCTCGCCGGGACGGGCCTCGCCGGCACCGCGCTGACCGCGCTGCTCGCCGCGGTCGGTCAGGTGGACCCGGACCCGCAGCTCAGCCACGTCTCGCTGACCGTCAGCGACTTCGCGGTGCACGACCGCGGCGGGGCCACCGACGCGGCGATGGTCGTCTTCGGGCTGTCCGCCTGGTGCCTGCTGCCCGCGCTGCGCCAGACCGCGCCCCGTGTCCTGCTCGCCCTGTTCGGCGCGGCCATGACGGTGGCGGCGCTGGCTCCGACGGATCTCGGGCCGTTGAGTACGACCGGCTACGTGCACCGATACGCCTCGATGCTGGCGTTCGTCGCGTTGCCGCTGGCCGCGGTGACGCTGCGCCCGGTGAGCCGGGCCGTGCGCTGGACCGCCGCCACGGCCGCCGGGTTCGCGGCCCTCATGCTGGCCAGCGCGACACTCGCCGACCGTTTCCTGATCGGGGCGGCTGAGCGGTATCTGCTGCTCGCCGAGGTGGTGCTGCTCGCTCTGCTCGCCGTGCGGGCCCGCCGCGATTGCCCAGCGCGGCCCGTTCGGTCTACCGTGAGTCACGCCTGACCACGGGGGAGGAGCGGCGTGACCGTCCACATCGCAGGGCACGATCCGGCCGGACCGCCGGTCTACTGCAGACGGTGGAACTTCCGCCGCCACGAGCCGGTCGAGCCGCTGTCCGCCGACGAGGCCCAGGCCAGGGACGCCGCCGGTGAGCCGTACGCGGTGATCCCGGCCGCGCCGCCGAGCGGGGTGCCCGACGTGGTCATCGAGATCGCCTGGGACAACGGGCACGCCGGGGTCTGGTTCTTCGACGCCTACGGCCGCCAGTGCCTGCACTACTCGTTCCGGCGCAGCGGTGAGCTGCTCTTCCTCGGCGGCATGACGCAGTGGGACTACCCGGACGCCGACGCGGCGACGCTGTCCGGGGCGACCTGCGTGACCTGGTTCGAGTTCCGCGAGGACGGCGGCGCCCGCCGCGTCATCAGCGACGACACCGCGCAGCAGCGCACCGTCGAGGACCGTGCCGGCGTGGACGTCAGCACGCAGTGGGAGCCGGTGCCGGGCTTCGGCGAGTGGGGCTCGCTGGCCCGGTGGAGCCGGAGTTAGGGCAGGCCCGCGCCGCGCCGTCTGGAGAGCGTGATCCCGGCAGGTGGAGCATCGTCATACCGGGTTCCCTTGAGAGCGCTCTCCAAACTATGGTGCCGACGGGACGTGCGACGGGGACGTCCTGCCGTGCCGAGATTGCGAGTGCCCATGCCGTACCGGAAGCTGACCATCGAGGACGTGGCCCACGAGGCCGGGGTGTCGCGCGCCACCGCCTCGCGGGTGCTCAACAACGCCCGGGGCGTCTCCGAGGAGCTGCGCGACCGGGTCAACCGGGTCGTCGCCGACCTCGGCTACCGGCCCAACGCCGCCGCCCGCGCCCTGGCCTCCGGCCGCCGCGACGTGCTCGACCTGGTCGTGATCGCGTGCCGCACGGACGCGCACATGTTCGGCGCGGTGCCGTACTACAGCCGCGTCATCGCGGGCGTGATGGCCGCGCTGGCGGGCGGCGACGTGCAGCTGCGCGTCAACGTGACCGAGCCGGCCGGCGCGCCGGAGCTGATCGACCGGGTCGCGCAGTCGGCCACGGCCGGCGCGGTGCTGGTCAACGTGCCGCCCGAGCTGGCAGCCAGGTTCCACGCCCGGTGCCGCCGCGTGGTGTCGCTCGGCGCGACCGCGCCGCAGGTGCCCGCCGTCGAACCGGAGAACAGCCGCGGGGCGTACGACGCCGTCGCCTTCCTGCACCGGATCGGCTGCCGCCGCATCGCCGCGATCCACGGCCCCGAGAGCAACACCTGTGCGGCGGGCCGCCGCGCCGGCCACCTGGAGGCGGTCCGCGAGCTGGGGCTGGCCGACCTCGCCGTCGACGGCGGCTTCAGCCGCGAGTGCGGGTACGCGGTCACCGCCCGGCTGCTGGCCGAGCACCCCGACGTCGACGGCATCTTCGCGGCCTGCGACCAGATGGCGGCGGGCGCGGTCCAGGCGATCACGGACGCGGGCCGGCGCGTGCCCGGCGACATCGCCGTCGTCGGCTTCGACGACAGCGTCGTCGCGGCCTGCATGAGCCCGCCGCTGACCAGCATGCGGCTGCCGGTCGAGGACATGGCCGCCGCCGCGACCCGGGCCCTGCTGGAGGGCGCCGCCGCGCCGCACTGGCGGCGCTTCTTCGCCATCGACCTCGTCGTGCGGGACAGCACCGGACCCGACGCCGCCCTGCTGATCCCGCCCGCCCGCTCGTTGCACCGGACGTCGGCGCTCACCGGACGCCGCTGACCGGCCCGCCGCGCTTTCCCACCCCCGCCAGCCAGGACACCGCCGGTGTCCGTGAAAGGAAACCTGTGTCCTCCCTGCCGTACCTCGACCCCACGCTGCCGACCGAGCAGCGCGTCGCCGACCTCGTCGGGCGGATGACCCTGCCGGAGAAGGTCGGGCAGATGCTCCAGCTCACCGCCCGCGACGGCGTACGCCATCTGGTCGAGGAGTTCCACGTCGGCTCGATCCTGCACGCCTCGCCGGAGCGGGTGCGCGAGGCGGCGGAGCTGGCCGGGCGCACCCGGCTGGGCATCCCGCTGCTGATCGCCGAGGACTGCATCCACGGCCACTCGTTCTGGGAGGGCGCGACGATCTTCCCGACCCAGCTCGGCATGGCCGCGACCTGGGATCCGGCGCTGGTCGAGCAGGTCGCCCGGATCACCGCCGTCGAGGTCGCCGCCACCGGCGTGCACTGGACCTTCTCGCCGGTGCTGTGCATCGCCCGGGACCTGCGCTGGGGCCGGGTCAGCGAGACGTTCGGCGAGGACCCGTTCCTCATCGGCGAGTTCGCCTCGGCGATGGTGCGCGGCTACCAGGGCGACGGCCTGGCCGACCCGACGGCGATCCTGGCCTGCGCGAAGCACTTCGCCGGCTACTCCGAGACGCAGGGCGGCCGCGACGCCAGCGAGGCCGACATCTCCCGGCGCAAGCTGCGCTCGTGGTTCCTGCCGCCGTTCGAGCGGGTCGCCCGCGAGGGCTGCCGCACCTTCATGCTCGGCTACCAGTCGATGGACGGCGTGCCGGTCACCGTGAACGACTGGCTGCTCAACGAGGTGCTGCGCGGCGAGTGGGACTACCGGGGCACCCTGGTCACCGACTGGGACAACGTCGGGCGCATGGTCTGGGAGCAGCACATCTTCCCCGACTTCACGGCCGCGTCGGCGGCCGCGGTGAAGGCGGGCAACGACATGGTGATGACCACGCCCGACTTCTTCGACGGCGCGCAGGACGCGGTGGCCAAGGGCCTGCTGGACGAGTCGGAGCTGGACGCGGCGGTCGCCCGCATCCTGACCCTGAAGTTCGAGCTGGGCCTGTTCGAGAATCCCCGGCACCCCGACGCCGCCCGCCAGGCCGAGGTCATCGGCGTGGCCGCGCACGCCGAGCTGAACCTGGAGGTCGCCCGGCGCTCGCTGGTGCTGCTGCGCAACGACGGCACGCTGCCGCTGGCCGGGGGCCTGACCGCCGGACCGGACGGCCGCGCCGCCGCGCCGGACGCCCCGGCCCGCACCATCGCGATCGTCGGCCCGAACGCCGACGACCCGCACACCCAGCTCGGCGACTGGGCCGGCGCGTCCGGCCAGGCCGAGTGGTTGCCCGACGGCCACCCGCGCGAGATGATCACCACGGTGCTCGACGGCTTCCGCGAGGTCGCCCCGGCCGGGTGGACGGTCACCCACGCCCGCGGCGCGGACATCGTCGTGACCGGGCCGGACCCGGAGGGCGAGTTCTTCCCGGACGGCCAGCCACGCCCCGACGTCGCCCTGCCCGCCCCGGTCGACGAGGCGATGATCGCGGCGGCGGTGGCCGAGGCGAGCCGGGCCGACTACGTGGTCGCCGTGGTCGGCGACCGGATCGAGCTGGTCGGCGAGTACCGCTCGACCGCCACCCTGGAGCTGATGGGCGGCCAGGTGGCGCTGCTCGACGCGCTGGCCGCGACGGGCAAGCCGCTGATCGTGGTGCTGCTCAGCTCCAAGCCGCTGGTGCTGCCGCCGTCGGTGGCCGACGCGGCCGCGATCGTGTACGCCGCCAACCCCGGCATGCGCGGCGGCAGGGCCGTCGCCGAGCTGCTGCTCGGGCTGATCGAGCCGAGCGGCCGGCTGCCGATCTCGTTCGCCCGGCACGCCGGGCAGCAGCCGACCTACTACAACCAGGTGCGCGGCCAGCACGGGCACCGCTACGCCGACCTGACGCAGGCCCCGGCGTTCGCCTTCGGGCAGGGCCTGAGCTACACCACGGTGGAGTACTCGGGCCTGCGGGTGCTGACGCCGACCGTGGACCTCGGCGGCTCGGTGCGGGCGCAGGTGGAGCTGCGCAACACCGGGTCGCGGCCGGCGCTGGAGACCGTCCAGGTGTACGTCAGCGACACGGTGACCTCGGTGACCTGGGCCGAGCAGGAGCTGAAGGCGTACCGGCAGGTGCCGCTGGCGCCGGGGGAGGCCCGGGTGGTCGAGCTGGAGCTGCCGGTGGCCGTCTGCTCCATCGTGGACGCGAAGGGCGTCCGGGTGGTCGAGCCGGGTGAGTTCGAGCTGCGGGTGGGCCCGTCCTCGCGGATCGAGGACCTGGGGCGGGCGGCGTTCACGGTCGTCGCCTAGGACGGTGCGAGGCACGTCGAGCAACGGCGGTTCCCTTCGGGGGCCGCCGTTCTCCGTTTTCCGGGGAGCGGCGGAGCGATGTCGAACCGCCCTATTGATCGATATACGTTTATGTAGATTCATTTCTTGACGCCGATATGGCACGGCGGTAAGTTTCGCGTGATATCGATTTCACGCCACCCTCCAGCACCATACACCCCCTCGCCCCCGGCACCCCCGATCCGGAGGAACGATGATTCGCCGTACCCTCACCGGCCTGATCCTGTCCACTCTCGCCGCCACGGCCGTCGCCGTCGCGGTCCAGGCCCCGGCGGCGCACGCCGCCTGCACGTCCATCCCGGCCAACCACGACCCCGCGGTGATCGTCATGGTCTACCGGACGGCCCGCAGCCTCAACGTCAACGACAAGGTCATGCTCTCCGGCTTCGAGGCCGGCTGGGTCGAGTCCCACATGAACAACCTGCCCTGCGGCGACAAGTCCTCGCTCGGCGTGTTCCAGCAGCGCTGGGACTACGGCTGGGGCACCCCCGAGCAGATCATGGACGTCGTCTACGCCTCCACGCAGTACTTCAGCCGGGCGATCGGCTGCGCCCGCGACAACCCCGGCTACCGGCCCGGCCAGGTCGCCCAGTGCGTGCAGCGCTCCGGCTTCCCCGACCGCTACGACCAGGTCGAGGGCAAGGCCCGCGCGCTGTGGGCCGAAGCCCGGCGCGTCGCCGAGACGGCCGCCAACGCCTCCACCGACGTCACCGGCGACGGCCGCGACGACATCCTGACGTTCACCCAGAACACCCTCGCCGACGTGTACGCCGCCCCGTCCACCGGCAGCGCCTTCGCGGGCACGTCGGTGAAGTGGAACGACTTCTTCGCCCTCGGCGGCGAGACCGCGCTGGCCGGCGACTTCAACGGCGACGGCCGGGACGACATCGTCGCGTTCACCCACGGCACCACCGGCACCGCCGCGGGCGACGTGTACGTGGCCCTGTCCACCGGCACCGGGTTCACCGGCGGCGCGAAGTGGCACGACTGGTTCGCCCCCGGCGCGGAGGTCCCCGCGGTCGGCGACGTCAACGGCGACGGCAAGGACGACATCATCACCTTCACCCACAACCCCGCCGGTGACGTGTACGTCGCGCTGTCCAGCGGCTCCTCGTTCGGCGCGGGCGTCAAGTGGCACGAGTTCTTCGCCCCGGCGGCGGAGTACCCGGCGGTCGGCGACGTCAACGGCGACGGCAGGGACGACATCATCACCTTCACCCAGGGCCCGGCGACGGCCTCCGACGTGATCGTGGGCCTGTCCAACGGTTCGTCGTTCGGACCCGGCCTGAAGTGGCACGACCTGTTCGCGGTCGGCGCGGAGCTGCCCCGCGTCGGCGACGTCAACGGCGACGGCAAGGACGACATCGTCACGTTCACCTGCAACGCCGACGCCGACGTGTACGCCGCCGTCTCCACCGGCACGTCCTTCGCCGGCACCACCGTCAAGTGGAACGACTTCTTCTGCACCGCGGGCGAGTTCCCGATCCTCGGCGACGTCAACGGCGACGGCAAGGACGACATCATCGTCTTCACCAAGGGCGCGACCAACGACGTGTACGTCGGCATCTCCACCGGCACCGGATTCCTCGGCGGCGCGAAGTGGCACGACTTCTTCGGCCTGACCGGCGAGACCACCCTCTGACCTCCCACCCCCGAAAGAGGACGACCATGCCATCCCGTACGCCCCACCGGGCCGCCCTGCTCGGCGCCGCGCTCGCCGCGGCACTGGCGACCGCGGCCACCCCGGCGCTCGCCGCGCCCGCCCCGGCCCCGCCCGTCGCCGCCGCCTTCGACCGCGCCGCCGCCGCCTCCGGCGTGCCCCGTGACCTGCTCGTCGCCGTCGGCTACGGCGAGAGCCGCCTCGACGGCCACGACGGCCTGCCCAGCTCCGCCAACGGCTACGGCGTCATGCACCTGGCCGACAACCCCGGCAACCGGAGCCTGCCGCTGGCCGCGAAGATCACCGGCGAGTCCGCGGCGCGGCTGAAGGCCGACACCGCCGCCAACATCCGCGGGGCCGCCGCGGTGCTCCGCTCGTACGCCGACGAGCTCGGCCTGCGCGCCGCCGACCGTACCCGGCTCGCGGCCTGGTACCCGGTCGTCGCCAAGTACTCGGCCGCGGCCGAGGACGGCACCGCGCGGCTCTACGCCGACCACGTGTACGGCCTGCTCAACAGCGGCCTGTCCGGCCGCGCCGAGTCCGGCGAGCTGATCGCCGTCCAGGGCAGCGCGGTCAAGCCGCAGCTCGGCCGCTACGCCGCGGTCGCCCCGGCCGGGTCCGGCCCGTCCACGGCGTCGGGCCCGCTCGCCGCCTCCGGCGCTGCTCCACTGGCCGCCGCGGCGGCGCTGCCGGAATACCCGCCGGCCCGGTGGATCTCCGCGGCGGCCGGCAACTACGGCGTGGGCCGCTCGTCGGCGATCACCACCGTGGTCATCCACGTCACCCAGGGCTCGTACGCGGGCACGGTCAGCTGGTTCCAGAACCCGTCCGCGGGCGTCAGCGCGCACTACGTGGTGAAGTCCAGCAACGGCGAGGTCACCCAGATGGTGCGCGACGGCGACACCGCCTACCACGCGCGCTCGGCCAACCCGTACGCGCTGGGCATCGAGCACGAGGGCTTCGTCGACAACCCGGCCTGGTTCACCGACGCCATGTACCGCTCCTCGGCGGCGCTGACCCGGCACCTGACCGGCAAGTTCGGCATCCCGCGCGACCGCGCCCACATCCGGGGCCACAACGAGATGCCGGGCAACGACCACACCGACCCGGGCCCGCACTGGAACTGGAACTACTACATGTCGCTGGTCAACTCCGGCGGCGGCGCGAAGTACTTCGGCGGTTCGCCGACGGACTTCTCCGGGGACGGCAAGGACGACATCGTGACGTTCACGCACGGCTCGCTGGCCGACGTGTACGTGTCGACCTCGACCGGCAGTGGCTTCGCGGGCACGTCGGTGAAGTGGAACGACTTCTTCGCGCTGACCGGCGAGACCGCGCTGACCGGTGACTTCAACGGCGACGGCAAGGACGACATCGTCGCCTTCACCCACGGCACCACCGGTACGGCCGCCGGTGACGTCTACGTCGCCCTGTCGACGGGCACCGGTTTCCTCGGTGGCGCCAAGTGGCACGACTGGTTCGCGCCGGGCGCGGAGGTGCCCGCGGTCGGTGACGTCAACGGTGACGGCAAGGACGACATCGTGACGTTCACGCATGACGCCGCCGGTGACGTGTACGTGGCGCTGTCCAACGGTTCGTCGTTCGGCGCGGGTGTGAAGTGGCACGAGTTCTTCTCGCCGGCCAACGAGTTCCCGGCGCTCGGCGACGTCAACGGCGACGGCAAGGACGACCTGATCACGTTCACGCAGGGTGCGGCGGCGACCGCGGCCGACGTGATCGTGGGCCTGTCCAATGGTTCGTCGTTCGGCCCGGGTC
>NZ_BONI01000065.1 GCF_016862635.1 Catellatospora coxensis | reverse complement strand
CAGGCCGCCGTCGACGGCGAGGCACCGGGCGGCCAGGCGGGACACGGCCGGCACGGCCTCGGCGGCCAGCGGGGTGAAGAGGGCGTCAACGTCGGTCACGGGACGCGAGCGTAGACGAGTTCGGCGCCGGCGGCACGGGATTTGCTCGGTGGCGACCCCGCGCGGGCACATGTCGCGCGGCGGGCCTACATCCTCTCTGCTGTGCGCACAGCAAAGAAGATGTAGGCCCGCGTAGAACGTCAGCCCTGCGTGCAGACGCTGCCGTTGAGAGTGAACGTCGCCGGGGCCGGGTTGGACCCGCTCCAGCTGCTCAGGAAGCCGAAGGAGGCGGTGCCGCCGTTCGCGCCGATCGCGGCGTTCCAGGCCGCGTTCGTGATCGTCACGTTCGCCCCGCTCTGCGCGTACACGCTGCTCCAGGACTGGTTCACGACCTGGCCGTTGGCGAACGTCCAGCGCAGCGCCCAGCCGTTGACCGCCGCCGAGCCGGTGTTGGTGATCACCACGTCACCCTGGAAGCCGGTGTTCCACTGGTTGGTGACGGTGTACTTGACCCGGCACGATCCCGGCATCGGCGTGCCGCTCGGCGACGGCGACGCGCTGGCGCTCGGCGAGGCCGACGGACTGCGCGACGCCGACGGGCTCGGCGACGCGCTGGGGCTGGCCGACGCGCTCGGCGACGGCGAAGCGCTGCGGGACGGGCTCGGCGAGACCGACGCGCTCGGCGAGGCCTGCCCGGACGTGGTCGGCGAGGCCCCGCCGATGATCGACCAGTACGCCGGCTTGGCCTGCAGCTGCACGTCGAACAGCAGCGGGAAGTCCTTGCGGCTCACCGGGTAGCTGTCCAGCCAGGTCTCGTCGTCGGCCAGGCCCCACAGCGTCACCGAGGTGATGTTCGCCTTGTACTTGCGGAACACGTCGAACCAGGCCTTGTAGCGCGCGGCCTGGCTGGCCAGCCGGTCCGCGGGCGGCGTGGTGAAGCTCTCCGAGCTGCTGGTGTAAATGCTGGCGTCCATCTCGGTGATCTGCTGCTCGACGCCGAGCGGGACGAACGTGGCGATCATCGAGTCGGTCTCCGCGCCGGTCGGCCAGGAGATGTTGCCGTGCTGCTGGTGGCCCACCCCGTCGATCGGCACACCCTCGGCCTTGAGCTGCGCGACCAGGTTGTACAGCTTGTCGCGCTTGGCCGGCACGTTGGTGTTGTAGTCGTTGATGAACAGCTTCGCGTTCGGCGCGACCTGCCGGGCCACCCGGAACGCGGTGCGGATGTAGTCCAGGCCGGTGATGGTGTACCAGGTGCTGCGGCGCAGGCCGTCCGACTGATTCTCGTCGATGACCTCGTTGACCACGTCCCACGCGGACACGTCGTCGGCGTACCGGCCGCCGACCGCGCGGATGTGCGCCTCCAGCCGGGCCAGCAGCAGCGTCTTGTTGGCCGCGGTCGCGGTCATCGGCTGCCCGCCGGCGTCGTTGAACACCCAGGCCGGGGTCTGGTTGTGCCAGACGAACGTGTGGCCGCGCACCTTCATGGCGTTGGCCCGCGCGAACGCGACGATCGCGTCGGCGTCGGTCCAGTTGTACACCCCCTCGGTGGGCTCGGTGGCGTCCCATTTCATCGCGTTGCCCGCGGTGACCGAGTTGAAGTGCTTGGCCAGCAGCTGGCCGCGCTCGGCGAGCAGCTGCGGGCGGCCGACCGCCGCGCCGATCGGGAAGTCGTTCGCGAACACCGACTTCAGCGACGGGATGTCGGTCTGGATCGGGCTCGGCGGCAGGTACGACAGGCTGAAGTCGTCGATGTGGAACGACGCCGTGCCGCTGACCGTCTCGACGTACACGGCGAAGAAGTCGGCGTCGTTGGCCAGGGTGTAGCCGCCGGTCAGCTGGGTCCAGCCGCCGTCGGTGACGGTGGTGCTGTTGACGACCTGCTCGTAATTGGCGGTGCCCTGCCAGCGGCGCTCGACGCTCATCCGCAGCTGCACGCTGCCCGCCCCGGCGGCGGCGCGCGCCCAGACCGAGTACGTGTAGCGGGTGCCGCGGGCGACCGTGGTCAGCAGGTCCCGGCTGGGACCGTTCCAGGCCGCGGTGCGGCCCGAGGTGAGCAGGCTGCGGGTGCCGGTGCGGGCGACGGCGGAGCTGTTCTCGACGAGCTCGACGGTGCCGCGCCGGGCCCAGCCCTGGACGGTGCCGTCCTCGAAACCGCTGGACAGCACGGTCACCGGATCGGCGGCGCGGACCGGAGTGGAGGTGGCGGCGACCACGACCGCGAGCGCGGACAGGGTCAGCATGAGGACGCCGAGCGTGGCACGCCCGGCTCTGGAGGAGAGTGTGGGCACTGTGGGGATCCTGTTCCGGAAGGATTCATGCGCGAACGGACGCACACACCACTGCCCTTGGCGGTCGGACCGACCACGCCGAGAAGACGACCGCCGTAGCCCGGAGGCGATCGGCGTCGATGCTATGAGCTACGCCCGGCGGCGTCAAACCCGGTCAGGTTTGCTCGATGCCCGGCCCGGGTAGCTCCGCGACATGAGCGCTGAGCTGCCACCACTACCGCCTTTGTCCCCCGAGGCCGAAGCCCAGTACACCCCCGCCGGGCAGAGCATCGTCGACATGCTGGCCGACGAGCACCGGCAGATCACCCGGCTCTCCGCGGAGCTGGCCGGTGAGGCCGCGACGGCCTCACCGGCCCGGCGCCGCCAGGTCGCCGAGGTGGTGACCGCCGTCGTCAGCCGGCACCTCGCGGCCGAGGAGCAGTACCTGCTGCCCACGGTGAAGAGCCTGTTCCCCGACGGCGACGACCTGGTCAACCGGGAACTCGCCGAGGACGGCGCGATCCGCCAGGTGCTGCAGACGCTGTCGGTCATGCCCGCCGAGGACGAGGGCTTCCAGAACCTCGCCCTGGAGGTCGACGCCCACCTGCGCCGCCACAAGCACACCGCCGACCGCCGCATCCACAGTCGGCTGAAGGAACTCGCCGACGACGACGAGCTGATCCGCCTGGGCAACCGGGCCGCGATCGCCGAGGAGGCGGCGGGCACCCGCCCGCACCCCAAGTCGCCCAGCACCCCGCCGTGGAACAAGATCGTCGACCCGATGCTCGGCGTCGCCGACAAGCTCCGCGACGCCGTCACCGGCCGCCCCACCTACCCCGACCACCTCGATCCCCGGTGACCGCCCGCCCCACCGCTTCTGCCGCAACTTTTAAAGACCTGCGCACTCCCGGCCATCCGGAAGGCGCAGGTCTTTAAAAGTTGCGGCCCGTGTCGGGCGGCGGCCCGCCGTGCCGGGTGGCTGGCGGGCCGGGCGTGCGAAGGAGGCCGGTCAGGCGGCGGCGTCCATCTGGCGGAGTTCCTTCTTCAGCTCCGTGATCTCGTCGCGGATGCGGGCGGCGAGTTCGAACTGGAGCTCGGCGGCGGCGCCGAGCATCTGGTCGTTGAGCTCGCCGATCAGCTTGGTCAGCTCGACGCGGGCCATGCCCTCGGTCGCGGCGACGACCGCGCCGCGCTTCTCCGAGGTGGTACGCGCCTTCGAGCGCGTCCCCGGCACCGGGGCCTTGCCGCGCGACATCTGCCGGCCCGACCCGCCGATGATGTGTCCGCCCGGCCCGTGCCCGGCCAGCGCGGTGTCGGTGTCCTCGGCCTCGCGGTAGATGTCGTCGAGGATGTCGTGGATGCGCTTGCGCAGCGGCTGCGGATCCACGCCGTTGGCCTCGTTGTACGCCACCTGCTTGGCGCGGCGCCGGTTGGTCTCGTCGATCGCCGACGCCATCGATGGAGTGATCTTGTCGGCGTACATGTGGACCTCGCCGGACACGTTTCGCGCGGCCCGGCCGATGGTCTGGATCAGCGAGGTGCCGCTGCGCAGGAAGCCCTCCTTGTCCGCGTCGAGGATCGCCACCAGCGACACCTCGGGCAGGTCCAGGCCCTCGCGCAGCAGGTTGATGCCGACCAGCACGTCGAACTCGCCGATGCGCAGCTCCTTGAGCAGCTCCACCCGGCGCAGCGTGTCCACCTCGGAGTGCAGGTAACGCACCCGGATGCCGTTCTCCAGCAGGTAGTCGGTCAGGTCCTCGGACATCTTCTTGGTCAGCGTGGTGACCAGGACCCGCTCGTCGCGCTCGGTGCGCAGCCGGATCTCGTGCATCAGATCGTCGATCTGGCCCTTGGTCGGCTTGACCACCACCTGCGGGTCGACCAGACCGGTCGGGCGGATCACCTGCTCGACGAACTCGCCCTGCGCCTGCTTGAGCTCCCACGGCCCCGGGGTCGCGGACAGGAAGACCATCTGGCCCACCCGCTCCAGGAACTCGTCGAAGCGCAGCGGCCGGTTGTCCTGCGCGCTGGGCAGCCGGAAGCCGTGCTCGACCAGCACCCGCTTGCGCGAGGCGTCGCCCTCGTACATGCCGCCGATCTGCGGGATGGTCACGTGCGACTCGTCGATGACGGTGACGAAGTCGTCCGGGAAGTAGTCGAGCAGCGCGTGCGGCGGGCTGCCCTGCTCGCGGCCGTCGATGTGGCGCGAGTAGTTCTCGATGCCGTTGCAGAAGCCGACCTGGCGCATCATCTCCAGGTCGTACGTGGTGCGCATGCGCAGCCGCTGCGCCTCCAGCAGCTTGCCCTGCTGGTCGAGCTCGGCCAGGCGCTCCTCCAGCTCGGCCTCGATGCCGGCGATCGCCCGCTCCATGCGTTCGGGCCCGGCCGCGTAGTGCGTCGCCGGGAAGATCATCATCTGGTCGACGTCCTTGATGACGTCGCCGGTGAGCGGGTGCAGGTAGGACAGCCGCTCGATCTCGTCGCCGAAGAACTCGATGCGCAGCGCCAGCTCCTCGTACGCCGGAATGATCTCCAGCGTGTCGCCGCGGACCCGGAACGTGCCCCGGTTGAACGCCATGTCGTTGCGCGCGTACTGGATCTCCACCAACCGACGCAGCAGCTTGTCCCGGTCGATCTCCTCGCCGACCTTGACCTTGACGGCGCGCTCCAGGTATTCCTGCGGCGTGCCCAGGCCGTAGATCGCCGACACCGTCGCCACCACGATCACGTCGCGGCGGGTGAGCAGCGACATCGTCGCCGAGTGGCGCAGCCGCTCCACCTCCTCGTTGATCGAGGAGTCCTTCTCGATGTAGGTGTCGGTCTGCGGGATGTACGCCTCGGGCTGGTAGTAGTCGTAGTAGCTGACGAAGTACTCCACCGCGTTGTTGGGCAGCAGCTCGCGGAACTCCTTGGCCAGCTGGGCGGCCAGGGTCTTGTTCGGGGCCATCACCAGCGCCGGGCGCTGCAGCTTCTCGATGAGCCAGGCCGTGGTCGCCGACTTGCCCGTGCCGGTGGCGCCCAGCAGCACCGAGTGCTTGTCGCCGCGGCGCACCCGCTTGGCGAGCTCCTCGATGGCGGCGGGCTGGTCACCGGCGGGCACGTAGTCGCTGATGACCTGGAACGTCCCGTCCAGGCGGGGGATCGTGGCGGCGGCGGTCTCACTCATGTGACCCAACCTACGCCGGGCGTGTGACACTCGCGCGAGCCGCTGTGCAGGTAAGCGGGGCTGGTGTGACGGTAGGTGAGTGACCGGCTCCAATATTGCGATTGTGTGTCATCAATCACCGCGATACCGTCGTGTGGTAGGCCGTTCGCGGCGGCCGTCCCAGAGCGACCGGACCTCCACACCGGCCGGTCATCACCTCTGGCGCACCGGTAGCAGCCTCGATCCGCCCCACCGCAGGATCGATGAGCGCACCGCTGCGGTCGCGCACACTGTGTGCGCCGACCGGCCGCCGCGGGCGGTCTTGACGTATCCGGGCACGCCCGGCCCCCGACGGCGACCCTGACCGGTTTGGCACGTCACCTCACCCGCCCCGGCCCGTTGCATCTCGCGTGGGAACCTCGACCAACGGACGACGCCGGATCCTCCACCTCCTCGCCGCGGGCGGGCTCCTGCTGGGCCTCGCCGCGACCATGACCGGCGGCCTGGCCTCCTGCTCGGCGGACAAGCCCGCCGTGGAGAAGAGCCGGCCGCTGAACAAGGGCGAACTCGAACGCCTCGCCGGCATGCGGGCGCGCAACTTCGCCGACGGCCGGGTCGGCCTGCGCGGCACCATCGGGCCGGGCAGCAAGCAGACCAAGGTCGACGGCTGGGTCGACTGGAAACGCCAGCTCGTCTACCTGTCCGTGGCCGGCACCGGGGCCGGGGCCGGCACGCTGCTGATCCAGGCCACGCCCGGGGTGGTCGCGATGCGCCCCGGCGCGCTGCCCGCGCCCGCGGCGTCGGGCCCCGCGCCGGAGTCGGCCCGCGAATCGGCCGCACCTGCCGCCTCACCCGCCGCGGCGACGTCTGCGGCCGCCGCCGCGGTCCCCGCCGGAAAGCCGCCGCTGATCGCGCCGGAGGACGGCTGGCGGGTGCGCCCGCTGCAGCTCGGCGGCGACGAGGAGCGGCCCATCGACAACCTGGTCGCCTTCCTGTTCCTGCTGGCCAAGCAGGAGGCCGACCCGACCGGGCCGCTCGGCGAGCTGCGCAACGAGTGGGTCCGCCGCGACACGTTCGACGGCGCCCCGGTGGACGTGCTGCTCGGCCCGGCGCTGCTGCCGCAGACCGCGCCCAGCGCGGCACCGTCCTCCTCCGGGATGTCGTCCACCTCCGCCGTGCCGTCCGCGGTCGCCTCGGCCGGGGTGTCCGCCTCCGCGGCGACCGCTCCGCGCACGGAGGCGACCACGGTGCCGTCCCCGACCGCTCCCGCCGCCTCCCCCGGCGCGCAGGCCTCCCCCGGGGCCGGTGCCTCGGCCGGCGCGGACGAGCCCACCAAGGCGAGCGCCAGCCCGTCGCCCGCCCCCGACCCGAAGTCGCTGGAGGCCAACGGCGGCGCGGTCGGCTACTGGCTGGACGCCAAGGGTTCCCTGGTACGCCTGGAGACGGTGCTCGGCGACGGCCTGCCGTCCGTGCTCGACCTGCAGCGCGGCCAGCAGCAGGAGTTCGTGCGCACGATGGCGCTCGGCGGCCGCGACAACAAGCCGACCGAGATCACCAAGGCCGAGGCGAAGGTGCTGTCCCAGCTGCGCCAGCGCAACCTGAAGGCCCGCGGCGGTGCGGTCACCGTGACCATGCCGGTCAACCCGGGCGTGCTGCGCACCGGCAAGGGCTGGCTGGACTGGCAGAAGCAGCTCGCGTACCTCGCCGTACGCGACCAGGACGACGAGAGCTACGACGTGCTGATGCATGCCGACCGCACCGGCATCGCCATCCGCAAACCCGGCAAGCGGGTGCCCGAGCAGCCGCCGCTGCCCGCGCCGACCGGCAAGTGGGAGCGGGCCGAGTGGGTCGTGCTGGGCAGCTCCGGCGAGATCACCGACCTGGACTACCTGATCTACGAGGCGCTGTCGCTGGCAGCCAACGTGCCCGACGACGCCGCGCACATCGCCAAGCACGGCCGCCGGTTGCGTGTCGACGTGCTGGGCAAGGTGCCGGTGGGCGTGTTCGAGCTGCCCAGCGCGGTCGAGACGAACGTGCCGGCGGGGCAGGCCCGGATGCGCTACTGGGTGGACAACTCGGGCGTGCTGAAGCGGCTGGAGCTGCGTACCGCCACGGGCGGTTTCGCCCAACTCGACCTGGACCTGAAGGACAAGCCGCCGGCTCTCCCGGCGAAGGTCAAGTAACCCGGCTTCACGAGGCCCGTGCCGCCCCGGCGGCGCGGGCCTTTCCCAGGCGAGCCCTCATGATCGCTCGACTTGCCTGGCACCTGTGCGTATCTTGACCGCGCTTTCGCCCACCTGCCGGGCAAGTCCGGCGATCATGCCCGTCGCGCTGGGCCGCGGCGCGAAACGCCGGCGGGCGCTGCCCGGAGGCGGGTCAGGGGCGCAGGCGCGTGTGCCAGACCTCGTCGACGGCGGCGTGCAGTTCCGCCAGCGTGCCCTCGTTCACGATCGCGACGTGGGCCGCGGCGCGCCGCTGCTCGTCGGTGGCCTGCGCCGCGATGCGGGCACGCGCCTCGTCCTCGGTCATGCCCCGGTCGCGCACCAGCCGGGCCACCCGGGTCGCCTCGTCGGCGAAGACCACGATGACCAGCTCGTACTGCGCGGCCAGTCCTGCCTCGATCAGCAGCGGCACGTCGTTGACGACGACCGTGTCGGGCGGCGCCGCGGCAGCCAGCTCCATCGTGCGGGCCCGTACCCGCGGGTGGATGATCGCCTCCAGGTCGCGGCGGGCCGTCTCGTCGCCGAACACGACCTTGCCGAGCGCCGGCCGGTCCAGCGCGCCGTCCGCGCCGAGCACCTGCTCCCCGAACCGGGCGACCACCTCGGCGAGCCCGTCCGTGCCGGGCGCGACGGCCTCGCGGGCCAGCCGGTCGGAGTCGATCACCACCGCGCCCAGCTCGGCCAGCCGCGCCGCCACCGCACTCTTACCGGACCCGATCCCGCCGGTCAGCCCCACCCATCGCACCGCCCCATGCTCGCACGCCCGCCCCGCCCGCAGCGCGCCCGCCCGCTCCACCCCCGGCGGCGCGCGAAGATCGCTGTTTCCGGTCAGCCGGTCAGGAATCCGCTGCCGAGCCGCAGCCTCGGCCCGAAAACAGCGATCTTCGCCAAGCCCGAGGTTAAGAAGGGCACCTTCCTCTACGGAAAACGATGGCAAGGTGCCCTTCCCATCCTCGCGGAGCGGGGCGGGGTGGAGATGCGAAGAGGGCGGCCCCCGACTCCGTGGAGTCGGGGGCCGCCCTCTTCGGGTCACTCAAGGCGTGAGGGGTGAACCTCAGGCCTTTCCGCCCGCCAGCTTCTCGCGCAGCGCGGCGAGGGCCTCGTCGGTGGCGAGGGTGCCGCTGGGCTCCTCCGCCGCCTTGGCCGGGGCCGGGGTCGAGGTCGACACGTTGCCGGTCGGGACCTCCGACGCGGCGGCAGCGTCGGCCGCGCGCGAGGTCTGGACCTGCTTGGTGTGCGCCTCCCAGCGCGCGCGGGCGTCAGCGTACTGCTGCTCCCAGATCTCGCGCTGCTTCTCGTAGCCCTCGAGCCACTCGCCCGTCTCCGGGTCGAAGCCCTCGGGGTAGATGTAGTTGCCCTCGTTGTCGTACGTGGCGGCCATGCCGTACAGCGTCGGGTCGAAGTGCTCCTCGCCCTCGACGAAGCCCTCGTTGGCCTGCTTGAGCGACAGCGAGATGCGGCGACGCTCGAGGTCGATGTCGATGACCTTGACCATCACGTCGGAGCCGACCTGAACGACCTGCTCCGGGATCTCCACGTGGCGCTCGGCCAGCTCGGAGATGTGCACCAGGCCCTCGATGCCGTCCTCGACCCGGACGAACGCACCGAACGGCACCAGCTTGGTGACCTTACCCGGCACGATCTGCGTGATCGCGTGGGTACGGGCGAACTGACGCCACGGGTCCTCCTGGGTCGCCTTCAGCGACAGGGAGACGCGCTCGCGGTCCAGGTCCACGTCGAGAACCTCGACCTCGACCTCGGTGCCGACCTCGACGACCTCGGACGGGTGGTCGATGTGCTTCCAGGACAGCTCCGACACGTGCACCAGACCGTCCACGCCGCCCAGGTCCACGAAGGCGCCGAAGTTGACGATCGAGGACACGACGCCCTTGCGGACCTGGCCCTTCTGGAGCTTGTTCAGGAACTCGGTGCGCACCTCGGACTGGGTCTGCTCGAGGTAGGCCCGGCGGGACAGGACCACGTTGTTGCGGTTCTTGTCCAGCTCGATGATCTTCGCCTCGAGCTCACGGCCGACGTACGGCTGCAGGTCGCGGACGCGGCGCATCTCGACGAGCGAGGCCGGCAGGAAGCCCCGCAGGCCGATGTCGAGGATGAGGCCACCCTTGACGACCTCGATGACGGAGCCACGGACGACGCCGTCGTCTTCCTTGATCTTCTCGATGGTGCCCCACGCACGCTCGTACTGCGCGCGCTTCTTGGAGAGGATCAGACGCCCCTCCTTGTCCTCCTTCTGGAGGACCAGGGCCTCGATGTGATCTCCGACGGAGACGACCTCAGCAGGGTCCACATCGTGCTTGATCGACAACTCGCGCGAGGGGATGACGCCCTCGGTCTTGTAGCCGATGTCGAGCAGGACCTCGTCCCGGTCGACCTTGACGACGGTGCCTTCGACAATGTCGCCGTCGTTGAAGTACTTGATGGTCTCGTCGATCGCGGCGAGGAAAGCCTCCTCAGAGCCGAGATCGTCGATGGTGACCCTGTTGGCGCTCGAGGTGGCCTCGATGCTGCTCGTCATGTGGACTGTTGCTCCGTCGGATGGATGTTCAGTGTGACCCAGTGGGTATTCCACTGCCGCTCCCGCTCGCCTACGCTCCGGTGATCCGGCGCGCTACGGGTCTGCTCCATGCCGAGAACCGCGGACGTGCGAGTGCATCGAACAGCTTACCGTGCCCATTACCACACGACGCAACCCCACCCCTCCCGTGACGCTCCCCTCTTCCTGATTCGGGGGACTGCAAGGCGATTGCGGGCGAATTGTTCTCTGCGTCACACCAGGTGCGCCGCCCCTGCCCGACCGGCTCGTACGCTGTCCGGGTGGAGATCCATCCCGTCGGCGACGACGACCTCGACCCGGACGGCGACTTCGAGATCGTCGAGTCCGGCCCCGGCGTGACCCGCCGCCCGGTCACGGCCGCGGAGAACCTGCGCGCCTCCCGCGGCTGGTGGGACGCCGACGCCGACAACTATCAGTCCGAGCACGGCGAGTTCCTGGGCGAGGCCGACTTCGTCTGGTGCCCCGAGGGGCTGCGCGAGGCCGACGCGAAGCTGCTCGGCGACGTCGCC
The DNA here is from genome assembly GCF_016862635.1 of Catellatospora coxensis. GTDB lineage: Bacteria > Actinomycetota > Actinomycetes > Mycobacteriales > Micromonosporaceae > Catellatospora > Catellatospora coxensis. The sequence goes on along the minus strand of NZ_BONI01000065.1, from coordinate 44,370 downwards.
GGGCGCCGGGTGCTGGAGCTGGGCTGCGGCGCGGCCGCCGCGGCACGCTGGCTGGCCGCCCAGGGCGCCGACGTGGTGGCGATGGACCTGTCCGCGGGCATGCTGCGCCACGCCGCCGAGGCCGCCGCGCGTACCGGCATCACGGTGCCGCTGGTGCAGGCCGACGCCTGTGCCCTGCCGTTCGCCGACGGGGCCTTCGACGTCGTGTGCACCGCGTTCGGCGCGGTGCCGTTCGTCGACGACTCGGCCCTGGTCATGCGCGAGGTGCACCGGGTGCTCAAGCCGGGCGGGCGCTGGGCCTTCTCGGTCACCCACCCGATGCGCTGGATCTTCCTCGACGACCCCACCGAGGGCGGCCTGCGGGCGGTGCACTCCTACTTCGACCGCCGGCCCTACGTCGAGTACGACGAGAGCGGCGCGGCGACCTACGTCGAGCACCACCGCACCATGGGCGACCGGCTGCGCGAGCTGCTGGGGGCCGGCTTCACGCTGATCGATCTGATCGAACCGGAGTGGCCCGCAGGCCACGAGCAGATCTGGGGCCAGTGGTCCCCGCTGCGCGGCCGGCTGTTCCCCGGCACGGCCGTCTTCGTGGCAGACAAGCCCGCGGCCTGAGCACCGCCGTCCCGCCACCGGCGACGCCACCTCCGCCGCCGCGATGCGTGATCGCCGTTTCCGGGCAAGAACTGTGGTCTGAACACCACTTCGTGACCGGAAACGGCGATCTTGCGCGCGCGCTGCGGGTCGCCTGCGGCGGGGACGGCCGGGATGCGGCCTGGCGGTGCAATTGCACTTTCCTCGAAACCGCGCGCGAACGGTGACGCCGGGCGGATGATCAGGGCGTGGCGATAGGGATATTCAGGACAAAGCGTGTCGAAGCCGAGATGGCCGAGACGATCGAGCCTGAACACAGACTCAAGAAGAACCTGAGCACCCTCGACCTGATCATCTTCGGCGTCGCCGTGATCATCGGTACCGGCATCTTCGTGCTGACCGGCCGCCAGGCCGCCGTCAACGCCGGTCCCGCGATCGTGATCTCGTTCGTGGTGGCCGGCATCGTCTGCGGCCTGGCCGCGCTCTGCTACGCCGAGTTCGCCTCGACCGTGCCGGTGGCCGGTTCGGCGTACACCTACTCCTACGCGACCCTGGGCGAGATCGTCGCCTGGATCATCGGGTGGGACCTGGTGCTCGAACTCGGCCTGGGCGCGGCCGTGGTGGCCCGCGGCTGGTCGGCGTACCTGGCGAACCTGCTGAGCCTGCCCGCCTGGGTGGCCGGCGAGAAGGCGATACCCGACTTCGGGGCGATCTTCATCGTGGCGGTCTGCACCTTCCTGGGCGTGCTGGGCACCAAGCTGTCGAGCCGGGTCTCCGGCGTACTGGTCGCGATCAAGGTGGCCGTGGTGCTGCTGGTGATCGTGGTGGGCGCCTTCTTCATCAAGTTCGCCAACTACAAGCCGTTCATCCCGCCGGCCGAGCCGACCGCGCAGACCGGCGCCTCGGTGTGGCACACCCCGCTGTCCCAGCTGCTGCTCGGCATCGAACCGGTGCACTTCGGCATCCCGGGCATCCTGGCCGCCGCGGCGATCGTCTTCTTCGCCTACATCGGCTTCGACATCGTGGCCACCACCGCCGAGGAGGTGCGCAACCCGCAACGGGACATGCCGCGCGGCATCATCGGCTCGCTGGTCATCTGCACCCTGCTCTACGTGCTGGTCTCGCTGGTCATCACCGGCATGGTGCACTACACGCAGCTGGCCGTCGACGCGCCGCTGGCGCACGCGTTCGACGTGGTCGGCCAGCCCTGGGTGGCCAAGCTGATCTCGCTCGGCGCGATCTGCGGCATCACCACCGTGGTGCTGGTGCTGCTGCTCGGCCAGGTGCGCGTGCTGTTCGCGATGTCCCGCGACGGCCTGCTGCCGATCGGCATGGCCAAGGTGCACCGCACCTACGGCACGCCGTACCTGATCACCATCGGGGTCGGCGTCGTCATCGCCCTGCTGGCCGCGTTCATCCCGCTGGAGAAGCTCTCCGAGCTGGTCAGCATCGGCACGCTGTTCGCCTTCTTCGTGGTCGCGCTCGGCGTGATCGTGCTACGCAAGACCCGTCCCGACCTGCCGCGCCCGTTCCGGGTGCCGTGGGTGCCGGTGTTGCCGATCCTGGCCGCGCTGGCGAGCCTGTGGCTGATGCTCAACCTGCCCGTCGACACCTGGGTCCGGTTCGCGGTCTGGATGCTGCTCGGCTTCATCATCTACTTCATCTACAGCTACCACCACAGCCGCGAACGGCCCGGCATCCGCTACGACCGGGAGCACGCGAAGACCTACGAGGGCACGGACCCCTACAAGGGGCCCAACGTCGAGTGAGTCCGTGGCACCGGGCGCCGCCCCACACCGGGGCGGCGCCCTCTTTTCGTGCCCCAGACATTGATTACTGTAACAATATCTATGTACTCTCCGAGCCAGCCGCCGTCCAAACAGGGCGGCGCCTGGTATTGGGGAGGAAGACGTGCCAACCAACCGGTCCTGGCGTGCCCGCCTACTGGCGTCCACCGCGATCACCGCCACCGCCCTGGCCACCGTCGTGGCCCTGCCGTCACCCGCGCTCGCCGCCGGCGCGCCCTACCGGGCGATCCCGGTCCCGATCACCGCCCCCGCCGCCGGCCCGGACGTCACCGTCATCCCGGGCGCCTACCTGGTCACCTTCCGCGCGGGCGCGGACCGCGGGGTCGCCCTGCGGGCGCTGCACACCACCGCCCGCGTCGACTTCGGGACCACCGTCAACGGCTTCGCCGCCGAGCTGAGCGCCGCCCAGGTGCGCGAGCTGTCGCACAGCGCCGACGTGCTGGCCATCGAGCGCGACGCCTGGCACCACAACGTGCTCGACACCACGCAGAGCAACCCGCCCGCGTGGGGCATCGACCGCATCGACCAGAGCGCGCTGCCGCTGTCGGCGAGCTACACGTACACCGCGACGGGCGCGGGCGTGCACGCGTACATCATCGACTCGGGCATCGACGCGTCCCACCCGAACTTCGGCACCCGGGCGTCGTTCGACTACAACTCGATCGACAGCAACAACACCGACTGCAACAGCCATGGCACGCACGTGGCCGGCACCATCGGCTCCACCTCGTACGGCGTGGCCAAGGCCGTACGGCTGCACGGCGTGAAGTGGCTCAACTGCGCCGGCAGCGGCACCACCTCATCGGCCGTCGCCGCGGTCAACTGGGTGCGCACCAACCACGTCAAGCCGGCCGTCGCCAACACCTCGTGGAACATGACGTACAGCTCGACGCTGGCCACGGCGCTGACCAACATGATGAACGCGGGCGTCTTCCTGGCCACCTCGGCCGGCAACACCGGCGGCAACTCCTGCGACCGGCTGCCCCGCAACCTGACCGCGTCGCTCGTCGTCGCGGCCACCACCTCCACCGACGCCCGCGCCAGCTACTCCTCCACCGGCTCCTGCGTCGACCTGTACGGCCCCGGCTCGGGCATCGTGTCGACGGTGCCCGGCGGCGGCACCGGCAGCAAGAACGGCACCTCGATGTCCACCCCGCACGCCGCCGGCATAGCCGCCCTCTACAAGGCCACCTACGGCGACGCCAGCCAGGCCACGGTTCACTCCTGGATCGTCACCAACGCCACCCCCAACGTGGTCACCGGCTCCCTCTCCGGCACCCCCAACCGCCTCCTCAACAAACTAACCCTCTGACCCCTCCCCTCCCCCGCGTTGATCATGAACTTATGGCACGGTTCGACGGCGTGTCGTGTCCACAACTTCATGATCGACGCAGGGTTCAACGACTCGACGCGCGACGGTCACGCGCGGGCGGGGCTGAGCCCGGGCGGGGCTGAGCGCGGGCCGGGCGCAGTGCGACCGGGAGGCCGGGAGGCCGGCCAGCATAGACGGTGGCCTATCACATCGAATCCGGGTAGATCGTTTTCGACGTGATAGGCCAACGTCTATCTACACGCGGGTCAGGCCCGGGACAGCGCCGCCACAGCCTGGTCGAGGATCTCCTCGGGACTGAGGGTGATCGGGACGACGATCGCGCCCTCGTCGGGGCCGGGGACTTCGAGGTCGGCGAGCTGCGAGTCGAGCAGGCGCGGGTTGAAGAAGTGCCCGGGGCGGCGCGACAGCCGCGAGGCCAGCAGTTCCCGGGAGCCGTCCAGGTACACCACGGCCAGGCCGGCCGCGGACTCGCGCAACAGGTCGCGGTAGGAGCGTTTGAGCGCGGAGCAGGCCAGCACCGCGGGGATGCCCTCGTCCTGCTGCCCGGCCAGCCATTGCGCGCACAGCCGCAGCCAGGGCGCGCGGTCCTCGTCGGTCAGCGGGATGCCCGCGGACATCTTCATCACGTTGGCCTGCGGGTGCAGGTCGTCGCCGTCGGCGAAGACGGCGCCGAGGCGCTTGGCCAGCTGCGTGCCGACGGTCGTCTTGCCGCTGCCGGACACTCCCATGACGAGTACGGTCGAAGCGCTCACGATCGTGACCCTAGCTCAGCCTGCCGCGCCGCGATCCGCGCATCGCCGCCGTCCCAGGTGGCGGGGCCGGACGGCCCGTCCCCGCCACCTGGCGACGATCAGTGGTCGGCCTCGTTCCAGTCGTGGCCCGCGCCCACGGAGACCTCCAGCGGCACGGACAGGTCCACCGCGCCGCCCATCTCCCGGCGCACCAGCGCCTCCAGCGCCACCCGCTCACCCGCGGCGACCTCGAACACCAGCTCGTCGTGGACCTGGAGCAGCATCCGCGAGGCCAGCCCCTCGGCCCGCAGCGCCTTGTCGACGCGGAGCATCGCGAGCTTGATGACGTCGGCGGCCGAGCCCTGGATCGGGGCGTTGAGCGCCATGCGCTCGGCCATCTCGCGCCGCTGCCGGTTGTCGCTGACCAGGTCGGGCAGGTAGCGGCGGCGGCCCAGGATGGTGGCCGTGTAACCGTCCTTGCGGGCCTGGTCGACGACCGCGTGCAGGTAGTCGCGCACGCCGCCGAAGCGGGCGAAGTAGTCCTCCATCAGCGCGGTCGCCTCCGCGGTGGAGATGCCCAGCTGCTGCGAGAGCCCGTACGCCGACAGGCCGTACGCCAGCCCGTACGACATGGCCTTGATCCTGCGCCGCTGCTCGGCGGTGACCTCGTCGGTCGCGAAGACCTTCGAGGCGACCGTGGTGTGCAGGTCCTCGCCGGAGGCGAAGGCCTCGATCAGGCCGGCGTCCTGCGACAGGTGCGCCATGATGCGCATCTCGATCTGGCTGTAGTCGGCCGTCAGCAGCGACTCGTAGCCGGGCCCGACCACGAAGGCGCGGCGGATGCGCCGGCCCTCCTCGGTGCGGATCGGCACGTTCTGCAGGTTCGGGTCGGTGCTGGACAGCCGGCCGGTGGCCGCCACGGTCTGGAAGAACGTGGTGTGGATGCGGCCGTCGTCGCTGACCGACTTGAGCAGGCCGTCCACCGTCGACTTCAGCTTGGCCACGTCGCGGTGGCGCAGCAGGTGCTCCAGCACCGGGTGCCCGGTCTGCGCGAACAGCCACTGCAGCGCGTCGGCGTCGGTGGTGTACCCCGTCTTGATCTTCTTGGTCTTGGGCAGGTTCAGCTCGCCGAACAGGATCTCCTGCAGCTGCTTGGGCGAGCCGAGGTTGAACTCGCGGCCCACGTCGCCGTACGCGGCCTGCGCCGCCGCCTTCACCTCGCCCGCGAACTGGGCCTCCAGCTCGGTCAGGTAGTCGGTGTCGGCGGCGATGCCGACCCGCTCCATCGCGGCCAGCACCGGCACCAGCGGCAGCTCCACGTCGGCCAGCAGCCGGTCGCCGTCGCCGCGGTCCAGCTCGCCGCCCAGCGCCTCGACCAGGTCGAGGGTCGCCCGGGCGCGCAGCATCAGCGCCTCCTCGGCGGCGTGGTCGGCGGTGCCGTCGCCGAAGTCCAGCGCCAGCTGGCCGGTGTCGTTGGCCTCGGCGCGCAGCTCCCGGTGCAGGTAGCGCACCGCCAGGTCGGCCAGGTCGTAGGAGCGCTGGTCGGGACGGGCCAGGTAGGCCGCGAGGGCGGTGTCGCTGGTCAGCCCGTTCAGCTCCCAGCCGCGGGCCTGCAACGCCAGCAGCGCCGGCTTCGCGTCGTGCAGCACCTTGGGCCGCGCCGGGTCGGCCAGCCAGGCGGCCAGCGCCGCGTCGTCGGCGGCTTCCAGGTCGGTCGGGTCGACCCAGACCGCGGTGTGGTCGGCGGCCAGCGCCAGCCCGGTCAGCGTGCCGGTGCCCCGGCCGAACGTGCCGCTGACGGCGACGCCGACCGGCCCGGGCGCCTGCTCGGCCAGCCACGCGGCCAGCGCGCCGGGCTCGGTGAGCACCGTGCCGTCGATCTCGAAGCCCGCCTCGGCCTCCGGCTCGGCGGTGTCGAGGTACTGGTACAGCCGCTCGCGCAGCACCCGGAACTGCAGCGTGTCGAAGACCTGGTGCACGGCCTCGCGGTCCCAGGTGGTCCAGTGCGAGGACGGCACGTCCAGCGGCAGGTCGAGGTCGTCGCGCAGCTCGTTGATCTGGTGGTTGCGCATCACCCCGGCCAGGTGCTCGCGCAGGCTCTCGCCCGCCTTGCCCTTGATCTCGTCGACGCGGGCGATGACGCCGTCGAGGCCGTCGTACTGGTTGATCCACTTGGCGGCGGTCTTCGGGCCCACGCCCGGCACGCCGGGCAGGTTGTCGCTGGACTCGCCGACCAGCGCGGCCAGATCCCGGTAGCGCTCCGGGCCGACGCCGTACTTCTCCAGCACCGCGGCCGGGTCCATGCGGGCCAGGTCGGACACGCCCTTGCGCGGGTACAGCACCGTGACGTCCTTGGTGACCAGCTGGAACGCGTCGCGGTCGCCGGTGCAGATCAGCACCCGCATGCCGGCCTCGCGGCCCTGCCGGGCGAGCGTGGCGATGATGTCGTCGGCCTCGTAGCCGGCCAGCTGCACGTGCTTGACCTGCAGCGCGTCCAGCACCTCCTGGACCAGGCTGACCTGCCCCTTGAAGTCGGTCGGGGTCTCCGAGCGGCCGGCCTTGTACTCCGCGTACTGCTCGGTGCGGAAGGACTGGCGCGACACGTCGAAGGCGACGGCGATGTGGGTGGGCTTCTCGTCGCGCAGCACGTTGATCAGCATCGAGGTGAAGCCGTACACGGCGTTGGTGGGCTGCCCCGTCGAGGTCGCGAAGTTCTCCACGGGCAGCGCGAAGAACGCCCGGTAAGCCAGCGAATGCCCATCCAGCAGCAGCAGCGTCTCAGTCACCCGAAGAGCTTATGCCCTCCCCCCGACGCCCTCCCTCAGCGCCGCCTCACCCCCGCCTCCCCCGCCCGCCCCGACCGCCCCGACCGCCCCGACCGCCCCGACCGCCCCGACCGCGTTGATCATGAACTTATGGCACGGCTCGACGGCGTGTCACGGCCACAACTTCATGATCGCCCAGGGAGGCGGGTCAGGCTTTGGGCGGGAGGGGTTCGGTGATGCGTACGCCGACGGTGCCCTCCGCGCCGCGGCGGATCCTGCTGCCCCACATCGTGATGCGGCCGAGGATGCCGTACTTCCTGGCCAGCAGGTGTCGCACGGCCTCGGTCTCCGGCGCGCTCAGCAGCTTCGCGCGGGCCGGGATGCTCGGGCCCTTGACCTTGCCGCGCACGTCGCAGTCGCTGATGGTGACCTTGCTGCTGCGGCGCAGCCGCTTGACCTTGCCGCTGTCGGCGACGGTCCACACGTAGATGTCGGCCCCGTCGCGCACCGCCCAGACCGGCGTCGACACGGCCCGCCCGTCCTTGCGGAACGTGGTGACCAGCAGGTAGTTCCCGAATTCGAGATCCGCGACGGTAGGCATGCGCCCACCCTAATCGCCACCCGCCGCCCCGGCGATCACCAGCCCGCCCGTCCCACCGCGGCCGTCCAGCGGAGCCGAGCCACGTCGATCATGAACTTGTGCCCACGACACGCCGCCGAACCGTGCCATAGGTTCATGATCAACGCGCTCGGTTAGAGGACCTTGCTGAGGAAGTCGCGGGTGCGGGGGTGTTGGGGGGTGGTGAGGACCTGGCGGGGCGGGCCGGATTCGACGACGACGCCGCCGTCCATGAAGATGAGCTGGTCGCCCACCTCGCGGGCGAAGCCGATCTCGTGGGTGACCACGACCATGGTCATGCCGGAGCGGGCCAGGTCCTTCATCGCGTCGAGGACGTCGCCGACGAGTTCGGGGTCCAGGGCGCTGGTGGGCTCGTCGAACAGCATCAGTTTGGGGTCCATGGCCAGGGCGCGGGCGATCGCGACGCGCTGCTGCTGGCCGCCGGACAGCTGGGACGGGTAGTTCAGCGCCTTGTCGGCCAGGCCGACCCGGTCGAGCAGCTCCATGCCGCGGCGGCGGGCGTCGGCCTTGTTCTGCCCCTTGACCATCGTCGGGGCCTCGATCACGTTCTCCAGCGCGCACATGTGCGGGAACAGGTTGAACCGCTGGAACACCATGCCGATCTCGCGGCGCTGCGCGGCGACGGCCTTGTCGTGCAGCTCGTGGAGCTTGTCGCCCTTCTGCTGGTAGCCGACGAGCCTGCCGTCGACCCAGATCCGCCCGGCGTCGATCTTCTCCAGGTGGTTGATGCAGCGCAGGAACGTCGACTTGCCCGAGCCGGACGGGCCCAGCACCACGCATACGTTGCCCCGCGGCACCGTGACGTCGATGCCGCGCAGCACCTTGACGTGCCCGAACGCCTTGTGCACGTTCTCGGTGCGCACCATCGGCTCGGCGCCGGCGGGGTCGTCGGGCGCGCGGTGGCGGGCGGGCTGCGGGGTGGTCATGCCGTGGCCCCGCTGTGCTCGGCTGCTTCGGAACGGCTCACGGCACCTCCGGGTTCGCCCCGTGCTCGGCGGCCAGGCCTTCGAGCTTCATCTTCGCCTTCGCCGCACGGCCGTACCCGCGCGAGAAGCGCTTCTCCAGGAAGTATTGCCCGACCAGCAGAATGCTGACCAGGACCAGGTACCAGATGATCGCCGCGACGAGCATCGGGAACACCTGGAAGGTCCGGTTGCCGATGGCCGACAGCTGGAAGAACAGCTCGGCGGTGACCGGCACCGCGATGAGCAGCGAGGTGTCCTTCAGCATCGCGATCGTCTCGTTGCCGGTCGGCGGGATGATCACGCGCATGGCCTGCGGCAGCACCACGCGGCGCAGGGCCTGCCCGCGGCTCATGCCGAGCGCGGTGGCCGCCTCGTCCTGGCCCGGGTCGACCGACAGCATGCCGGCGCGCACGATCTCGGCCATGTACGCGGCCTCGGACAGCGCCAGGCCGAGCACGCCGACCCAGAACCCGACGAGCAGCTCGCGGGTCTCGATGCCGAACAGCCGCCAGTGCGCGTTCTCCAGCCCGAACAGCTTGCCGAGGTACGTGTCGAACGGGACGCCGATCTCCAGCCGCGGCCAGAGGATGCCCAGGTTGCCCATGACGATCAGCAGCACGTACCGGGGCACGGCCCGGAAGAACCAGGTGTACGCCCACGAGGTGCCGCGCAGGATCGGGTTGTCCGACAGCCGGGCGACCGCGACGACGATGCCCAGCACCACGCCGATGATCATCGCGAGGACGGTGATGGTGACGGTGCCGACCAGTCCCCGGATCACCGGCGGCGTGAACATGTTCTGGAACATGAACGGCCAGTTGAAGGCCTTGTTCGTGACCAGCAGGTGCACGAACATCGCCGCCAGCACCGCGATCACGGCGATCGCGACCCACCGCCCCGGGTGCCGGACCGGGATGGCCTTGATCGGTTCGGCTTCCCGCGGCACCGGGCTCGCCGACGTGTCCGGGGCGGTCATGGTCTACGGGTTGATCTGCGCGCTGGGCACGGCGCCCGCCTGCACGCCCCAGTTGCTGAGGATCTTCTCGTACGTCCCGTTCTTGATCAGCTCGTCGACCGCGCCCTGCAGCGCCTTGGCGAACTCCGCCTGGTTGTTGCTGACCACGTAGCCGTACGGGGCCGAGTCGTAGATGCCGCCGAGCAGCTCCAGCTGGCCGTTGGACTGCTTGACCGCGTACGCCGCGACTGGCGAGTCGGCGAGCATGGCGTCGTCCTTGCCGGACACCACCGAGCTGGCGACCTGGTCCTGACCCGCGTACGGCTGGATGGTCACGGCGGGCTTGCCCGCGGCGACGCACGCCTCGGAGCGCTTGGTGATGTCCTCGAACTGGACCGTGTCCTTCTGCACCGCGATGCGCTTGCCGCACGGGTCGTCGGGGTTGATCCCGGCCGGGTTGCCGGTCTTGGTCGCCCACTGGGTGCCGGCGCTGAAGTAGGTGACCATCTGGGCCTGCTTCTTGCGCTCGTCGTTGACGGTGAACGAGGAGACGCCGACCTCGTACTTGCCGGACCCGACACCCGGGATGATGTCGCCGAAGGTGGCCGGCTGGAACTCGGCGGTCAGCCCGAGGGTCTGCGCGACGGCCTTGAACAGGTCCACGTCGAACCCGACCACGGTGGACCCGTCCGGGGCGAGGAACTCGTTCGGGGCGTACGTCGCGTCGACGCCCACCAGGATCTTCCCGTCAGCCTTGATCGCGTCCGGCACCATAGCCGCCAGCGTCGGATTCACCGACACACTGGGCGCGGCACTAGGGGATCCGGCCGGCTCACCCCCGCCGCCACAACCGCCCGCGGCCAGCGCGATCGCTATCACCCCGACCGGAATCAGCGTCTTGAGCACGTCCATCCCCTTTGCGCACCGTGTGATGATTCACGGTAACCCAAAGCAAGCAACCACCCGCCCCAAATCCCCACCGACGCGGCCCTTCACGAAGATCCCGACGATCTTGCGCGAACTGTTGCCTTTTCGCGACGTCTGCCCGTGTCGTACCCACAGTTCGCGCAAGATCGTCGGCAACGGGGACGGCCCCGGTGCGGACCTGTGGGGTCCGGGCCGGGGCCGTCGGGGTGTTGCGAGGGTGGGGAGGGAGTTAGGCGACGCCGAGGTAGGCGGCTTTGACTGCCGGGTCGTGCAGCAGGTCGGCGCCCGTGCCCTCCTTGACGATGTTGCCGGTCTCCAGGACGTACGCGCGGTGGGCGCGGGAGAGGGCCTGCTGGGCGTTCTGCTCCACCAGGAGCACCGTGGTGCCCTGCTGGTTGATCTCCGTGATGATCGTGAAGATCTGCTGGATGATCATCGGAGCGAGACCCATCGACGGCTCGTCGAGCAGGAGCAGCTTCGGGCGGGCCATCAGCGCGCGGCCCACGGCGAGCATCTGCTGCTCGCCGCCGGACAGCGTGCCGCCGGCCTGCTTGCGCCGCTCCAGCAGGCGCGGGAACAGGCCGAAGACCCGCTCCATGTCCTGCGCGATCGCCGCGTGGTCGCGCCGGATGTACGCGCCCATCTCCAGGTTCTCCTGCACCGTCATACCCGGGAACACGCCCCGGCCCTCCGGCGCCTGGCAGATGCCGCGAGCCACCCGCAGGTCCGCCCGGACCTTGCTGATGTCCTCGCCGTTGAACCGGATCGCGCCCCGCGAGACCGCCCGCAGGCCGGAGATGGCCCGCATGATGGTCGACTTGCCGGCGCCGTTCGCGCCGATCAGCGCGACGATCTCGCCCTCGTTGACGTGCAGGCTGATGCCGTGCAGCGCCTGGATCCGCCCGTAGTGCAGCGTGATGTCATCGATCTCAAGCAGCATCGGGAACTCCCAGGTACGCCGCGACCACCTTCGGGTTGTCCCGCACTTCCTCGGGAGTACCCTCAGCGATCTTCCTGCCGAACTCGAGCACGACGATCCGGTCCGTCACACCCATGACCAGCCGCATGTCGTGCTCGATGAGCAGCACGGTCACGCCCGAGTCACGGATCTTCTTGATCAGCTCGAGCAGCGCCACCTTCTCCGCCGGGTTGAAGCCGGCGGCCGGCTCGTCCAGGCACAGCAGCGCGGGGTTGGTGGCCAGCGCGCGGGCGATCTCCAGCCGCCGCTGGTCACCGTAGGACAGGTTGCGGGCCAGGTCGTCGCTGCGACCCGTGATGCCCACGAAGTCGAGCAGCTCCAGCGCCCGCGCCTTGCTCTGCCGCTCCTCGCGCCAGTGCTTGGGCAGCCGCAGCAGCGCCGTCGGCACGCTGGTGCTGTTGTGCGCGTCCGCGCCGACCAGCACGTTCTCCAGCGCCGTCATCTCCGGGAAGAGACGGATGTTCTGGAACGTGCGAGCCATGCCCATCTTCGTGATCTTGTTGCGCTTCTTACCGCTGACCTGCTCGCCCTTGAACCGGATCTGGCCCTCGGTCGGCAGGTACACGCCCGTCATCGCATTGAAGCAGGTGGTCTTGCCGGCGCCGTTCGGGCCGATCAGGCCGAGGATCTCGCCCTCGTAGAGGGTGAAGTCGACCTGGTTCAGCGCCACCACGCCGCCGAAGCGCAGCGTGACGTTGTCGACCTCCAGCAGAGCTTTACGCTCACTCAACGGGGGCCACCTCCTTCTGCCGGTCCTTGAGCTCCGCCGCGCGGCGGCGGTTGGGCCACAGGCCCTGGGGGCGGTAGATCATCACGACGATCAGCAGCGCGCCGAAGATCACGAACCGCAGCGACGTCGGGCTGACGTCGATGTGGATGCCCGCGATCTCCACCTGCGTCGGCCAGCCGAACACGTCACCGACCGAGCGCAGCCACTCCGGCAGGTAGATGACGATGAAGCCGCCCAGGATCGCGCCGCCGATGCTGCCCGCACCGCCCAGCAGCACCGCCGCCAGCACCAGGATCGAGTTCTCCAGGCTGAACGTGTTCGAGTTGACGAAGTTCGCCTGACCCGCCCACAGCGAACCGGACAGGCCGCCGATCGCCGCACCGATCGCGAACGCCCACAGCTTGAACTTGAACGTCGGCACGCCCATCAGCTCGGCCGCGTCCTCGTCCTCGCGGATGGCCACCCACGCCCGGCCCACCCGGCTGTTGGCCAGGTTCCGGATCAGGAAGATGACCGCGATGATCACCGTCAGCACGAGCCAGTAGTACGGCGTGAACTCCAGGTCGAAGATCGCCTCGCCGTCCGGCCAGGTGCCCGGCGGGTGCCCGACGCTCGGGATGCCCCGGTCGCCGTTGAGGATCCAGTCCTGGTTCTTCGCCACGATCCGGATGATCTCGGCGAAGCCCAGCGTCACGATCGCCAGGTAGTCACCGCGCAACCGCAGCGTCGGCCAGCCCAGCAGCACACCCGACAGCATCGCCAGCGCGATCGCGATCGGCACCGTCACCAGCCACGGCCACGGGCTCTCCAGCCAGTTGTACTCCGTGATCAGCTTGCTCTCCGGCGACGTCAGCAGCGCCACCGTGTAGGCGCCCACCGCGAAGAAGCCGAAGAAGCCCAGGTCGAGCAGACCCGCGTAACCGAGCACCACGTTCAGGCCCAGCGCCAGCAGGATGTAGTACCCGCACTGGAACAGCACACCGGCCATGTCCGAGCCGGTCGTGTAGAACGGCAGGTAACCGCTGCCCACCGGGATCGGGAAGCCCAGGTTCTCGTAGAACGCCTTCGTCGGCAGCAGGTACAGCAGCACCACGAAGACCACCATCGCGGCGATCCGCGCCGGCTTGGGCAGATCCTGGAAGCGGTCCCGCAGGTTCAGCTTCCAGCGCTGCTTCTTGACAGTCTCGGTCGTCATGCGCGGGCCCTCCCCAGCGATTCTCCCAGCAGACCGGTGGGGCGGAACATCAGCAGGACGAGCAGCACCACGAACGCGATGACGTTGGTCCAGTTCGAGCCGAACAGCGCCGCGCCGTACGACTCGACCAGGCCCAGCAGCAGACCGCCGACCAGCGCGCCGCGCAGGTTGCCGATACCGCCGAGCACCGCGGCGGAGAACGCCTTCAGACCGATCAGGAAGCCCACGTTGAACCGCGTGTTGCCCTGCTTCATGCTGTAGAACACCGCGGCGACGCCGGCCAGCAGGCCGCCGAGCAGGAACACGAGCGCGATCACGCGCCCCTTGTTCACACCCATCAGGGCGGCGGTGTCGGCGTCCTGCGCGACGGCGCGGATACCCCGGCCGAAGCGGGTCTTGGCCACGAACCAGTCCAGGCCGAACATCACGGCGAGCGCGACCACGAAGGTCATCAGCTGCAGCGGGTAGACCGTCCAGCCGCCGGCGGAGAACAGCGGCTCACCCGGCAGCAGGCCCGGGATGCCCTGCTGGCGGCGCTCGGTGAACGCGCCCATCAGCTCGGCGAGCACGAACGACGCGCCGATGGCGCTGATCAGAAAGACAAGGGGTGGGGCGTTGCGCTTACGCAGCGGCCGGTAGGCCACCGCCTCGACCGCCATCGCCACACCACCGGAGAACAGTGAGGCGACCACCAGCGAGACGAGGATCAGCAACAGTGCGGTGCCCAGGTCCGGGCGGGTGGAGTTGCTGTCGTAGCCCATGATCCCCCAGGTCCACAGCGCGGCGAAGGTGCCGAACATGAAGACCTCGGAGTGGGCGAAGTTGATCAGGCGCAGGACGCCGTAGACCAGGGTGTATCCGAGCGCCACCAGCGCGTAGATCGACCCTTGGGCCAATCCGGTGGTCGTCAGATCAGGGAAACCCTGGATCAGGTCATCGAAATTCACGGGGGCTCCCGAAAGGGTTCTGAAAAGCCGGGTGCGGCCGGAAGGGGGAACCTCCGGCCGCACCGGGTATCAACTGCGAAACACTTGCCGATCGGGAAAGATCAGCTCTTCGGGAGCTGCTGCGGGTTCGCCCACGCGCCGTCCTTGGCGACGAACGCCCAGATCGACACCTGCGCCGGGTCCAGCTCGCCGTTGGCCTCCCACTTGTAGGTCACACCGGTGGCGGTGCCGACCCCGTTGTAGGTGCCCAGGAACGCCTGCATGTCGGCGCGCGTGGTCTTGCCGGCCTTGAAGCCCTCGAGGAAGACCTTCGTCAGGTCGTACGCGACGTCGGCGTACACGCCCGGGTCGGTGCCGAACTTGGCCTTGAAGTCGGCCACGAAGTTGCCCTTGGCCGCGGTGGCCGGGCCGCACGGGCAGGTCACGACCGCGCCCTCGACGTCAGCCTTGCCGGTAACGCTCAGCATGTTGGCGTCGTAGAGGCCGTCGCCACCGATGAAGGTGCCCTTGTAGCCACCGGCACGCAGCTGCTTCAGGAACGGGGCGGCCTCCGGGGTGTAACCACCGTAGAACACCGCGGTCGCGCCGCTGTTCTTGACGGCCGTCACGACCGGGCCGAACTCGACCTGCTTCTCGGTGACCTTGTCCTTGCCGACGACGGCGGCGCCGAGGATCTTCTCGACCTCGTCACGCAGGCCGGTGCCGTACGCGGACTGGTCGTCGACGAGGAAGACCTTCTCCGCCTTGGCGACGTCCTTCAGGTAACGGCCGATGGCCGGGCCCTGCGACAGGTCGTTGCCGACGCCGCGGTGGAAGATCTTCCAGCCCTTGCCGCTCAGGCTCGGCCGGGTGGCCGACTGGGTGATGATCGGCATGCCGGCCTTGTCGAAGATCGGGTTGGCGACCTCGGACTCACCCGAGAACGCCGGGCCGACGATGCCGATGATCTTCTCGTCCGCGACGGCGGCGGTCGCCAGCGGGGCGGCCTTGTCGCCGGAGCCCTGCGAGTCGAACGGCACCAGGGTGACGTTGGCACCCGGGTTGGCGGCGTTGTACTCGGCGATCGCGAGCTCAGCGCCGTTCTTGCCCGGGGTCACGAGACCAGCGGCGTCACCGGTGAGGGCGCCGAAGAAACCGATCTTCAGACCCGAGACCGTCGAGCCACCAGGCGTCGTCGGCTCTTCCTTCTTGCATGCGGCGGCGCCACCGGCGACGAGCGCCAGAATGGCGACGCCTCCGAGCACCCGCGCGAGTCGTTGCCTCAAGGCTAGAACCCTCCTCCATCCGAGATCCGGACCCGTCGCCGCGACTGTGCGGGCAGCAGGACCGGAACAGATCGTGAACCACGATCTGGCCAGGGACGTTATACGACTCACACCCGGATCGGTAAGAGCTCGCCTAAGGGTTGACCCAACCGTTACGTGAGCAGCACCATTCGGGCGTACCCCCCGGTGACCTGCGAGTATCATGCGTGCTTCGGCGGCAGGTCCATGATCCACACGTGCGCTCCGGAACCGTCGTCACCCAACGCCAGAACCCGCCGGCCCGCCCCGGCGACCCCCGCGGCGCTCACCCCGGCCGCGGACAGCGGAGCCGGCGTAGCGACCCCGACCCAGCCCTGTTCCGGTGACATGAGCCACAATCGGTACATCTCGCCATCCGAGACGGCAGCCAGCAGACCCCCGTCCGTCACCGCGAGCTCCGCCACCCACGCCACCGGCCCCGGCCGCGTCGAACCGAACACCCCGGCATCGGCCCACCCGCCGTCCACCAGCCGCCACGCCCCGAACCGCGCCCCGCGCAACCCCACCGCGTACGGCGTGCCCGCCACCACGGCCACCCGGTCGAACTCCTCATACTCCGGCGACGCCGGCGCGGGCACGCGCGACCAGCGCTCGCCGTCCGGCGACAGCCACGCCAGCGCGTCCCGGTCGATCCGGTCCGCGGGGCTCAGCGCCCCCACCATCAGCCAGCCGTCCGGCACGGGCGTCACGTCGTACGCCATCGTCTCGCCGCGCGCGTCGCCCGCCAGCTCCGGCACGCCCTCGCGGAGGCCGAACTCGGCCGCGTCCGGCGACAGCCACACCGCCGCCCCCGCCAGCCGGTTGCCCGCGATCGCCCAGCCCCGCGGGCCGCCCGCCAGCCGGGCCACGTTCACCGCATCCGGGCCGCCGTACAGCTGGAAGCCGGCGATCACCTCGTGCATCGGGCCGTCCGGGCCGCCGTACCACTGGGTCACCCGGGGATTGCCGTGCGCTCCCCCGCTGCGCGCTCCCAGCATCGCGATCCGGTCACCCCGGCAGCCCAGCGCGTAGATCACGGCCCGCAGGCCGTAGTGAGTGGTGCCCAGGAACTCCAGCGACCGCCAGCGCTCCCCGTCCGGGCTGGTCCACGCCACCGGCCGGGTCATCCCGTCAGCGTCGGCGAGCGCACCCGTCACGTACCACCGGCCGCCGCACACCGTCGCGTCACGCAGCACCAGTCGGCCCGCCGGGCCTGGCGGCATGGGCAGCGCCAACTCGCGCCACTGCGGGCGGAGCACGACCTCGGGCGGCGGGGACGTCCCGGCCGGGGTGCACCCGCCGAGGAGAGCGACCAGGAGTGTCAGCGCGACGAAGCCACGACCGGACGGCATCGACCGATCGTAGGCCCGCCGCCGCGACCGTGGGGACCCCGGCCGCGGCGCGCGCACATGAGCTGCTACTCGGCGGACTCGGCCGCCGCCGCCTCGACGATGATGCGCTCGGCCACCTCGCGCATCGTCAGGCGGTGGTCCATCGCGGTGCGCTGGATCCACTTGAACGCCTGCGGCTCGTTCATGCCGTACTGCGTCATCAGCGCGCCCTTGGCCCGCTCCACGGCCTTGCGGGTCTCCAGCCGGTCGTTCAGCCCGGCGACCTCGGCCTCCAGGGCCGCCACCTCGGCGAACCGGGACAGCGCGATCTCGATCGCGGGCACCAGGTCACTCTGCTGGAACGGCTTGACGAGGTAGGCCATCGCGCCCGCGGCACGGGCCCGCTCGACCAGGTCACGCTGGCTGAACGCGGTCAGGATGATCACCGGGGCGATGCGCGCGCCGGCGATCCGCTCCGCGGCCGCCAGACCGTCCATGATCGGCATCTTGATGTCCAGGATGCAGAGGTCGGGGTGCAGCTCCTCGGCCAGCTTCACCGCGGTCTCGCCGTCACCGGCCTCGCCGACCACGTCGTAGCCCTCCTCGCCGAGCATCTCGGCCAGGTCCAGCCTGATCAGCGCCTCATCCTCCGCGATCAGCACACGCTTACGCGCGACACCAGCCTGCTTCTCGGTCACCGGAACCACAACCCCCACACACCACGAATGCCGTTTGCCTACCCGGCAGCCTAGTCGGGTACAGTGACGCAAGCTCGCCGGGATGGCGCAACAGGCTGACGCGATCGCCTCAAAAGCGATTGTCCGAAAGGGCATGCGGGTTCGAATCCCGTTCCCGGCACCAGTGTCGTACAGACGTTCGATAATCGATGGCTGTGCGCCCCCTCGCCGTTCGCCGTCAGGCACAGTTCGAACACCGCAACGGGTCGTCGATCTCCTCGATCGCAGCCCGCCTCGGCCTGCCCTACCAGACGGTGCGCACGTGGTGCCGCCATGAAGGCGCACCGGACAGCCGATTCACCGAGGATCGGTGCTTCCGATGCCGCCCGGCCACGCCCGCCGACCATGCGCAGTACGCCTATCTGCTGGGCGCCTACCTCGGCGACGGTCACCTGGTCACCTCCGCGAAGGTCCCGGTGCTGCGGATCTCCTGCACCGAGGTCTACCCGGACCTCATGGACCAGACAGAAAGAGCGATGCTCGCCACACTCGCCAATCGCGTCCAGCGCATCCGACAAAAGGGATGCGTGAACCTGCAGAGCTACTCGAAACACTGGCCGTGCCTTTTCCCCCAAGCCGGCCCGGGAAAGAAGCACGAGCGCAAGATCGAGCTCGAGCCCTGGCAGCGGGCCACCGTCCTCGACCACCCAGGGGCGTTCGTACGAGGCCTGTTTCATTCCGACGGGTGCCGGGCCGTCAACCGGATCACCAAAGCCGGCCGGACCTACGAGTATCCGCGCTACCTGTTCGCCAACGAGTCCGCGGACATCCTCGCGCTCTGCGGCTGGGCGCTGGACCTGCTCGGCGTCGCGTGGCGGCTGAACCGCCGCAACTCCCTGTCCGTCGCCCGCCGCGACGCCGTCGCCCTGCTCGACCGGCACGTCGGACCGAAGTCCTGACCGCTGCCCGACGGCCGCCGCCGCTGCCCGACCGTCACCGGCACACCGGCGGCCATCGCCGCGTGGCAGCCGGCACCACCTCTCCACCATCCTAGGAATCCAGTTCACGCCCTTCGGCCGACAGACCACAGCCCTCGACCGGGGAACCGGCCGAGGGCTGTGGTCAGGTGCCATGTCCGGATCAGCCGGCGGGCACGAGCTCCGGCTCGGCGGTGACTGCGGCCTGCGTCGCACGGGTACGCCGCCAGGCGCCCACCGCGAAGCTGATCGCCACCGCCCAGAGCACGACGACCAGCGGGTACGCGTACGGCCCGAGGTCGGGCTCGACCTTGAACACCCGCAGCAGGCTGCGCGTGTTGACGAGCACGATGAGCCCGCCGACGAACGCGCCGAGCAGCTGCGCGGGCACGTGGCGGACCAGCCAGGCGGCGATCGGCGCGGCGATGACGCCGCCGACCAGCAGTGCGGCGACGGTCGGCAGCACGAAGCCTTCGGAGCCGAGCCCGAGCAGGAAACCGATGCTGGCCGCGCCGGCGACGAGGAACTCGGACGTGCCGACGGACCCGATCACCTTGCGGGGTTCCATGCTGCCGGAGGCGAGCAGTGTCGGGGTGGCGACGGGGCCCCAGCCTCCGCCGCCGGTGGCGTCGATGAAGCCGGCGAACAGGCCGAGCGGGGCGAGGAAGCGGCGCGGGAGCGCGCGGGGGCGGGTGGGCCGCAGCGGGCGGGCGAAGCGGATGAGCAGGTAGACGCCGAGCGCGAAGAGGATGCCTGCGGTCCACGGGATGGCGGATTCGGTGGAGATGCTGCTGAGCACGGTGGCTCCGGCGAAGGCTCCCACGGCTCCGGGCAGGGCGATGTTGCGTACGACGCGCCAGTCGACGTTGCCGAAGCGCCAGTGCGAGATGCCGGAGGCGAGGGTGGTGCCGACCTCGGCGAGGTGCACGGAGGCGGAGGCGGTGGCCGGGGAGATGCCGGCGATGAGGAGCAGGGTGCTGGAGGTGACGCCGTACGCCATGCCGAGTGCTCCGTCGACGAGCTGGGCGGCGAGCCCCACCAATGCCATGACCAGCAGTTTCCGCACGGCCGTTGCCTCCTACTGATCCCAGCTTCTTGGTATTTCCGATCAGTTTAATAGGAATGGTGGAGAAGGCAAGCCCGCCTGTGAACCACTGGTGAGACGACCCTGTCCGGTATCCGTCAGGAGGCGGCGAGCGGCAGGTGGGCGGCGACCGGTTCGGGCAGCACCCCCGCGATGACGTGCGCGATGGTGACCTGGGTCAGGATGGCCCGCTCGGACTCCTCCACGGCGGTCCACACCTGCTGCAGCGCGTGCGCCGCGCCCAGCGGGGCGTCGGCCTGCGCGGCGCGCGGCGAGCCGAGCGGCCCGTCGATCACCTCGACGACCTCGACCAGGGAGATCTGCTCGGCGGGCCGGGCCAGCCAGTACCCGCCGTCCGGCCCGCGCTGGGCGAACACGACGCCGCCCCGCCGCAGCTGCAGCAGGATGCTCTCGCAGAACTTCGGCGGGATCTCCTGCGCCCGCGCGATGCGCTCAGAGGTGACCGGGCCGTCCCCGGCCGAGGCGAGCTCGATCACCGCACGAAGCGCGTAATCGACACGAGCGGACAGTCGCATGCCCCGATTATCGCCCGCCCGGATCACTCCCCCACCCGAACGAACCCCACCCCGTGACCCACTCCACCCATGATCACGACGATCTTGCGTGAACTGTTGACCTTTTGCCCGTTTCAGGCGTGTCGCACCCACAGTTCACGCAAGATCGCCGCGGCAGAGGGGGCGAGGGAGCCGAGCGAGGGGTCAGGCGCCGACGGGGCGGAGGAGGCCTTCTTGGGCGGCGGTGGCGATGTGGCGGCCGTCGCGGGTGAACATGCGGCCGGTGGCGAGGCCGCGGGAGCCGGAGGCGGAGGGGCTGGCGCAGTCGTAGAGGAACCACTCGTCGGCGCGGAACGGGCGGTGGAACCAGAGGGCGTGGTCGAGGCTGGCGCCGATGACGCCGCCGGGGCCCCAGACCTCGCCGTGGACCGACAGGACCGCGTCGAGCAGGGTCAGGTCGGACAGGTAGGTCAGGGCGCAGGCGTGCAGGAGCGGGTCGTCGGGGAGCTTGCCGTCGAGGCGCATCCAGACGCGCTGCTGGTCGTTGGCGGCGCGTTTGCCGGGGCGGACCCAGCCGGGCTCGTCGACGTAGCGCACGTCCATGGGGCGGGGCAGGATCTTCCAGATGCCCAGGCGTTCCGGGTACGGCGAGAGCCGGTCGGCCATGGTGGGCAGCTCGTCGGGGGCGGGCACGCCGACCGGGGCGGGGTCGTGGTGGTCCAGGCCTTCCTCACGCACCTGGAACGAGGCCGACATCAGGAAGATGGGCTTGCCGCGCTGCATCGCCACGGAGCGGCGGACCGAGAAGGAGCGGCCGTCGCGGATCTTCTCCACGTGGTAGTCGATCGGCTCGGCCATGTTGCCGGCGCGGACGAAGTAGCCGTGCAGCGAGTGCACGTGCCGGGACGGGTCCACGGTGCGGCCGCCGGCGACCAGCGCCTGCGCGGCGACCTGGCCGCCGTAGACGCGCGGCGGCCCGATCGGCGGGTTCTGGCCCCGGAAGACGAGTTCGTCGACCGGGGCCAGGTCCAGCAGCTCGACCAGGCTGTCCACGGCGGCCTGGCCGGTGATGGGCTCGCTCATGTCACTTCCGTTCGCGCGGGCCGAACGTTCGTTCGGCGTCGCGCTCACCCTAGCCCTGGGTCGGCTGTGCGGCCTGGGCCAGGGTCTGCGGCATCGCCAGCGAGCCGAGCTGGTGTACGCGCAGGGTGTTGGTGGAGCCGGGGGTGCCGGGCGGGCTGCCCGCGACGACCACCACGTAGTCGCCGACGCCGGCCCGGCCGAGGCTGAGCAGGCGCTCGTCGACCTGGCGGAACATGTCGTCGGTGTGGTGCACGAACGGCATCAGGAAGGTCTCCACGCCCCAGGCGAGCGCGAGCTGGTCGCGTACCGCGGGTTCGGGGGTGAAGGCCAGCAGCGGCAGTTCGCAGTGCAGCCGGGCGAGCCGGTGCACGGTGTCGCCGGTGACGGTGAACGCGACCAGGGCCTTGGCGCCGACGGCGCGGGCGATCTGGGAGGCCGCGACGGTGAGCGCGCCACCGCGGGTCCGCGGGTCGTGCTGCAGCCGCGGCACGGAGATCTGCCCGGCCTCGGTGGTCGTGATGATCTTCGCCATGGTGCTGACGGTCAGCACCGGGTACTTGCCGACGCTGGTCTCGCCCGAGAGCATCACGGCGTCCGCGCCGTCGAGCACGGCGTTGGCGACGTCGGAGGCCTCGGCGCGGGTGGGCCGCGAGTTCTCGATCATGGAGTCGAGCATCTGCGTGGCCACGATGACCGGCTTGGCGTACTCGCGGCCGAGCTGGACGGCGCGCTTCTGCACCAGGGGGACCTGGTCGAGGGGGAGCTCGACGCCGAGGTCGCCGCGGGCGACCATGAGGCCGTCGAAGGCGTCCACGATGGCCTCGAGGTTGTCGACCGCCTCGGGCTTCTCGATCTTCGCGATGACCGGGCGGACGACGCCCACCTCGTGCATGATCGCGTGGACCAGCTTGATGTCCTCGGGCGAGCGCACGAACGACAGCGCGATGAGGTCGACGCCCAGCGCCAGCGCGAAGCGCAGGTCCTCGGCGTCCTTCTCGGACATGGCGGGCACCGACACGGCCACGTTCGGCAGCGAGACGCCCTTGTTGTTGGAGACCGGCCCGCCCTCGATGACGAGGCAGCGGATGTCCGGTCCGGTAACGCCGGTCACCTCGACGGCGACCTTGCCGTCGTCGATGAGCAGGCGGTCGCCGGTCTTGACCTCGGCCGGCAGCTTGCGGTAGGTGCAGGAGACCCGGTCGGCGGTGCCGAGAATGTCGTCGCTGGTGATGACAACACTGTCACCGGTACGCCACTCGTGGGGGCCGTCCGCGAACTTGCCAAGTCTGATCTTCGGACCTTGCAGGTCGGCCAGCGTCGCGACAGCCTTGCCGGTCGCGGCCGACACCTCACGGACCCGCAGGTAGGCCTGCTCGTGGTCGGCGTGGGAGCCGTGGCTGAAGTTCATGCGGGCGACGTCCATCCCGGCCTCGACGAGCCCGCGGAGGCGCTCGGGGGACCAGGTGGCAGGGCCGAGAGTACAGACGATCTTTGCGCGGCGTGTCACGACGGGCAAGCCTAGTCCTCTGATGTGACCTAGGTTGCAACGGGGCGTCACTGTCTCGACAAATCCCGGATACACGCGCGAGACTGAACGATCGCTCAGTCGGCGGAAACGGGACGTTCGACGCGCCCGCTCAGCCGCCGAACGCCGCCGCCACCGCGGCCGGGAGTTTCTCGTAAACGCCCTGGCCGGGGTCGAAACAGGTGCCCGGAACGGGGCGGTGCACCACGATCTCGTCGATGCCCAGCGCGGCGTAGCGGCCCGCGAAGTCGACGAACGCCTGCACCGACGCCAGCGGCCGCTCCTGCGTGAAACCGGTGAGCAGGATATGCGACAGTTCCGCCGGGTCGCGGCCCTCCGCGGCGCACGCCCGCCCCAGCCCGTCGAGCTGGCCCGCGATGATGCCCGGCAGCAGCTCAGGGTCGGTCTCGTCGCCCTTGCGGGCCGGTCCGGTGGTGATCCAGGCCTGCCCGTGCCGGGCCGCCAGCGCCAGCCCCCGCGGGCCGGTGGCGGCGATCGCGAGCGGGGCCCGGGGCCGCTGCACGCAGCCGGGCAGCATGCGTGCCTCGTACGCCGAGTAGTGCTTGCCGTGGTGGGTGGTGTCGCCGTCGGTGAGCAGCCGGTCGAGCAGCGGCACGAACTCCTCGAAGCGTTCGGTGCGCTCCGCGGTGGACCACGGCGCCTGGCCGAGCACCGCGGCGTCGAACCCGATGCCGCCCGCGCCGATGCCGACCGTGACCCGCCCGTCCGACACGTCGTCGAGCGTCATCACGTCCTTGGCCAGCGTGACCGGGTGCCGGAAGTTCGGCGAGGTGACCATGGTGCCCAGCCGCAGCCGCTCGGTGACCCCGGCCGCGGCGGTGAGCGTCGGCACCGCGCCGAACCAGGGACCGTCCCGGAACGTCCGCCAGGACAGGTGGTCGTACGTGTAGGCGGCGTGGAACCCGAGGTCCTCAGCCTCCCGCCAGACGTGGCGGCCTTCGCGCCAGGGGTACACAGGCAGGATCAACGCGGAGACTCGCATTGCACCGAGGCTAGCAGCGGGGCAGGTTACGCAGCAGCTCTGCGGGGGCGGTTGAGCATGGCGGTGATCTCGGTGCGGCGGGCGTGGCGCTGGGCCTCGCGCAGGCCGGTGAGGTACTCGACGAGTTCGGCCTTGGCCTGCGGGTCGAGGTCGGACTGCAGGATCGGGGTCAGCTCCTCGTCGGCGTCGTGGTGTGCCACGTTGGCCGCGGCCGTCAGGGCGTTGACGACGTCGTCGCCGAGCGCGTCGGCGACGCGGCGCACCGAGCCGACGGTCACCGAGTCGCCGCCGTCCCGGATCCAGTCGAAGATCGTCTGCCGGGCGATGCCCGAGTCGCGCGCGAGCTTCGCCACCGACCAGCCGGGCCGGCGGGTCATGCGACGCAGATACCGGCCCCATTCGGTGTCCGGCTGCGCCCGGTCCGCCGCTGCCGCTGATACGTCGCCCATACCTAACAGGCTACCGGGCTCATCCGATGCGTTTCCATCCCCCACACGTCGTTAACAAGCGACGCGAGTTCCGGTGATGGCCTCGGCGAAGTAAGGGTTTTGACCGGTTCACGGTCACCCATTAGAGGGTAAACGTCGTTTCCATACGTCGTTGCTTGCGTCGTGTATGGACGACGGTTATCGTGACGTCCAGCGCCAGACCGACAGATCCAGATGACGGTGCGTCGCCCGCAAACAACGTGGTCCGCGCCCGGACCGCGTCATCGTCTCGGGGTCGGCCGGCAGGCGCCGCAGCGGTACGCCGCTGCTCCCCCTCGCGGTGTGGCCGTCCAAGGCACTGGGCGGCCACACCCCGGGCCCGCCGGACCGTGAACCCCGGTCCGGCGGGCCTTTCGATGAACGATCCCCCCGCAAGAAGAGGAGCAACCTACGTGCTCATGACATGCAAGGGCCGGGTGTCGCGCGGATGAGCCCGACCGCTGTCACGACGGAAGCCCGCACCACCCTCGCCGGATCGGTGCCCGAGGAGCAGTCGTACGTATGGAACCTGGTCGAACGAGCGCAGCAGGGCGACACCGAGGCGTTCGGGAAGATCTACGCGCAGTACGCCCCCGCGGTCTTCCGCTTCATCTACTTCCGGGTCCGGCACAGCCCCACCGCCGAGGACCTGACGTCCGACACCTTCCTGCGCGCCCTCAAGCGCATCGGCAGCGTGCGCTGGCAGGGCCGGGACTTCGCGGCCTGGCTGATCACCATCGCGCGCCACATCGTGGCCGACTACTACAAGTCGGGCCGCTACCGCTTCGAGGTCAGCGGCGAGGTCCTCGACTTCGACCAGGAGGAGTTCAGCCTCGACGGCGCTCCGGACCGGGTCGCCATGGACCACGTGAACAACCTCGCGCTGCTCGCGGCGGTCAAGAAGCTCAACCCCTCGCAGCAGCGCTGCATCGCGCTGCGGTTCCTGGTGGGACTGTCCACCGCGGAGACCGCGCAGTCGATGGGCAAGAGCGAGGGCGCGGTCAAGGCGTTGCAGTGCCGCGCGGTACGCATGCTCGGCCGGCTGCTGCCCGACGGCTTCGAGGAGGGCAGGTCATGACCCTGTCCACCACCTTCCTGTCGCTGTACACGGCGGCGGTGGCCGCGGTGAGCTTCTCCGCGACGCTGTTCCTGATGCGCGACCGGCTGTCGCTGGTCGAGGAGGCGAAGCTGATCCTGGACCGGGTCGACGACACCGAGGAGCGGTGGTGGGGCCCCGAGGACGGTCCGCAGCCCGCGCGGCGGCGCACGATCGTGGCGTTCTGGCGCCACGCACTGGACCGGCGCCGGCCGGAGGGATCCCGGCGGCGACCCGCCGGACCGGCCGGCGACCCCGTCCCGGCGAGCCGGGCGACCGCGGTGGGGCAGGCCGCGCCGGTACGCCGGCCGGAGGCTGATCCCGAGGTGACGGCGTACCTCGACGCGGTGCCGCCGTACCCGGCCGTGGACTACCGGGGCAGGCACACCGCGACCGGGGCGTACCCGCAGGTCCCGTCGACCCGGCAGGCATACCTGTGATGCGAAGGGCGTGGCGGCGGTGGCTGGCCCGGCTGTGCGACCGGGAGGCCATGCGGGCCGGGGTGGAGGTGAGCGCGCTGCGCTCGGCGCTGGTGGCCGAGGCGGTGCTCGCCCGGCGCGCCGAGGAGCTGGCGCGGCGCGCCTGCCGGGAGCGCGACCGCTACCGCGGTGAGGCGGTCGCGCTGCACGCCGAGCTGGCCGCGGTGCGCGACCTCATCGGCGGCGACGAGCCCTGGTGGCCCACCTGGTCGGCCGGCCCCCGCGGACTCGCCGGCGGCGAGCAGCCCGGCACGAGGGAGCACGCCGGTGTCTGACTCCCCCACGCCCGTCCCGCGGCTGCCCGCGCACGTACGCGAGGTGGCGGTGCACGCCTGCGGTGGCGACGAGCTGACCCCGCGGCTGGTGACGGCGCTCGCCGCCGTCTACGCCGCGGGGCTGCGCGACGGGGCCGGCGTGCGCGCCGGCCGCCGCGACATGATGACCCCGGCCGAGGTGCTGGCGCTGCTGCCGGTGGACCGCAAGACCGTCAAGCGCTGGGCCGACCGCGGCCTGCTGCGCGTCACGCGCACCGCCGGCGGGCACCGCCGGTACCTGCGCGAGGACGTCGCCGCTCTGCTGGTCAAGCACGGCTGGGTGCCACGCTGAAGGAGTGGGTCGATGGCTTCGGAGCTCTATCGCCGCAGGCACGGCAGCACCAGGCTGCCGGCGATGCTGCTGCTGTTCGCCGAGGGCGTGATCTTCGGGCTGGGGGTGTTCGTCTCCTTCGGAGTGTTCACGACCATGCTCGCCCTGGTTCATTGATCAGCACAGAGTGATCGAGTACTACTCTGAGTAGCCTATTTTTGAAGGCAACTGCCCGATTCGATGTAACACCTCGTTAATGTACATCGATGTCCACTCATGTTGTCACTCATGGTGACGCGGGGGCGATCCACCCAAGAGTTGCTATATCCGCATTTTTAGACGTACGGTGCACGTGCGAATTGCAACATGCGTCTTCATTGAATCGGTGATGTCCTCAGCGCCCGGAGTCAGTACGTCCGGATGATGGCGGGTTGACCTGCAGTCCACAATTCGGCGTCGTGCGTGAATTCGCTCTGTGTTACTAGCGCAGCGCCGTCGCTGGAGGCACGCTGAGTATTCGTTCATTCGGCGCGTACGCCCGGACGCCCAGTGGTCCCGGAAGGGAAGACAGGTGATTGTCAAAGTCAAGAGCGGGGCGTTCTGGCTCTCGATCGTCGGCCTCGCTCTGGTCCTGGTACTGGCTGCATATCTCGTCGTCTGGCCGGCCGGCCAGGGGGTGAGCGAAGAGACGAGCGTGCTGGCCAGGGTGATAGCCGCGACCGCGATCGGCGTGGTGCTCATGCTCGCCGGCGCGGTGGCGCTGTCCAACCAGCACCTCGTCAACCGCCTGCACGAGGCGGAAACCCGGCAGCTGGCCCGCGACCACCAGCGCGGTGAGCACATGCGCATCGTGATCACGGCACTGAGCGACATCGTCCAGCAGCTCGCCCAGTTCAGCAAGACTTTGGAGGAGACGGCCGGGCGGGCAAGCCCCGGGGAGTCTCCGCAGCTGCACGTGCGCGAGGACCTCGGCAAGCTCAGCGCCATGGTGGAGCTGCTCCGCGAGGACCAGGAAGAGCTGTTCGAAGTGGTCACCCGGATGCAGGCCGACAACGTCACCGTCCTGCCGGTGCGCCGCAACACCGACCCGAAGACCCGCGGCCCGGCGAACCGCTAGGCCACCGGCCTGCAACGATAAGAAGGGCACCTTCTACAACGCGGAGCGTTGTGAAGGTGCCCTTCCTTTGCTTCGGTCAGGCGGGGATGAGGGGGCGGGAGGACGGGGCCACCGGAGCCGGGAGGCTGCCCTCGCCGCCGAGGTAGCGGTGGATGGCGGCGGCGGCGCTGCGGCCCTCGGCGATCGCCCAGACGATCAGGGACGCGCCCTTGTGGGCGTCGCCGGCGACGAAGACGCCGTCGGCGGGGGTCTGCCAGTCCGGGCCGCACTCGACGGTGCCCCGGGGGCTGCGGGCCAGGCCGAGCTGCTCCAGCGCCCCGGTGGCGTCGGTGCCCTCGAAGCCGATGGCCAGCAGCACCAGGTCGGCCGGGATCTCCCGCTCGGTGCCGGCCACCTCGGTGACCACACCGCGCCCGTTCACCCGCTCCACGAGCACGTCGACCAGCACGATCGCGCGGACGCGGCCCTGCTCGTCGCCGACGAAACGCTGCACGGCGACGGAGAACACCCGGTCGCCGCCCTCCTCGTGCGCGGCGTAGTTGCGCAGGATCCACGGCCAGGTCGGCCACGGGTCGCGCTGCTCGTCGCGGGCGTCCGGAGGCTGCGGGTACCGGTCGAGCTGGGTCACCGACGCCGCGCCCTGCCGGTGGGCCACACCCAGGCAGTCCGCGCCGGTGTCGCCGCCGCCGATGATGATCACGTGCTTGCCCGCGGCGGTGATCTCCGGCTGCGGTCCGCCCGCCACGGCCACGTTGGACTGGCTCAGGTGCGCCATCGCCTGGTGGATGCCGGCCAGCTCCCGGCCCGGGGTGTCGGTCTCCCGGCCGGCCAGCGCGCCGGTCGCCAGCAGCACCGCGTCGTGCTCGGCACGCAGCTGCGCCGCGGACACGTCCACGCCGACGTTCACCCCGGTGCGGAACCGCACACCCTCGGCCAGCAGCTGCTCGACGCGCGCGTCGATGTGCTGCTTCTCCAGCTTGAAGTCCGGGATGCCGTAGCGCAGCAGGCCGCCGATGGCGTCGTCGCGTTCGTACACCGTCACCGTGTGACCGGCGCGGGCCAGCTGCTGCGCCGCGGCCAGGCCGGCCGGGCCGGAGCCGACCACGGCCACCGTCTTGCCGGACGGGGTGGCGGCCGGCTGCGGGCGGACCCGGCCGTTCTCGTACGCCCGGTTGATGATCTCGACTTCGACCTGCTTGATCGTGACCGCGTCGTCGCCGATGGCCAGCACGCACGACGCCTCGCAGGGCGCCGGGCACAGCCGCCCGGTGAACTCCGGGAAGTTGTTCGTGCTGTGCAGCGACTGGATCGCGGCGTTCCAGTTGCCGGTGCGCACGAGGTCGTTCCAGTCGGGAATCCGGTTCCCGAGCGGGCAGCCCTCGTGGCAGAACGGGATGCCGCAGTCCATGCAGCGGCCCGCCTGCTCGCGGATCAGCTCGTCGTCGGCGGAGGGGTACACCTCGCGCCAGTCCATGATGCGCACCGGCACCGGCCGGCGGGCCGGCATCCGCCGGCCGTAGCGCAGGAAACCGTTCGGGTCAGGCACGTGCCACCTCCATGACCGCGGCGTCGATGTCGCGGCCGGCAGCCTCGGCGGCCCGCATGGCTTCGATCACGCGCTTGTAGTCGCGCGGGATCACGGCGGTGAAGCGTTCCACGCTGCCCGCCCAGTCGGCCAGCAGCTTCTCCGCCACCGCCGACCCCGTCTCCTGGAAGTGCCGCTCGACGATCTCCAGCAGGCCCTCGGCCTCCACGTCGCCGACCGGGCCGAGGTCGACCAGCTCCCGGTTGACCAGGAGCGGGTCCAGGTCGAGCACGAACGCCGCGCCGCCGGACATGCCCGCGGCGAAGTTGCGCCCGGTCGGGCCGAGCACCACCACGGTGCCGCCGGTCATGTACTCGCAACCGTGGTCGCCCACGCCCTCGACGACCGCGGTCGCGCCGGAGTTGCGCACCGCGAACCGCTGGCCGACCCGGCCGCGCAGGTACACCTCGCCCGCGGTCGCGCCGTACAGCAGGGTGTTGCCGGCGATGATGTGCTCCTCGGCGGCGAACTGGCTGCGCGCGTCCGGGCGCACGATCAGCCGCCCGCCGGACAGGCCCTTGCCCGCGTAGTCGTTGGCGTCGCCGAGCAGCCGCAACGTGACACCGCGCGGCACGAACGCGCCGAACGACTGCCCGGCCGTGCCGTGCAGGGTCACGTCGATGGTGCCGTCGGGCAGGCCCGCCCCTCCCGCGCGCCGCACGACCTCACCGCCCAGCATCGCGCCGACACTGCGGTGCTCGTTGCGCACCGGCACATCGAAGCGCACCCGCGCGCCGTTGAGCAGCGCCGGTTCGGCGTGCCGCAGCAGCGTGTTGTCCAGCGAGTGCTCCAGGCCGTGGTCCTGGTCGCGCACCTTGCGGGGCGCGTCGCCGTACGGCGAGGACGGCACGGTCAGCACCGGCGACAGGTCCAGCCCGTGCGCCTTCCAGTGCTCGGTCGCCGGGGCCAGGTCGAGCAGGTCGGCGCGGCCCACGGCCTCGTCGATGCTGCGCAGGCCCAGCGCCGCCAGCTGCTCGCGCACCTGCTCGGCGAGGAACCAGAAGAAGTTCTCCACGAACTCGGGCTTGCCGGTGAAGCGCTCGCGCAGCACCGGGTTCTGCGTGGCGATGCCGACCGGGCAGGTGTCCAGGTGGCAGACCCGCATCATGATGCAGCCCTCGACGATCAGCGGGGCGGTGGCGAAGCCGAACTCCTCCGCGCCCAGCAGCGCCGCCACGATCACGTCGCGGCCGGTCTTGAGCTGGCCGTCGACCTGCACGGTGACCCGGTCGCGCAGCCCGTTGAGCAGCAGCGTCTGCTGCGTCTCGGCCAGGCCCAGCTCCCACGGGGTGCCCGCGTGCTTGAGCGAGTTCAGCGGGGACGCGCCGGTGCCGCCGTCGTGGCCGGAGATCAGGATGACGTCGGCCTTCAGTTTCGCGACACCCGCCGCGACGGTGCCGACGCCGACCTCGCTGACCAGCTTGACGTGCACCCGCGCGCCGGGGTTGACGCACTTGACGTCGAACACCAGCTGCGCCAGGTCCTCGATCGAGTAGATGTCGTGGTGCGGCGGCGGCGAGATCAGGCCGACGCCCGGCGTGGCGTGCCGGGTCTTGGCGATCCACGGCCACACCTTGTTGCCGGGCAGCTGTCCGCCCTCGCCGGGCTTCGCGCCCTGCGCCATCTTGATCTGGATGTCGTCGGCGTGGACCAGGTACTCCGTGGTCACGCCGAAGCGGCCGGAGGCCACCTGCTTGACCGCCGAGCGGCGGGCCGGGTCGTACAGGCGCTCGACGTCCTCGCCGCCCTCACCGGTGTTCGACTTGCCGCCGATCCGGTTCATGGCGATGGCCAGGGTCTCGTGCGCCTCGGCCGAGATGGAGCCGTACGACATCGCGCCGGTGGCGAACCGCTTGACGATCTCCGTCGCGGGCTCGACCTCCTCGATCGGGATCGGGGTCGCGTCCTTGAACCGGAACAGCCCGCGCAGCGAGCCGGCCGCGGCCGCCAGGCCGTCGACCTTCTCGGTGTAGCGCTGGAACACGTCGTACTGGCCGGAGCGGGTGGCGTGCTGGAGCAGGAACACCGTCTCCGGGTTGAACAGGTGCACCTCGCCCTCGCGGCGCCACTGGTACTCGCCGCCGACCTCCAGCCGCCGGTGCGACTGCTCCGCCGGGTTCGTCGGGTACGCCACCGCGTGCCGCGCCGCGACCTCGGCGTGGATCTCGGCCAGGCCGATGCCCTGGATGCGGCTGGGCGTGCCGGTGAAGTAGCGCTCCACCAGCTCGGACGACAGGCCGACCGCCTCGAACACCTGCGCGCCGCAGTACGACGACACGGTCGAGATGCCCATCTTCGACATGATCTTCTGGATGCCCTTGCCCAGCGCCTTGACGACGTTGCGCACGGCCTTCTCGGGCGTGATGTTCGGCAGGATGCCGGTGGTGATCAGGTCCTCGACGCTCTCGAAGGCCAGGTACGGGTTGACCGCGGCCGCGCCGAAGCCGACCAGCACCGCGGCGTGGTGCACCTCGCGGCAGTCGCCGGACTCGACGACCAGCGCCACCTGGGTGCGCGTCTGCTCCCGCACCAGGTGCTGGTGCACCGCCGCGGTCAGCAGCAGGGACGGGATCGGGGCCAGGTCGGCGGTGGAGTCCCGGTCCGACAGCACCAGGATGCGCACGCCGTCCTCGATCGCCTCGGACACGTGCCGGCGGATCTCGGTCAGCCGGGCCCGCAGGCCGGTCGCGCCGTCGCGCAGCGGGTACAGGCCGGAGACCCGCACCGCCTTGAAGCCGGGCAGGTCGCCGTCCTCGTCGATCGACAGGATCTTGGCCAACTCGTCGTTGTCGATCACCGGATGCGGCAGCACGATCTGCCGGCAGCTGGTCGGGCCCGGGTCCAGCAGGTTGCTCTCCGGGCCGATGGTCGACGCCAGGCTGGTGACCATCTCCTCCCGGATCGCGTCCAGCGGCGGGTTGGTGACCTGCGCGAAGATCTGATGGAAGTAGTCGTAGAGCAGCCGCGGCCGGCTCGACAGCGGCGAGATCGGCGTGTCGGTGCCCATCGAGCCCAGCGGCTCCGCCCCGGCCCGCGCCATCGGCGCGAGCAGGATCTTCAGCTCCTCCTCGGAGTAGCCGAAGGTCTGCTGGCGGCGCTGCACCGAGTCGTGGGTGTAGACGATGTGCTCGCGCTCGGGCAGCCCCTCCAGGTGCATCAGCCCGCCGTGCAGCCAGTCGGCGTACGGCTGCTCGGCCGCGAGTTCGCCCTTGATCTCCTCGTCGGAGACGACCCGGCCTCGCTCGGTGTCGACCAGGAACATCCGGCCCGGCTCCAGGCGGCCCTTGGCCACCACGGTCGCCGGGTCGAGGTCGAGCATGCCCGCCTCGCTGCCCAGCACGACCAGTCCGTCCTCGGTGCGCCACCAGCGCCCCGGGCGCAGGCCGTTGCGGTCGAGGACCGCGCCGACGACCGTGCCGTCGGTGAAGGCGACGCTGGCCGGGCCGTCCCACGGCTCCATCAGGCTGGCGTGGAACTGGTAGAACGCCCGCTTCGCGGGGTCCATCACCGGGTCGTTCTCCCACGCCTCGGGGATCATCATCAGCACCGCGTGCGGCAGGCTGCGCCCGGCCAGGTGCAGCAGCTCCAGCACCTCGTCGAAGTTCGCCGAGTCCGACGCCTCCGGCGTGCAGATCGGGAACAGCCGGCGCAGGTTGCCCGGCAGCAGCGGGCTGGCCAGCAGCGCCTCGCGGGCCTGCATCCAGTTCTTGTTGCCCCGGATCGTGTTGATCTCGCCGTTGTGCGCGATGAAG
Source organism: Catellatospora coxensis (assembly GCF_016862635.1). Classification (GTDB taxonomy): domain Bacteria; phylum Actinomycetota; class Actinomycetes; order Mycobacteriales; family Micromonosporaceae; genus Catellatospora; species Catellatospora coxensis. The sequence continues at coordinate 11,242 of NZ_BONI01000065.1, read as the reverse complement.
CGGTACGGGTGGGCCAGCGGCCAGCTCGGGAACGTGTTCGTGGAGAACCGCGAGTGCACCAGCGCGATCGCGCTGACCACGCGCTCGTCGGACAGGTCCGGGAAGAACGACGCCAGCTGGTCGGGCGTGAGCATGCCCTTGTAGGTGATCGTCCGGCCGGACAGCGACGGGAAGTACAGCGGCACGCCGCGCTCGCGGCTCTCCCGCTCGGTCTGCTTGCGCACGCAGTAGGCCACGCGCTCCAGCTCCAGGCCGCCGAGCGGCTCGCCGTAGCGGGGGCCGGAGATGCTGTGCGCGCTCAGGAACACCTGCCGGATGCGCGGGCGCGCGGCGTCGGCGGTCGCGCCCAGCCCTTCGGCGTCCACCGGCACGTCGCGCCAGCCGAGGATCTGCGCGCCCTCCACCAGGGCGTACTTCTCCAGCACGGTCAGCGCGCGGGCCTCGTCGGCGCCGTTGACCGGCAGGAAGACCAGGCCCGTCACGTACTGGCCGGCGGGCGGCAGCGGGAAGTCGACCGCCTCGCGCAGGAAGGCGTCCGGGACCTGGATCAGGATGCCCGCGCCGTCGCCGGTGGTGGTCTCGGCGCCGCGCGCGCCGCGGTGGTCCAGGCGGCACAGCGCGGACAGGCCGCGGGCCACCACGTTATGGCTGCGGCGGCCGTGCACGTCGGCGACGAAGGCCACGCCGCAGGAGTCGTGCTCGAAGGCCGGGTCGTAGAGACCGACCGCGCCGGGCGCGGTGGTCATACCAGGCTGCGTCGCGGCCGTAGCGGCCGTACTACCAGGCTGCAGGGGGTGCGGGTACGGCGATGCCACCGGGCCTCCTGTCGTCACGGGGAATGAACTTCGGTATCGGCCACGAACGGGGTGGGATGCCTGGATGCCGCGACAGCGATGGCGCGGGGGCTATGCCGGGTTCGTTAGCGGTGCCTATCCGAGCGGGACGACGTCGGCCCTTGAATGAACCCGCAGGTTCAGCGGTACACGGACTCCCTCGCGCGGTCGCACGAGCATGGGGACGAGTCTGTGAGTGTTGAGTCTACGTTAAACGCCCTGGGTGTCCACCAGACACAGATTGATCACACGTCCAAATGATGGGAAGCTACTTCCCAGTTAGTAAGTAGCCGCGAGTCGGCGGGACACCTGCCCGAGGGTGAGATCAGGCCCGTGGCATGCGCGTTTCCCGCGCATGTCGGGCGCGTCGCGGAGGTTAACGGCGCGTCTCGGGATCGTCGCCGCGCACCGCGCCCGCGCCGCCGACACATCGACGCCCGTACACACCTTCATCGGCGATGCTTGTCGCCGCCGGATCCGGGCGACACCCGTGCGGCGCGAACCGGCACGGCCCCGCCCGCGCGGCACGGCTCTGCGATCGTGCGGTGCGGCGGCATTTTCGATATTCAGCCGATATCCGCAGTTGACGGCCTTAGTCTGCGGCTGAAGGTCCGCTGCCGCGGGCCGCTCACGCGGGGCACGGCCCTCGCCCGCCGCCGGCCACGGCGACAGGCGGCGCCGGCTCCGCTCCGGCGGAAGGTGGACGACCGTGAATCCGACCGTGCAGGTCCTGCTCAGCGCGCTGGCGTACATCGCCCTCAAGGTGCTCGCCTGCGCCGCCATCCTGGTCGTCGGCTGGATCATCGCCAAGGCGATCGGCAGCCTGGTCGACAAGGGCCTGGCCCGGGCCAGGTTCAACCACCTCGCGCAGCGCACGGGCATGGACCGGTGGACCGGCAGGTACACGCCCAGCGGCCTGGTCGGCAAACTCGTCTACTACGCGCTGCTGCTGTTCACGTTCCAGCTCGCGTTCAGCGTGTTCGGGCCCAACCCGATCAGCAACCTGATCGACGACGTGATCGCCTGGCTGCCGAGGCTGATCGTGGCCTGCGTGATCCTGGTGGTCGCCGTGGCCATCGCCAACGCCGTGTTCGACGTGATCACCAACGCGCTGTCGCACTTCTCGTACGGCCGCGCCGTCGGCCGCATAGCGCAGGTCGCGATCATCGCGTTCGGCGTGATCGCCGCGCTCAACCAGATCGGCGTCGCCACCACCATCACCATGCCGGTGCTGGTCGCCGTCCTCGCCACCATCGCGGGCATCCTCATCGTCGGCGTCGGCGGCGGCCTGATCGCCCCCATGCGGGAACGCTGGGAACGCGCCCTGAACAAGGTCGAGGAAGAGGGCACCCGCGTCTCCGAGCACCTCAAGACCCGCGCCGCCGAGCAGCGCGCCGCCCGGACCGCCGCCCTGTCCAAGGACCGCGGCGACACCATGGTCCAGGCCAAGTACCCCGGCGAGAAGCCCTCCGACGTCAAACCGACGGCCAAGGAAGCCGCCGACAAACTCACCGAGAAGGCCACCGCGCTCCGCAAGGACATGCAGGGCCCCGAACTCTGACCGCAACCCGCCCACCGTCGCCCCGGCCGGCCAGGCTTCCCACGCGTTGATCATGAACTTATGGCACGGTTCGACGGCGTGTCGCGGGCCCAACTTCATGATCGATGCCAGCCCACTGACGCCCGGCTAGGTGATCATGATGTTGTGGGCATGACACGCCGCTGAGCCGTGCCATAAGTTCATGATCAACGCGGTGAAGCGCTGCGGCGGGGGCGGGGTGCGGGGTTGGTCAGGTGGTGGGGGGTTGCCAGTCGGCGGCGACCGAGGCGGCGCGGTCGAGGACGCGGGGGGCGAGGGTGCCGAAGGCGCGGTCGCGGGCGCGGGTGACCAGGTTGCCGCGCGGGGCGAGCACCGCGCCGACGCGCTGGGTCTGGCGGACCACCTGGGCCGCGCGCGAGCGGCGGGCGGCGGAGTACGCGGCGAGCGCGGCGTTGCAGCCCGGCCCGGGGATCGCCGGGTGCAGCAGGGCACGCAGCGTGGCCGCGTCCTCCAGGGCCAGCCCGGCGCCCTGGGCGAGGTGGTGCGGCATGGCGTGGGCGGCGTCGCCGACCAGCGCGAAGCCGCCGGTGCCGACCGGGAAGGCCAGCTCGTTGGGCAGCGGGCGCAGCTGGCGGCCGTCCTGCTGCACCAGGTCGTCGGGCTCGGTCGCGGCCAGCAGGTCCGCGATCGGGGCGTGCCAGCCGGCGAACCAGCGCTTGAGCAGCGTCAGCTGGGTGGCCTTCGACTCGGGGCGGGCCGCCCCGGCGACGGTGGCGGTCCAGTAGATGCCGCCCCGGCTGGACGCGCCGGAGCTGCCCCGGTCGCCGAGCGAGGCGGCCAGGAAGCGGTAGCCGCCGCCCAGCGTCTCCCCGGCCAGCACCAGGTCGTCGGGCAGCTTCGGGGCGCGATACCAGGGGATGACCGCGCGCCAGGCGGCGTAGCCGGAGCTGACCGCGATCGACTGCGGCGCGAGCCGGGCCCGCAGCGTGCTGTCGGCCCCGTCGGCGGCGACGATGACGTCGGCCTCCCACGTGTGCCGGCCGTCGCCGACCGCGGGCCGGTCCCCGGGGCGGGCGTGCATGCTGCGCACGGTGATGCCGGTGCGGATCTCGATCTGGTCGCCGAGCCCGGCGATGAACGTGTCGTGCAGGTCCTCGGCGTGTACGACCACAGCCTGCGCGGTGCCGGGCGTCGGCTGGGCGAGGTACTGCCCGTCGGCCCGGCGCAGCCCGCCGGACGGGACGGGGGTCGCGATGGCGGCCAGGCCGCCGCCGAGCCCGAGGGAGCGCAACGCGGCGACGGCGTTGGGCCACAGCAGCAGCGCGGCGGGGTCGGCGCGTAGCCGGTCCGCCCGCTCCAGCAGGGTGACCCGCCAGCCGGTGCGCGCGAGCGCCCCCGCCGTGGCGAGGCCGCCGACGCCCGCACCGACCACCACCGCGCTGCGCATCGCTCAGTCCTTCGTCGAGGAGGTCTTCTGCGCGGACAGGTCGGAACCCTCGTCGGAGGGGTCGTCGAACTCGTCCGTCACGGCCTTCGGCGCGCTGTCGCCGTCCTCGCCATCGCCCGGGGCGGCGGCCTCGGGGCGGGTGCCGTCGGCCAGGAAGGCCTGGTACTGCGCCTCGGTGACGGTGGTGAAGCCCTTGACGGGCTCGCCGTCGGCGTCGACGTTCGGGATCAGGAACTCCTGCGGGCCCTGGCGGAGGAAGAAGAACGCCGCCGCGGCCAGGAACACGATGATCGAGGTCCAGACGTTGAGGCGCATGCCGCCGATGATGGTGGCGGTGTCGGTGCGCATCGCCTCGATCCAACCGCGGCCCAGGGTGTACAGCATCACGTACAGCGCGAACGCGCGACCGCGGCCGAACTTGAACCGCTTGTCGAGGGCGTACACGACACCGGCCACGCCGAGGTTCCACAGCAGCTCGTACAGGAACGTCGGGTGGTAGAGGCCCTCACGCAGCTCGGGCTCGCCGTCCGGGCCGAGCATGGCCTGCCCCGGCTGGGTGTCGGACATGACGTGCACCTGCAGGCCCCACGGCAGGTCGGTCTTGCCGCCGTACAGCTCGTTGTTGAACCAGTTGCCGAGCCGGCCAACGGCCTGCGCCAGCGGCAGGCCGACGGCGATGGTGTCGGCCACGAAGCTGAACGACATGCCGAGCTGGCGGCAGGCCAGCCAGGCGCCGAGCGCGCCACCCGCGACGCCGCCCCAGATGCCGAGGCCGCCCTCCCAGATGTAGAGCGCCTTGACCAGGTCGCCGCCCTCACCGAAGTACGCGTCGGGCGAGCTGAGCACGTGGTAGATGCGGGCGCCGACGATGCCGAACGGCACCGCCCACACGGCGATGTCGAGCACGGCCCACGGCGGGGCGCCCCGGCTGCGCATCCGCCGGTCGGTGACGATGCAGGCGAGCACGATGCCCGCGATGATGCACAGCGCGTACGCCCGCAGCGGCACGGGTCCGAGTTGCCAGACCGCCGTGGACGGGGACGGGATGGAGGCGAGGTTCACGAGCCAGAACCCTACCGCCCCCACCCCCCAACTCCACACCCCCGCCGGTCCCCTCATTTTGGCTGATCATGAACTTATGGCGCGGTTCGACGGCGTGTCGCCGCCCTAACTTCATGATCGATCTGACGGATTCCGGTCAGACGAGCCAGTGGGCGCCGTGGCGGTGGTGGTACGGCGGGATGTCGAGGCCGGGGGCGTGCGGGTCGCGTACGGCCGCACGGAGGGCGCGGTGCAGGCGCCGGCGGGCTCTGCGCTCGGCCTCGCGGGCGAAGCGGCCGGCGTCGGCGTCACCGGGCCGCCGGCGCGCCCAGCGGTGGACCTCCACCCGGTGCCGCAGGCGCTGCGGCCGCGGCCGACGACCCTGCCTGTGGGCAGCACGCAGGCAGGCCCGGCTGTATCGCAGGTCGCACAGCTCCGCCACCCGCAGTGCCGGTGCTGTGGCGGGATTCATCCGCTGGTGATTCGCGGAGAGATGCCGGACAGAACGGGACAACGCGACTCTTCCGGTAGCCGCCAGGTCATCCTGGCAGCTACCGGAATCCGCCGTGTCCGTCCCCGCGCGCCGTCACGCCCCACCCGCTCGAGTTGATCATGAAGTTAGGGCGGCGACACGCCGTCGAACCGTGCCATAAGTTCATGATCAACCCAAGAAAAAGGGGGTCAGGCGGTGAGGCCCGAGCGGAGGTCCTGAGTGAGGGTGCGCAGGGCAGGGAGGCCGCCGTCGGCCAGTGCACTGACCAGGGCGCTTCCCACGATGACTCCATCGGCGTACGCCCCGACCTCGGCGGCCTGGGCGCCGCTGCGCACGCCGAGGCCTACGCCGACGGGCAGGTTGCCCGCGGCGGCCTTGACCCGGGAGACCAGGGTCGGCGCGGCGCTGGAGGTGCTGTCGCGGGCACCAGTGACACCCATGACCGCGGTGGCGTACACGAAGCCGCGGCAGTGCGCCACCGTCATCGCGATGCGCTCATCCGTCGACGACGGCGAGACCAGGAAGATCCGGTCGAGCTGGTACGCGTCCGAGGCGGCCAACCACTCCTCGGCCTCATCGGGGATCAGGTCCGGGGTGATCAGGCCGGAGCCGCCGGCCGCGGCCAGGTCCCGGGCGAACGCGTCGACACCGTACTTCTCGATCGGGTTCCAGTAACTCATGATCAGCACGGGCACGCCCGCGCCGGAGACGGCCTCGACGGTGTGCAGCACGTCACGGGTGCGCACGCCCCCGGCCAGCGCCTGCTCGGTGGCCCGCTGGATGACCGGGCCGTCCATGACCGGGTCGGAGTACGGCAGGCCGATCTCCACCAGGTCGACCCCGGACTCGATCATGGCCTTGACCGCGGCGATGCCCTCGGCCACCGACGGGAACCCGGCGGGCAAGTAGCCGACCAGGGCGGCCCGCCCCTCGGCCCGCGCCTTCTCGAAAGCGACGCTCACCGTCATCCGATCACTTCCCCGCTGTCGAACAGGCCGAAGTACTCGCCCGCGGTGTGCATGTCCTTGTCGCCGCGGCCGGACAGGTTCACGATGACCGTCGGCTCGTGGCCCAGCTCCGCGCGCAGCGCCGGGATCTCGCGCAGCATGCCGGCCAGCGCGTGCGCGCTCTCGATCGCCGGGATGATGCCCTCGGTGCGGCACAGCAGCGCGAACGCGTCCATCGCCTCGGCGTCGGTGACCGGCTGGTAGCGGGCCCGGCCCTGGTCGTGCAGCCAGGCGTGCTCCGGGCCGACCGACGGGTAGTCCAGCCCCGCCGAGATCGAGTGCGACTCGATGGTCTGCCCGTCCTCGTCCTGCAGCAGGTACGAGCGCGAGCCGTGCAGCACGCCGTGGCTGCCGCCGGTGATGCTCGCCGCGTGCCGGCCGGTCTCGATGCCGTCGCCGCCCGCCTCGAAGCCGTACAGCCGCACCGACTCGTCGGGCACGAACGCGTGGAACATGCCGATCGCGTTCGAGCCGCCACCGACACAGGCCGCGACCGCGTCGGGCAGCGCCCCGGTCAGCGCCAGGCACTGCGCCCGCGCCTCGACGCCGATGCCGCGCACGAAGTCGCGCACCATCGCCGGGAACGGGTGCGGCCCGGCCGCGGTGCCCAGCAGGTAGTGGGTGTCGTCGACGTTGGTGACCCAGTCGCGCAGCGCCTCGTTGATGGCGTCCTTCAGGGTGCGCGAGCCGGTCGTCACCGGGATGACCGTCGCCCCGAGCATCTTCATCCGGGCCACGTTCAGGGCCTGCCGCTTGGTGTCGACCTCGCCCATGTAGACCACGCACTCGAGGTCCAGGTACGCCGCGGCGGTGGCGCTGGCCACGCCGTGCTGACCCGCGCCGGTCTCGGCGATGACCCGGCCCTTGCCCATGCGCTTGGTCAGCAGGGCCTGGCCGAGCACGTTGCGCACCTTGTGCGCGCCCGTGTGGTTGAGGTCCTCGCGCTTGAGCAGGATGCGCACGTCGCCGACGTGGGCCGACAGGTGCGTGGCGTCGTACAGCAGCGACGGGGTGCCCGCGTACTCGCGCAGCATCCGCTCGAATTCGCCGGTGAACTCGGGGTCCGCCATCGCCTTGCGGTAGTGCGCGTCCAGCTCGTCCAGCGCCGCGATCAGCGCCTCCGGGACGAACCGGCCGCCGTACGGGCCGAAGTGGCCCCTGTCGTCGGGCAGCATGTGCCCCTCCTTCGGCGTACGCCGCCCCGAAGGCTCGGGGCGGTCCAGCGAAGCGTCAGCGGGTCGGCCGCGGCGTTGCGGGGTGGTTGCCGGCGTTGACGAGTTCGGCGACCGCGTCGCGCGGGCTCTTCTGGGTCACCAGGCCCTCACCGACGAGCACCGCGTCCGCGCCCGCCGAGGCGTACTTGATCAGGTCCAGTGGACCCCGCACCCCCGACTCGGCGATCTTGAGGACGCTGTTCGGCAGGCCGGGCGCGATCCGCTCGAACACCGTGCGGTCCACCTCAAGTGTGCGCAGGTTGCGGGCGTTCACACCGATGACGCGGGCGCCGGCCTCCAGGGCCCGGTCCGCCTCCTCCTCGGTGTGCACCTCGACCAGCGGGGTCATGCCCAGCGACTCGATGCGGTCCAGCAGGCCCGTCAGCACCTTCTGCTCCAGCGCCGCCACGATCAGCAGCACCAGGTCCGCGCCGTACGCCCGCGCCTCGTGCACCTGGTACGCCGAGCAGACGAAGTCCTTGCGCAGCACCGGGATGCCGATCCGGGCCCGGACCGCGGCCAGGTCGTCCAGCGAGCCGCCGAACCAGCGGCCCTCGGTCAGCACACTGACCGCGCGGGCGCCGCCCGCCTCGTACTCCGCGGCCAGCTCGGCCGGGTCCGGGATCTCCGCAAGCGCGCCCTTCGACGGCGACGAGCGCTTCACCTCGGCGATCACACCGACGCCGGAGCGGCGCAGCGCCGCGTACGCGTCCAGGGGTGGCGCGGCAGCAGCCGCACGCTTCTTGATCTCGTCCATGGAGACCTGGTTCTGGCGCGCCTCGACGTCCTCACGGACCCCCGCGATGATCTCGTCGAGCACGCTGCCGCCGCTGTCTCGCATCGATGCGCTCGGGGCCGGCTCGCCAGGCTCCATGCTGCTCAGCTCGTCGGATGCCATGGCCAGACTCTAGGCACTACCCCCATGCGCAAGGTGAACGGGGTATGGCGTGCCTCACCTGATGGGCTAGTGCATAATGCTCGGCCGATCGCGGGCCGGGTGTCATTCGTCGCGTCTGGGCTGGGCGGTGCGGATGAAGTCGGCGAGTTTCGGGCCGTGTTCGACGCGGGCTCGGGTGGGGTCGGCGGCTATGCGGCGGGTGAGGTTGCGGATGCCTTCCGGGTTGTCGCCCGCGACCATGAGGAGGTTGCCGGTGCCTCGGCCGCGCAGGAGGGCGGCGTCGGCTACGACGGCCACCTGGGGGAAGACCTCGCGGAGGGTGGCGGCCTGGCGGCGGGCGGTGGTGAGGGGGGCCACGTCCATGATGTTGGCGAGGTACCAGCCGCCGGGGCGCAGGACGCGGTGGGCCGCTTCGGCGAACTCGACGGTGCTGACGTGCGGGGGGACCTCGTTGCCGGTGAAGATGTCGGCGACGATGACGTCCGCTGAGGCGGGTTCGGCCTGTTCCAGGGCGGCGCGGGCGTCGGCGATGATCAGCTCGATGTCGTCGTCGTCCAGCGGAAGGCGGGTGGTGACGAGGTCGGCCAGGGCGCGGTCCAGTTCGACGACGCGCTGGCCGCTGCCGGGGCGCATCGCCGAGAGGCAGCGGGGCAGGGTGAGCGCGCCGCCGCCGAGGTGCAGCACGTCGAGCGGGCCGGGTGGGGCGACCGCGTCGATGACGTCGGCGAAGCGGCGGATGTAGTCGAACGCGATCAGCGTCGGGTCGTTGAGGTTGACGTGCGACTGGGCGGTGCCGTTGAGCCGCAGCAGCCAGGCGTCGGGCAGGTCCGGGTCGGGGATCAGCTCGGCGGTGCCGGTGTCCACCCGGACGATCAGCGCCCGGTCAGACCCGCGGATCATCGGTGAGGTCCTCGCCCCGGTCGAGCGCGTCCCACAGGTCGCGGGTGTCCTCGGCGCGCGGCGCGGCGGGCGCCTCGCGACGGGCGTGGCCGCCCGAACGCCGCCAGTACCAGACCGCGACCACGCCCGCGGCGAGCGCGAGCAGCGCGGGGCGCACCCACGAGACCGTGCCGCCGGGCACGAACCACAGCACGGCCAGGACCGCCAACCCCAAGATCACGATCAGGCGGGTACGCCGGGAGCGGGCGCGTGCCGCGCCGTCGCCGGTGGCCGGGCCGGCCTGCGGGTCCACCTCGTGAGCCGGGCGGGCGGTCATCGGGCGGCCTGCAGGGTCTGCGCGGTGGCGATCGCGGCCAGCACCGCCATCGCCTTGTTCTGCGTCTCCAGCTCCTCGGCGGCCGGATCCGAGTCGGCCACCACCCCGGCCCCGGCCTGCACGTACGCGACACCGTCGCGCAGCAGCGCGGTGCGGATCGCGATCGCCATGTCCAGGTCGCCGCCGAAGCCGAAGTAGCCGACCGTGCCGCCGTACAGGCCGCGCCGGGTCGGTTCCAGCTCCTCGATGATCTCCATGGCGCGCACCTTCGGCGCACCCGACAGCGTGCCCGCCGGGAACGTGGCGGCCAGCGCGTCCAGCGGCGAGACGCCCTCGCGCAGCTCGCCGACCACGGTCGAGACGATGTGCATGACGTGGCTGTAGCGCTCGACGGTGGCGAACTCCGGCACCTCGACGGTGCCCGCGCGCGACACCCGGCCCAGGTCGTTGCGGCCCAGGTCGACGAGCATGACGTGCTCGGAGCGCTCCTTCGGGTCCGCGATCAGCTCCGCGGCCAGCGCGGCGTCCGCCTCCGGCGACTCGCCCCGCGGCCGGGTGCCCGCGATCGGGTGCAGCAGCGCGCGGCGTACGCCGTCGTCGCCCTTGGCGATCTTCACGTGGGCCTCGGGCGACGAGCCGACGATGTCGAAGCCGTCGAAGCGCAGCAGGTACATGTACGGGCTGGGGTTGGTGGCCCGCAGCACCCGGTAGACGTCGAGCGGGTCGGCCTCGGTGCGCGTCTCGAAGCGCTGCGAGACCACGATCTGGAAGCAGTCGCCGGCCCGGATCGCTTCCTTGGCGACCTCGACCGCCTTGCCGAACTCACCGGACGGGGTACGCGAGACCAGCTCCGCGGGCCGCACCGCGGTCACCGTGGAGATCATCGGCGGGGTGGGCCGGGACAGCGCCGTCGTCATCGCGTCGAGCCGGCCGATCGCGTGGTGGTACGCCGCCGCGATCTGCTCGTCGTCGGCGTCCTCGGGCAGCACCGCGTTGGCGACCACGATCGCCTGGCCCAGGAAGTGGTCCAGCACCACCAGGTCGGTGGCGAGGAACAGGCCCAGCTCCGGCACGTGCAGGTCGTCGTCGGCCAGTTGCGGCAGCCGCTCGAACCGGCGCACCAGGTCGTACGACAGGAAGCCGACCAGTCCCCCGGTCAGCGGCGGCAGCCCGTCGTCGTCGGTGTCGGGGCCGGTCAGCGCGGCGACGGTGGCCCGGAGCACGCTCACCGGGTCGCCCTTGACCGGCACGCCGTCCGGCGGGCTGCCCAGCCAGTGCGCCTGCCCGCCGCGCTCGGTCAGCGTCGCCAGGCTGCGCACCCCGATGAAGGAATAGCGCGACCAGGCCGTGCCCGCCGCACCGGCGCCCTGCTCGGCGGACTCCAGCAGGAAGGTCCCCGGCCCGCCGGCCACCTTGCGATACACGCCGACCGGCGTCTCCGCGTCGGCCAGCAGCCGCCGCGTCACCGGCACCACCCGCCGACGGGCCGCCCTCGCCCGGAACCCGGCCAGGTCGGGCCTGACCTCCCCACTGCTGGTCGTGCTCATGCCCTC
>NZ_BONI01000064.1 GCF_016862635.1 Catellatospora coxensis | reverse complement strand
AACCGACGAGCCCTGCGCGAGCCAGGGCGTGGTCTTGCGGGCCTCGGTCAGCATCTTGTCGAGCTGCGCCGGGCCGCAGGTCAGCTTGTCTGCGGGACGCGCCCGGTTGTGAGCATGGACGGCCTGCGATTTGGCGACGCATTCATTCCAGATCCACCGGCAGCGGTCCCACTCGCTGTTGAGCAGCTTCTCGGCGGCGGACGACGCACGCAGCCGATAGGTGTACCGGGCATGCCCGGCGGCCTGGCCCGTCTGCGTGCTCACGGCAGCCACCGTAGCGGTGTGGTCCGACAGCGGCCGCCGGTCCGCCTAGCGACGGATCGGCTGTCCTTGCCCCGCTACACGGGAGTCCGGATTCCTCCACTGCCCGAAGGCCGCGGCACCCTCCAGAGGATCTGGTGAAACCCCGCGACTCGCACCCGATACAGGCTTCTCTGACCACGATGGGTCGCCGACACACAGCGGTTAGAGCACGAATTGCTCGATGATGTCGGCTGCTCGGGGCGTGCCGCCGGCAGCGGTGATCGCGCGGCGCATGTGGTCGACGCCGTCCATGATGGTCGGGTCCTTGACCATGAGTTCGATCGCCATCCTGAGCGCGCCGGGGTCGGCGTGCTCGGCGGTCAGCCGGGTGCCGAGTCCGAGCTGTTCCACGCGCAGCGCGTTGGCCTCCTGCTCCAGCGTCTGCGGCGCGGCGAGCACCGGCACACCCGCGCTCATCGCCTCCATGACCCCGCCCATACCCGCATGGCAGATCATGGCCGTGGCGTGGGCGAGCACGTCGAGCTGCGGCACGAACCGCCGCACCTCGACGTTGCCCGGCGTACGTCCCAGCGCCCCGAGGTCGATGCGCTCGCCGACGGCGAGCACCACATGCCAGTCGGTGCCGCCGAACGCCTCGACGCAGTGTCGATAAAAGTCGGGCCGGTTGTTGTAGACGGTGCCAAGCGTCACCAGCAGCACGTCACGGTCCCGGGGCGGCCACCACCGCAGCGGCGTACTCCGCAGGCACGGCCCGACGAACCGGTACCCGGGCCCGAACAGCTCCCCCGCGTACTGGAACGAACGCGGGTAGAACGCCAGGTGCGCCTCGGGCTGCGGGGTGAGGAACTGCGCCGGGTCCAGCACCGGGCAGTGCTCGGCGAGGAACGCCTCCAGCCGGGACTGGTAGATGCCGAGCACCGGGTCGGCGGGGTCGAAAGCGGCCAGGGCCTGGCCCATCGACCAGTGCTCGTTGGACACCAGCATCGGCCACAGCTGGACGGCGGGCACGTCCAGCCGGGCGGCGAGCACCCGCCCCGCGAACGCCATCCGGTCGAACACCACCAGGTCGGGCCGGTCGTCGCGGTAGAGCGGCGCGAGCTGCGCGTACGTCGCCTCGGCCTCTTCAAGGAACGCCAGCAGCGTATGGCTGATGTACCCGTCACGCGCGGGCGCGCACAGCGTCGGATCGTGGTCCGCCGGGCGCAGCGACCGGTACGGCCGCACGACCGCGCCCGCCGCCTCGACCACCGGCCGCCGCTCCTCGGTCGTGCAGTACGTCACCCGGTGCCCGCGCCGGGTCAGCTCCTCCACCACCGGCAGGGTCGGGAACACGTGCCCGATGGCGGGGATGTTGAAGAACGCGATGTGCCTACCCATGGGATGCCACCAGCTCGGACAGGCGGTCGCCGGGCCGGGCGACCACGGCGGACAGGATCTGCTCGTACCGCCGGGCCATCGCCTCGACGGTGTCGGGCCGGAACAGGGCCGTGTCGTACCGGATCCCGGCGCGCAGCCCCGTCTCGTCGAGCCGCCAGATGTCGAACACGAGGTCGTGCAGCACCTTGGCGTGCCCGTGCGGGAAGCCTTCGACCTCGACCGGCCCGAGCCGGGTCAGCGCGGCCGGGGTGTCGTTGCGCATGCTGAACACGACGTCGAACAGCTGGGTCCGGCCCGGTTCGCGGGGCACGCCGAGCGCCGCGATGACCCGCCCGAGCGGCGCCGACTGCCGCTGCAACCCGCCGATGACCGTGGTGCGCGTACGTTTGAGCAGCTCGGCGAAGGCGGGATCGCCGGTCAGGTCGGCGCGCAGCGCGAGGGTGTTCGCGAACAGCCCGACGACGGGCTCGAACTCGGCGCGCACCCGCCCGGCGACGGGGGTGCCGACGCAGAAGTCGTCCTGGCCGCTGCGTTCGCGCAGCAGCACCTGCAGCGCGGCCAGCAGCACCATGAACGGGGTGCAGCGGGCGCTGCGCGACAGCTCGACAACCGCACCGGCCAGCTCCGGGCTCATCTGGTGCAGATGCTCGGCGCTGTGCGCGGACTTCTCCGCCGGGCGCGGCAGGTCGGTCGGCAGCTGAAGTTGCGGCGCCCCGGCCAGCCGCTCGCGCCAGTACGCGAGGTCGCCGGCCTGGTCCTGTTCGGCCTGCCAGAGCGCGAAGTCGCCGTACTGCAGCTCCAGGTCGGGCAGGTCGGGTTTGGCCCCGTCGAGGGCGGCGGCGAAGCCGGCGCGGATCTCGCGGCCGACGATGCGCAGCGACGCCCCGTCGGCGAGCAGGTGGTGCATGGTGAAGCACCAGACGTGGTGGTCGTCGGCCAGGCGCAGCAGGCAGGAGCCGACCAGCGGGTCGGCGGTGAGGTCGAGCAGCCGGTGGGTACGGGCCGACAGCAGCTCGGCGGCCCGGGTGTCGCGCTCGTCCTCCGGCAGGCCGCTGAGGTCGACGAGCTCGGTGTCGATCCCGGCGGGTGGCAGGACGACCTGGACGGGTTCGCCGTCGCGGTGGACGAAGCCGGTGCGCAGGCTCTCGTGCCGGTCGACGACCGCGCTGACGGCCGCCTGCCAGGCGGGCACGTCGAGCGGGCCGCGCAGCCGCCAGTTGAGCACCAGGATCGGCGACGCGTCGCCGGGGTAGGCGGTGCACAGGTACCAGAAGCGCTGTTGCAGCGCGGACAGCGGCAGGTGTCTCATAGCCGGTCAGCCACCATTCTGGTGATCGCGTCGAGGGTGTCCGACCCGGACCCGAGGTCGATCTCGACGCCGAACTCGAGGTCTATGGCGTCGATGAGCCGTAGCGCGCCGAGCGAGTCCAGGCCCAGGGTGCGCAGCGAGCCGCCGGTCAGGGCCTGGTCGGCGGTGACCGATCCGCCGGTGACGTCATGGACGAGCGCGGCCAGCCGCCCGCTCAGTTCGGCGGTCACGGTCGCTCCCGCAGGTAGGCGACGATGTCGGCGATCGTCGGGGTGTCGAAGAAGACCTCCAGCGGCACGTCCCGGCCGAGCTGTTGCATGATGCGCACGTTGATCCGGGTGATGGTCAGCGAGTGCCCGCCGAGGTCGAACAGGTCCTCGTCGGGGCCGATGTCGTCGACGCCGAGCACGTCCTGCCAGATGCCCTGCAAGGTGCGTACGAGGTCGTCGGTTTCGGCGGCGGGTGGGCTCGCCGGGGCGCGGGTCGGGGCCGGTTCGGGCAGCGCGGCCCGGTCGAGTTTGCCGCTGGGTGTCACGGGCAGGTGCGTCAGCACCGTCCACGAGGTCGGCACCGTGGCCGCGGGCAGCTGGGTCGCGAGGTGGCGGCGCACGTCGGCGGTGTCGAGGGTGTCGCCGCGGGGCACGAGGTAGGCGGCCAGTTCGCCGCCGCGCAGTGCGACGGCGGCTTGGGCGACCGCGGGGTGCTCGCGCAGGTGGGTTTCGATCTCCTCCAGCTCGATGCGGTGCCCGCGCACCTTGACCTGGCTGTCGGTGCGGCCGCCGAAGGCGATGCGGCCGTCGGCCGTCCAGCGGCACCGGTCGCCGGTGCGGTAGAGCCGCCCGCCGCCGAAGGGGTCGGGGCGGAAGCGCTGCTCGGTGAGGTCGGGGCGGCGCAGGTAGCCGTCGGCGACGCCGTGGCCGCCGATGCACAGCTCGCCCCATACGCCGACGGGCAGTGGGTTTCCGGCGTCGTCGAGCAGGTAGATGCGGGTGTTGGCGATCGGGCGGCCGATGGTGACGGTGTCGGGATCGGCGGGGATGTCCTCGGCGGTCGACCAGATGGTGGTCTCGGTGGGGCCGTACACGTTGACGAGCCGGGACACCCTGGCGCGCAGCCGCCGGGCCAGGTCGAGGGGGAGGTTTTCGCCGCCCGCGAGCGCGGTGACCGTGGCCCGGCCGTCGAAGCCGGCCTCCAGCAGCACCTGCCAGCCCGACGGGGTGGCCTGGACGTGCGTGACGCCTTCGTGTTCGACCAGCGCGTTGACGGCCCGGCCGTCGAGGCCGCCCGCCTCGCCGGCGATGACCAGGCGGCCGCCGGTGACCAGCGGCAGGAACAGCTCCAGCCCGGAGATGTCGAACGACAGCGGGGTGAGTCCGAGCCACCGGTCCCCCGGCCTGCTGCCGACCGTCTCGGCCATGCCGAGCAGCAGGTTGGCCAGGGCGGTGTGCGGCACGACCACGCCCTTGGGGCGGCCGGTGGTGCCGGAGGTGTACATGACGTACGCGGTGCCGGCGGGTACCTCGCCGCCGGGCGACGCGGCCGGTACGGCGGCGAGGTCGTCGAGGATCAGGGCGGGCTGGGCGTCGGCGAGGATCAGCTCCTGCCGGGCCGCCGGGTAGGCCGGGTCGACCGGCACGTACGCCGATCCGGCGCGCATCACGGCCAGCATCGCCACCAGCGCCTGCCGGCCGCGGGGCAGCCGGATCGCGATGAGCGCCCCGGGTCCCGGCAGCCTGGTCGCCAGCTCGGCGGCGGCGTGGTCCAGTTCGGCGTAGGTGAGGCGGTGGTCGCCGTCGACGACGGCGATGTCGTCCGGGCGCAGCCGGGCCTGGGTGGCGAACAGCTGGGCGACGGTGCCGCGCTGCTCGCGGGCGGTGTCGTTCCAGCCGTGCAGGACGGTGGCGAGTTCCGCCGCGGGCATGACCGCCATGGTCGCGACGTCGGTGTCCGGGTCGGCGGCGACGGCGGCCAGCACAGTCCGCAGGTGCTGGCCGATGCGGTGTGCGGCGGCGGTCGGCAGGTGGGCCGGGCTGTGCTGGAGGCTGACCGCGAGGTCGCCGTCGGGTCCGTCGACGATCTGGATGTGCAGGGCGTTGCGCGCCGCGCCGTGGAACAGCGACCACAGCACGTCCGTGGGCAGGCCGGGGAAGGCGGGTGCGGGGCCGCGCCGCCGGTAGCCGACCGAGACCGCGGTCAGCGACGGCGCGGCCCGCAGCCCGCCGACGACCTGGGCCAGGGGCACGGTGCGGTGCCGGTACAGCTCGCGCAGCCGTGAGCGCAGGTCGTGGGCGTAGTCGCGGAACCGGCCGCGCGCCGGGGCGACGCCGATGGGCAGCTCGTTGACGTGCAGGCCGATCCGCGCGGCGGTGTCCTCGTCGCGGGTGGACAGTCCGACCGCGACCGGCATGCCGGTGTTGCCGTACCGCGCCAGCAGCACGTGGATCGCGGCGAGCAGCACCTCGAACCGGGTGAGGCCGCCGACGTCGACGGGCGGCATCGTGAGTTCGACCGTGTGCCCGGGTTCGGCGGCGGCCGGGGCGCCGGTCAGGTCGGGCAGCACGGGCTCGCCGGCGCCGGTCCAGTGCTCGGCCCAGTAGGCGCGGGCGGCCTGCACGGCCTGCTCGCCCGGTTCGGCGGCGGCCAGGTCGGGCAGCGGTGGCAGGTCCGTGCCGCGGTAGGCGGCGGCGAGGTCGTCGAGGAGCAGGTCCTTGGACATGCCGTCGAAGACGAGGTGGTGGGCGGTGAACAGGAGCAGGTGGCGGGTGGGGGTCTCGCGCAGCAGCGTGCACCGGGCCAGGGGGCCGCGGCTCAGGTCGTACGGCCGGGCGATCTCCTCACGCAGGCGCGCGTCGCTGTAGGGTGCGTCGCTGAGCGTGATCTTCTCGGCGGCGGGAACCAGCCGGGGCAGGTCGCCGTCGAGGACGACCGCGCAGGCCAGGACGGGATGCCTGGCCACGACGGCGGCGCACGCCTCGCCGAGGGCGTGCCGGTCGAGCTCGCCGTCGAACCACACCCCGAGCGCCATGTGGTACGCGGTGCCCGCCACCGCCGCCTGCTCGGTGAACCACACGCCGTGGCTGATCGGATTCACGCGCCACCTCCGGTGCCGGCTGGGAAGAGTTTCACCAGCTGTCGTTTGAGGACCTTGCCCGCGTCGTTGCGCGGGAGCTGATCGAGCACGAGCAGGTCGCCGGGCAGCTGGTGGTCGGCGAGCCGCTCGGCGAGGAACGCGCGGATGCCGGGCAGGCCGACCTCGCCCGCGTCGGGGCGGGGCACGATCGCCGCCGCGAGGCGTGCGCCGAGCACCGGGTGCGGCACGCCGACGACCGCGGCCGCGGCGACGGCGGGGTGCTCGTGCAGCGCGGCCTCCACCTCCAGCGTGGAGATCTTGTACGCGCCGGACTTGACCACGTCGCTGTCGCGGTCGGACAGGTACAGGTGGCCGCCGAGCAGCCGGCCCAGGTCGCCCATCCGGACCCAGCCGTCCTGGAAGGTGTCCCGGGTGGCGTCGTCGTCGCCGAGGTAGCGGCGGGCGTGCGGCGAGCGCAGCCACACGTGGCCGATCTCGCCGTCGGGCAGCGGCCCGCCGTCGGCGTCGGTGATCCGTACCGCGCCGGTGGTGACCCGGCCGACCGCGTCCGGGCGGGCGGGGTCGAAGATCATGTTGGTGTGGGCGGGGGCCGCCTCGGTGGACGTGTAGTGGTTGACGATCGCCGCGCTGGGGAACACCCTGCTCAGCCGCAGGGCGACCGACGGTGGCAGCGGTGCGGCGGTCGAGCCGACCAGGTTCACCCCGGACAGGTCGAGGCCGTCGAGCGCGCCGGAGTCGAGCAGCTCGATCGCCGTCGCGGGCACGAGGAACACGGTGCCGACCTCGGGCAGCCGCTGGGCGAACCGGCGGGGCGTGAACCGCGGCAGGGTCAGCGCCGAGGGCCGGGCGGTCAGGGCGTTGATCAGCATCGTCTGCGCGGCGTTGGTGCCGATCGGGAAGGCGTGCAGGAAGCGCCGCGAGTGGGCCAGCGCCAGCCGCTTCGGGTGCGCGGGTACGCCGTCGGTGAGGTTGGCGTGGGTCGCGGCGACCGCCTTGGGCCGCCCGGAGGTGCCCGAGGTGAACAGGATCTGGGCGATCGCGCCGGAGCGGGCGTCGTCGGCGGGGTCCGGTGTGCCCGCCGCGACGAGCGCGTCGACCTCGGCGCGGCCGCTGATGACGAGGTCGGCTCCGCAGGCCGCGAGCAGCTGGGACAGCCGGGCGGGCGGGAGCTGGTCGGGCAGCGGCACGGCGACCGCGCCCGCGCGCTGCACGCCGCAGTACGCGACGGCGAAGCTCGTCCAGTCACGGCCGGCGAAGACCAGGCCGACCGCCGCGCCCGCGGTGACTCCCCTACTCCGCAGCGCGGAGGCGAGCGCGGCCGCGTCGCGGTCCCACTGCTCGAAGGTCAGCGTGTCGACGCCGGCGACCTCGATGGCCACGTCGGCGGGGTTGCGGGCACGACGCCACGTCAGCAGTCCGGGGACTGTCCGACATGGTTGAAGCGGTGGTTCGCCGATCCCGGGCATGGGAGAACGTCTCCTAACGCGACCTGGAGCGGGGATCGGCATCTCGCCCGCATGTGTCGACCCGAGTCTGCATCGGGGGGCGGCGGCCAGGGATCGGCCGAACGGAGGAAAGCGCTTTCCGCCATCGACGCCCTACGCTGTCATGATGTCCACCCACGGCCGCTCCACCGTCGCCGCGGCACCGGCCGCCATGATCGCGTACGCCACGCAGGCGACCGCCCCCTTCGCCGGGCCGGCCGACCCGGGCGCGCCGCTCACCTGGGGCCAGCGCGCGCTGTGGATCGCGATCCGCCGCCACGGCGCCAGCCACGCCATGTTCAGCCTGCGCCGGGTCGTCGCCGCACCCCGCCGGACCGTGCTCGACGTGCCGACGGCACTGCGCGCGGTGGGGGCCCTAGTCTCCCGGCACAGCTCGCTGCGCACCCGTGTGCAGGAGGTCGGCGGGCAGCTGCGCCAGGTCGTTGCCGATTCCGGCGAGCAGCCGGTGCTGGTGATCCCGCTGGCCGAACCGCGCGGCGACGGCGGCGCGGCGCTCGCCCAGCAGGTGGCCACCGAGCTGGCCGCCAACCCGTTCGAGCACGACCGGGAGTGGCCCCAGCGGTTCGCCCTGCTGGTGGCGAACGAACAGGTGCAGCAGATCGTCGTCGTGCTGAGCCACACGACCGTCGACTTCCGGGCCGCCGAACTCGTGCTCCGGGACCTGCGCCTGCTGCTGGTACGCGGCGAGGCGCCCGCCGCGCCGCCCGCGCAGTCGGCCGACATCGCCCGGCTGGAGGACGGCGAGCGCTTGCGGCGGCGCTGCGAGCGGGCCGTGCGCTACTGGCTCGACAGCCACCACCGGCTGCCCGCCGACACCCTGCCCGCCGTCGGACCAGTCCAGTCGCCCCGTTTCCAGCGCTGCGTGCTGACATCGCAGGCCGCCGACGCGGCCGCGCGGGCCGTGGCGCGGCGCGAGCGGGTGTCCAGCTCGACGGTGCTGCTCGCCGCGGTCGCCGGGGTCATCTCGGCCTGGTCCGGCCAGGACACCTGCGGGATCTACACGATGGTCAACAACCGCTCGGCCGACGAGTACCGGGAGGCGATCTCGAAGCTCAACCAGCTCGGCCTGCTGGTGATCGACCTCGCGGACCGGCCGTCGTTCAACGCCGCGCTGCCCCGGGTCTGGCACGCGGCCGTCGAGGCCTACCGGCACGCCTACTACGACCCCGAGCGGATGGCGGCGGCGCACGAGGCCGCTGGGCTGCCGTACGCCAGGGGGGTCAACAAGCACTGCTATTTCAACGACATCCGCCTCGCGCCCGAGGCCGAGGCGTCCGGCGAGGACCTCGACGAGGCCGCGCTGCGGGCCGCCGTGGCGCGGAGCGGCTTCGCGGTCGCCGAGGGACTGGACACGTTCACCTGGCTGATGCGGGTGGAGGTGATCGACGCGCCCGGCGGGATGGGCCTGGCCGTCACCGGCGACACCGCCCACCTGCCCCCGGACGTGGCCGAGCGCTTCCTGCGCGACGTCGAACGGCTGCTGGTCGACGCGGCGCTCGGCGCGCTGCCCTGGCCGTGGACGCGGCCCGCGGCCGCCGCGTGAACGACGTCGGGTGGGCCGCCTCGCTGTTCGATGAACAGGCACAACAGACCGGCCGCCGAGCCCGTTGCGCCCGGTCGCCGCGCGTGAAACGATGCACAGCAATACACACCTCTCTATATAGGAGGTTCTCCATGGTGCGTGCGCTCCGCCACGTCGCCGCTCGCCTGATGGGCAGGTCCCAGGTCAGCGGCCGGTACCCGTACTGGTTCTACAACTACCCCGAGTAGGCCGACCAACTCCCGAAACCCCGGTCGCAGGACCTCGATCCGGGGACCTGCGACCGCTGGAGACCCCGATGGCAGAGGCCGAGCAGCGCAACCGGCCACCGGGGCCGCGCGGGCACTGGCTGATGGGAAACACGCCCGCCTACGACGACGACCGCATCGGCTTCCTGCGCCGCACCCACGGCGAGTACGGCGACGTGTTCGCCTTCGACGAGCGCACGGTCTTCGTCACCGATCCCGGCACGGCCCACGACGTGCTCGCCCGCACCAACACCGACTTCCTGACCGAACTCGCGCCGTTCGACGCCCGGCCCGACCTGGGTGACGCCGCCGCCGAGGCCGGAGCCTGGATGTCCGCGCGCCGTACGGTGTGGCCGGGGCTGAACCACACCGCCGCCGCTGCCGCCGACGCCCGCACCGTCGAGCTCCTCGACGAACTCGCCCGGCCCGCCACCGCAGCCGAGGTCGACGTCCTCCCGCTGGCCCGCGCATTCACCGCGTACGCCGTCGCCGAATACTGCTTCGGCCGCGACGCGGCGGGACTGCCGGAGCTGCTCGCCGACAACCTCGACATCACCGAGCCGTTCACCGCGTCGTCGTACCAGTTCCCGGCCTGGCTGCCGCTGCCCCGGCACCGCCGCTTCTTCCGGGTGCACCGGCACACCGTGCGCACGCTGACCGGCCTGGTCCGGCGGCGGCGCGCCGACATCCGGCCGGCGACGCCGCGCGACCTGCTGGACTTCATGCTCGACGCCGACCCGGCGATGCCCGACGGCACGGTGATGGCCACGCTGCGCGGCATCCTCATGGGCGGGCACGGCATCCCCGCGGCCGCGATCGTGTCCATCGTGCGCGAGCTGGCGCTGCGGCCCGAACTGGTCGCCGACCTGCGCGCCGAGGCGGGCGACGCGCTGCCCGCGGCCCGGCTGCCGCTGGCCGAGGCGGTGGTCAAGGAGGTGCTGCGGCTGTATCCGCCGGTGTGGCTGATGACCCGCACCGCGCGCACTCCCACGACACTCGCCGACTGGCCGCTGAACCCCGGCGACGAGGTGCTGCTGAACCCGTACCTGATCCACCGCGATCCGCGCTGGTGGGAGCGCCCGGACGAGTTCGACCCCGGCCGGTGGCTGACCGGGCGGCCCGCGCCCCGGATGGCCTACCTGCCGTTCGGCGCCGGGCCCCGGGTCTGCGTCGGCTCGGCCCTGGCGATGCGCCAGCTCACCCTGACCACCTCGCGACTGGCCCAGGCGTACACCGTCGAGTCGCCGAACGCCGCCTCGGCGGCTCCCCGGTTCCACGGCCGGCTCGCCCCGGCGGGCCTGCGCGCCCGGCTCGCCCCGACCGGCCGCTGCCCCGTCACCGGAGCGCACTGAGCCCAAGCGAAGGAAGGGCACCTTCTACAACGCATAGCGTTGTGAAGGTGCCCTTCCTTTCATCAGAGCTTGCCTGCGCCTGCGCCGGCGGTCACGGAAGACTTGACCGTGGTGGAGCTCTGGGCGGTGTAGCCGTAGGGCACGGCGGCGACGGAGCCGTTGGTCTCGCACGGACCGGACGCGGTGAGCAGGTTGTCACGGGCCACCAGGCGGCCCGGGTCGGAGTCGGCGTAGCCGCTGGCCGACCAGCACGCCTGCACCACGTTCTCGAACACGTTGCCCTCGACGAGCACCCCGGCGTTCATGGTCGAGGCGATGCCGTACGACGACGAGTTGTTGTCGATGTTGGAGTAGTAGTTGTTGTAGACGTGGACCGTCTCGCCGAAGCGCACCCGCGGGTTGCGTTCGAAGGTCCGGTCGAACCAGTTGTGGTGGTACGTGATCCGCAGGTGGCCGACGTCCTCACCGGAGTTGCCGTCAGAGTGCCCGACCAGCGAGTTCTTCCAGTGGTTGCGCAGGATGTTCCACGACACCGTGATGTAGTCGCCGGCGTGCGTGATGTCGACCATCCCGTCGTAGAAGTCGACGTCGCTCTCGATGGTGCTGGACATGGTGTTGTGGTCGATCCAGATGTGGGTGGCGTTCTCGATCTGGATCGCGTCGCCGCCGGGCACCCCGCGGATGTTCAGGTTCTGGATGATCACGTTGGCCGGGTGCATGTCCTCGATGTTGAGGGTGGTCCCCGAGATCCCGGAGTTCGCGCCGACACCCTGGATGGTCTTGTTCGCGGTGACCTCGATGGTGCCCGATCCGCTGAGCATGCCGTTGACCAGGATCGTCCGGGTGCCCGCGGCCTGGGCCTGGGTCCGCAGGTCGGCCCAGGTGCTCACGGTGACGGTGGCCCCGCCCGCGCCGCCGGTGGTGCCGCCGGCCTGCGTGGCCCAGCCGACGATCCCGCCCGGGGGCGGCGGTGGGCTGGTGCTCGGCGACGGCGGCGCGGAGGGTGAGGCGGGCGGTGACGCCGGTGGCGAAGCGGGCGTGGTCGGCGGCGTCGACGGGCTCGGGCCGGCCGCGTCGGTCGCCAGCACGTCGTCGAACGAGCCCGCGGTGTAGTTGGCGAGCAGACCGGCACGGCCGGTCGCGTACGAACCGTCCGAGACCGACACCACCTGGCTGCCGTTGACCGAGCCGACCAGCGAGCTGCCGGTCGCGCTCAGCGACAGGGTGTACCAGGTGCCGGCCGCCGCGGAGAACGGCGCGGTGGCCAGCGTGGTGGTGCTGCCCTTGCGGATCTGGACGGCGGTGGGGGTGAGCACGAGGGCGTAGAAGTTCGACGTGCTCTGTACGCGCGCGGCGACGCCGATGCCCCGCGAGGCCGAGCTGCTGAACGTGTTGGCGCGGACCTTGGCCGACACCGTGGCGGTGGACCACGACGTCGAGCCGGACAGGGCCTTGGCGCTCGCGCCGGTGCTCGACTGGGAGTAGGCGCCGGCCGACACCGACCAGCTGCCGCCCGAGGTGCTCCAGCCGGTGGCGTTGCCATCGTTGAAGTCGTCGGCGAGCAGCGTGGCCGCGTTGGCCGCCGCGCCGATGGTCAGGACCAGCGCCGTGACGGTGACGCTGACGGCGGCGGCCAGGGCGCTGCGGGTGCGCCTGCTCCGCCGGAGGGGGACGTGCGCTTCCTGCACTGTGGACCTCCCTGTGTTGGAATGCGCTTTCCGTCAACACAGGAAGATGTATATATAGCAGTCAATGGCCTTGATTTGCAGCTTTGTTGCATTGAATAAGGCAAAACGCCCATGGCCGACTGTCGGCCGGCCCCCATTGGACAGCTATTGTGAACTTTGCGGCGCGGGTGGTTTTCCCTCCGTTCGCAGGATGGGGACGATTCTATGGCAAGCGCTTTCCGGTAGCCACCAGCCGCGTGCCGCCGCTGAGGTGGCCTGCATGCCGTTCGGGACCGGGCGCGCGGCAGCCAGCGCGGCGGCCTGGTAAGCCAGCAGCGGAAGGGCGGCGACGACCTCCACCTGCCACTTCTCCTGCAGTCCGGTCCACAGCCGGGAGGTCACGGCCGAGAATGTCTTGAGCTCGTCCGCGTCCTCGGCCACCCGCAGCACGTACACCCACGTCGCTCCGTCCGGCGCTCCGTCAAGGGGCTCGCGCCAGGCGCGATACAGGCCCAGAGCGCGGTGGCGTTCGGTTTCGGCGGATAGCAGCACGTCCGCCCGGGCCGGGTCGGGTCCGCGCGCCGGGCCGGTCGCGGTGAACCGGTACGGCAGCGGCGGCTCGGCCACGACACCCACTTCGCGCAGATCCGGACTGTCCGGGTCGCCGAGAAAGGAGCGGATCAGGTCCCGCTCCCGGCTGGTGACGCCGACGTTCTCGTACGCAAGATTGAGCAGCAGCGTGTCGTCGGCCAGCGCCCACTCGCCCGCGGCGTATTGATCGCGGACGGCGCCAAGGGCGTCGTCGGACAGCCTGCCGGCGAGCCGCGCGCACACCTCGGTGGCCGCCGCGTAGCTCTTGCCATCCATGGCCATCTCTCTTCCTGCGTTTGCCGAGCATGGTGGCGGTGACGCTCCCGAGCGTGGTGAACCGCTCCGAGATCCGGGCTCATGCCGCTGTGGGCGACAGGTTGCCACACCCGGCGGGCGGACCGCATCCGACTCCGCCGCCTGAAGCCACCGAGCCCCGGCGACCTGATCACCATGCATCAGGCCGCGTCTCGTGATCCTTCCTGTCGCGACATGGGTGGCCGGTCCCGTGCCTCGAGCTGCTCGGGCGCCACCATGTGCACTGCCGACTGCGATTCAGGTCGACAGAGACCTGACGGGGCTGGTTCGCTTGCCGGGTGGATGAGGTCGCGTTCTTTACCCACCCCAACCGCGCGCGTCGTCCGGGTGCCTCCCGACGGCGCTGGGGTATCCGAGTCAACGGCGACGACCTGCGGCTGCTCGCGGCAGAGGCGACTCGCGATCTTTGGCTGGCAGAGCTGTCCAGCGAGGACCACCCCGAACTGAGGTGGCGGTTCGTGCTCGATCAGCACTGCGATCTGTGGGCGTCCGAGCTGGCTACGCCGTCGCGGTTGCTGTTCGGCGAGCCGGACGACGACCATCGCCGCTCGCAGGGCCTGTGGGATGGCCGGGTGCCCCTGTTGGGCTGCGCCTCGTGCGGGGACTGGGAGTGCTGGCCGCTGCTGGCCATGATCCGGGTCGACGAGGACACTGTCGTCTGGTCGGCATTCGTCCAGCCTCACCGCAAGCAGTGGGGTGAACTGCCGATCGGACCGTACACCTTCGATCGCGCCGCATACGAGGCGACGCTGGCCGAGCCCGAGGCGCTGGACGCCGACCCGGGCTGGGCCTGGTCGCTCACCGGCGATGATCCGCAGACGTGAACCTCGGGTGAGATCGCGTGGACCGTCGCCCTACTCAGGCAGCGGAAGGCACGGGTCACGGTGCCGGTCGATCCGGCGATCAGAATTCTCATACCCAGCACGCTAGAGGACGATTAGGACCAGTTCGTTCCTAATCCCGCGACTCTTTTCCCACCCCTGACCGGGTCGGGAGATTGGCGTTCGTGCCTGCTCCTGACCACGCCGCCGGAATGACCGGCGAGGAGAGTGCGGCGCGATCGTGGGCGCAGGTCCATCCGCTACCGGTCAACCGCGAGCAGCGCCGTCTGGTCGGCCTCGGTCTCGTTGCCCAGCTGCCGGAAGAGCAGCACGGCGGCGCGGGCACTGGACCGTGCCTGCTCGGCGTCGCCGACCAGACGATGAGCCTCCGCGAGGACGGCGAGGGCCTTGGCCTCGGCGTAGGTGTTCTGCGCCGCGCGGTAGAGCTGTGCCGATGTGCCGAGGCGGTCCAGTGCCGCGGCCGCGTCGCCGTCGGCGAGATCGAGCCGGCCGAGCGCGTTGAGCGCCAGCGCCTGCCCGAACACGGACCGGCTCGCTCTGCTCAGCTCCAGCCCGCGTTCGAGGACCGGCCGCGCCCGCGGGTGCCCGCTGCCGACATAGAGCGCGCCGAGGTGCCCGTGCAGGAAGGCCAGCTGCACCGGATCCCCGGACTCCTCGGCGATGGCAATCGCCGCCACCAGCGCCTGCTCGGCCTGGTCGGGCTCGTCCTGGTCGCGCCGGATGATGCCGATCAGGCCCAGCGCGACGCTCTGATCCCGGGAGCTGCCCAGGTCCCGGGCGATGGTCAGGGCCCGGGTGGCGTAGGTGAGCGCCTCGTCGTTGCGCCCCTCCTGCCGGCGCACGATGCCGAGTAGCTGCCAGACGTGCAGCTCGCCGAGGTGATAGTCCGCTGAGCGGCAAGCCTGGAGGCTCTCCTCCAGCCGCGCGACCGCCTCGGCGTGGTCGCCGCGCATCCGATGCACCGTCGCGCACAGGTAGAGCGCGTCGGCTTCGCCCTGAGTGTGGCGTACCTGTTGGAACAGACGCAGTGCGGCGGCGGCGAGCTCGAGCTTGCGCCCGATGTCGGAGCCGGGTTTGGAACTGTAGAGGTCCGCGAGGTCGCGCAGCATGACCGCCTCGCCGAGCTGGTCACCGGCGGTACGGCAGGCGGCGAGTGCGGTCTCGTGGGCTTGCTGGCCGTAGTCGAACAGGTCACGCAGCTCGTAGAAGCTGTGTGTCGCCGCGGCGAGTCCCCACGACAGGTCGGCCCGGCCGAGTCTGGCCGCCTGCGCCACCGCCGCGGCGATGGCCGCGCGTTCCGCCTCGAACCACGCCGCTGGGGAGCCGGCGGCGGCTTCGACCCCGTCGCCGCGGGCAGTGATCGGGCGGGGCGGCCGGATGTCGGCCAGGGTCGCGGCCGCCAGCGCAGCACTGGCGGTCTGGGCCAGTGTCAGCCAGCTGTCCAGCGCACGCTCGATCACCGCGAGCTGTGCTGCCGGTGGCTCCTGCCGGGCCGGCTCTCGCGCGAAGATCCGGACCAGGCAGTGGAGTCCGTAGCGCAGCTGGCCGGCATGGTCGACGCGGACCTCGTCCAGCAGGCGCCGGTCGACCAGGGCGCGCAGCACCTGGCGGTTCTCAGCCGTCGTGAGATCGGCGGCCGCGGCCACCGCCCAGGCCGGGAAGTCGGCGGCGTCGAGCAGGGCCAGCCGGCACAGCGTCCGTTGCTCCACGGCGGACAGGCCCTGGTATCCGGCGGCGATGGTGGTGCGCACGTCGAGGTCGCCGATGCTGAGCTCGTCGAGCCTGCTTCGCTCGTCCATGAGCTGCTGGACGAGCCACGACATCGACGTCCCGGGCGACGCCGAGACGCGGGCGGCGGCGATGCGCACGGCGAGCGGAAGGTGGCCGCACAATGCGGTCAGCGCGCTGGCGGCGGCCGGTTCGGCGTTGACTCGTTCGGCGCCGGCTATCTGCTCCAGCAGGCTCAGTGCGCAGGCCGGGTTGAAGACTTCCAGGTCGACGAAGTGGCTGACATCCAGTGCGGAGAGCCGTCGGCGGCTCACCACGACGGCGGCGCTGGGGCCGGCGCCGGGCAGCAGCGGCCGGACCTGCTGCTCGCCGGCGGCGTTGTCCAGCAGCATCAGCAGCCTGCTCCCGGCCAGCCGGCTACGCAGCAGGGCCGAGCGTTCGTCCGTGGTCTCCGGCATCTCCGATCCCTGGACGCCCAGCGCCCGCAGGAAGCGTCCGAGCACCTCGCCCGGTGCGGTCGGCTCCGTGCTGTCGCCGTGCAGGTCGGCGTAGAGCTGGCCGTCCGGGTAGGTGTCGCGCAGCAGGTGGGCGAGGCGCGTGGTGAGCGTGGTCTTGCCCACTCCGGCCCGGCCGGAGATCGCGACCAGGTGCATCGCGGTGCCCGGTTCCTGGTCGAGAACCTTCAGGCAGCAGGTGAGCTCCGCGTCCCGCCCGGTGAAGTCGCCGATGGAGGCCGGCGCCTGCCACGGCGCGTCGCGGGTCGCACCGGGCTGCTTTCGGCCGGCGGCCGACTGGGCCGACACCGGGTCCGAGACGGGCGGATCGTCGGCGCCGTTCTCGGCGAGGATGTCGCGATGGGCCTGCCGCAGGTGCGGTCCCGGTTCGATGCCGAACTCCTCGGCCAGCCTGCGCCGTGCATCCACGTAGGAGTTGAGTGCCTCCGCCCGCCGCCCCTGGGCGTTGAGCGCCCGCATCCACAGGGCGGTGATCCGCTCCCGTGCGGGATGCTCCTGCATGAGCTGGCGCAGCGGGCCGAGGAGCTCCTCCGCCCGCCCGGCGAGCAGGTCCGTCTCCATCCGGGCTTCCAGCGCGGCGAGGTGCAGCTCGTGCAGGCGGGACGCGTAGGCCGCGATGAGCGGCGAGGTGGCCACCGCGGTGAAGGCCGGGCCGCGCCACAGGGTCAGGGCCGCACCGAGGAGGCGGGCCGCCCGGTCGACGTCACCGGCTCGCAGCGCCCCCTGGCCGTCCACGGCGAGCTGCTCGAACCGGTGCGCGTCCACGGACTCACGGCCCGTCTGGAGGCGGTAGGCGTTGGCCTCGGCGGTGAGGACCGCCGTGCCGTCGGGGCCGATGGCTCGCCGCAGCGACAGGACATAGCCGCGCAGCAGCGACCGCGCCGAGGCCGGCGGAGTGCCGCACCAGAGCTCGTCGATGAGGCGGCCGACCGGGACCGGCTCGCCGGCATGGATCATGAGGATGGCGAGCAGTGTTCGCGCCTTGCCCCCGGCGACCGTTCGCCACTCGTGCGCGCAGCGGATATCCAGTGAGCCGAGACACCGAAACCGCAGGGACAACCTTGCACCAACCCTCGATTGATCAACCAACCTGAATCCTACCGGGGCGGAGCGGCCAATGTGGACTGAACATCGTCACACCTGGATCAGATTTGTATGTCGCTTGTATCCGTGCTGGCTAGCCTGCGCGGATGGCATACCTATGGATCGCTCTCGCCGTCGTCACCACCATCTGCCTGCTCAATCTGCTCCTGGCCTTCGGCATGATCCGCCGCCTGCGCGAGCACACCGCGCTGCTGTCCAAGATGCCGACCGGCCCCACGGCCACGGACCTGATCCTCCCGGCGGGCGCGCAGATCGGCTCCTTCTCAGCCGTGACCATCGCCGGCGAGGCGGTCTCCACCGCCTCGTTCGCCGACGGGACACTCGTCGGCTTCTTCTCGCCCGGCTGCGCGCCCTGCCGCGAGCGCCTGCCCGAGTTCGTCGCCTACGCCGCCGAGCTCGGTGGCCGGGACCGGGTCTTCGCCGTCGTCGTCGCCGATGTGGCCGCCGAGGCGACCGCGACCGTGGAGCAGCTGTCCGACGTGGCACGGGTGGTGCTGGAGAAGGACGAAGGGCCGGTCGCGGCCGCCTTCGGCGTGAAGGGCTTCCCCGCGGTCGGCCTCGTCTCCGCCGACGGGACGATGGTGGCGAGCGGCTCCATGCTGTCCGGGCTGCCCCGGCCCGCCGCAGTATGACGACCGAGTTCACCGCGGCCGCCCCGCCCAGCCGCCGGGAGCTGCTGCGCGCGGGCAGGCTCGCGGCCGTCATCGCCCGCCGAGGGGCCGCCGCCACCACCGCCTCGTACGCCGTCTGCACCCTCGCCGGGGCGGCGGTGCCGGTGGCCGCCGCCTGGCTCACCAAGACGCTGCTCGACCTGATCACCACCGGCGGGGCGCCGGCCGAGGTCACGGCGGTCGCCTGCGGTCTCGCGGTCGCGGGCCTCGCCACCGCGGCGTTTCCCCAGCTGACCCAGTACCTGCGGACGCAGCTCGACCAGCGCGTCGCCCTGTTGGCGCAGGATGAGCTCTACCGCGCGGTGGACCGCTTCAGCGGGCTGGCCTACTTCGAGAACCCCGCCTTCCTGGACCGGCTCCGGCTCGCGCAGCAGGGCGCCGCCGCACCGGGTCAGGTGGTCGACGGCTCCCTCGGCGTGACCCGGGGTGTGCTGACACTGCTCGGCTTCCTCGGCTCGCTCGCCGTGATCAGCCCCGTCATGACGCTGGCGGTCCTCGCGACGGCGGTGCCGACACTCCTACTGGAGCTGCAGCTCTCCCGGCGGCGGGCGGCGATGATCTGGGACCTGGGCCCGACCGAGCGGCGCGAGTTCTTCTACCGCAACCTCCTCGGCAGCGTCGACGCCGCCAAGGAGATCCGGTTGTTCGGCACCGGCGGCTTCCTGCGCGGGCGGATGCTGGCCGAACTGCGGGAGGTGTTCGGGGCCAAGCGCCGGATGGACCGCCGCGAGCTGATCACCCAGGGCGGGCTCGCCGCGCTGAGCGCGATCGTCGCCGGAGCGGGCCTGGTCTGGGCCGCTCGGCAGGCGCAGGCAGGGGCGCTCACGGTCGGCGACGTCGCCATGTTCCTCGTCGTCGTGCCGGGCGTCCTGGGCGCGATGCAGCAGCTGATCGTGTCGGTGGCCCACACGCACCAGCAGCTCACCGTCTTCCACCACTACGCGATGGTCGTCGACGCCGCGCCGGACCTGCCGCTGAGCACCGACCCCCGCGCACTTCCCGCGCTGCGGCGCGGCATCGAGCTGCGCGACGTGTGGTTCCGCTACAGCGACGAGCACCCGTGGGTGCTGCGCGGGGTGAACCTGATCATTCCGCACGGCACGACGGTCGGGCTCGTCGGCCTCAACGGCGCAGGCAAGAGCACCCTGGTGAAGCTGGTCTGCCGGTTCTACGACCCCGACCGCGGCACCATCACATGGGACGGCGTGGACCTGCGCGACGTGGAGATCACGGAGTTGCGCGCGCGCATCGGCGCCGTGTTCCAGGACTACATGAGCTATGACCTCACCGCCGCCGACAACATCGGGCTCGGCGACGTCGCGAGCATCGACGACCGGCCGGTGCTCGTCGCCGCGGCGCAGCGGGCGGGCGTTCACGCCGCGGTCGAGGCGCTGCCCCGAGGGTACGACACGATGCTGAGCCGGATGTTCTTCGGCGAGTCCGACCAGGGCGATCCCGAGACCGGCGTCCGCTTCTCCGGCGGGCAGTGGCAACGGCTGGCGCTGGCCCGCGCGTTCCTGCGGGACAAGCGGGACCTGATGATCCTCGACGAGCCGAGCGCGGGCCTCGACGCCCAGGCCGAGTTCGAGGTGCACCAGCGGCTGCGGGAGCACCGGGCGGACCGGACGAGCCTGCTCATCTCCCACCGGCTCGGCTCGCTGCGCGACGCCGACAGCATCGTCGTGCTCGCCGACGGGGTCGTCGCCGAGCAGGGGGACCACGTGACGCTGATGGCCGCCGACGGCGCCTACGCGCAACTGTTCCAGTTGCAGGCCACCGGCTACCAGCTGTCGGAGCCGGCGGGCCGCGGCGATTAGAACAGGAACTCGGCCGCCACGCGGTGCTTCAGGTCGCCCTCGTCGCCCCCGCTGAGCTGCTCCAGCAGCATGGCGGCGAAACGTTCGCGGTTCCCGTCCCCGTACGACCGCGACAGGTCCCAGGCCGACCGCAGATCGGCCGCCATCTCGCTGCTCTGCCCCAGCCGCTGGTGCGCCGCGGCGCGCCACATCAGCGCCTGCCAGCTGTGGCGGTGTGCCGCGGTGGCCCGGCACCGGGCGAGCGCATCGGTCAGCCTGCCCACGGCGCGCTGATCGCTGCCGCGCAGGCAGTCGGTGATGCCCATCGCGGCCAGGGTGATCGCCTCGCCGGTGAGGTCCCGCTCGGCCCGGCGGACAGCCAGCGCCTGCTCGAACGAGGTCTCCGCCTCGGCGTAACGACCCAGGCGGCACAGGACCTCCCCGGCCTCGTGCAGCGCGTGGCTCGCCGCCGGCCGCAGGCCGTGCCGGTCGTAGAGCGCCGCGCCGTCCTGGAGCCGGGTCAGTCCCGTCCCGAGGTCACCCGAGCGGATCAGCGTCTGACCCAGCGCCGTCAGGCAGTCGGCGACGCCGGTCTCGTCGCCGAAGCGGCGCCGCAGATCGCCCGCCCGCTCCAGATAGGCGATGGCCTGGCCGAACATGCCGCGGGCCCGGCAGACGGCGGCGAGGCAGACCATCGCCTCCGCCTCGGCATGCCAGGCGGCATCACGCACGGCGACGGCCCGCGACAGCCGGGCCAGCTCGTCCAGGTCGTCCCAGCTGTCGTCGGCCGCGAGATACTGGTGCAGGCAGGAGAGCAAGAGCGGCACGAAGCGGGCGACGGCGGCGGGCTCGTCGGCCACCTGGCGCGCCAGCGTCAGCAGGTTGGCCCGCTCCTGATCCAGCCACGCCGTCGCCGCTTGCGCGTCGGCGAACTCCAGCCGTGGGACGGTCTCGAAGAACCCGTCGTCGCGGGCTGGCCGGAACGCCGGGTGTACCAGTTCCCAGGCCCGGCGTGCCGTGCAGAGATAGAAGCACAGCAGGCGGTGCAGCGCCTCGGGACGGCCCGCGACGGCGAGGTCGCGGGCGAACAGCCGGACCAGATCGCCGATCCGGAACCGGCCGGGCGTGATCTGCTCGACCAGGCGCTGCTCGATCAGCTGGTCGAAGGCCGGCGCCGCCTGCGCGGACGACAGGTCACCCAGGGCGGCGACCGCGGTGAGCGTGAACTCGTTGATGCGGACCAGGCCGAGCAGCCCGAGCAGGGTCGCGGCGTCGCCGCCGACCGCACGGAAGCTCAGCTCGATACTGGAGCGGACGGCCAGATCGCCCAAGGCGAGCATATCGAGCCGGCTCCGCTCGTCGGAGAGTTGCCGGACCAGCTCGCCGATGCTCCACAGCGGCCGGGCGGCGAGACGGGCGCCGGCGATGCGCAGGGCGAGCGGCGACCGGTCGCAGAGCACCGTCAGGCGCGCGGTCTCCGCCGGCTCGGCCGCGATGCGCTCGGGTCCGCACACCGCCGCCAGCAACTGCGCCGCGGCCTGCTCGGTGAGGCGGTTCACCTCGATGTGTACGGCGCGGTCGATCGTCGCGAGCATCCGCCGGCTGGTGATCATGACTACCGTGCCGCCCCCGCCGACCAGCAGCGGGCGGACCTGCTCCGCGCTGGTCGCGTTGTCCAGCAGCACGAGCATCTGGCGCTCCACCACGAATGACCGGTAGCGAGCCGACGCCTCCGCCTCACTCTGCGGCATCTGATCGGCCGGTACACCGAGCGTCCGGATGACCCGTCGCAGCACGTCCACGGCCGCCTGGGGCTGCGTGCCGGATCCGCCCAGGTCCACATAGATCTGACCGTCGGGAAACGACGGTGCCATCTCGTGGGCGACATGGACTGCGAGAGCCGACTTGCCGACGCCGCCGTCGCCGTAGAAGGCGATGGCCGACACGTCCGCCAGCGCGCCTGTCGCCATCGCGACCTCTCGGTCCCGCCCCACGAGGCGCGCCACGTCCGAGGGGAGCTCGCGCGGGCGGATCTCCGTCCGGTCGGCGGCCCTCGACTCCGGCAGGAGCGTCGGGTCGCGGCTGAGCACAGCCTGGTAGAGGGCGGACAGCTCCGAACCGGGGTCGACGCCGAGATCGCGCACGAGCGCGGAGCGGGCCTGCCCGTAGGCGTCCAGGGCACCCGCGATGTCGCCAGCACGGTAGAGGGAGACGATGAGCTGCTGCCAGAGCTGCTCCCGGAGCGGGTGCTCGTAAGTGAGCTGCCGCAGTTCCGGGATGAGCTGCGCGTTCTCGCCAAGCTGCTGCCGGGCCGCGACCAACTCCTCGATGACGGTGAGCCGCTGCTGGTCCAGCCCGGCAAGGCGCGTCGCGAGCAGGCCGGACCGGCAGGTGTCCACGCCCGCCGCGCCCCGCCATGGCGCCAGCGCCTCCCGGAAGGCGCTGACCGCCTGCCGCAGTTCACCACGACTCATCGCGGCCCGCCCGGCCGCCGCGCGCTGGGTGAAGACAGCGAGGTCGAGCTCATCGTCGGCCGCCGTCAGCAGATAGCCGGGCGGGCGGCCGGCGAGCCGGCTGTCACCGTTGCCGTCGGTCAGCGTCAGGCGCAGCTGCGAGGCGTAGGTGCGGATGTTCGCGACGGCCGAGGTGGGCGGATCGCGTTCCCACAGGGTCGCGACGAGGCGGTCCACGGACACGACTCGGTTGGCGTCGAGCAGCAGCGAGGCGAGCAGCATCCGCTGTTTGACCGAGCCCGCGGCGACGGCGGCCCCGTCCCGCCTGAGTTCCAACGGGCCGAGCAGGCGGAACTCCCAACCCATTCACGCCTCCCGATCACGTTGCCAAGGTCGATACTAGGCACGCGGTGGCACGACCGGTTCGAGCCGCTTGACCACCAGGCCCCACAGCTGCTCGTCGGTGAAGTAACCGCAGGTCCGGGAGTCGAAGCTGAGCTCGGCGTTGTCGCCGACCGCGACGAACCGGCCGGGGGGCACCGCCTGGTCGGCGGTGTGGCGCAGCGCCTCCACCGTCTCCCGCGGCACCTCGTCGCCCGGGACGGCGACCACCCGCTTGATCAGCCAGTCGCCGGTCGCGCCGGCCCAGGCGTCATCGGCGACGACGGCGGACTTCGCCACGCCCGGCACGGTCCAGGTGGCGCTGTCCGCCGGCGACGGGCGCGCCACCATGACCACGTCACCGTTGCGTACGCCGTCAAGGCCAGTGCGGCGGACGAGCACGCGGTCGCCCGGGTGCAGCGCCGGCGTCATGCTCTGGCCGTGGACCCTCACCACGGTCAGCCGCCCGCGCATCCGCCGGATCACCAGCACGACGCAGACGGTGACGATCAGCAATCCCGCACCGGCGATGGTCCACATCGGCCCAGCATGCCGCCGCGACCTACAAAACAGATACATTCCTCGATGCGTAGCACGATCGGACGGTTCATGTACGCCGCGGCGTTAGCGTCAGCCACCCGAACGGAAGGAGCTTCAATGATCAAGCTGATCGAGCGTATCAGCGACCGCATGACCGCCTTCGTCGTGCCGAAGGCCGACGCGGCAGCGGCGTGCCCGCCGTGCTACGTGACCGGCTGCTACTGCAGCGGGACACGGACGCAGGGTTACCGCTACTGCTACGCCTACGACGGGTACAACTGCTACAAGGTCTACAACGGCTGCGCCAGCAACTACTACAACTGCAACTAGCCGGGGTACGGCGTGGTGGCGGCGTGTACTCCGCCCCACCACGCTGCCGGAGGCACGGCTCACGGCTTTCGCGGCGAGGGGGCGGCCGGCCATGTGTGCTGGTGTGCCGGCCGTCGGGGTTCGACTTCGCAAGGGCCGCACAGGAGCTCAACGGCCAGGTCAGCCCGACTCTCCGGGATAAGGTCAACGAGTCCGTCCACCGCAAGATCGGCACCCGGTATCGGGATTCAGATCTCTTCCGAAGTGCGCCGTTGCCCGACAGCGGCAGGCATGCTCGCCCGTGCGGCCGGGGTGGCCGTGGGCGCGAAGAGTCCGACCAGGTCATCAAACATGATCATGAGAGCCGCGAAGACCCCCGCGGCCAGCACGGTGGTCGCCGTACCGGCGGGATGCAGCCCGGTGATGATGTTCGCGGCCCCCACCGGCCCGGCCAGGACAGCCCCGGTGACCGCCAGCGCGGCAAGAACACCGCTGCGCAGAGCGTGCATCCGAGCCAATGGCTTTGTCGACGAGCCGAAGCAGCGACAGGACGTGCGCACACCCCGTCGCACCGCCAGCACGATGGCGCCGCTGAAGGCGAGCAGGAGCACGGCGGCAACGGTCAGTCCCGCCGTCGGCGCCGAGAACAACAGCGGCACGATCACCACTTCAGCGACGACCACGATCAGTGCGACATGAGCCGCCGGCGGCCAGGCTCGTGGCAGCAGCTCGCGCGTCGAGGCGACGAAGGCCGCGTACGAGGCCCGACTGCGAAGCTTGCTGATCGCGGAGACCGCGAACACCACACCGAGACACACGACGCATCCGAGCAGGACGTATCGCACCGTCATACCTCCCAGCCGTGGCAGGAACCGAGCCGTTCGGGTGGCGCCAGATCGGGCCGTGCCGGCCTGAGGCCAGCCGATTGACTGATCGGCAGCCTTGAAAGCAGCTGCCGCAGGCCCACGCTCACAGACGACGTTGATGCAGCCGCGCTGACAAAAGCTTCCAGCGAGTGACGCTACACCGGAAGCATTGCCTGTGGGTAGGCGGCGACACCTCCATGTACGACACCGCCATTGACCATGTGCGATCTGCGAGCTGTCCGGCCGAACTCGACGACCACCACGTACCGTTGCTGATTCCATAGTCGGACATCAGCGATCCTGACCCCACCCATCCCCGCGCCACCGTGATCATCGGCGAGCTGAGCATCCGCAGCGCAGAGTTCCGGCGGCTGTGGGCCCGGCACGACGTACGCGAGTCGGTCAGCGGCACCAAGTGGTCGCGGACAGTCCCACACGTTCTCCAGGACGCCCGGCGGGCGGGCGGTGTCGTCGTCGCCGGGGGCGCTGCGCGAGGCAGTCATCGCCCTGCCGGACCGTCCGGCACGCCCTGCACGTCGGGCCAGGCGTCGATCTTCGGGCTGGTGAGCGGTCGACCGAGGTCGGCGGTATCGAGCGAGGCGACGGACGCGCCGAAAGGCTGCGGCCCCGATGGGAATGCCGGCAGGTAGGCCGATACCGCCTCCATCGCCTTGGCCTGGTCCTTGGCCTTTTCGCGCGCCGCGTCGTCGCAGGCGGTCAACCAGATGGTGTAGCCCGCGAGCTGCCATCGCGTGTTGTGCGAGATCTTTCCGACAAGTTCCATCGAACGTCCCGCGTACCGGCGGGTGAGGTTGCTGATCTTCTCCTCGATGCCCATGACGGCCTCCCGAAAGCTGGCTGGCGGACCGCGGTTGCGTCGGCCACGGATTCATCGTGTCCGCAGGCTCGCGACAGCGCTCGCCCGTTCTGGATTTTGCGTCGTTTCACGCATCGTTTGTCGCCAGGGGTCGTGAGGGCCGCCGGTGGGCGCTGCCCGGCGGTTCAGACGGAGTGCCGCCAGACGACCGGGGAGTCAGCATGACGCTACGCGGCAGGTCATGCTCGCCGAGGAGCCGGCAGTGGACGAGTTCGGCCGCGTCGCGGCCGAACTCGCGCGCCGGCTGGTGCACGGTGGACAGCGGAGGCTGGGTGCGGGTCGCCCAGGAGCTGTCGTCGCAGCCGGCGACGCCGACGTCTGTGTGCGATCTGCTGTCCGCGTCGATGTGATGATCGGCGGACTCCCGTTGCCCGCTGGCTGCGGGACGCAGGGTGATTGCTCCTCCCCGGCACTGCCCACCGCCGATCGCCGACGACAGCGGGTCGACCGCTGACGCGAGGCGAGATGTCAGGAGATCGCGCTGGCCATATGGCCACCACGATCGGTCCCAGCAGCGGCGGTACGACATGAGCGCCGACGGGGCGCTGGGCGGAGGCGGCCAGGGCTACTTTTCGAACCGGGGCATGCCGGAAGCGCGCAGGTACGGCTCGAGCATCTGTTTGACGAGGTCTCGAACGTCGTCCGACGGCACCCCGTTTTCGATCATCTGGGATCCTGCCCGCACCACTGCCTGGATCAGCTCGGCCATGTGCTGTGGCTGCGTTGCTCCTGATCGGGTGAGCGCCTCGACGAGCGGTACGCGCAGCTGCTCGTGCAGTACCTTGCTGGATTCGGCCAGCGCTGCGCCTGGTGCGGCCATGGCCAGGCCGCGCATGACGGCGTGTTCGCCTTGGGCGACCAGTTCCAAGTTGGCGTCGGCGTACGCCAGGACCTGCTCGGCTGCGGCCGTCGCACTGTTCATGCGCTGGGCGACGAAGCCCGACCAGCGGGGGAACATGTCGGCGATGACGGCTTCGAGCAGGTCTTCGCGTGATCTGAAGTATTGGTAGACGCTGGATCGCGCCAGGCCTGCCCGCTGCGCGACAGCGGACAGGCTCGGCGATTCGGGTTCTCCGGAGGCGAGGATGTCGCGGGCGGCGTCGAGCAGAGCGCGGCGCTGCAGCGAGCGGTGCTCGGCGACCGTGGCCGCCTGAATCTTCGGCACGCGCCCTCCCTGCGGTCATTTCTTGCTCAGTGCACCGTCCATCATCTCGTAGACGGAGTCGCAGTACTGCAGGACCTCGGTGTCGTGGGTGACCATCACCGTGGCGACTGCGTGCTGGCGGGTCTCCCGGGCGAGCATCTGCACGATGTCGCGGCTGCGCGCCTGGTCGAGCGCCGCGGTGGGCTCGTCGACCAGCAGCAGTCGCGGCCCGGTGACCAGCGCGCGGGCTATGCCGACTCGCTGGCGTTCGCCACCGGAGAGCTGGTGGGGCCGCCGGTCGGCTTTGCCGGCCATGCCGACCTCGGTCAGCAGGTCCATCGGGTCGCGCCCGACCGCGCCTGGTGACGCGAATCGGGTCGGCAGGCGCAGCTGGTCGATGGCGGTCAGCGCGGGCAGCAGGTTGCCGGACTGGAAGACGAAGCCCACCAGGTCGCGCCGCAGCGCGGTGCGGGCGCGGCGGGAAGCTGCCGTCATCGGCCGTCCGGCGATGGTCACCGTCCCCGAGTCCGGCGCGGCCAGCCCGCCGGCCACCGCCAGCAGACTGGACTTGCCGGATCCGGAGGGGCCGACGATGGCCGCGAATTCGCCCGCGGCCACGGTCAGGTGGACGCTGTCAAGGGCGCGTACGGTGTCCTCGCCGTCGCCGAGCAGCATGGTCACGTCCCGCATGATCAGGCCGTCCTGGTGCGCGGGGCCAGGAGTGTCGGGGCGGGAGGCTTGCCGGGTGGTCTCGGTGTGGGTGTTCATCGGTTTCCTCCCAGTGCGGTCGCGGGGTCGACCGCGGCGATGCGGGCGATGGCCACTGCGGCTCCGGTGAGGCCCAGGCCTACCAGTAGCGCGGCGGCGACCGTGACGGCCTGAACGTCCAGTGCGAACGGGACTCCTTCACCGACGAGGGAGCCGAGCCCGATTCCGGCGCCGATGCCGACGGTGGCCGCAGCCAGTAGCAGCACCATTGCCTGCGCCAGCCCGTCGCGTAGCAGGTAGCCGATGGGCGCGCCGAGGGCGCGCAGCACGGCGAGTTCGTGTTTGCGCTGGATGGTCCAGACGGTGAAGAACGCTCCTGCGACGAGTGCGCAGATGAGGTAGAGGAAGAACTGGATGAGGGTGAGCGTCGACGTTTCGGCGGTGTAGCCGGGTGAGGCGCCGTACGACTCGGACAGGGTCATGCTTTCGGTGCCCGCGGCGGCGTCGCCCGCGGCGAGGTCGACGCCGGTGCCCCGGACCGCGACCGCGGTGATCTCCTGGCGGGCCCGGTCGGGGACGGGCTCGCCGGGCCCTGCTCCTGCATGGATCGCCTGCCATGCGGCCAGTGGCAGGTACGCGACGTCGACGTGGCCGAAGGTGTGCTGTTCGGCCAGTACGCCGACGACGGTAAGTCGGGTGCCGAGCCGGTCCACGGTCACGGTGTCACCGAGCCGCAGGCCGGCGTCGGCGGCGGTGCGGCTGACCACGATGCCGTCGGCGGTGCCCAGCGGGGATCCGGTGGCGGCCTTCGG
Source organism: Catellatospora coxensis (assembly GCF_016862635.1). GTDB lineage: Bacteria > Actinomycetota > Actinomycetes > Mycobacteriales > Micromonosporaceae > Catellatospora > Catellatospora coxensis. The sequence goes on along the minus strand of NZ_BONI01000064.1, from coordinate 27,410 downwards.
CGCGAGGAAGGAGCCGGGCTCGACCCCGAACAGCGCGAGGTCGATTTCGACACCGGAGCTGCTGCGGGCGTTGATGAGGGCGCTGCCGAAGGGGGCGGCCTGGGTGACACCGGGCTGCCGGGACCAGCTTTCCACCGTGTCGAGGCTGATGACGCTGCGGGTGAATGCGGCGTCGCGCGCGACGCCGTGGCTGAAGGCGAGCGAAGTGACCGGCAGTTCTTGCAGCCCGGACACGCCGTCGCGGACCAGGCCGTGGGACAGGCCGGAGAGCAGAACCATGAGCACGGCGATGAGGGTGATGACGGCGCCCATCAGCGTGAAGCGGGCACGGGCGAAGCGGAGCTCGCGGACGGCTAGGAACACAGGCACCGTCCAGCACACTTTACTGACATCATGTCGGCATCTTACCGACACGATGTCGGCAACTTAACCGGCGGGCGGCCTCAACGCCCTCAGGCCCCCGCCCGCCGCAGGTGACCCCCGCCGCCGCCGATTCAGCCACGGTGCTTGAGGCAGCACGCCGCGGAGACTTCGAGACCGCCCAGCACGTCACCGGAGCCGGAGCGCGGAGCGGCGGGATCGGCTGCATCGTGGGCGGCCTCCTGGCCGCCATCGCATAGCCCGCCGTAGCTGCAGGCCCGTCGCCGGTCCGCAGAAGAGTTGGCGGCGTCATACCCCTGGGGGTATGTTCGGGTGATGCGGTTGAACGAAGCACTCGCGGGCGACGCCCTGAACCGACTCAAGCGTGCCCAGGGCCAGTTGGCCAGCGTGATCTCGATGATCGAGGAGGGTGAGGAGTGCGAGAAGGTGCTCACCCAGCTCGCCGCGGTGTCGAAGGCACTGGACCGGGCGGGGTTCAAGCTGGTCGCCTCCGGCCTGCGGCACTGCCAGCGTGCCCGCGAGCGCGGCGAGCAGCCGCCGATGAACGAGGACGAGCTGGAGAAGCTGTTCCTGGCTCTGGCCTGATCCACTAGCCGACACCGGGCTCGGTGTCGGCTTCTTTCGGCTCGATAGATACCCCCGGGGGTATTCAAGGTAACGGAAATCTGCTGGTTACATACCCCCTGGGGTATCTAATCGAAGGAGGAGCAATGGAGATCATCTCGTTCCGGACGCCCGGACTGGGCGACCAGACCTACCTACTCACGCACGAGGGCCGGGGCGTCCTCGTGGACCCGCAGCGCGACATCGACCGATTCCTGGCCACGGCCGCCGAACGCGACGTGCAGCTGCGGTTCGTGCTGGAGACCCACCTGCACAACGACTACGTCTCCGGCGGCGAGCAGGCCGCCCTGCGCACCGGTGCCGAGCTGGTACTGCCCGCAGCCGCAGCGGCCGCCTATCCGCATACCCCCGCCTTCCACCTGGAGGACATCAAGGGCGGGCGGGGCCTGAACCTGCGCCCGATCCACACCCCCGGCCACACCCCGGAGCACACCAGCTACCTCGTGCTCATCGACGGAGAGCCGGTGGCCGTGTTCTCCGGCGGCAGCCTGCTCGTGGCCTCCGCCGGACGCCCCGACCTGCTCGGCGCACCGCGCGCCCACACGCTCGCGAAGTTGCAGTACGGCTCGCTGCACCGCCTGGCAGGCCTGCCCCGCGACGTCCAACTGCTGCCGACCCACGGTGAGGGCTCGTTCTGCACCTCCTCGGGCGCGGGCCGGTACACCTCCACCATCGGCGCGGAGGTCGACACCAACCCGCTGCTCGCGGTCGGCGACGCCGAGGACTTCGCCCGGCGGCTGATGGCCGCGCCGATGCCGATCCCGGCCTTCTACCAGCACATGGGACCGGCGAACACGCTCGGCGTGCCGCCCATGCCTGCGATGACCGTCGCGGAGCTGGCCCTGGACGACGTGCCCGCCGGCGCGCATGTGGTCGACATCCGGCCGCGCGCTGCCCTCGCGGCGGGGCACCTGGCGGGCGCGATCGGCATCGAGCTGGGCATCGACTTCGGCTCCTGGGCCGGATGGCTGCTGCCCTACCAGGAACCCATCGTGCTGGCGGCACAGCGCGGTCAGGACGTGACCGAGGCGGTCACCCAGCTGGCGCAGATCGGCATCGACACCGTCCGCGGAGTCGTCTACGAGCTCGGCGGCGCCGCATCGGCGAACTTCGAGCTGCTCGACCTTCCGGCGTTCACCGACCGGGTGAGGGCCGACAGAGCGCAGGTGCTCGACGTCCGCATGCCCAGCGAGCAGGCCGCCGTGTCCCTCGACGGCACGGTGCGGCGGTTCCTGCCCGACCTCGTCACCGAAGGCATCCCCGCCGAACTGGACCGCGGCCGCCCGGTGCTGGTCGCCTGCGGCTCCGGCCGCCGCGCCGCCATCGCCGCGACCCTGCTGCTGCGCGAGGGCTACCAACCCGTCGCACTCACCGGCGCGGGCGTGCCCGACGTCGTCGCCACGCTGGCCGCCTGACCAACCCGTCAACCGCAGAAGGAGCCATCCATGACCCCGACCGCCACCACCATCGATGTCGTATCGACCAGGGCGCTGCTCTCCGCCAACCCCGACGCGCTGCTCGTCGACGTGCGCACGCCCGGCGAGTACGAGACCGCGCACATCGCCGGGTCCATCAACCTGCCCCTCGACCAGGTCGACGCCCACCTGCAGCACATCGTCTCCGCCGCCGGCGGCACCATGGTCATCGTCTGCCAGTCCGGCAACCGCGCCGGGCAATGCCAGAGCAGGCTCGCCGCGGCAGGCGCCACCGGCGCCACCGTGATGACCGGCGGCATGAACGCGTGGATCGCCGCAGGCGCGCCCGTGGTCCGCGGCCGCGAGCGCTGGTCGCTCGAGCGGCAGGTGCGCCTGGCCGCCGGAGGCATCGTCCTCGCGTCGATCATCGTCGGCATCTGGCTGCCCGCGGCACGTTACCTGGCCGCGTTCATCGGCGCCGGACTCACGTTCGCCGCTCTCACCGACACCTGCGCCATGGGAATGATGCTGTCCAAGCTGCCCTACAACCGGCCGGCGAGCCGCACCGACGTGCGACAGGCACTCGCCGGACTGGGTGACAGGACCGGCCGATGAGCGCCGGGCTCGCCCTCACTCTGGCCGCGTCGGTCGCGATCGGCCTGACGTTAGGCCTGCTCGGCGGTGGCGGCTCCATCCTCACCGTTCCCGTGCTGGTCTACCTCGCCGGAGTCGAACCCAAGTCCGCGATCGCCATGTCGCTGGTCGTGGTGGGTGTGACCAGCGCGGTCGCGCTGATCACCCACGCCCGGGCAGGCCGGGTGCAGTGGCGCACCGGAGCACTGTTCGGCGCCGCCGGGATGGTGGGCGCCTACGCGGGCGGCCGGGTCGCCCAGTACATCCCCGGCACCGTACTGCTGATCGCCTTCGCGCTGATGATGCTGATCACCGCCATAGCGATGCTGCGCTCCCGGCGCGGCACGACCGCGCCCGCCCCGCACCAGAAAGCGCGGTCGCCAGTGGTGAAGATCCTGGCCGAGGGCGTTGTCGTCGGCCTGGTCACCGGCCTGGTCGGCGCGGGCGGCGGATTCCTGGTGGTGCCGGCACTGGTGCTGCTCGGCGGGCTGCCGATGCCCGTCGCCGTGGGCACCTCTCTGCTCGTCATCGCCATGAAGTCGTTCGCCGGTGTGGGCGGATACCTGCACAGCGTCACCATCGACTGGCGGCTGACCGCCGCCGTCACCGCCGTCGCCGTCCTGGGCAGCCTCGCCGGGGGCCGCCTGGCCGGGCGGATCGACCCCGGCCTGCTGCGCCGAGGGTTCGGCTGGTTCGTCGTCGTCATGGGCGTCGGAGTCCTCGCCGGCCAGCTCGCCGGATAGCCGACGGCGACAGCCGACTCCGGATCGCCTGTGCGTCGAAGCACGGTTCGAAGGCCTGCCACACCGTCTCCCGTGGCGGCAAACCGCCCACACAATACCCCCCAGGGTATTGGGTCCCAGCGAGAAGAAGGCGAAAGGAACACAGCATGTGCCGGCGAGCCGTAATCAGCGGCTGCCAATCGGCTTCGTAGTCGTGCCACCCGCCGATTCTGATCTGGCCGTGCTGCCGGACGATCGCCGCCTGACGCAGCGGTGTGCCGGGAGCGATGGCCTGGTTGAGCCAGCAGCGGGTCGCGCAGGCAGGTCGGCGGCCATGTCGGAGGTGAACTCCACGGCAGGTTCGGTGGGCGCGGTGAGTGCGCTCCATTGGGCCCGCAGGTGCAGGTCGATACCGGCGGGCTGGGCTGACGGGTGGTGTTGGGGCCGTGCTGCGATGTTCATGACGCTGCCTCCGGGTGCGAACGGATGTGTCCAGGCCGGTACCCGAGACGGCGGGTGGCCGGAGCGTCTTACCTGCCACCCGCCGGCCTGCGGGGTCGGGGCGCCCTGCGCAGGCGGGCCGAGGATCGGCCCGCCTGCGCAGGTCAGTGTTCGGTGGGGTGGATGACCGCGACGGGGCTGTGGGCGTGGTGGACCAGGGCTCCGCTGACGGACCCGAGCAGCAGTCCGGCGAAGCCGCCCCGGCCGCGGCAGCCGACGACGGTGAGCGTGGCGCCGCGGGAGGCTTCGACGAGGCTGTATTCGCTGTTGAGGCTGCGGATGGCGCGGGTTTCGAGTTTCAGTTGCGGGTGGGTGGTGATCAGTGCGGAAGTCGCGTCGGCGAGCAGCCGCTGCGCCCGGTCTTCGGCGGCGCGTTCGGCTTCGGCCTGCGCCGCGGTCTCGTCCGCGACGAGTTGCAGCCAGGGTTGGGGCCAGTACACGTGCGCGACAACCAGCGGAACGTCACGGCTGATGGCTTCTTCGGCGGCGAAGGTCAGGGCTGCTTGCGCGGCGGGCGATCCGTCGACGCCGACGACGACCGGCCCGTGGGCGGCGAGAGGCTCGGGCTGTTCCGGGCCCGGCTCGATCGGGGTGTCGGGCACCGGCGGGCGCACGACGATGACGGGGCAGTGGGCGTGGGCGGCCACCTGCGCCGACACGGAGCCGAGGAGCAGTTCGGCGAACCCGCCGACGCCGCGGCAGCCGACCACGGTCACGGCGGCGGTGCGGGACTGCTCGATCAGGACCGGGGCGGGACCGCCGGTGATCTGCCGAGCGTGGATCTCGCCTATCTCGGGGTGCTGCTTGCGCAGGGTGTCGACGGCGTCGGCAAGGCTGCGGTCGATCGCGTCACGGGTGTCGGCTTCGTCGTAGTACGGCTCGGCCAGTCCTGCGGTGCCGTAGCCGAACAGGGGGCTGAGGTAGCCGTACACCAGGTGCAGGGGTGCCTGGCGGCGCACGGCGAGGTCGGCTGCGTAGGAAGCGGCGGCGAGGCTGGACGGCGAGCCGTCGACGCCGACGAGGATCGGCCGGTGGGCGGTCATGTCGGTCTCCTGTTCAGGGTGCGAGGTTGATGGACTCTTCGTAGGGCCGCCTCGTGGTCGGCGGTGGCATGCGGGGTTGCGCGTAGCCGACGCGTACGCAGACCTGCGGCTCACCGAGTCCGGGCAGCAGGCGGCGCAGTTCGTCGCGGGTGTTGGGGACTTCGGTGACGTCGCTGATCGGGGCACTGCCCAGACCGTGGACGGTCGCGGTGAGCAGCACCGCCGACAGCGCCTGTCCGGCGTGCAGCCAGGCGGCAGGGGTGTCCTCGTCGGTGAACAGCATCAGGTAGCGGGCCCCGGCGTCGGTGTCGCGGCCGGGGTGCATGGTCTGCCCGCCGAATGGCGCGTAGTCGCGGATCGGAACCCGCCGCGGGACTGCGTGCACGGTCGATTCGGTGGACACGCCTTCGCCGCTCCACGGTGGCCGGTGCGTCCAGTCGGCCAGTTCCGCGAGATAGCCGGGGTCGGACAGCTGCAGGGCGCCGGCGCGGACCGCGGCCAGGGCGAGAACCGCGACCTGTTCGAGGCCGACCAGGTGGACGTGGGCGTGCTGTGTTTCTCCGGCGGCGATCAGTGCCCGGCAGGTGGCGTCGGCGACCGGCTGGGTGGTGAACGGCCGCCGGTCGGTGTGCCGGCGGGTGATCGCGGCGAAGGCCTGCAGTTCGGCCAGGGCAGGCTCGTGCGGGCCGGTGATCCGGATCTCGGCGAGCAGGTCCGGGTCTGCGGGTTCGGGCAGTTCGCGCACGCCGGCTTCGTATCCGGCGGCGGCCAGGGCGGTGCGGGCGTGGTGCAGGCCGGCCCCGCAACTCACGGTCAGGAGCCGGCCCTGCGGGTCGGCGGTGGGCAGCTGACGCCGGCGGTCGGCGTACAGGCGCAGCACCTCGGTGTCGGCCTGCCAGCGCCACGGCTGGGTGTTGAAGATGGACGGCGCGGCGAGCGCGGTGCGGGCCGCGTCGTACAGCGCCTGTGCGCGGCTCGTCTCGTCTGCTGCCATGACTTCACTGTCCGCCCGCGGCAGCGGGCGAGGTCAGTGCCGGCGGGCCCGGCGCCGCAGGGGCGGGGGTCCCGTCTGCGGAGGGGTCTTTGGTCCCTTCCCCGCCGAGTCGGGGCAGGTGGACGATGCGGGTGTGATCCGTGTCTTTCTGCTCGACGACCACGAGGTGGTCCGTCGCGGCCTGCGCGACCTGCTCGAAGCCGCCGGTGACATCGAGGTGGTCGGCGAATCCGGCTCAGCGGCCGAGGCCACCAGGCGCATTCCTGCGCTGCGGCCCGATGTCGCGGTGCTCGACGGGCGGCTGCCCGACGGCAGCGGCATCGACGTTTGCCGTGATGTTCGGTCGGTCGACCCGGACATCAAGGGCCTGATCCTGACGTCGTACGAGGACGACGAGGCGCTGTTCGCCGCGATCATGGCCGGTGCCGCGGGTTATGTTCTCAAGCAGATCAAGGGCACCGATCTCGTCGACGGGATACGCCGGGTCGCGGCCGGTCAATCGCTGCTGGATCCGGCCGTCACGCAGCGCGTCCTGGAACGCATCCGCAACCCGAAACACGAACCTGATCAGCTCAAGTCGCTGACCGACCAGGAACGCAAGATCCTCGGATATGTGGCCGACGGGCTCACCAACCGGCAGATCGCGGCGCAGATGTTCCTTGCCGAGAAGACGGTCAAGAACTACGTGTCCAGCCTGCTGACCAAGCTCGGCCTGGAACGACGCACGCAGGCCGCGGTGTTCGCAGTGAAGCTGACCGGTCAGCCGCCCCGCTAGCTGATCGGGACACTCCACCGCAGGACGGTGCCGACCGGGTCGCCGGGTTCGATGCTGAGCTGCCCGCCGTGCAGTGCCGCGCGCTCGGCGAGGTTGAGCAGACCACCGCGGGGCGTGGCGCCGCCGGCGCCGTTGTCGGTGACGGACGCGCTGAGCCGGCCGCCGTCCACCGCGATCGCCACGAGGACCCGTCCGGCGTGTGCGTGGCGTACCACGTTGGACAGCGCCTCACGGATGACGGCGAGCAGGTCGGCGTGCAGCTCGTCGGGAACGGCGCTGTCCACCGGGCCGTCGAGTACCAGGTCGGGCCGGAACCCCAGCGACTCGGCCGCGCCGTCGACGAGGGTGCGCAGCTCGGAGCGCAGTGACTGCCCGGCGGGGCTGCGCAGCTCGAAGATCGCGCCGCGGATGTCGCGGATGGTGCTGTCGAGGGCGTCGACCGCCGACCCGATGCGGGTCGCCAGCTCCGGGCGGGCGGTCGCCATGGAAGCGACGGTCTGCAGCTGCAGACCGGTGGCGAACAGCCGCTGGATGACCACGTCGTGCAGGTCCCGGGCGATGCGCTCGCGGTCGGACAGCACGAGCAGCTGCTCGCGGTCCTCGCGGGCGCGGGCGCGCAGCAGCGCCAGCCCGGCCTGCCCGGCGAAGGCGGTCAGCAGCAGCTCGTCGTCGGCGCGCGCTGCGCCGGTGTAGGCGACCAGCAGCACGCCCTGCCCGGCGGCGAACGGCGCGGCGACGCCGCGGATGTCAGGTACGGCCACCGGCCAGGGCGCTGCCTTGCCGAGCCGGTCGAGGGTCACGACCTGCTGGTTGGCGAGCACCGGCACGAATCCGGTCTGGGCCACCGGCAGGACGGCCCCGGTTAGGCCGGGCACGGGTTCGGCGGCGTCGACGACGGCGACGGTCAGGGCAGCGTTGTCCTCATCGTGCAGCAGGACCGCGACGAGATCGGCTTCGGCGACCTCGCGGGTGCGGCGGGCGACCAGTTGCAGGGCTTCGGCGGTCGACGTGTCCTCACCGAGCGAGTTGATGATTTCCGCTGTGGCGGCCAGCCACCGCTGGCGCCGCTGCGCTACGGCGTACAGGCGCGCGTTCTCGATCGCGGCGCCCGCGGCCGCGGCCAGCGCGATCGTGATCTCCTGGTCGTCGTCGGTGAACTCGGCCGCGTTGCGCTTCTCTGCCAGGTACAGGTTGCCGAACACCTGGTCGCGGATGCGGATCGGGACGCCGAGGAAGCTGTGCATCGGCGGGTGGTTGGCCGGGAACCCGACCGAGCGCGGATGCGTGGAGATGTCGGGCACCCGCACCGGCTCCGGGTGGCTGATCAGCAGGCCCAGCACGCCGTGGCCGGTGGGCAGGTCGCCGATGGCGGCATGCTGTTCCGGGGAGATGCCGTGGGTGATGAACTCGACCAGACGTTCGTCGGAGCCCAGCACCCCCAGCGCGCCGTACTTGGCGTCGGCCAGCCGGCACGCGGCCACGACGATCCGCTCAAGGGTGGAACGGAGGTCCAGGTCGGTGCCGATGCCGACGACCGCGTCGAGCAGGCTGCGCAGCCGCTCGCGGCTGGCCATGACCTCCGACACGCGGTCGAGCAGCTCTTGCAGGAGCTCGTCGAGTTGGACACGGGACAGAGGCGTCAGGCCGAGCGATGCCCACTGGTTTTCCACAGCCATGATGCTATGGCCCCGGTCGGGGTGCGGCCGTGCCCGGTCGCGATGCGGCCGCTTCCCGCCGCCGGTTCGCCGTGCTGCGGTCGTTGTCAGCGGGTGAGCAGGGTGACCAGGTCGCTGCCGGTGATGATGCCGACGGCGCAGCCGCGGCGGTCGACGACCGCGACGGCGTCGACATGGGTCCCGCACATCAGCCGGGCCGCGTCGACCACCGCGGCGTCGGCGTCGACGGCGGCCGGGGTGCTGTCCAGCACGCTGGACACGCGGCGCGCGGACAGGCACCCGGGTTCGGCGGCCCACGCCGCGACGATCGCCCGGTCGCTGATCACCCCGGCGCACCGCCCGGCGCCGTCGACGACGACCAGGTGACGCAGCTTGGTGCCGGCCATCGCAGCCAGGGCGTCTTCCAGGGTCGCCGAGGCGGCCACCTGCACCGGGTGCGTGGTCATCACCTCGCGTACTGCTAGTTGCGGCAGGCCCTGCGGCGTGGTCGCCGGGCGGGCCGGATCTGAGGTCGTGGACATGTTGCTCGCTCCCCCGTGTTCAGGCGACAACGGTCACGGCGTGCGATCCTGTCGCGGGTCCGGAACCACCAGGACGGGGCAGGCAGCGTGGTGCAGGACCTGCTGGCTGACCGAGCCCAGTAGCAGACCTGCGAATCCGCCGCGCCCTCTGGCGCCGACGACGATCAGCTGCGCCAGCTCGCTGAACTGCACGAGCGTGCGACCGGGCCGGCCGCATACCAGCTGCTCACGCACCTCGACCTTGGGGTGGCGCGCCGAAGATGCGGCCAAGGCGTCGGCCAGGACGAGCCTCTCTGCGTCCTCGACCGGTCCGCAGTCGACCGGCACCGGCGGCGTGTAGAGCGTGGCCATCGCCGGGTAGGTCCAGGTGCGTACGGCCAGCAGTTCGGCTTGCTGCTGCTCCGCGGCGACGAACGCGGCCTCGATCGCCGCCGCGCCGGCAGGCGAGTCGTCGACGCCCACCACGATCGGGCCACCTGCGTGTTGCTCACCGCGGGCGACGAGGACCGGTGTGGTGCTGTGTGCGGTGACCTGCACGGCGACCGAGCCCAGCAGCAGGCCGGTGAAGCCACCGAGGCCGCGGTCGCCGAGGACCAGCAGTTCGGCGTCGCGTGCGGCGGTCAGGAGCACCGCCGCGGGGGCGCCGGTGACGAGGTCGGTCACAGCGGTGACGTCCGGCTGCGCCGCGGTGGCGGTCGCGGCGGCTTCGGCGAGCAGGCGTTCGGCGTCGTGTTGTAGGCCGCCTTCGGGCACGGCCTGCGATGCGCCGACGTTGACGTGCATCAGCGGCCAGATGAACGCGTGCACGATCCGCAGGTTGCGGCCGCGGCGGGCTGCCTCATGCGCGGCGAGCCGCACAGCCGACAGCGCGGCGGCTGACCCGTCGACGCCCACCACGATGTCACGCCGTGTCTGCCGTTCCTGGCTGTCCATGAGTGGCTCCTGTCCGTATGGATTATCGACGGTTGCGGCGGCGCCGGCGGGCTGTCCGCCAGATGAGCGCGAGCGTCCCGGGCAGCAGGGCGGCCGCGGCGCAGAAGGCGAGCTGGGTGGCGTTGAGCGGTGCTGTGCCGAGCAGGGCGCGCAGGGCCGGGATCGCGACTGCGGCAAGCTGGGCGAGTGCGGACAGGGCCACGGCGGCAAGCAGGCCAGGGTTGGCCCAGCGGGTCCCGCGGGGTCGGGTGGCGCGTGATGCCAGGGCGATGCCGAGCTGTGCGAGGCCGAGCACGACGAAGACCATGCTCTGCCACGGCCAGCCGGCGGCGGCGGCATACAGGCCGGTGCCGAGGGTGACGGCGGTCAGCAGCGCGCCGAGGGCCAGGACGTCGCGCAGCAGGCCGTCACCGAGGATCTGCTCGTCCGGTGGGCGAGGCGGGCGGCGCAGCACATCGGGTTCGGCGGGTTCGGCGCCGAGTGCGACGCCGGGCAGGCCGTGGGTGAGCAAGTTGATCCACAGGATCTGGCCGGGCAGCAGGGGCAGGCCCAATCCGAGCAGCGGGCCGATGAGCATGACGGCCAGTTCGGCGGCCCCGCCCGCCAGGCCGTAGCGCAGGAAGCGGCGGATGTTGTCGTACACGCGGCGGCCTTCGGCCACGGCGTGGCCGACCGTGGCAAGGTTGTCGTCGACCAGGACGAGGTCGGCGGCCTGGCGGGCCACCTCGGTGCCGCCGCCCATGGCCACGCCGATGTCGGCGCGGGTGAGCGCGGGGGCGTCGTTGACGCCGTCGCCGGTCATCGCCACGACGTGGCCGTGGTGCTGCAGTTCGGCGATGATGTCGAGTTTCTGCTCGGGCTGGGTGCGGGCGAACACCCGCACCCGGTGGGCCTGCTCCGGCTGGTCGCCGGTGGCGATCGGGTCGCCGGGGTTCCAGATGCCGACCTGGGCGGCGATGTGCGCGGCGGTGCCGGGGTGGTCACCGGTGATCAGCATGAGGCGGATGCCGGCCTGGGTGAACTCGGCGGCGGTCGTGGCGGCGGAGGGCCGCAGGGGGTCTTCGATGCCGATGACGCCGAGGGGCCGAAGTCCGGTGGGCGCGATCGGGTTGGTCGGCTCGGCGGTGGTGCCTGCTGCGATGGCGAGCACGCGAAGACCTGAGGCGGCCAGGTCGGCGGCGGCCTGCCTGGTGGCGGCCAGGTGCGGGTCCGCCGGGTCGACCACGGGCGCGCCGAGGACGCTTTCGGGTGCGCCCTTGCAGATGGTCAGGTAGGTGTCGCCGTCGCGGTGGACGGTGGTCATCTGCCGGGTGGCCTGATCGAACGGGTGTTCAGCCCAGCGGGGAGCGTTCGCCCGCACCGCGTCGGGGTCCAGGCCGCAGCGAGCCCCGAACGTGACCAGGGCGGCTTCGAGCGGGTCGCCGACTGCGGTCCAGGCCGGCCGGTCGGGTGCCGGTGCCAGGACTGCCGCGTCGGAGCAGAGCGTTCCGGCGCGGGCCAGATCGAGCAACGATTGCGGCAGCGGAGAGGCGGTGCCGGAGATCCGCCCGGCGGGTTCGTAGCCGATGCCGGTGACCGCGACGTCGGCGCCGGGCGTGACGGCCCGGCGCACGGTCATACGGCCCTCGGTCATGGTGCCGGTCTTGTCGGACGCGACGACGGTCACCGACCCCATCGTCTCGACCGCGTGCAGGTTGCGTGGGATCGCCCGGCGGCGGGCCATCCGTCGGGCGCCCAGCGCCAGTGAAAGGGTCACCACGGCGGGCAGCGACTCCGGGACCGCGGCGACGACCAGGCTGACCGCGGTCAGGGCCATCAACAGCAGCGGCCTGCCTGCGGCCAGCCCTGCGGCGAACACGACCAGGCACAACGCGACCGCGAGCGCGCCCAGGACGCGGCTGAGGCGGGTGAGGCGCTTCTGCAGCGGGGTCGGCCCGGCATGGGTGGTCGCGACAAGCTCGGCGATGCGGCCCAGGGCGCTGCGCGCGCCGGTGCGGACCACGATGCCCGCGGCGCGGCCGGTGACCAGCACCGTGCCCGCGGACAGTTCGTCGCCCGCGTCGCGGGTCACGGGCACGGACTCACCGGTCAGGGCCGCTTCGTCGGCCTGGCACCGGTGCGCGTCGTGCAGCAGCAGGTCGGCGGGCACGATGTCCCCGGCCTCAACCCGCACCACATCCCCGCGGACCAGGTCGGCGGCGGGCACGACGAGTTCGGCGCCGTCGCGGGTGACCCGGGCGGTCGGCGCGGTGAGGGTGTCCAGCGCGGCCACGGCCTTGTCCGCGCGGACCTGCTGCGCGACCCCGATGGCGGTGTTGAGGCACACGACCACGGCGATGATCGCCGTGTCGGCCCAGTCCCCGAGAATGCCGGTCACCGCCCCGGCTACCAGCAGCAGCGACACGAGCGGGTCGGCCAGCTGCGCCACTACCCGCCGCAGCAGACGGGGCGGGTGTGGGGGCGCGACGGCGTTCGGGCCGTCCTGCGCCAGCCGTGCCCCGGCTTCGCCGGCGGTGAGGCCGGCCAGCCTCTGCCCGGCGAATGTGGCGGGTGTCTCGGTGAGGGCCATGGTTCCAAGGCTCTCGCCGACGCGTACCTGCGGCACAGAGCAGATCGCCCCGACGCGCACAGGCCCCTGGGGCACGATGCCCGGGCCGAAAGTCCCGACCTGGTGACCGCGCCGACGGCGTGCCCCGTCCCCGGCCAGCCCGAAGGCCGCGGAGGGGGCCGAAGGTCCCGAACCGGCAGGGCAGGCAGCCCCTACACCCCACCGGTCACAGCAGTCACGCTGACGAACATGCATATCGCACAGGGCGCCCCGCTGGGCGCGCAGGAGCTCGCACGCATCGACGCGCACTGGCGAGCCGCCAACTACCTGTCCGTCGGGCAGATCTACCTGATGGCCAACCCGCTGCTGACCGAGCCGCTGCTGCCCGAACATGTCAAGCCGCGCCTGCTCGGGCACTGGGGCACCACGCCCGGCCTGAACCTCCTCTACACGCACCTGAACCGGATCATCGCCGCCCGCGGCCAGGAGACCATCTACATCACCGGTCCCGGCCACGGCGGCCCCGGCCTGGTCGCCAACACCTGGCTGGAGGGCACCTACAGCGAGACGTATCCGCACGTCAGCCTCGACGAGCGAGGCATGGGCCGGCTGTTCCGTCAGTTCTCGTTTCCCGGCGGCATCCCCAGCCACGTCGCGCCGGAGACCCCCGGCTCCATCCACGAGGGCGGGGAGCTCGGCTACAGCCTCTCCCACGCCTACGGTGCCGCACTGGACAATCCCGACCTGCTCGTCGCGTGCGTCATCGGCGACGGCGAGGCCGAGACCGGCCCCCTGGCCGCGTCGTGGCACTCCAACAAGTTCCTCGACCCGGTCGGCGACGGGGCGGTGCTGCCGATCCTGCACCTCAACGGCTACAAGATCGCCAACCCGACGGTGCTGGCCCGGCTTTCCGACGACGAGCTGACCGCGCTGCTGACCGGCTACGGCCACAAGCCCTACCTGGTCGAAGGCGACGACCCGGCCACGGTGCACCAGCTGCTGGCCGCGACCCTCGACACGGTCTGCGATGAGATCGCCGCGATCCGGGCCGCCGCACGCACCGGCGAGCTCGCCGACCGGCCGCGCTGGCCGATGATCGTGCTGCGCACGCCGAAGGGCTGGACCGGCCCGAAGCAGGTCGACGGCCTGCCGGTCGAGGGCACCTGGCGAGCCCACCAGGTGCCGCTGTCGGCCGCCCGCGACGACACCGACCACCTGGCCATGCTCGCCGACTGGATGCGCTCCTACCGGCCTGACGAGCTGTTCGACGCCACCGGCGCGCCACGCCCGGAGGTCGTCGGCTGGCTGCCGACCGGGCAGCTGCGCATGGGCGCCAACCCGCACACCAACGGCGGCCGTCTGGTCCGCGACCTGGAACTGCCCGACTTCCGGACGTACGCCGTCAAGCCGGGCCCGCTTGCCGAACCGACCAGAGTGCTGGGCTCCTGGGTCCGCGACGTGATGGCCGCCAACGCCGCCTACCGCAACTTCCGGATCGTCGGCCCCGACGAGACCGAGTCCAACCGGCTCGGCGCCGTCCTCGACGTCACCGGCAAGGCCTGGCACGCCCGCACCGTCGACACCGACCTGCACCTCGACCCGCACGGACGGGTCATGGAGATCCTTTCCGAGCACACCTGCCAGGGCTGGCTGGAAGGCTACCTGCTCACCGGCCGGCACGGCCTGTTCTCCTGCTACGAGGCGTTCGTCCACATCGTCGACTCGATGCTCAACCAGCACGCCAAATGGCTGAAGGTCACCCGCGAACTGGACTGGCGCAAGCCGATCCCGTCGCTGAACTACCTGCTGACCTCGCACGTGTGGCGCCAGGACCACAACGGGTTCTCCCACCAGGACCCCGGCTTCATCGACCACGTCGTCAACAAGAAAGCCGACGTCATCCGCGTGTACCTGCCCCCGGACGCCAACACCCTGCTCAGCGTGGCCGATCACTGCCTGCGCAGCCGCGACTACATCAACGTCGTCGTGGCCGGCAAGCAGCCCGCGCCGACGTTCCTCGACATCGACGAGGCCGTCGCGCACTGCACCCGCGGCCTGGGCATCTGGCCCTGGGCAGCCGACGACGGCGGCGACCCCGACGTCGTGCTCGCCGCCGCCGGCGACGTGCCCACCATGGAGATCCTCGCCGCCGCGGACCTGCTGCGCGAGCACCTGCCCGAGCTGCGGGTACGCGTGGTGAACGTCGTCGACCTGATGCGGCTGCAGCCGCAGACCGAGCACCCGCACGGGCTGCCCGACGCCGAGTACGACGCCATCTTCACCACCGACCGGCCCGTCGTGTTCGCCTATCACGGCTACCCGTGGCTGATCCACCGGCTGACCTACCGCCGCCGCGGACACGAGCACCTGCACGTGCGCGGCTACAAGGAGGAAGGCACCACCACCACACCGTTCGACATGCTGGTCCGCAACGACATGGACCGGTTCCACCTGGTCGTCGACGTCATCGACCGGGTGCCCGGCCTGGCCCGCAAGGCCGCCGCGCTGCGCCAGGCGATGGTCGACAAGCGCACCGAGCACGCCGCCTGCATTCGCGAGACCGGCCAGGACCTGCCCGAGATCCGCGACTGGACCCCGACGCGCCGCTGAACCGGCCGTCACCGAGGAAGGGGGGACATCATGTCCATGGACGTCACGGGGCGGGTGCTGGTCGGAGTCGACGACCTGTCCGGCACCGCCCCGGCCGTCGAGGCCGCGCTCGCCGAGGCCCGCCGGGCCGGCTGCGGCCTGAGCCTGGTGCACGCGTTCGCCAGCCCGCCGGCGTTCGGGCCCAGCCCGTGGCTCAACGCCTACGCCGCGGCCCTGCCCGAAGCACGGGACCTGCTCGAACGGCAGGCCGCCCGGCTGCGCGGCGCGCACGACGGCCTGGACGTCGACACCCGTGTCGTCGTCGGCCATCCCGCGCCGGCGCTCATCGAGGCGTCCCGGACCGCACGGCTGACCGTGGTCGGCTGCCGCGGCGTCGGTGGTTTCACCGAGCTGCTGCTGGGCTCGGTCAGCGCACAGGTCGCCGCCCACACGCACAGTCCCGTGCTCGTCATCCGCCCACCTGGGCACGGGCGGCCCGCAGCCGACGCCCCGGTCCTGATCGGCGTCGACGCCGCGCCGGCCGGCGCCGAGGTTGTCGAGGCAGCGTTCGAGCACGCCCACGCGCGCGGCGTCGAGCTGGTGGCAGTGCACTGCTGGGCGTCGACGGATGCGCCTGGCGGTGATCCGTGCGGCGAGCACGACCCGTCGGCACCGGAGGTCGCAGCTCAGCTGCTGCTCGATGGCGCGTTGGCCGCAGCGCGGCACCGCTACCCCCAGGTGCGGGTGGTCCGGCGGCTGATCCGCACCACGGCGACGGGCTCCGCGCTGGTCCGCGAGTCCGCCGAGGCCGGGCTCGTCGTGGTCGGCAGCCGAGGGCACGCCGGCGCCGCGGGCGTGCTGCTGAACTCGGTCAGTCAGGCGTTGTTGCACCACGCCCACTGCCCGGTGGCCGTCATCCGCTGACTGCGCTGGCCGTGGCTGACGCGCCGGTGCGACACCCAGCCGTGACGATTCCGTCTCGGCATCGACACCATCGACGTCTACGCCGACCCGGGCCGGCAGCTGCCCATCGCCGATCCCGACGGGCGGGGCGCTGCGCCCGTCATGCGGTGCGGCCGTCTTCCACGCCCGCGTTGCCCTGGCGCATCTGGGCTGGGCCAGCGAGACGCTCCTGCAACCGGATACCGCCGATGCGCGGCACGTGGTCCGGCCCGCCGGTAAATCGTTGGCAGGGCCGAAAGTCCCGGCTGGAAGGACCCTAAGCTCCTGGCCTCGCCCCAGGCACACAGGGTGCACTGGACGAGACGACTTCTTGGAGGCAGACGATGACCACGCTCGCTGGCGAGCACCGCCGTCCTGTGGCGGCGGCCTACGCCGAGGCCGCTGACGCGGCGCGGCGCGCGCCCTCGATCCACAACACCCAGCCCTGGCACTGGCAGATCCACCCCGATCGGCTCGACCTGTACTCCGACACCACGCGCGCGCTGCCCGGCACCGACCCCGACGAGCGGATGCTGCTGCTCAGCTGCGGGGCAGCCCTGCACCACGCCCAGGCTGCCCTGCACGCCCAGGGTTACGACGTCGCCGTACGCCCGCTGCCCGACCCGGCCCGGCCGGAGCATCTGGCGACCGTCACCATCACGGGCGACATTCCCGTGACCGCGCACGCGATGCGACTTGTGCAGGCCCTGCAGCTGCGGCACACCGACCGACGACCCACCGTCGACGTCCCGGTCACCGCAGAGCAAGTCGAGCAGCTGCGCCGGATCGCCGACGCTGTCGGCGTCCACCTGCACCGGCTGACCCCGGACCAGGTCACCGACCTCGTTGTCGCGGTCTCGCACGCCGAGGACGCCGCCGCGGCCGAACCCGCCGTCCTCGCCGAGACCCACCGGTGGACCGGCCCCGGACGGCCCGCCGGCACCGGGCTACCTCCCGAGGTGATCCCCGACCGGCGGCCCGAGACCGACGTCGGTGAGCGCGATTTCGGCACCCGCGGCACCCTCACGGTCGGCGGCGGCCACGACAAGGCCTCGACCTACGTCGTTTTGTTCGGCAGCGAGGACGACCGCGCCGCGTGGCTGCGGGCCGGTCAGGCCCTGTCGGCGGTGTGGCTGCACGCCACCGTGCAAGGGCTGGCCGTGCTGCCCTTCAGCCAGGTCATCGAGATCGACGGCACCCGCGCCATGATGCGCCGCATCCTGTCCAACCTCGCGTATCCCTACCTCGTGCTGCGCCTGGGCGTCGCCGACCCCGAGCACGCCCTGCCGGGACACACGCCACGGCTGCCGTTCGACGCCACCGCCACCATCGACCAGACCGACCAGTGACCCGCCTGAGCACCGGCGGCCGGAACAGGAACCCGCCATGATCCGAGTCTTCGTCCTCGACGACCACGAAGTGGTCCGCCGCGGGCTCATCGACCTGCTGCAGCAAGCCGGCGACATCGAAGTCGTCGGCGAGTCCGGGTCGGCTGTCGAGGCCACCCGGCTGATTCCCGCGATGCACCCCGACGTCGCGATCCTCGACGCCCGGCTGCCCGACGGCAACGGCATCGACGTCTGCCGCGACATCCGCTCGACAGATCCCCGCATCCAGGGGCTGATCCTGACGTCGTACGAGGACGACGAGGCGCTGTTCGCCGCGATCGTGGCCGGCGCCGCCGGATATGTCCTCAAACAGATCCGCGGCACCGATCTGCTGGACGCCGTGCGCCGCGTCGCCGCCGGGCAGTCGCTGCTCGACCCTGCCGTCACCGCGCAGGTCCTGCAACGCATCCGCCGTGGCGTGCGCACTCCGCCGGAGCTGGCACAGCTCACCGAGCAGGAGCGGCGCATCCTCGGCCACATCGCCGACGGTCTGACCAACCACGAGATCGCCGACAAGATGTTCCTGGCCGAGAAGACGATCAAGAATTATGTCACCAGCATCCTGGCCAAGCTGGGCCTGGAACGCCGCACCCAAGCTGCGGTCCTCGCTGTGCGGGTACTCGGCGGCCCGCGGCTCTGACCTGCTGACGCGGTCCTCGACAGCGCCCCACCGAGCGCCGCCCGGCAACGGTCGGCGGGGGCACAAGGACGCACCGACAGGAGACCTTCGGCCCTGCCCGCACTGTCCAAGCAGGACCAGTGTGGCATTGCACCCTCCACCCCCACGCCGCCACAAGCGGTACCGAACAGAGGTGACACCCCATGGCCACCGTCGTCATCGACCGGCTCAGCAAGACGTTTCCCAACGCGACCCGCCCCGTCCTGGACGAAGTCAGCCTCACCGTCGGCGACGGCGAGTTCCTGGTCCTCGTCGGCCCGTCGGGCTGCGGCAAATCCACCCTGCTGCGGCTGATCGCCGGGCTCGAAGACCCCGACCTTGGTGGCATCAGCATCGACGGAACCGACGTCACCTACCTGCCGCCGAAGGTCCGCGACATCGCGATGGTGTTCCAGAGCTACGCCCTGTACCCGCACATGACCGTCGCCGAGAACCTCGGCTTCAGCCTGCGCATGTCCCACACGCCCCGTGAGCAGGCGGCCGCCCAGGTCGAACGGGTCGCCCACGTCCTGGCGCTGGAGACCCTGCTGGACCGCAAACCCTCAGCCCTGTCCGGCGGACAGCGTCAACGCGTCGCGATGGGCCGTGCGATGGTCCGCCACCCCAAGGTCCTGTTGATGGACGAGCCGCTGTCCAACCTCGACGCGAAGCTGCGGGTGGCCATGCGCGGGGAGCTGATGCGCCTGCACCAGCACGACGCCACCACCACCCTGTACGTCACCCACGACCAGGTCGAGGCCATGACCCTCGGCGACCGCATCGCGGTGCTGCACGACGGGCGCATCCAGCAGGTCGGCACCCCGCAGGAGCTCTACCACCGCCCGGTCAACGTGTTCGTCGCCGGTTTCATCGGCTCTCCCGCCATGAACCTCGCTCTCGGCCGGGTCGAACCGGGCACCGACGGACCGGTCCTGGCCCTCGGCACACACCGCTGGCCTGTTCCTGCCGTGCTGCTGGACAGGCTCGCCGGGCTGGACACCGAAGCCGGACACGACGTCGTCGTCGGGCTGCGGCCGAGCGCCCTGGGACTCGCCGCGCACACCCCCGGCCAAACCGATGTCGCGGTGGCCGCGATCACGGTCGAGGCCCTCGGCGACGAGACCAATGTGCTGTTCCTGCCACCGTTCCCGGTGCCCGAAGTGATCCGCGCCGGCACCGGACCGGCCGACACCGAACTCACCGCCATGTGGACCGCCCGCCTGGAACCCGATGTCGCCGTCACCGCCGGCGACGAACTCACCCTCGCCCTGGACCTGGCGCAGGCGTACCTGTTCGACGCCGCCACCGGCATGGCCCTGCACCCGGCCGAGGCCGGTGTCGCAGCCGCGTGACCGTCAGCCGCAACGCGCCCGTGATCGGGACGAAGGTCCCGCTGAACAGGTCGACGGTCTCATGACCGGGACCCTGCGGCGGACGAGGCTCAACGGTGAAGCCACCGAGAGGTGATGAGGAAAGGAGCTGTCATGCGCGCCTGCGTGGTCACCGACTTCGCCGCCCCGCTGACCATCGGCGAGGTGCCCATCCCCCAGCCCGGCCCCGACCAGGTCCTGGTCCGGGTCGAGGCCAGCGGGTTGTGCCACACCGACATCCACGCCGCCCGCGGCGACTGGCCCGTCAAACCGTCGCTGCCGTTCATCCCCGGCCACGAGGGCGTCGGCATCGTCGAACGCCTCGGCCGCGGTGTCACCGAGGTCGCCGTCGGCGACCGCGTCGCGATGCCGTGGCTGGGCTACAGCTGCGGCACCTGCGAGTACTGCGTCAGCGGACGCGAGACGCTGTGCGAGTCGCAGCGCAACACCGGCTACGGCATCGACGGCGGCCACGCCGAGTTCGCTGTCGCGTACGCCCGCCACGTCGTGAAGGTCCCCGAGGGCGTCAGCCCGTTCGACGCCGCACCGCTCACCTGCGCCGGCGTGACCACCTACAAGGCGATCAAGGTCGCCGGCGTCCGGCCGACGGAGCGGGTCGCGATCTTCGGCATCGGCGGGCTGGGGCACCTCGCCCAGCAGTACGCGCAGATCTTCGGCGGCGACGCCATCGCCGTCGACGTCACCGAGGAGAAGCTGTCCCTGGCCCGCAAGCTCGGCGCCGCCCACACGATCAACGCCGCGCGCACCGACCCCGTCGCCGCGATCCATGCTCTGGGCGGCGCCGACGTCGCCGTCGTGCTAGCCGCCAGCCCCACCGTCCTGGAGCAGGCCCACGCCAGCCTGCGCCGCGGCGGCCGCCTCGTACTGGTGTCGCTGCCCAAGGACAACATCATGCGCCTGCCGGTGTTCGAGACCGTCCTGGGCGGGTTGACGATCATCGGTTCCATCGTCGGCACCCGGGCCGACCTCGCCGAGGTGTTCGCCCTGCACGCCGCTGGACGCACCACCGTGCAGTACGAGATCCGCGACCTCGACGAGATCAACGACGCCATCGAGGAAGTCCTCGCCTCGACCGTCACCGCCAGGATCGTGTTCCGCCTCTGACACACAGCCGGGCGGGCCGCCACAACGCGGCCCGCCCGGTTGCTTACGCCGAACGCGCCGGAAACGCCCACCCGGCAGCCGGGCACCGTGGAGGATCAGGACGGGCCTCCAGACCGGCCACCGGGGCTAACTCAGGAGATCGTCATGACCACCGCGCTGACCCTGACCGACACCGCGTTCCGCGACGTCGTCGCCGCCGCCGTACGCGCCCCGTCCCTGCACAACAGCCAGCCATGGCGTTTCCGGAACCGGGGCGGCGCGATCGAGATACATCTCGACCCGGCCCGGTGCCTGCCGGTCGCCGACCCCACCGGCTGGGCCGCACGCATCGCCTGCGGCGCCGCGACCCTCAACGCCCGCCTTGCGCTGACCGCCATGGGCCTGGCCGCACGGGTGCAGCTGCTGCCCGAGCCGAGCAGTCCGCAGCTGCTCGCGCGGCTCACCCCGACGGCGGCCTGGCAGACGACCCCGGCCGAGGAGGCGCTGTTCGCCGCGATCGAGCGTCGGTTCAGCAACCGGGAGCCCTTCTATCCCGCACCGGTCCCCGTCCACGCCCAGGTGCAGATCGTTGACGCCGCACGCGCCGAGGGCGCCTGGGCCGACATCCTCAGCGGCCCCGCGTGCGTCGAGGTCATCTCAGAGATCGTCCGCGCAGCCGACGCCGTACTGGCTGCCGACGGCGCCTACCAGGAGGAACTGCACGCCTGGACCCGACCCGACCGCGACGACCGCGACGGGGTGCCCGCACCGGCCGGCGGTCCGGCCCGGCAGACCGGCGATCTGCTGCCGCGTCGCGCCTACGGCCACCGTGAAGCCGTTCCAGGCGGCGACTTCGACCCCGACCCGCTCGTGGTCGTGCTGGGCACCGGCGGTGACACTCCGGCCGACCAGCTCCGGGCCGGCATCGCCCTGCAACGGGTCCTGCTCACCATCACCGATTCCGGCCTGGCCGCCTCTATGCTGTCGCAGCCGATCGAGGACCCCGCCGAGCGGGACAGGCTGCGACTCGCCCTGGACCGCTGTGAGATTCCCCAGATGGTGCTGCGGGTCGGCACCGGCCGGGCTGGTTACCCCACGCCCCGCCGTGAACTGGCAGAGGTCATCGACGAGCCGTGACCGCTCTTGGCGCGAAGCCCGCGGCCCCGGCCTGAACACAGCGCCACCGCGACCCTTCCGGCAACCACGGCCGCACGGCCGACCACTGGTACCGGACTTCGAGAACCGCGCAGCAATCAGGGTGGCGTCCGCGTCGAATGTGCCGTCGCCACCTGAGTCCCCGGCGCCCGCGGCCTCGCGCCGCCCCGTGTCGAGCCCGGACGACACAGCCGCAGCGGCACCGGCCACAGGCCTGACGGCAGTGCGACAGCAGGTCATTGGTCCCGAGACGACAGGTCCTCCAACTCTGCTGTGACAGCAGGGACGCACGGGATTCTTGATGCAGACAACGATCCCCCCAAGGAGACGACCATGAAGCGCAGGACCCTCGACCTGATGTTCAGCCTCGGCGGTGTGGTCATCGCCATCCTGCTGACCGTCGCCGGCGTCGTGCTCACGGCCAACGCGAACTTCGCCACCGACTACGTCACCTCGCAACTGGCCGAGCAGAACATCACCTTCAAGACCCTCGACACCCTCACCCCCGACGAGCGCGAGCAGCCCGGACTGGTCGAGTACGCCGGGCAGAAACTCACCACGGGCAAGCAGGCCGAGGTGTACGCCCTGCAGTTCATCGGCCTGCACCTGAAGAACACCGCCGGCGGCAAGACCTACGCCGACCTCGGCGTCCCGCAGAGCCAGCTCCGGGCCCAGGTCGCCGAAGCGGCCAAGAACAACGACCCGAACCTGGCCGCGCTGCAGCAGCAGCTGGCCGAGGTCACCGCCCAGCGCGAGACCATGTTCAAGGGTGAGACCCTGCGCGGGCTGCTGCTGACGACCTACGGGTTCAGCGAGTTCGGCGTCAAGGCCGGGCAGGCGGCGCTGGTGGCCTACCTGGCGGCGCTGGTGATGTTCCTGCTGTCGGTCGCCGGGTTCTTCCACGCCTGGATCACGCCCCGCACGCAGCCGTTCGCGCCGATCGAAGCGGTTCCTGACCGGGAGCAGATCAACGCCTGACAGTTCCACCTCGTGGGGCGGCCCGCCGGAAGGCGTACCGCCCCACGAACGCGTGTATGCCCAGCAGTTCCGTTTGCCAGGTCGGCCAGGGACTGTCCACCGGGACGTATACAGCATGAGAGCAGACGCGGCCGCGATGCCGTACATGGTGCCGCGCAGGTTGACGTCGATCATCTGATCCCACTCGTCGACCCGCAGCGCGTCGAGCGTGGACAAGGACATGACGCCCGCGTTGTTGACCAGGACGTCGATGCGCCCGTATCGGTGGTGTGCGCCCTCGACGAAGGAGCGGGTGCTGTCTCGGTTGGTCACGTCGAGCTCCGCAGCTCGGTAGGGCCAAGCAGTTCACATGAACGAGGCAGGTGAATCATGCTTGGCAGTGGCGTCGATATGCTCCGGTGGCCACCCCGCCACGCTCGCACTCCCTTGCGATACGGCAGGTCCTTGCCTGGTCTCTAGACCGAAATGCGGTGTCAGGCTCGAGGTCAATCGAAGTACGAGCAGGCCGCCCGCCCCGATGCGACACTGTCCGTACGCATCGACCACGCCGACATCCGGGTCAACCGTGTCGCCGACGCGGGTCGCTGCCGCACGGTGCCGGCGGACATGCGTTCGACCCTGGCGATCAGCACACCACAGTCGGCCATCTGAAGCACAGCTCCGGCGTCGGCCGCCGACACCGGACGCCGCTGCGGCATCAGTGATCGTGAACGGCCACGACCGGGCAGGACGAATGATGGACCAGAGCGTGGCTGACCGAGCCGAGCAGCATCCCGGTGAACCCGCCGCGGCGGTCAGGCTCGCGGTGACACGCGGCCGGATGCCCGGCATCCCGTCCACGGCCCAGGGCCGCTGCGTGACCGCACCGAAGCCGGCCACCGCCGCCTGCGGCGGCAGCGTCACGCGACAGGCCACTAATGGTCACGGACGTTGACGGTGCCCATCATGCCGAGATCTTCGTGGTCGAGGATGTGGCAGTGGTAGACGCTGCGTCCGGAGTGACCGGTGAACGGGATACGCAGGCCGGCCTGGCCGTATGCCGGCACGAGGACGACGTCCTGCAGAGTCGTGGCCGGTGGCGTCGATACGCTCGGATCCATGACGTGGAAGGGCCACCCGTGCAGGTGGAATGGGTGATCCATCGGGCTGGTGTTGACCACTGTCCACTCCTCGGTCGTGCCGGGCGTGACGATCTGGTCGTCGCGGCCGGCCTCGAAGGTGCGTCCGTCGATCGTGAACCCCATACCCATGCCCATCCGCATCCCGGTGCCCATCCCCATGGCGAGGGTGAGCCGGCGCTGTCGGGCGACCGGGCCATGCGGCCCGGTCGGCGCAGGCAGTGCCGTGGGCAGCGGCGGTGTGGAGCCGGTCGAGCCGGTGACGACAAGGGTCGCGAGGATGACTGGACCGCGTTGGCCACCCGTGGCGGCCATACCGCCCATCATGGTGGCGCTGCCGCGGTCGTAGGGTACGGCCAGCAGCGCGAACCGGCCGTCGGCCGCGGGGCGCACTATCACGTCGACACGGTTTCCCGGGGCGAGGACCACCTGATCACGGTCGATGGGTGCGGCGAGGAAACTGCCGTCGAGGGCGATCTGGGTGAGCCGGTGGCCGTCAAGCCGCAGGGCCAGCACCCGCGAGACGCAACCGTTGATCACCCGCCACCGTTCGGCGCTGCCCGCAGAGGCCGCGATGACCGGCTCGTGCTGACCGTTGACCAGCACCAGGTCGCCTTCCCTGCCCTGCATCCTGGCCATGGCGTCGGCCGGCACGACGTGGCCGCCGGCGTCCAGCGTGGTGTCGGTGACCAGCAGCACCCGGTCGCTGCTGACAGGCAGGTCGGGGCCGCCCTCGACCAGGAGCGCGCCGGCGAGGCCGGCAAAGATCTGGTCGGCGACGTTGCCGTGATGGTGCGGGTGGTACCAGAACGTGCCGGGTGGATGATCTGGCGGAATCCTGATCTCGTAGTCGAATTCCGCCCCGGGGTCGATGGCGATGAACGGGTTGTCGCCGTTGGCCTGCGGCGACACTTTCAGCCCGTGGGTGTGCAGGTTCGTCGGCTGCCCGAGCTGGTTGACCAGCTGTACTCGCAGCAGGTCACCCGGCCGTACGCGCAACGTCGGTCCCGGCGAGGTCCCGTTGTACCCCCACGCCGAGGTGTCGAGGCCCGCCAGCCGCACCCCCGCGGCGGCGGCCAGACGCACACTCAGAATTCCATCCCGGCCGACCACCACCTCGGGCTGGCGCAATGGCTCGCCGGTCTCGGCCGGTGAAAGGCGACCGCCCCTCACCGGCAGTCCCGCGTCGATGATCCAGCCGGTCATCCCTGCCATGACGCTCGCCGCGCCAAGCCCGGCCAGGCCGAGAGCCCGGCGGCGACTGATCGGCCGGGCGGTCACGGTAGATCGCCCTTTCGACGCCGGTACTCCTCGTCGCCGATCTCACCTCGGGCGTAGCGCTCATCGAGGATGGTCCGGGCCGGTGAGCGGTCCGGGTGAGGTGGGGTCACCGCATCGGAGGGCCGGGTCTGTGTGACCATCAGCGCCAGATAGCCCAAGACCAGCAAGCCGAGCACGATCAGGGCTGGCCAGATCCACATCCATCCCATCCCATTGCCCATCATCGCCGACACCCCTCTCCCAGTGGCGAGGCCGGCACCAACGCTGAAACCAAACCGTGCAGGCCAGGCACTGTCAACGCTACGTACTCGATGGGGTTCTCGACCCGTGCCATTGGTCCCGACCGCAGTGCCAGGTGGCCCGTGCAAGATTCCGGTCGACGGCGCGGCTGACTCGCGTACACCAGCCGCAGCAATGGCCTGAACCCCGATGGCGACCGCGTTGCTCCGGGGTTGATGGCGCGAGAATGGGCCGGGCGGGTCGGGCAGGCACGAGAGATGGGACGCCTGCCTGACACGCCCGGCCCGGCCAGGGGTGGCGCGAAAGAGTGTGCCGCGTGGCCTAGCGGACGCCGGCCTGCGCCACACGCAGATCGTCGAGCAGTTCGACCTGGTTGGCCAGCACCTCGGTGAGGATCCGGCGGGCGACAGCGAGCAGCTCGGCCACCTGGGGGCTGATCAGGGAGTAGTAGACGGTCGAGCCTTCCTTGCGGGTCACGACCAGGTTCATCTTGCGCAGGACGGCCAGCTGCTGGGAAAGGTGGGCGGACTCCAGGCCGACCTCCGGCAGCATCTCCCCCACCGAGTGCTCCCTCTCGGCGAGCAGTTCGAGGACCTACACGACATAGTGAGTTGCTAAAGTAAGCAACTAATTGAGGGCTGCGGCACGGACGCTCTCAGGCAGAAAGGCACGAGATCGATGACTGTGGCAACGACGGCCGGCCTGTCCCCTGCCCCGACTACCCATCCGCGGCTGGTGGCGTGGGTGGCCGAGGTGGCCGCGCTGACCACGCCGGCGCAGGTGGTGTGGTGCGACGGCTCCGACGACGAGTGGAAGCGCTTGACCGAACAGCTCGTCGCCGTCGGCACCCTCGTTCGGCTCAACCCCGCAGTCAAGCCGAACTCGTTCTGGGCCCGCACCGACCCCTCAGATGTGGCCCGGGTTGAGCAGCGCACCTTCATCTGCTCCGTGGACGAGGCTGACGCCGGGCCGACCAACAACTGGATGGCTCCGGCCGAGATGAAGCAGCTGATGAGCAACCTGTACCGCGGCTGCATGGCCGGGCGGACCATGTACGTGATCCCGTTCTGCATGGGACCCCTGGACGCCGAGGACCCGAAGTTCGGCGTGGAGATCACCGACTCGGCATACGTCGCGGCCAGCATGAAGATCATGACCCGGATGGGCGCCCCCGTCCTGGCCGCCATGGGCGACGACGCCGAGTTCGTGCCCGCGCTGCACTCGGTCGGCGCCCCACTCGCGCCCGGGCAGGCCGACGTGATGTGGCCGTGCAACGACACCAAGTACATCGCGCACTTCCCCGACACCCGCGAGATCTGGTCGTACGGGTCGGGCTATGGCGGCAACTCGCTGCTGGGCAAGAAGTGCTACAGCCTGCGCATCGCCAGTGTGATGGCCCGCGATGAGGGCTGGCTGGCCGAGCACATGCTCATCCTCAAGCTCACCTCCCCGCAGCAGCAGGTCCACTACGTCGCCGCGGCGTTCCCATCCGCGTGCGGCAAGACCAACCTCGCCATGCTCGAGCCGACCGTCCCGGGCTGGAAGGTCGAGACCCTGGGCGACGACATCGCCTGGATGCGCTTCGGCGACGACGGCCGCCTGTACGCGGTCAATCCGGAGTACGGGTTCTTCGGCGTCGCGCCCGGCACCGACGACACCACCAACCCCAACGCCATGCGGACCCTGGCGCAGGGCAACTCGCTGTTCACCAATGTCGCGCTGACCGACGACGGCGACGTGTGGTGGGAGGGCATGGGCACCCCGCCGGCACACCTGACCGACTGGCACGGCAACGACTGGACCCCCGACTCCGGCACACCG
>NZ_BONI01000063.1 GCF_016862635.1 Catellatospora coxensis | reverse complement strand
CACACCGTGGCTCATCTCGTGGCCCGCGACGTCCAGCGAGACCAGCGGGCGGCTGTTGCCCGAGCCGTCGCCGTAGGTCATCTGCGCGCCGTCCCAGAACGCGTTGACGTACGCGTTGCCGTAGTGGACCCGGCTGGGCACGCCCGAGCCGTTGCCGAAGATGCCGTTGCGGCCGTGCACGTTCTTGAAGTAGTCGAACGTCTTGGCCGCGCCGAAGTGCGCGTCCACACCGGCGGACTGCCGGTTGGAGTTGGCCCCGGTGCCCCACGCGTTGTCCGCGTCGGTGAACGTCGTACAGGTCGACGTGCCGTTGTTCATGTCACAGGTGCGGCCGTTGCCGCGAACCGGGTCGATCATCTGGTACGTCGAGCCCGACAGCGTCGTGTCGATGCTGACGTTGCCCGAGTAGATGCCGTTGCCGGTGCCGGTGACCGTCTCGATCTCGTCGAACGAGCCGATGAGCGCGCCGGTCTGCGCGTCGGTGATGACGTGCAGCTTGGACGGGGTCTGGCCGTCGGCCAGCCAGCCGTGCAGCGTGGTCTCCCAGGCCAGGCGGCCCTGACCGGTGCTGGCGTCGACGAACAGCTCCGAGCCCCGCTCGGCGGTGATGGTGCCGGCGAAGTTGGCCTTGGCCGTCTCCAGCGCCTTCGCCGCGGTGACCTTCGGGGTGGTCGCCACGGTGATGGGCGCGATCAGGCCGTTGGACACGCCGGCGTAGGCGCCGCCGGCCTTGGTGTGCACCACGAAGTCACCGCCGTACACGCGCAGACCCTGGTAGGTGCGGGTGTACTTGGTGTGGGTGGCGCCGTTGGCGTCCTTGCGGACGCGGTCGACGGCGTAGCCGTCCGACGCCGACGAGCGGATGTCCGCCGCGTTCGCGCCGACGGCCGCGGCACGTTCCGCCGCGGCCGTGTCGGGCGCTGCCGCGCCCGAGGTTGCTGACACTGCCACGAACGCGACCGCGGTGACGGCCACGCCGGCAGTGGCGAGGATCTTCCTCACGAGTCCTCCCCGACTCTCCACAAAGTTCTCGTGGCGGTAGCCACGAGTTCCCTATGGATACCCTGTTACCCCCTTACATAGAAAGACTTGAGTATGCAGATTCATCTGTGACATACTCGCGCGCGATTCCGCGATGGCCGTCACACATTCTGACCATCCGGTCACTCAGGGATGTGCTGTGTACCGATGCGCTTGCGGAAGACCCAGTAAGTCCAGCCCTGGTAGAGCACCACGATCGGCGCGAACACCAGAGCCACCCAAGACATGATCTTCAGGGTGTACGCCGACGACGCCGCGTTCAGCACGGTGAGGCTGTTGACGGCCGGCTCGACGGTCGACGGCAGCACGTACGGGTGCAGCCCGGCGAACAGCGACGCCACGGCCAGCGCCACCGCCGCCGCGGTGCCCGCGAACGCCCAGCCCTCCCGGCGGCCCTCGCCGTCACGCGCCGGCACCCGGTTCGCGACCAACCCGCCGATCAGGCACAGCGCCGCGAGCGCCGACAGCACCACGGCCGCCGTGCCGCTCCGGTGCGCCAGCGTCAACCCGAGGAACAGCACCGCCAGCGCGGCCGCCCCGAGCCCGGCCCGGCCCGCCAGCGCGTTCGCCCGCCGCCGGATGTCGCCGCTGGTCTTCAGCGCGATGAAGATCGCCCCGTGGGTGAGGAACAGCGCCACCATCGTCGCCCCGCCCAGCAGCGCGTACGGGTTCAGCAGGTCGAGCACGCCGCCCACGTGGTTGTGGCCGCTGTCGAGCGGCACGCCGCGCACCACGTTGGCGAAAACGACGCCCCACACGAACGCCGGCACCGCCGAGCCGAACACGATGCACCAATCCCAGCGCCGCCGCCAGGCCGCCTCGGGCCGCTTACCGCGGAAGTCGAAGGCGACCCCGCGCAGGATCAGCGCCAGCAGGATCAGCAGCAGCGGCAGGTAGAAGCCGGAGAACAGGGTGGCGTACCACTCCGGGAACGCGGCGAACATCGCCCCGCCCGCGGTGATCAGCCACACCTCGTTGCCGTCCCACAGCGGGCCGATGGTGTTGATGACGACCCGGCGCTCGCGGTCGTCGCGGCCGAGCACGGGCACCAGCATGCCCACGCCGAAGTCGAAGCCCTCCAGCACGAAGTAGCCGACGAACAGTCCCGCGATCAGCAGAAACCACAGGGTGGTCAGTTCCATGGCGCACCTCTCCTAGTACGCGAAGGCCAGCGGGCGGTCCTCGTCGGACTCGGCCGGGGGCGGCGGGGTGACGTCGGGCAGCCCGGCGCGGGCGTACTTGAGCAGCAGCCGTACCTCGATGAAGGCCAGCACGCCGTACACCAGGGTGAAGACGGCCAACGACGTGATCAGCTCGCCCGCGCCGACGTTGGGCGAGTTCGCGGCGGCCGTCTTCAGCTCGCCGAACACCACCCACGGCTGGCGGCCCATCTCGGTGAAGATCCAGCCGGTGGAGTTCGCCGCCAGCGGCAGCAGCGGCAGCAGGGGGAGCCCGCGCACCAGCCACCGGTTCGTCGGCGCGCGCCCGCGGCGGATCGACCACAGCGCCCACAGCGCCAGCAGCGCCGCCGCCGCGCCCAGGCCGATCATGAAGCGGAACGTCCAGTAGGTCAGCGGGATGTTCGGCGAGTAGTCGCCTTCGCCGTACTTCTGCTCGTACTCGGCCTGCAGGTCGTTGATCCCCTCGACCCGGCCGTCGAAGCTGCCGGTGCCGAGGAAGGACAGCAGGCCGGGGATCTCCACCGACCAGACGGGCCGGCTGCCGTCGAGCGTGCCGACGGTGAACACCGAGAACGGGGCGGGCTGCTCGGATTCGTAGAGCGCCTCGGCGGCCGCCATCTTCATCGGCTGCACCTCGGTCATGATCTTGCCCTGGATGTCGCCGGTGAGCAGCATCGCGCCCATCGCGACCAGGGTGGTCCACGCGCCGATCTTCACGGCGCTGCGGTACGTGCCGGTGTCCTGTCCCGGGCGGCGCACCAGGTGCCAGACCGCGACCGCGGTGACCAGGCCGCCCGCGACCAGTAAGCAGCCGGCCACGGTGTGCGGCACGGTGATCAGCGCGACCTTGTTGGTCAGCACGGCGACGATGTCGGTCAGCTCGGCGCGGCCGGTGTCCGGGTTGATGCGGTAGCCCACCGGGTTCTGCATCCACGAGTTCGCGGCCAGGATGAAGTACGCGCTGAGCACCGTGCCGACCGCGACGACCCAGATGCATGCCGCATGGATCTTCTTCGGCAACCGGTCCCAGCCGAAGATCCACAGCCCGAGGAACGTGGATTCGAGGAAGAAGGCGACCAGCGCCTCCATGGCCAGCGGCGCGCCGAACACGTCGCCGACGAAGCGCGAGTACTCGCTCCAGTTCATGCCGAACTGGAATTCCTGCACGATGCCCGTGACGAGGCCCATCGCGAAATTGATCAGGAAGAGCTTGCCGTAGAACTTGGTGAGCTTCAGCCACTTCTCGTTGCCGGTGCGCACCCAGGCCGTCTCGAAGGCGGCCACCATGAACACCAGACCGATGGTGAGCGGCACGAAAAGGAAGTGGTAGACGGTGGTGACACCGAACTGCCAGCGGGCCAGATCCGTCACGTCCATGCCGGGACTCCTGCCTGTGCGAGGCTACTGGCAGCAGAGTGCTCCCTGAATATGAGCTGAATGACGGGGTATCCCCCGGGTGCGAGCTGAGTCACGCCCGTACGTCACTGTCCGGCTTCGGGGCCGTTCCCGAAGACATTTCGAAACGTCTATGAGAATGCCGGTCCCGGCTGAATCCTGAGGTTCTGGAAGCGCTCCCACACTCGCTCCCAGGAAAGGGATTCCCGTGTATCTCTCAGCCAGGCGCCCACCGCCCGGAAAGCGTGCCGCACATCTCACCGCGGCCGCCGCCACGGCGCTGACCGGGGCCGTCACGCTCGCCTCCGGCCTGCTGCCCGGCCAGCCGGCACACCCCGCCCACGCCGCCACCGTCGAGTCCGTCATCACCGTGTACGCCGACCGTGCCGGCGGCCCGCTGAAGAAGGCCGGACTGGGCACCCTGTTCGGCGTCGCGGCCACCCCGGACACCCCCGCCGACCTGGCCGCCGGCACGCAGCGTTATCTCAGCCAGCACCAGAGCGCCCAGGGCGACGCGTCCTACCCGACCTCGACCGAGGCCGTGGCCGGCAAGATGCGCGCCGCGGGCATGAAGATGATCGGCCGCTACAACGACCTCATGGACGGCTGGCCCTACCAGTGGAAGGGCACCGCCGACTGGTACGCCAAGGTGGACAGCGCCACCCGCGGCATCCAGGCCTACAAGGACGTGCTGCTGGCCGTGGCCCCGTTCAACGAGCCGGACAACAAGCTGCAGGGCGGCTTCGCCCAGGACACGAGCGTGCCCGGCGCGACGTACGACCAGAAGTTCTTCTGGCTGTGGACGCAGACCTTCCGGCGCATCCGGGCCATCGAGCCCACCGTGCCGATCATGGGCCCGAACTTCGAGCACTACCGCGGCTGGGAACCCGCGCTGCAGGAGCGCATGCGCGGCTTCCTGGCCAACGCGGTCGCCACCGGCACCGTGCCGAACATGATCGGCTGGCACAGCCTCGGCCCGAGCCCCGGCGACGTGCCGGAGAGCCTGTCGCGCTACTACCGGCCGCTGGAGAACCAGCTCGGCGTGCCCGGCCGCCCGCTGCCCGTGGTCATCGAGGAGTACGGCCCCGGCAACGGCGAGTTCGAGGGCGTGCCCGGTGCCATGGTCAAGCACTGGGCCGAGTTCGAGCGCTACGGCGTCGACCACGCGGCCATGGCCATCTACACCAACCCCGGCCTGCTCGGGAACACGCTGCGCCGCACCGCTTCCGGCACGCTCGCGCCGAACGCGGGCTGGTTCATGATGAACTGGTACAAGACGCTGCGCGGCGACCGGCTCGACGTCAGCCGCTGGGACACCCGCCGCTACCAGGCCAGCGACGGCGTCGCGAGCTGGGACGCGGCCGCGCGCACGGTGACCCTGCTGGCCGGCGGCGAGGACGGCGACGTCGACGTGGTGGTGACCGGCCTGGCCGCCCGCGGCCTGACCGGGCAGGTGCGGGTCCGCCTGGAGGCCGTGTACTGGGACAAGGAGCCCACCGACACCGACTCGCGCACCGAACGCGGCGGCGACCCGCTGACCGGGCCGTACAGCCAGTTCGACAAGACGATGACGGTCGACGCGGCGGGCCGCCTCACGGTCCCGATCCGCACCATGCGCCGGCACGACGGCTACCGCGTCCAGATCTCCCCCGCCGCCCCGCCCACGGCGTACCCCGGCAAGTACGAGGCCGAGACCGCGTCCCGGCAGCACGTGGTGGTGCACGGCGGCACGGACGGCCGGGCCCTGGCCTCCGGCGACGCGTACGTCGGCGGCCTCGACTTCGCCGACAGCGCGGTCACCTTCGCCGTCGACGTGCCGACAACCGGCATGTACCTGATGCGGGTCCGCTACGCCAACGGCACCGGCGCGGCGGCGAGCCACGCCGTCACTGTCAACGGCACCGCGCAGGGCACGGTCGACTACCCCGCCACCGACGGCTGGGCGAACTCCGCCCTGTCCACCGCGAACAAGCGGGTCGTGCTGGCGGCGGGCCGCAACGAGATCCGGTTCGGCCGCGGCGCCGGGTACGCCGAGCTGGACTTCATCGACGTGCGCCCCGACACCCACCGGTACGAGGCGGAGCTGGCCGCGGTCACCGCCGCCCGGATCACGCACTACGGCTACAACGAGTTCCCGGACCTGGTCGGCGGCATCGACCTGGCCGAGTCCGCGGTCGAGTTCACCGTCGACGCCCCGGTCGCCGGGTCGTACCGGCTGACCGTCGGCTACGGCAACGGCCTGCCCGGCACGGCCACCCACCGGGTGCTGGTCGACGGCGTCGAACGGGCCACGGTGTCCTACCCGAGCACCGGGGCGTGGCTGACCGGGCCGCGTCAGGACCAGGTGCTGCGCCGCGCCGAGGTCACCGTGCCGCTGCCCGCGGGCCGGCACCGGGTGCGCCTGGCCAAGGGCGACGGCTACGCGGAGCTGGACTGGCTCACCGTCACTCCGCGCCCCGCCTGACGCCCCGGCGGGCGGCGCCTGCGTCCGTGCCGGGGCAGGCAGGGCCCCGGCACGGTTCACCCGCAGGTAGCGGCCGGGTGGCGGCCGATCACCGCCACCCGGCCCCGGGGTCAGCAGAGGCCGCCGCACCCGCCCGTGCCGGGCACCGTCGGCGGCACTCGGTCCATCGGGTCCGGCAGGTCGGGACGGCTCTCCGGCAGCGGCATGGCGGCCAGCCGGGTCGGCTCGACCAGCAGGAACACGTCCCCGGCGGTGTCGTCCACCAGCATGATCGTGCTCGGGTCGCGTACGTCGTCGGGCGTCCCGTCGGTGCCGGGCGCGTGCCAGCCCTGGACCACGTCGACCGCCGCGCCGCGCAGCCGCAGCACGCCGTCGACCATCTCCTCGGTGACCATGCCGCTGTACGCCTCATCGGGGTTGACGTAACCGCCGTCCTCCTCGGGGTACTCCGTCTCGCCCGAGTAGCTGTCCTCGGGGCCGTCGAGGTCGTCGCGGGAAGTCCCCTCGTCCGTCGACTCCTTCTCCCCGTCCGGCTGATAGCGCTCCCCGCGCATCTCGCGGACCGCCGCCGCGCCGTCCACCCGGGTGTCGTCGAACCCGTTCCAGTTGCTGTTGGTCTGGCCCTTCTCGTCGCTGTAGACGATCTGCACGTGGTGGCCGGTCCGGGTCACCTGCTCGGTCGAGCCGTCGCGGTAGCGGTTGACCGTGTCACCGTCGCCGAGCTTCTCGGCGCCGATCCAGCCGCCGTGCGCGAAGTGGGTGTTCGACGTACCCGCGCTGACCAGGCTCGCGTCGAAGCGGCCCAGCTTGACCCCGGCCGGCAGGCCGGGCTTGGCCGTCAGCCCGTCCAGGCCGAGCGAGAAGCCGTCGCGCTCCAGCGAGATCCCGAACTTGTCGAGCTGCTCCGCGGAGACGCCCAGGCGGGTGAGCGTGTCGGCGCGCCCGTGCAGCGGGAACGCGCCCAGCGGGTCCACGCCCAGCTTCTCGCGGGCGGTGATGATCTCGGCGGGGAACAGCACGAAGCCGCCCACGCCGTACTCGAACGTCGGCAGCGCCCGGCCCGCGGCCAGCTCCGCCACGTGCCGCAGCGGCGGCCTGCTCGCCGGGTCGTGCGGGTCGGTGCCTGCGGCGACCTCGTCGGCGTCGCACACGCCGTCGCGGTCGGAGTCGTACGCCCGCCAGGCCACGTAACAGCCGGTCGGGTCGCACAGGCGCAGCACCCGCCGCTCGCGGTTCGGCTCCTCGGCCGCCGCCGCGGGCACACCGCCGCCGAGGACGAGCACTCCGGACAGGACGGTCGCCATAGCGATACTGATAATTCCTCGAGGCATGCGGCGACGGTCGCACCGGCCCCTCCGGCAGGCCGCCCGCTGTCGGCATCCCGCCACTCGCACCCCCTCGTCACCTGGGGATTTCCCTGGTGCCACCCCACTACTCTGTCCGCGTGCTCCCCGATGTCGATGCCGATCAGCTCCTTGCCGCCGCCCGGCGCGCCGGCGAGCCGGTGGCCGCCGCCCGGCTGATCGCCGAGGCGTTCTTCAACATGTCCCGCACCGCGGACGCGACCACCCTGCGGCCGCTGGCCGACCGGCTCGCCGCGCTGCGGTCCGACCCGGCCCGGCCGCAGACCGAGGTGCTGTTCCACACCGTCGCCGGGGTCGTCGGCGTACGCACCCGGAAACCGCACGCCACCCGGCACCTGGAGACGGCGCTGCGGCTCATCGAGACGCACCGCCTGCACGCCGACCCGCTCCACCTGGAATGCGCGGTCATCTGCACGCTGTCGATGATGCGTCCGGAGGACACCCGGCCGCGCTACGCCCACCTCATGGCCCAGGCCGACACCGAACCCGCCCGCCAGGCCAGGCTCGCGTCCATGCTCGCGCTCGGCGACGCCTGGAGCGGCGACCTGCTGCGCGGCCGGGCCGGGCTGCACGAGGCGCGTCGGCTGGCCCGCGCGGCGGGACGGCTCGACATCGAGGCCGAGGCCGTCTCGTGGCTGGTCAAGATCGAAGCGATGTGCGGGGACCTGACCGCCTCGGCCGCCTGCCTGGCGCAGGCCCGCGACCTCGCGGCGCGCGCCGGGTCGAGCTGGGTCGCGGCGCACATCGCCGAGTGCGCGGCCGCGCTGCACCTGGCCGCGGGCGACGCCGACGCCTGGCTGGGCGTGCTGGAGTACCTGGTCGGCACCGTGGTCGGGGCCAACTCCGGCCTCATCTTCGAGCACCGCTGGGAACTCGCCACCCACTACGCCCTGCACGGCCGCCCCGAGGCCGCCGCCGCGCTGCTGGCCGGGATGCCCGACCCGCCGCTCGGCTGGCCCGGCGCACCGGCGCTGCCCGCCTGGCGCTCGTGGATCGCCCAGCCGGCCGACCCGGCCGCGATGGCCCGCTTCGAGGCGTCCCTGGCCGGGCTGAACCGGCCGGTGGAGCGGCTCTCCCGGCCCCGGATGGCGTGGCTGCTCGGCGCCCAGCACGCCCGGCTCGGCCGCCGCGCCGACGCGGTCCGCCTGCTGGAGGTCGCCTGCACCGGGTACGCCGCGATCGGCGCGGCCGGCCTACTCGCCCGCGTCATGGCCGACCTGCAGCGCGTCGGCGCCACGGGCGGTGTGCCCCGCATCCCCGCACCCCGCTCCGCCGAGTCCCGGCCCACCACACCGGCTCCGCCCGACGGGCCGCAGCTGACCGAGGCCGAGACCAGGGTCGCCCAAGCCGTCGCGGGCGGGCTCAGCAACCGGGAGGTCGCGGAGTTGCTGAGCGTCTCGGCCAAGACGGTCGAGTTCCACCTCGGCAACATCTTCCGCAAACTCGGCGTACGTAACCGCACCGAACTCGCCTCGGCCACCCTGACCCTCCGATCTTGACGGTTTCCGGTCGTCCCGGTGACCACAGGCCGTCAAGAATCCGACGTGCTCGGGTCCGGTGCGAGCAGCGCGTCGGCGAGGGTGCGCGCGAGCCAGTCGTGGCAGTCGGCGAGGCTCCAGCCGCACCCCTCGACGAGCCGCTCGAACAGCTCGATCGACGTGAGGACGTAGATCTGGTCGGCGGCTCGATCGACGGCCAGGCCGGGACGTAACGCGCCGACCTGCGCCAGGTGCTCGGCCGGCCCTCGGCTGCCGGTCCGGCGCTGCTGCTCGGTCTCGGCCATCAGGTCGGTCAGCCCGCCACCAGACGCCGCGGAGCGCAGCACCCGGTGCACCGGGCCGATCCGCGCGTAGATGTCCACTGCCATCTCTGCGAACAGGAACAACTTCCGGACCGGGTCGGGCTCGGCGATGATCGCATGCACCTGGGGCCGTTCGGCCTGCGGAACGAGTTGTCCGTCGCCCGCGAGCGTCACGTCGTAGACCAGCTTGGCGAGCCCAGGTTTGCCGCCGGGGCAGGACGTGTAAAGCGTCTGCACGGCCACCCCCGCGGCCTGTGCCACGTCGGCCATGGTGGTCGCGGCGTAACCGCGGTCCAGCATCAGGGTGCGCGCGGCGTCGGCGATCCGCTGCCGGGTGGCCTGGGCGTTCTCCTGCCGCAGCTCGCTGCGGTAGCGCCGCCGGGTGTGCTCGGTCATCGCCGTCATCATGCCAGACGATTGACTGGAACCTCTTCTATTGAAATGATTCCGATCCAGTAGATCCAATGTCGACACGGAGGCAGCACCCCATGCCGCAACTGCTGATGCTCATCCGCCCGACGGCGACGGCGCTGGTCGGCCTGTTCGCCGGAGGCACCCTGTTCCTGCTGATCGCCCCGTCGCTGAGCCGGCTGCCGGCCACCGCGTACGTGCCGTACTGGCAGGCGCTCAACCGGGACTACGGCCGGGCCATGCCGCCCCTACTGCTCGGCGCGCTCGCCCTGCTCGTGACCGCGTCCGCGCTGTCGCACCGCCGGGGCGGGCTGGTGTTAGGGCTCACCGTCGCCGCCACGGTCCTGGTCACGGCGGTCGTCGTGCTCACCGTGACGCAGTTGGAGCCCCTGAACCGGCTCGCCGACACGTGGACCGCAGAACAGCCGCCGGCCGATTGGGCAGACCTCCGCCGCAGGTGGTGGAAGCTGCACACGGTACGCACTGTGCTCGCCCTGCTGGCCTTCGCCGCCCTCCTGGTCGCCTCGTCGGCGGACCAGGGCACCAGGGCTCCGGCGAGCACCGCCGGACCCCAGGCGGCCGCGCTCACCTGACCGGACCGACGTAGGCGTGCGCTTTAGAGTCGCGGAATGCGCGGCGTATTGCGAATCGGTGCCTGCCAGACGCCTGAGCTACTGGGCGACGTCGACGGGGCGCTCGCCTGCATGGTCGGCTTCGCCGCCGCGGACGCGGCACAGGACCTCGACCTGCTGCTGTTCCCCGAGGGGTTCCTGCAGGGCTATCTGGTGGAACCCGCACACCTGAACACCCACGCGCTGAGCCTCGGCTCGCCCGGGTTCACCGACGTGCTGCGACGGCTGCGCCCGGTGCGACAGACGCTGGTGTTCGGCCTGATCGAGAGCGACGGCGACGAGCTGTACAACTCGGCAGTCGTGGTCACCGGCGGTGAACTCGCCGGGGTCTACCGCAAGACGCATCTCACCGACGGTGAGCGGTACTTCGACAGCGGCGGGTCGTATCCGACCTTCGTCCGCAACGGGGTCCGTTTCGGCATCAACATCTGCCACGACACCCGGTTCCCCGAAGCCGCCGCCGCGGTCGCGGGGCAGGGCGCGCGGGTGCTGCTGGTGCCGGCGCAGAACATGATGCGGCGGCCGGCCGCGTTGCAATGGCGCGACCGGCACCACGAGATCAGGGCGGAACGCGCCAGGGAGACCCGGATGTGGCTGATCTCTGCCGATGTGACCGGAGAGCGCGACGAGCTGCGGATCGGCTACGGTCCGACCAGCGTGCTGGACCCCGCGGGCCAGGTCGTCGTGCAGGTCCCCCTAGGCACGACGGGCATGGTGACGGCGACCGTCAGCTGATCTGCTCGACGGCCGGGACGCGCCGAACCCTGCGGGCCAGTTCGCCGAGGCCGATCAGCAGCAGGCCGAGCAGGAAGAACAGGACCGAGAAGACCAGGGCGTTGACCGCGACCGCGCCGTAGCCCAGCGCCGCCACGTCGATGAAGGGGTACGGGTACCGGCCCGTGATCGCGCCGCGTACCAGCGCGAAGGCCAGGTAGGCCAGCGGGTAGGCCAGCCAGGCCCCGGCGTGCCACCAGCGCACCCGGTCGCGGTTGACCAGCAGCCAGTCGGCGGCCGCGAGCAGCGGCGTGACCGTGTGCAGCAGCAGGTTGTGCACGGTCTCGGCACCCGGGTCGGCGGTGAAGAACGGGCTGGCCGGGTTCGTCAGCACCAGGTGGTACACGGTGCCGGTGATCGTGATGTAGAGCGTCGCCGCCCCGCGCAGCCGCACGTCGCCCCGGCCGAACGCGGCGAGCCCGAACACGGCCGCGACGATCAGGTTGCTCTGCACCGTGAAGTACACCGCGATGCCCGCGTCGCCGCCGGTGTGCGCCAGCAGCAGCGCCACGCCCGCGAGGGCGCAACCGGCGGTGAGGGCGCGCAGCGCACGGGCGGTCGGCATGCGCGAGAACGTACCAATGGGCGGCCGCGGTGAACAGCCCTCGTTCACGAGCCTGTTGCGTTCGGACGGTCGGCGGTATTTCATGGCGTCCGGCGATCGAAAGATCGGCATGGTCATGCCTTGGAGGACGCGATGCTCGCACGGCTCGGTCGGATCGCGGCCCGGGGGCGGTACGCCGTGCTCGCGGTCTGGGCCGGGATCGCCCTGTGCGGGGCGGTCTTCGGCGGCACCGTGTACGACCGCACCCAGCCGCTGGACGACCTGCGCCCCGGCGCGCCCTCGACCGTCGCGCAGGCCCGCCTCGACGCGCTGACGCCGACCGGCGAGCAGGTGGTGGCGGTGCTGTCGGGGCGCAACTTCTTCGCCACCGACCTGGTCGACCAGGCCACCCGGGTCATGTTCGAGATCCGGGCCATCCCCGGCGTCGTCAAGGTCACCGACCCGTACACGGCCGGCTCGTCGCAGATCTCCACCGACAGCGAGAGCTCCCTGGTCGTGGTCGAGCTGTCGCCGGAGCTGAGCGACGACGAGGCGCTCGCCGCCGCCGACAAGGTGCGGGCCGCGCTGCACCGGATCGACGTGCCGGAGGTGCTGGTCGGCGGCAAGCTGCTCGCCGAGCGCGACTTCGGCGACCAGGCGATCGCGGACGCCGCGCTGGGCGAGTCGGTGGCGCTGGTGGTGCTGTGCGGGGCGCTGGTCGTCATGCTGGGCGGCCTGGCCTCGGGCAGCCTGCCGCTGGGCGCGGCCCTGGCCACGGTCGCCGCGACCCTGCTCGCGCTGACCGGGCTGGCCGGGGTGACCGGCGTCAGCGAGTACACGGTCAACGTGGTCACCCTGCTCGGCCTGGGCCTGGCCGTGGACTACAGCCTGCTGATCGTGGCCCGGTTCCGCGAGGAGCGGGCCGCCGACCCGCGCGCGCCGATCCCGGATCTGCTGGCCCGCACGGTGGCCACCGCCGGACGGGCCGTGCTGGTGTCGGGGCTCGCGGTCGGGGTCGCGCTGTCGGGCCTGTTCGTGTTCGCCGATCCGCTGCTGGCCGCGATGGCGCTGGGCGGCGCGCTGGTGGTGCTGCTGGCGACCGCGACCGGCCTGACGCTGGTGCCCGCGCTGATCGCGGTCGCGCACCGGCGCGTCCCCGCGCCGGGCACCCGGACCTGGGTGTGGCGGCGGCCCGCCCGGCGCGGCCCGGGGCTGCTGGCCCGCTCGGCGGCGTTCGCGCAGCGCCGGCCCGCCGCGGTCGCGCTCGCCGTGAGCGCGGCCCTGCTCACGCTGGGCGTGCCGCTGCTGCACCTGAACCTGGCCGACTCCGACGCCCGCTCGCTGCCCGCGAGCAGCGAGGCCCGGCAGGCGTACGAGGCGTACGAGCAGCACTTCGCCGCGAAGTATCCGCAGCCGGTGCCCGTGGTGATCGAGGCGGCGGCCACCGACCCGGCGGTGCGGTCGCTGCTGGCCCGGATCCGCGCGCTGCCCGGTGTGACCGATGTGGACCTGCGCGAGAACGTGCCGCCGCAGTCCGTCGTCGCCGAGGTGGAGCTGCCCGGCCCGGCCGCGGGCGAGCGCACCCAGCAGCTGGTACGCGACCTGCGCGCGCTGGACACGACGGTGCCGGTGCTGGTCGCCGGGCCCGCCGCGCAGCTCGTCGACGCGAAGGACGCCACCGGAGACCGGCTGCCCGTCGCGCTCGCCGTCGTCGTGGCCGCGACCGCGCTGCTGCTGTTCCTGCTCACCGGCTCGCTGGTGGTGCCGGTGAAGGCGCTGCTGATGAACCTGCTGACGATGGTCGCCACGCTCGGCGTGCTGGTCGCGGTGTTCCAGTGGGGCTGGGGGTCGGGCCTGCTCGGCTTCACGCCCTGGGGGGCGCTGGACCTGACGACGCCATTGTTGCTGTTCGTGTTCATCTTCGGGCTGTCCATGGACTACGAGGTGTTCCTGCTGGCCCGGATCAGGGAGGAGTGGGCCCGCCGCGGCGGCGGCTCCCGCGCCGCCAACGACCAGGCCGTGCTCGCCGGGATCACCGCCACCGGCCCCGTGGTCACCGCCGCCGCCGTGTCGATCGGCATCGTGTTCCTCGGGTTCGCGCTGGGCGAGCTGATCGCGGTCAAGGAGATCGGCGTCGGCATGGCCGTCGCGGTGCTGCTCGACGTGACGGTGGTCCGTGGACTGCTGCTGCCCGCCGTGATGTCCCTGCTCGGCCGTGCCAACTGGTGGCCCGCCCGAGGCACCGCCCTGCCGACCGGCACCGCCCCGCCGACCACTCCCGCAACCGCCCCGCCGACTCCTCCCCGCCCCCGCCGCGCACAGCCGGCGACGGCGGCCTCCGCCACCCGCCCACCCCGCTCCCCATAAACGATCCCGCCCCTCGCAGACCATCCCGCCCGCCGCGGAGGATCCCGCCTGTCATAGACGGTGGCCTATTACATCGACTGGCTGT
Source organism: Catellatospora coxensis (assembly GCF_016862635.1). Classification (GTDB taxonomy): domain Bacteria; phylum Actinomycetota; class Actinomycetes; order Mycobacteriales; family Micromonosporaceae; genus Catellatospora; species Catellatospora coxensis. The sequence continues at coordinate 42,793 of NZ_BONI01000063.1, read as the reverse complement.
AGATCGAATTCGATGTGATAGGCCGACGTCGATGCAAGTCGCCTCCGGCGCAGCGGGCTCGGCCACCGCGTTAAGGTGCCGTGTGCCGATCCCCCACCCTGACGCCGCGCTGCTACGCGCCCTGCTGGTCCAGCACGAGGACGCGTCCGGCACCTGGCCGGCTCTGCTGTGGCGAGCCGGCGACGGCTGGCAGATGATCTCCAGCGCCGTGCTCGGCGGCGGCACGGGCCCCCGCACGTGGGTGCTCAACGCCCAGGTCGGCCACGGGTACACCCGGCTCGACCCGGACCGGCACCTGACCGAGATCGCCCAGCGGCACGGCATGACCGGCCGAGGCGTCGGCCTGATGACGGCCGCCCGCGTCACCGAGGGTGCCTTCGCCACCGACGGCGGCGTCGAGGCGCTGGTCACGGCAGGGATCGGCGTGTGCGGCTGGGCCGCGGACCCCGCCACGCCCGCACGGGACACGGTGCCGACGCCGCCCGCACCCGCGGCCACCGTCCTCGCGCCGCCTGCACCCGCGGCCGCGGCGGACCGCGCCATGCCGGTCCCGGGGACCATCAACATCGTCGTCGCACTGCCGGTGGCACTCTCCCCCGCCGCGATGGTCAACGCGGTGGCCACCGCCACCGAGGCGAAGGTGCAGGCGCTGCTCGACGCCGGCTTCGACGCCTCGGGCACCCCCACCGACGCGGTGTGCGTGGCCGCCCGCGAGGCGGGCGAGGAGGTCCTGTTCTGCGGGCCGCGCTCGGAGTGGGGGTCGCGACTGGCACGAGCAGTGCATACGGCCACTTTGGAGGCCGCGCTGCGATACCGCGCCCGGCGACTTTCGTAGATACGGCAAGAACTTTTGCAGTATCGATCAGAAGATATGGACATCGCGATCGAAAGCGTCTAATGTCTCGATCCACCCTCCGATGTTTCTGGTGTGTTAATCGTCGGCGTCGATGACCACCCGGGCACGGCCACCTCTCTCCTCCCCCAGGAGCAACGATGGGCAGACGACTGCTACGCCGAATCCGCGGTCCCGTGCTGGTGTCCCTGGCGCTCGCCCTCGCGGGCGGGGTGTGGGCCGCGCCCGCCGCCGCGATCCCCACCCAGGAACCCGGCGTCACCCTGCGCGTGTTCGACCTCCAGGTGCCGCTCAACGAGATCTGCGTGCTCAAGACCGGGCAGACGCCCAACGTCGACAAGCTGATGCCGACGATCAACTGGACCACCGCCGCCGACTTCGGGTTCGAGGACCTGTTCCTCGCCCAGGTGATCGGCAACGTCAACATCACCACCGCCGGCTCGTACACCTTCCGGCTCACCAGCGACGACGGCTCCGAGCTGATGATCGACGGCGCGATGGTGGTCAACCACGACGGCCTGCACGGCGCGACCGCGATGGAGGGCACGGTCAACCTGACCACCGGCTACCACGCGCTGCGCATCGACTACTTCGAGCGCACCGGCGGCCAGCAGCTCACCCTGGAGTGGCGTACGCCGGGCTCGTCGACGTTCACGCTGGTGCCGAACTCGGCGCTGAGCACCGACGCGGGCGTGGTGCGGGTGACCGCCCCGGGCCGCAAGGAGTGCGAGGGCGTCGCCGACTCCCCTGGCGACGGCCTGCCGCTGACCGGGGTGCACCCCGGGTACACGCTGACCAACCTGCGGCCGGGCACGTTCCAGCCGAAGGTGACCGGCATGGACTGGCTGCCCGACGGGCGGCTGGTCATCTGCACCTGGGGCGGCACCGACCAGTCGGGCACGTCGCAGGCCGGTGAGGTCTTCGTGCTGGCCAACACCGGCGGGGCGACCAGCCCCGGCAACGTGACGACGAAGAAGATCGCCGGCAATCTCAAGGAGCCGATGGGCCTCAAAGTGGTCGACGGCGTCGTCTACGTCACCGAGAAGCAGCGGCTGACGCAGCTGCTCGACACCAACGGCGACGACGTCGCCGACCAGTACAACACCGTCGCGACCTGGCCGTTCGGCGGAAACTTCCACGAGTTCGCCTTCGGCCTGCTGTACGCCGACGGATTCTTCTACCTGAACCTGTCGGTGTCGATCAACTATGGCGGCGCGACCACCGTGCCGCAGCCCGCGAGCAACCGCGGCACCACGATCAAGGTGAACAAGGCGACCGGTGCGGTGTCCTACATCGCCGGTGGCCTGCGTACCCCGCACGGCATCGGGTGGGGGCCGGAGAACGGCGTCTTCGTCACCGACAACCAGGGCGGCTGGCTGCCCTCGTCGAAGCTGCTGCACATCAAGCAGGGCCGCTTCTTCAACCACTACACCACCCCGGCGGGCCCGTTCGACACCGCGCCGGTGACCCCGCCGGTGCTGTGGATGCCGCAGAACGAGATCGCCAACTCGCCGAGCACCCCGATCCTGCTGCCCAGCGGTGCCTACGCCGGCCAGTTCGTGATCGGCGACGTGACCTACGGCGGCCTGCAGCGGGCCTTCGTGGAGAAGGTCAACGGGGAGTACCAGGGCGCGCTGTTCCGGATGACGCAGGGCCTGGAGGCGGGTGTCTCCGAGGTCAACATCGGGCCGGACGGGGCGATCTACCTCGGCGGGCTCGGCGCGGGCGGCAACTGGGGCCAGTCCGGCAAGCTGACCTACGGCCTGCAGAAGCTGACCCCGAACAGCACGTCGGTGTTCGACATCCTGGCCGTGCGGGCCACCGGGGCCGGGTTCGAGATCGAGTACACCCAGCCCCTGTCGGCGGCGACGGCGGCGAGCCTGGCCTCGGCGTACAAGCTCAAGCAGTGGCGCTACCAGGCCACGGCCGACTACGGCGGCCCGAAGCTCGACGAGCAGACGCTGACCGTCACCTCGGCCACCCTGTCCGCGGACGGCAAGAAGGTGACCCTGGCGGTCGACGGCCGGCTGGCCGGACGCGTGGTGCACATCCGCTCGCCGCGCCCGTTCACCTCAAGCAGCGGCGCGTCGCTGTGGAGCACCGAGGCGTGGTACACCCTCAACGCCATCCCCGGCCAGACCCCGCCCCCCTCGGACGGGATCTACCAGGCCGAGTCGGCGGCCCGCAGCGGCGGCGCGACCGTCGCCACGGACCACACCGGCTACACCGGCACCGGCTTCGTCGCCGGGTACGGCACCCTCGGCGCGACCACGACGTTCACCGTGACGGCGGGCACGGCCGGGACCTACCAGGCGGGCCTGCGCTTCAGCAACGGCCCGAACCCGTTCGTCGGCCCGAAGACGGTCAGCCTGTACGTCAACGGCGTCAAGCAGCGCCAGGTGACCATGGGCAACACCGGCAACTGGGACACCTGGTCGACGATCACCGAGAGCGTCGTGCTGAACGCGGGGGCCAACACCGTCGCGGTCAAGTACGACAGCGGCGACACCGGGCACGTCAACCTGGACGCGCTGACGCTGACCGGCGGGGCCGGGCCCATCGTCGGCATCGGCGGCAAGTGCGTCGACGTCGACAACGCGGGCACCGCCAACGGCACGAAGATCCAGCTGTACACCTGCAACGGCACGGCCGCGCAGCGCTGGAGCCGGGTCGGCAGCACCTACCAGGCGCTGGGCAAGTGCCTGGACGTCGACAACGCGGGCACCGCCAACGGCACCAAGGTGCAGCTGTGGAACTGCAACGGCACCGGCTCGCAGGTCTGGCAGCCGCAGCCGGACGGCACGATCCTCAACCCACAGTCGGGCAAGGTGCTCGACGCCCTGTCGGGCAGCTCCGCCGACGGCACCCAGCTGCACATCTGGCAGGCCGCCGGGGTGCTCAGCCAGCGCTGGGCGGCGGCCGGCAGCGGCCAGCGCATCCAGCTGTTCGACGGCGATGACGTGGCTTCGTGGCAGAACTCCAGCGGCGGCGCGGCGACGTGGCCGTTCTCCGGCGGCTCGCTGGAGTCGCTGGGCGGCGACATCCGCTCCCGGCAGGCGTTCGGCGACTTCAAGCTGCACGTCGAGTGGTACGAGCCGCTCTACCCGGCCAACGTCACCGGGCAGCAGCGCGGCAACAGCGGCATCTACCTGCAGGACCGCTACGAGCTGCAGGTGCTGGACTCGTACGGCGACACTGCCCTGGACAACACCGAGGCGGGCTCGATCTACACCAAGGCGGCCGCCAGCGTGAACGCCGCAGGCGCGCCGGAGACCTGGCAGTCGTACGACATCGTGTTCCGGGCGGCCCGTTTCGACGGCTCCGGGAACAAGACGTCCGACGCCCGGGTCACGGTCGTGTGGAACGGCTTCGTGGTGCACAACGACATCACGATCAACGGGCCGACCGGCGCGGGCGCACCGGAGGGCGCGTCCGGCGGGCCGCTCCGGCTGCAGGACCACGGGGACGCGGGCGCGAACCCGCGGTTCCGCAACATCTGGCTCGAACCGCTGTAGCCACCACTCGCAAATAGGACGAAAGCTGCGCCCCTGCTGCTACAACAGCAGGGGCGCAGCCCTGTGACCAGGCAGGAAATCTAATCTCGACTAATCCTACCGGCCTTGTATAGAATAAGCGCCGTCGCCATCTCCAGCCCCGAAAGGCGTACGCCATGAGTGACCTCACCCCACCGCAGACCGCCACCGACTCCAACGCCGTCGCCCGCGCCCTGCGCGCCGCCCTCAACGAGGACTGGCTGGCCACCGCCGTCGGCCTGCTCCTGGTCGCGCTCGTGCTGACCGGCGTCATCCCGACGGGCCTGGTGCCCTGATGGTCGCCACCGAACAGGACCTCGCCGCGCCGCCCGCCGAGCGGCCCGCCCGCACCTGGCCGTGGCTCGTCCTCGGCGTGCTCGTCGTGCTCGTCCTCGGTTCGGTGGCCCGCTACCTGGAGGACACCGTCCCGGCCGCGGCCAAAGGCACCGGCCTGGAGAAGTTCGCCGCCGCCGTCGAGTACCCGATCTACGCGATCGCGCTCGGCCTCATCGGCAACGTCATCGTCTATTACGCGGGACTGCGCGAGCGCATCGCCGACGCGGTGCGCACCGAGTTCTTCATCAAGACCGGCCTGGTGCTGCTCGGCGCGTCGATCAACCTCAGCCTCATCGCCAAGGCGGCCGGCCCCGCGATCGGCCAGGCCGTCCTGCTGATCAGCAGCGTCTTCCTGATCACCTGGTATCTCGGCGGCCTGCTCGGCCTCGACGAGAAGCTGCGCGCCCTGCTGTCGGCCGCCGTGTCCATCTGCGGCGTCAGCGCCGCGATCGCCGCCGCCGGAGCCGTGCGGGCCAAACGCGAGCAGCTCGCGTACGCGGCCAGCCTGGTCATCATCTTCGCGCTGCCCTCGATCTTCCTGCTGCCGTGGCTCGCCGACGTGCTCGGGCTCAGCCCCGCCGTCGCCGGAGCCTGGATCGGCGGCAACATCGACACGACCGCCGCGGTCACCGCCGCCGGAGCGATCGCGGGCGAGCAGACCCTGCAGATCGCCACCATCGTCAAGGCCACCCAGAACGCGCTGATCGGCATCGTCGCGGTCGCGCTGACGGCCTGGTTCGCGTTCAAGGTCGAGAAGGACGCCGACGCGCGGCGCCCCGGGCTGCGCCAGCTGTGGGACCGCTTCCCCAAGTTCGTGCTCGGCTTCATCGCCGCCTCCGCGATCGGCACCTGGTACGCCGGCACGGTCAGCGCCGCCGAGGCCAAGGCCCACATCGGCGTCATCAACGACCTGCGCACCTGGTTCCTGATCCTCGCCTTCGTCAGCATCGGCCTGCAGCTGCGGGTCAGCGCCCTGCGCGAGGCGGGCTGGCGGCCGGTCGCCGTGTTCGGCGGCGCGACCCTGGCCAACCTCGCCATCGGCCTCGGCCTGGCCTCGATCCTGTTCGCGGGCTTCACCGCCTGACGGACCCCGACTCCGCGCGCCGGCCGCTGGGCCACAGGACCGGCGCGCGGCCCATGTCCCGGCCCGGCGACCGGCGCGCGGCCGCTGTCCTGAACCCGGCACCCGCGCCGGGCCTGTCCGCGAAGCTCAGGGCGGCGCGCGGACCTATCGTTCGAGCATGGACACGCCTGGACTGATCGACGCCTTCAACGGCGCGTGGAACGACCACGATCTCGAAGCCGCGCTCGACCTGTGCACGGCCGACGTGGTGTTCGAGAGCACGAACCCCGCCCCGGACGGCCGCCGCCACGAGGGCCGCGACGAGGTACGCGAAGCCTGGCGGCCGGTGTTCGAGCAGCTCGAGGGCCGGTTCGACGTCGAGGAGCTGACCATCGCGGACGACCTGGTGGTGCAGCGGTGGCGGTACGACTGGGGCACCGGCCACGTGCGCGGCGTCGACGTCATCCGGGTCCGCGACGGCCGGATCGCGGAGAAGCTCTCCTACGTCAAGGGCTGAACCGGGCCGCCCGCGGGAACGGCGCTCCCCCGCGGACGGCCCGAAACCTGCTCAGCCGAGTGGTGCGTCGACCTCCGCCGGGTTCATGGTGGCGGGCGGCGTACGCGGCTCCGGGTCCACGGCCCGCAGCAGCTTCGTCGGCTGCGGCACGGGCTCACGCAGCGGGGGCGGCGGCAGCGCCACCGGCGACTCCGGAGCTGCCTGACCCGCGACGGCTGAAGCCGCACCCGGGACGGTTCCGTCCGATGCCGACGGGCCTGCCGAAGGCGTCACCGACGGCGTCGTGGACGGGGTCAGGGGCGGCGGTGCCAGGCCCGCCTGGGCCGTCGCAGTCGCACCGGGCTGCGCCGTGGTGCTGGGTTGTGCCGTGGTGCTGGACTTCGGCTGCTGCGTGGCGCTGGGTTGGGCCGTCGCGCTGGGCTTGGGCTGCGGCGTCATGCTGGGCTGCGTCGCGCCTGTCGCCGGCGGACCGGCGCTCAGGCTCGCCGAAGGCGTGACACCTGGCGAGGCCACCGGGGCGACCACCGGCTGCGCCGTAGCGGGCGCACTCGGCGAGACCGATGTCGACGGGCTCGGCGACGCCGAGGCAGATGCGGCGGCCGAAGGCGGCGGCGCGGGGAGGGCCGAGGCCGGTGGCACGGACGGGCTCGTGGACACCGACGGGCTCGGCTTCGCGGACGCGGAGGGCGACGAGCCGGGCTTCGCGGAGGGCGACGGGCTCGGTTTCGGCGACGGGCTCGGGGCCAGGTCGGCGTCGTCGTCGGAGCAGCCGCCGCAGCTGTAGTACAGGATGTCCCAGTGGTTGCCCTCGTCGGTGTAGACGTTCCCGGACGGGGCCTTGTACTGGTAACCCCAGCCTCGGATGTAGCCGACGTAGCGGAAGTACCGCTTGATGTAGCGGCCGACGCAGTCGTACTTGCTGATGTCGATCTTCCAGCCGTTCCAGTGCGTGTACGTGCCGGAGCCGTGGCCGGTCTCGGTGCCGCCGGTGACCCGCAGGTCGCACTTGCTGGCCTTGCGCAGGGTGAGCAGGCCGTCGACGGTGCTCCGGCGGATGCGCTCGAACGACGTGCAGTTCGGGTTGTCGCGATCGGAGCACTTCCCGCTGGACCAGATCGAGATCCCGGCGTCGCGGAAGATGTCGACGGTGGTGCGGTGGCTGAGATAGGCGGCGGCCTGCGCGCCGGCGCCGGGCCAGCCGAGGACGAGGACGGTGGCCGTGGTCAGCAACAAGAGACCACGTCGCACGGTGCGGCGCATGGGTTCTCCACTGCTAGGGGAAGGTCGGGCTGCCCTGACGCTACCGACAAACAGCGTAAACCGGACAAGAATTCGCAAAATTGCCGAAATGCCCCATTACCCGGCCGGCGCGCGCCTCACCCGCCGAGCACCCGGCGCACCGAAGCCGCAGCGGCCTCGTGCACACCCCGGTCGAGCTGCGGGGCACCGGCCCGCACCTGGCCCGCGCCGCCGACCAGCGGGCCGCCCGGATGGCTCGGGGCCAGGTTGAAGTGCAGGTGCGGCACCCGGTCGCCGAAGACGTACACGTAGACCTTGTCGGCCCCCGTCGCCTCGCGCACCGCCGCGGTGGCCCGGGCCAGCACCGGCCCGAGGGTCGCCGCCTCCGGCCCGGCCAGGTCGGTGATGTACGGGATGTGCCGGCGCGGCTCCAGGTGCGCGAACCCCGCGACCGCACCCCGGAGCACCACCGACAGCCGCCAGTGCTCGTCCTCCCACACCCGGCGGCGCTCGAAGAACCCGTCCGCCTCGGCGGGCCGGCACAGCAGGCACTCCTCGGCCGGCGGCCCTGCGCTGTCGTCGTGGGTCACGCGGCCCAGTATGCGGCGGTCGCGCATCCGATCACCCGATGTCGCGGCCGGACGGGTCACGGGGCAGGAGGCAAGGTCGTCCACAAGCCGGCGCGGGAGGTGAGCAGGGTGAGGGCGTCGGGGGCCAGGCCCGCGTGGTCGTCGGCGGTCAGGTTGTACACGCCGGTGACGCCGACGCAGCAGGCGCGTTCGAGCTGGTCGCGGGCGGCCATCTTGTCGCGGTGGCCGAGGAACGCCTGGTGCAGCAGGGTCACCGCGTCGGCGGCGTACCCGGCGGACGGGGCGGGGGCGGTGCCCAGCTCGGCGGCGAAACGCCGCACGCCCGACCAGTGCGGCAGCGTCTCCGGCGCTTCGGCGGCCGCCGGCAGCCACGGGCTGACAGCCCGCACGCCCGCCGCCGCCTCACCCGCGAGCTGGTGGAACATCGCCGACGCGGCGTCCGGTGTGGACAGCACGGGGCCGGTCCAGCCCCCGGTCTTGGCGGCCGCAGCCGCCGCGGCGGCCAGGGACGCGGGCAGGTCCAGCAGCAGCGCTTCGGGAGTCGCCGCCAGCAGGGCCTTCACCTTGTCCGCGAGGCCCGTGCCGTCGAGCGGCACCGGTTCGGTGGACACGATGCGCGCGCCCTGCCCGGCGGCCTCGGCGGCGAGCGCCTCCCGCAGCGCCGGGGTGTCGCGCGCGTCGAGGCGGAGCACCCCGGCGGCGCGCTGGCCGCCCGCCGTCATCGCGGCGAGCAGCGCCCGGTGCACCTGCGCGTCGGTGGGCGCGCTGCGGAAGGCGTACGGCGACCCCGGGGCCGGGCCGGTGGCCGGGAGCACGAGCGGGGTGCAGGCGGCCTGCGCGGTGCCGGTGACGGCGTCGTCGAGCCAGCCGGCGGGCGGTCCGACGATGGCGTGCACGCCCCGGTCGAGCAGCCGGGACACGGCTTCCCGGGCGGTCGCCGGGGTGTCGCCGACGTCCTGGAGCAGCAGTTCCAGCTGCGGGGCGGGGTGTGCGCCGCCGTGCCCGGCCGCGCCGTTCAGCCCGTCGGCCCGCCGCTGCGCGCCGAGCAGGTGCTGGCGGCCGTGCTCGACGAGGCCGCCGGTCCGCGCGGCCAGCACGCCGACGCGCAGCGGGGGTTCGGCGGCGGCCGAGCGGTGTGCGGGCAGCAGTGGCGCGGCGGCCAGTCCCAGCCCGGCGGCGAGCACGGTTCTGCGGGTCAGCTGACGGGACATGGCATACCTCCGCGCACCGGGTCGTTGCCGCTCATGATCGGACCCGGCGCGCGACCAGTACATCCGATTTGTCCACATCGCGACACCCCGTCACACCCGTGGCGCGGCGGCCCGCCCGTCCGTGGTTACCTGTACGGGTGATCAAAGCGGTGGTGTTCGACTGCGACGGCGTGCTGGTGGACTCCGAGATCATCAACAACACGGTGTTCGCGGAGCTGGTCACCCGGGCCGGCCTGCCCACGACGCCGGCGCAGAGCATCGAGCGCTACATGGGCCGGGCCACCGTCGAGTGCGTCGCCGAGGTCGAGCTCGAACTCGGCCGCCCGATCGGCTTCGACCTGCCCGCCGCGTACGAGCGCGAGGTGCTGGCGCGCCAGCGCGACGAGCTGACCGCCGTCGACGGCGTACGCGAGCTGCTGGACCTGCTGCGTGCCGCGGCGGTGCCGGTGTGCGTGGCGTCCAGCGGCACGCCGCACGAGATCGCGTTCCGGCTGCGGGTCACCGGGCTGGCCGGCTACTTCGGCGAGCACCTCTACAGCGCGTCGATGGTCGCCCGGGGCAAGCCCGAGCCCGACCTGTTCCTGCTGGCCGCCGACCGGATCGGGGTCGACCCGGCGGACTGCGTGCTGATCGAGGACAGCCCGTTCGGGGTGCGCGGCGGCCGGGCGGCGGGCATGACCGTCATCGGGTATGCCGCGCTGGCGTCCGCGGACACGCTGCGCGCCGCCGGGGCCGAGCACGTGGTCACCGCGATGGCGCAGGTCCCGCCGCTGCTCGGCCTCGGCTGAGGCGTCACAGCTGCTTCAGCCGGCCCACCACGTGCTCGCCGAGGCCGTCGAGGAAGGCCACCGGCTCGGCCGTGTACGGCATCACGTGCACCTGGGTGACGCCCAGCTTCGCGTACGGCTCCAGCGACGCGGCGAACTCCGCCCCGCCGGCCGCGTCCGGGGTCACCGGGGCCGACCAGGCGATGGTCTTGCGGATGCGGTCGTAGTCGGTGCCCTCGCGCTCGCAGTGCCGCTGGAGCACGTCGAGCTTCGCCGCGATCTCCTCCGGCGCGCTGCCCGGCCCGGCGAACAGGTTGCAGGCGTCGGCGTACCTGGCGACCAGGCGCAGCGTCTTCTTCTCGCCCCCGCCGCCGATCATGATGGGCGGGTGCGGGGCGGACAGCGCCTGCGGCGAGTTGACCGTCTCCGCCAGCTGATAGTGCCGGCCCTCGAACGGGCCGTCGTCGTCGCTCCACATCTGGCGCACGATGCGCAGCGCCTCCTCCAGCCGCTCGAAGCGCTCGGCCACCGGCGGGAAGGGCACCCCGTAGGCGGCGTGCTCGCGGTCGTACCAGGCCGCGCCGATGCCGAGCACGGCCCGGCCGCCGGACAGCACGTCCAGCGTGGTCACGATCTTCGCGAGCAGCCCGGGGTGCCGGTACGTCACGCCGGTGACCAGCAGCTGCAGCTTGACCGTGCGGGTGTTCGCGGCCAGGAAGCCCAGCGTGGTGTACCCCTCCAGCATGGGCATCAGCGGACCGCCCAGGTCCATGCCCTCCATCTGCAGGTAGTGGTCCATCACCGACAGGTTGGCCACCCCGGCGTCCTCGGCCGCCCGGCCCGCCGCGGCCAGCGTCGGGCCGATCGCCGCCGTGCCGCCCGGGAACGTGAAGCTGACGAGGTGCACTCCGAGATCCATGGTGATTCTCCTGCCGTCGGCCGCCCGGCCCGCCACACCGCGGCACCCGGCGAACATGCACGAAAGCACCATCCTATGTCCGCTCCGGCCGCGTCGCGGCCCCACGCCAAGATCACCCATGGCCGGTACGGCGTGCCCGGTGGCACAATCGCCCGGTGCATCTAGACGACGTGTGGCTGCGCTACCGCCGCGGCGGCCCGTGGGTCCTGCGCGACGTCACGGCCCGGGTGGAGCCCGGCGGCATCGTGGTGGTGCTGGGCCGCAACGGTGCCGGCAAGTCCACATTGCTCCAGCTCATCGCCGGGGTGCTGCGCCCGGCGAAGGGCCGGGTGACCGGCCGCCCCGCCGTGGTGGGCTGGGTCCCGGAGCGCTTCCCCGCCGAGCAGCCGAGCACCGTCGACGGCTACCTGCGGGCCATGGCCGCGGTGCGCGGGCTCGGCCCCGCCGCGGCCGGGCGGGCCGTCGACGAGTGGGTCCAGCGGCTCGGGCTCGGCGAGTTCCGCGACGTCAAGCTGCCCGAGCTGTCCAAGGGCACCGCGCAGAAGGTCGGCCTGGCGCAGGCCCTGCTCGCCCCGCCCGACCTGCTGATCCTCGACGAACCGTGGGAGGGTCTGGACGCCGCGACCCGCGACCTGGTCCCCGAGATCGTGCTGGAGGTCGCCGCGCGCGGCGGCTCGGTGCTGGTCAGCGACCACCGCGGGGAGACGGTGCGGCTGCCCGGCGCGGGCACGTGGACCGTCGCCGACGGCACGCTGAGCACCGCCGCCGCCGACACCGGACCGCGCTGCGTCGTGGAGGTGGCGGTCAGCGCCGCCGACCTGGCCGGCGCCGTCGCGCGCCTGCGCGAGCAGGGCCACCACGTGCTGCGGGTACGCGAGGAGGTCGGCTCGTGATCGCGCTGACCCGGATGCGGCTGCACGGCTTCGTCCGCACCGGCCGGGCCGTCGCGCCCCTGATCGCCGCGCTCGCCGCGCTGTCGATCCTCTACGGCGGCGGGCAGGCCGAGGCCGGTGAGGCGTACGGCGTCTCCGCGCTGGTCGCCTTCCCCGTGCTGGCCTGGCAGACGAAGATCCTGCTGGACGTCGAGCCGGACGTGCAGCGCCGGCTGGCCCGGGTGGCCCTCGGCTCCGCCGCCCGCGAGACCGCCGCCGGGCTGCTGGCCGCCGCCGTGGCCGGGCTCGGCACCATCGCCGTCGCGCTCGCCGCGCCCTGGGTGTTCCAGGCCGTCAAGGCCGACGCGAACGTGCCCGTCGGAGTCGCCGTCCTCATCGGACTCGGCGTGCACCTGCTGGCACTGGGCCCGGCCGTGGCGCTGGGCGCGCTGGCGAGCCGGGCGGTCGTCCGTACCGCCGGAATGGGCGTCGCGGTCCTGGTCACCGGCTCCGTCCTGGCCGTCGTGCTGGGCCTGCAGGGCTCCCCCGCCCCCTGGCTGGTGCCCCCGCTGATGGCCGCCGCCCGCTACACCGCCTCCGGCGGCCCCACCCTCACCGCCCTCACCCTCACCACCCACGCCTTCCTCTGGACCACCGCCACCACCTACGCCTACACCCGCCTCCGCCGAACCCGCCCCTGACCTTTGGCAGGATGGGATGGGTGGAACGCTTCCGATCGTGGGACGGGACCGAGCTGGCCTACCGGGTGAGTGGGGGCGGGCCGCCGCTGGTGTGTGTGCCGGGCGGGCCGGGGCAGGCGGTGCGGTATCTCGGGGAGCTGGGCGGGTTGTCGGCCACGCGGACGCTGATCCTGCTCGACAACCGGGGCACCGGCGATTCGGCGGTGCCCGCCGATCCGGACACCTACCGCGTCGACCGCATCGCCGACGACGTCGAGGCGCTGCGGGCGCACCTCGGGCTGGACACCATGGACCTGTTCGGCCACTCCGCCAGCGGGGGCGTGTGCTTCCTGTACGCCGACAGGCACCCGCACCGCCTGCGCCGCCTGGTCGTCGTCGACCCGTCGCTGCGGGTGCTGGGCCTGCCGTCCGATCTGGACGTGGCGCACGTGCTGGCCGAGCGCTCGCACGAGCCGTGGATCGACGAGGCCGCCGCCGCGCTGACCGCCGAGGCCGCCGACGACGAGGAGCTGGAACGGCTGCGATGGCTGTCCGCCCCGCTGCTGTACGGGCAGTGGAACGACGCCGCGAAGGCGCAGGCCGCCGCCGAGCCGGCCGAGTTCGCCAAGCCCGCGACCGACGGCTTCTACGCCGGCTACGAGCCCGATCCGGCGCTGGTGGACCGGCTGACCGGGCTGGCCGCGCCGATGCTGCTGGTGGTCGGCGAGCACGACATCTGGCCGACCAGGCACGCCGTACGGGCGCTCGCCGGGCGGCTCAGCTCGGCACGGCTGACGGTGCAGCCGGGGTCGGGTCACTTTCCGTGGGTGGACGCTCCGGCGACGTTCGCGGCGGCGGTGGAGACGTTCCTGAGCGAGGCCGCAGCAGCAGCATGAGGCCGCCGGCCAGCAGCCCCCAGAAGGCCGCCCCGACCCCGAGCAGCGCCACCCCGGACGCGGTCACCACGAAGGTGACGACGGCCGCCTCCCGGCCCTCGGCCTCGGCCATGGCCGAGGTGACCGCCGCGCCGAGCGCGCCGAGCAGGGCCAGGCCCGCCACCGCCTCGATCAGCAGCGGCGGCGAGCTGAGCACGAACGCCGTCGCCGCGCTCGCGCCCAGCCCGAGCGTGATCATGCCGGTGCCCGCGGTCACCGACGCGATCCAGCGCCGCCGCGGGTCCGGGTGCGCGTCAGGGCCCGCGGCCAGTGCGGCGGTGATGGCGGCCAGGTTCACCGCGTGCGAGCCGAACGGCGCGGCCACCGCCGTGGCGGCCCCGGTGCCGAGCAGGATGCCGCGCAGCGGCGGGGTGTAGCCGTACCCCTGCAGCACGGCCATGCCGGGCACGTTCTGCGAGGCCATGGTGACCAGGAACAGCGGCACGGCCAGGCTCACCAGCGCCTGCCAGGTGAACACCGGCGCGGTGAGCACGACCTCCGGCGCGGCGGCGGCCCCGCGCAGCGCGCCCGGCGAGTCCAGCACGATCACGGCCGCGGCCGTGGCGAGCGCGGCGGGCACCGCCCAGGCCCGGGCGAAGCGGTTGAGCACCAGCCACACCAGCACGATCGGCGCGGCGAGCAGCGGCACGTCGACCAGCGCGCGCACCGGGGCGATGCACAGGTCGAGCAGTACGCCCGCCAGCATGGCCGCCGCGATCGGCCGCGGGATCGCCGCGATCGCCCGGCCCAGCGCCGGGAACAGCCCTGCCGCGACGATCAGCGCGCCGGTGACCAGGAACGCGCCCACGGCTGCGGCGAATCCGCCGTCGACCGCGCCGGTGGCGACCAGCAGCGCCGCGCCCGGGGTGGACCAGGCGATGCTGATCGGGATGCGGTGGCGCAAGCCCAGCACGATCGCCGTCGCACCGGCCGCCACGCATACCGCCAGCAGGCCCGACGCGGCCTGGCCCGAGTCCGCGCCGACCGCTCGCAGCCCGGCCAGCACCACGGCGAACGTGCTCGCGAACCCGACCACCGCCGTGACCACCCCGGCCAGCACCGGCTGCAGCACTCCCCTGCCCACGCCCACCCGCCTCCGTCCCGTGCCCCGCCCACCCCACCCGCCTTTCGATCGACGTTGGCCTATCACATCGAATGAATCGCGATCATCTTCGATGAGATAGGCCAACGTCTACGTCAGGCGGGGTCGGGTGAGCGCGGTGCCCTCGTTGCCGTTCCGCAAACGGAACGGTCGCTCGTGGTGCACGATAGCCCCATGAGCGCGCGTCCGGCAACCGTCCCCGGCAGCCAGCCCCCGGCCCTGGAGCCCGGCGCCGAGAGCGTCGGCCCGCGGCTGCGGCGGCTGCGCGAGGCGGCCGGCATCTCGCTGTCCGAGCTGGCCCGGCGGGCGAACGTGGGCAAGGCCACGCTGTCGGGGCTGGAGAACGGCACCCGCAACCCGACCCTGGACACGCTGTGGTCGGTGACCGCCGCGCTCGGGGTGCCGATCACCGCGCTGCTCGCCGGCGGGCAGACCGGCGTGGTGCGCGGCACCGCCGTAGAGGCCACGCTGCTGCAGGTGTTCGACGACGAGGCGGTCACCTACGAGCTGTACCGGATGGTGGTGCCGCCCGGCGCGGTCCAGTCCTCGCCCGCCCACCACGCCGGGGTGACCGAGCACATCACCGTCTTCAGCGGCGTGCTGCGCGCCGGCCCCGCCGACGACCCGCGCACCGCCCACCCCGGCGAGCACCTGTCCTGGCAGTCCGACGTGCCCCACGTGTACGAGGCCGTCGGCGACCAGCCCGTGCACGCCAGCCTGCTGATCCGCTACCCGCGCCGCTGACCGTCAGGGTTTGCGGGCGGTGAGCAGGAAGCGCTGGGAGTGGGCGACGAACGGGCCCTCGGCACGGATCCGCGCGTCCATGGCCACCAGCCGGTCGTGGTATTTCACCACGTCGAAGCCGGGCACGGTCCAGATCACCTTGCGCAGGAACACGATCACCGCGGCGACGTCGAAGAACTCGGTGCGCAGCGCCTGCGGCCGCAGCTCCGTCACGGTGAGCCCGGCGGATTCCGCCCCGGCGGCCGAGGTCTGCGGCAGCCGGCCCGTGCCCGGGTCGACGGGGCCGAGGAAGAACTCGCTCAGCTCCCGCATCGAGCCCGCGCCGATCTGCTGGGACAGGTAGTCGCCGCCGGGGGTGAGCACCCGGGCCGTCTCGGCCCAGTTGGTGACCGTCGGATGCCGGCTGGCCACCAGGTCGAACGACGCGTCCGGGAACGGCAGCGCCGCCCCGTCGGGGGCCTCGGCCACGGTCACGCCCAGCGGGGTGAGGGTGCGACGGGCCAGCGCGAGGTTCGGCGGCCAGGACTCGGTCGCGGCGGCGGTGGCCGGTCGGCGCGCGGCCCGGGCCAGCACTTCGGCGTACACCTCGCCGCCGCCGGTCTGCACGTCCAGCACCGCGGTCGCGGTCGCGGCGCGTTCGGCGAGCAGCCGCGCGTAGCCCCAGGACGGGCGCTGTTCGGTGGCCCGTCCGGCGAACCAGCCGAAGTCCCACCCGTCGACCGGTGCCTCCGCACCCTCCACCAGCAACTCTTCGAACGATCTCACCAGGCCAGTCCATCGCAGGGCTTCCGCCCGAGCAACGGGTTTACGACAGCTCGGCACCTTTGCGCTCCGTAGCGCGTTATGCGGGATGACGGCAGGAGAAGATTGATGTCAAGGCCGCAGCCACGACCCAGATCCTCTAGCGACGCCCGGCGCACGTCCCACGGCACGACTTACGTCGGCCGGACGGCGATCCAGAGCCGCGCCCTGACCATGGTCACCGAGGGGCGCCAGCGCTGGAACGAGCACCACATGCAGGTGCAGGGCATCTGCGACCGGTGCGGGCACACCTACCCGTGCGAGGACGCGCTGCAGGCGGCCTGGCAGATCGTCTACTGGGAGCCGTACCTGCCGGCCCCGGGCCTGGTCCGGCCGTACGTGGACTGAACAACCCTCCCTAGCCATCCTAGGCTGAAACCTAGTATGCTTAGGTTCATGGCACGGGCAGGGCTTTCGGCGCAGCGGGTGACGCTGGCGGCGGCCGACCTGGCGGACACCGCCGGGCTCGACGGCGTCACCATCTCCGCGGTGGCCCGCGGGTTCGGGGTCAAGGATGCGAGCCTCTACTCCCACGTCCGCAACCTGCAGGACCTGCGGCACCGCATCGCCCTGCTGGCCGCCGGCGAGCTCGTCGACCGCATCGGCGCGGCCGTGGCAGGACGCTCCGGCCGCGACGCGCTGCTCGCGTTCGCCGACGCCTACCGGGCCTACGCCCTCACCCACCCCGGGCGGTACGCCGCCACCCAGCTCCCCCTGCCGCCCGAACTCGTCACCGCCGACCCGGTGGCGTTCCGGCGCACCTACGAGCTGACCTACGGCATGCTGCGCGGGTACGGTCTGTCCGAACCCGATCTCACCGACGCGGTGCGCCTGCTGCGCAGCACGTTCCACGGGTTCGTGAGCCTGGAGGCGACCGGCGGCTTCGGCCACCCGCGCGACGTGGAACTGTCGTGGCGGCGGTCCGTCGAGGCGCTGCACGTGCTGCTCGAACACTGGCCGGCCGCGACGCCCGGCGACACCCCCCGAGAGGACACCCCCGCACCATGAACCGGCACCACCTCCAGCAGCGTGTGCAGCAGCGCGTCGACGAGCTCGTCGACTCCGGGCAGGAGACCGGCGTGCAGGTCGCCGCGTACCTGCACGGCGCGCCGATCGTCGACGCCGTCGCCGGGCTGGCCGACCCCGCGACGGGGCGGGCGGTCACCCCGGGCACGCCGTTCTTCAGCTTCTCCACCGGCAAGGCGCTCACCTCGACCGTCGTGCACGTGCTGGCCGAGCAGGGGCGGCTCGACTACGACCTGCGGCTGGCCGAGGTGTGGCCGGAGTTCGCCCGCAACGGCAAGTCGGGCGTGACGCTGCGGCACGTGCTCACGCACACCGCCGGGCTGCCCGCGCTGCCGCCCGACGTGACCGCCGCCGATCTGGCCGACTGGGGCCGCATGTGCGCGATCCTGGCCGACACGGCCCCGGAGTGGGAACCGGGCACGGCGCACGGCTACCACGTGTGGACGTACGGCTGGCTGGTCGGCGAGACGGTCCGGCGGGTCACCGGCCGCACCCTGTCGCAGGTGCTCGCCACCGACGTGGCCGCGCCGCTGGGCGTGCCCGGCGAGCTGCTGCTCCGCGTACCCGATGAAGATCTTGACCGGCTCGCCGTGCTCGACGAGCGGAGCTGGTCGGACGCGCTCAAGCAGCTCAGCGCGCAGCTGCCGAACTTCGACCGGGCGGTGCCGCACGGCGCGCGGCCCGACGCCGACCTGGGCAACGACCGCTCCTTCCTGCGGGCGGAGGTGCCCGCCGTCGGCACCATCACCGCCCGCGCGGCGGCCCGCATGTTTGCGGCGCTGCTCGGCGAGGTGGACGGGGTCCGGCTGATCTCCCCGGCGCGGCTGCGCGAGGCGACCAGGCCGGTCACCCGGGGTCCGGAGTGGACATTCGGCATGCCGGTGCGGTGGACGCTCGGGTACGCCGTCGACGGTCCGATGATCGAGGTGGGCGGGATCGGCGGCAGCCTGGCCGGGGCCCTGCCCGAGCTGGGGCTGACCATCGCGGCGACGAAGAACTCGCTGGCCGTCGGCGACGGCGACCCGATGGAGCAGCTCCGCGAAATGATCATCTCGGCGGTCCGGGAAGGGGCGCCGACGACCCTGCCGTCCCGGATCCGCCGCGAGTGATGCGCCCGGATCCGCCGTGAATATCCGGCTTTTTCATAGAATGGGCATCGACTTCGGGACTGACCCACACTACCATCCATAGAGTTGAATTCGTACGCACACGAGGGGGCGACGATGTCGACCGGCAGTGAAGTCATGGCGGCCCGCACCTACCCGTTCAGCGACCCCGACCGGCTCAACCTCAACCCGCTCTACGAGCAGCTGCGCCGCAGCGAACCGCTGACCAGGGTGCGCCTGCCGTACGGCGAGGAGGCCTGGCTCGCCACCCGCTACGACGACGTGCGGATGGTCCTCGGCGACGCCCGGTTCAGCCGGGCCGCCAGCGTCGGGCGCGACGAGCCGCGCACCCACCCGCACCAGGGCGAGTCCGGCATGCTCGCGATGGACCCGCCCGAGCACACCCGGCTGCGCAAACTCATCGCGAAGGCGTTCACCGCCCGCCGCGTCGAGACGCTGCGCCCGCGCACCCAGGAGATCGCGAACCAGCTGCTCGACGACATGGCGCGGCACGGCTCCCCCGCCGACCTGGTCGAGCACTTCGCCACCCCGCTGCCCGTGGCCGTCATCTGCGAGCTGCTCGGCGTGCCGTTCAGCGACCGGGACAAGTTCCAGCTGTGGTCCGAGGCGATCATCTCGACCACCTCGCTCACCCCGCAGCAGATCATGGAGTACCTGGGCAACCTGCACGGCTACATCGCCGGCCTGATCGCCCAGCGCCGCGTCCAGGAGACCGACGACCTGCTCGGCGCCATGGTCAAGGCCCGCGACGAGGACGAGGACCGGCTCACCGAGGCCGAGCTGGTGCAGCTGTCGGCCGGGCTGCTCGCCGCCGGCCACGAGACCACCGTGACCCAGATCCCCAACTTCGTGTACGTGCTGCTCACCAACCCCGACCAGCTCGCCGAGCTGCGCGCGGACCCGTCCCTGATCCCGGCCGCGGTCGACGAGCTGATGCGCTACGTGCCGCTGGGCACCGCCGCCGCGTTCGCCCGCTACGCCACCGAGGACATCATGCTCGGCGACGTGCTGATCCGCGCCGGGGAGCCGGTGCTCGGCGCGCTCGCCTCCGCCAACCGCGACGACAAGGTCTTCGACAACCCCGACGAGCTCGACTTCCGCCGGGAGAGCAACCCGCACCTCGGCTTCGGCCACGGCCCGCACCACTGCGTCGGCGCCCAGCTCGCCCGCATGGAACTGCAGGTCGCGCTGCACAGCCTGATCACCCGTTTCCCGAACCTGGAACTGGCCGTCGCCGAGCAGGCGCTGCCCTGGAAGAAGGGCATGCTGGTGCGCGGTCTCAAGGAACTGCCGGTGCGCTGGTGAGCGGGCAGTGGAAGGTCACCGTCGACCGCGACCGGTGCATCGGGTCCGGCCTGTGCGCGGGCACCGCGCCCGAGTACTTCGCCCTGGTCGACAAGAAGTCCACGCCGCTGCGTGACCTGATCGACCCGGACGAGGCCGCGAGCGACGCCGCCGACTGCTGCCCCGTCGAAGCCATCCTCGTCACCGACGCCACCACCGGCGCCACCATCGCCCCCGCCTGACCCACCACCGCGGCCCCGCCGGCCCGCCCCACCCCGATTTGTCATAGACGTTGGCCTATCACATCGACTCCGCGCGCGAAAAAGTCGATGTGATAGGCCAACGTCTATGGCGATCCTGGCCGGGTAGCGCGGAGGCGAGTGGGGAGGGCGTGGGGCGGCGAGGGCGGGTGGGTGAGATGGGCGACAGTGCGGGGGTGCGTTCGGCGGCTGGTTCGGTCATCGTGCGGGCTTTTGCGTACAGTTTCCGGGCGAGGTTGCAGGCGAGCACGGAACGGGCAGCGGGATGACGATCACTGAGCAGGGGCGCACCGGGATCGATGCCGCCCGCCTTGAGGCGTGCCTGAGCGTGCTGGCGGAGGTCGAGCACCTGCCGACCGAGCACCCCGACGCCGTGGCGGTGCGCCGCGCCGTGGGGCGGCTGTTCAAGACCGTCAAGCAGCAGCGCCGCCGGGACAAGCGCGAGGAGATCCTCGCCGCCGACGAGGCGGTGACCGCGGCGACCGCGACGGGCGCGCCGGGCCGCATCGACGACGAGACCGCGGGCGTGTTCGGGCTGACCTCCCCCACCAAGGGCGACGTCGCCGGGCACCTGCGCCAGCCGCGGGCCTGCTACATCTGCAAGGACCGCTACACCCAGGTGGACGCGTTCTACCACCAGCTGTGCCCGCCGTGCGCGGAGCTGAACCACGCCCGCCGCGACGCGCGTACCGACCTGACGGGCCGGCGCGCGCTGCTCACCGGCGGACGCGCCAAGATCGGCATGTACATCGCGCTGCGGCTGCTGCGCGACGGCGCGCACACCACGATCACCACGCGGTTCCCTGCCGACGCGGTGCGCCGGTTCAAGGCGATGCCGGACAGCGCCGAGTGGCTGCACCGGCTGCGCGTGGTCGGCATCGACCTGCGCGACCCCGCCCAGGTGGTGGCGCTCGCCGACTCCGTCGCGGCGCAGGGCCCGCTGGACATCCTGATCAACAACGCGGCGCAGACGGTACGCCGGTCCGCGCAGGCGTACGGGCAGCTGCTGGCGGCCGAGTCGGCCCCGCTGCCGGACGGGCCGCTGCCCGAGCTGATCAGCTTCGGCCACTACACCGGGTCGAGCCCGGCCGCGGCGGCCATCCAGGCCATGCCGCACCAGCAGCTGAGCCCGGAGCTGGTCACGTCACTGGCGCTGACCACCGGCGGGGCGAGCCTGGAGCGCATCGCCGACGGCTCCGCGATCGACGCGGGCGGCCTGGTGCCCGACCTCGACCCCAGCAACAGCTGGGTGCAGGTGGTGCAGGAGGTCGACCCGGTCGAGCTGCTCGAAGTGCAGCTGTGCAACGTCACCGCCCCGTTCGTGCTGGTCGCCCGGCTGCGCGCGGCGATGGCCGCGGCACCGGCGCGGCGTAAGTACGTGGTGAACGTGTCGGCGATGGAGGGGCAGTTCAGCCGCAAGTACAAGGGGCCGGGCCACCCGCACACGAACATGGCCAAGGCCGCGCTGAACATGCTGACCCGCACCAGCGCCGGGGAGATGCTCGACGACGGCATCCTGATGACCGCGGTCGACACCGGCTGGATCACCGACGAGCGCCCGCACCCGACCAAGATCCGCCTGGCGGACGCGGGGTTCCACGCCCCGCTCGACCTGGTCGACGGCGCGGCCCGGGTGTACGACCCGATCGTGCGCGGCGAGCTCGGCGAGGACCTGTTCGGGTGCTTCCTGAAGGACTACAAGCCCTCGCCCTGGTGACGCAGCAGCTCGGCGGCGTCGTGCTCGGTGACCGCCGACGGCGTGCCGAGCACGGTCAGCGCCCCCTGGTAGCCCGCGCCCGGCACGAGGGTGAACATGCGCGCGGCCTCGACCACCTCGGGCCGCCCGTCGAAGCGGTGCAGGCGCGGGGCCTGCGCCGGGGCCGACACCTCGATCTTGGTCATGGCCACCCGCAGGCCGTCGCCGGTCGCCTTGAGCACCGACTCCTTGCGCGTCCAGTACGTGTAGAAGCCGTCCCGGTCGAGCGGAGCCGAGGCGGCCAGCTCGGCCTCGGACAGCGCCAGCCGGGCCACCCCGAGGATGTCGCGCTGCGGCTGGGCCTGCTCCACGTCGACGCCGACCGGCCCGGCCAGGCTCAGCACGACGGCGATGCGGTCGCCCGAGTGCGACACGGACACGTCCGGGCCGCCCGGCACGGTGGGCCGGCCGTGCGGGACCGCGCAGGTGGTGCAGGCGCGCTCGACGCGTACCCCCGCGGGTTTCTCGCCCAGGTGCCGGCCGACCAGCAGGCGCAGCAGCGCCGCGGCCACCGTCTGCCGGGCGCGGTCCTCGGGCCTGCGCAGCGACTCGCGCCGGGCCCGCTCGCCCGCGCTCAGCAGCTCCTGGTGCCAGGGCTGCTCGTCGGCCGGGTCCGCCCAGTAGACCCGGCACTGCCCGGGTAGCAGGTTCACAGTTTCGCCTCGAACTTGGCCACGCCCGCGCGGGTGCCGTCGGCGGACAGCCGGCCCTTGGCCGCGGCGTCGCCCCACAGCGCCCAGCGCAGGAAGTCGGTCATGGTCTTGATGGTCTGGTCGAAACCCTTCGCGCCGGGCCCGAGGAACGCGCCGTGGTCGCCGCCGAGCAGCGTCAGGAAGGCCCGCGGCCAGGACGTCGCGTTGTACGCGTCCCGCCCGGCCTGGTAGCGCACCACCGCGTCGGCATCGCCGTGCACGAACAGCACCGGGGTGCGCGCGCCCTGGAACGCCCCCATGGAGCCGCCCGAGATCACGATCGCCGCGTCGACCCGGGCGTCGCGGTTGTTCGCCAGCATGCCCGCGGAGGTGTACCCGCCCGCGGAGTGCCCCGCCACGCCGATGTGGGCGCCGTCGAGATGCCCGGCGAACAGGTCGCCCGACTTCGTGTCGAGCTTGAGCAGCGCGGTGAGCACCGCGGACCCGTCGGCGGGCTGGTTGGCCATGTCGAGCTGCTTGAACGGGTCGGCATTGTGGTTGGTGAACGGGTACGCCGGACCGGCCACCACGAAACCCGCCGCGGCGAACCTGGTGGTGAGCTGCTGGTAGTACGTGGGCAGCCCGCGCAGGCCGTGGCTGAACAGCACCACGGGGAAGCGCCCGGCGGCGGCCGCGGCGTCCTTGCGCGGCGAGCCGCCCGCCTTGCCGGTCGCCGGATACCAGACGGTGGTCGGCAGGGCGCGGTCGCCGCGGGTGAACTTCAGCGTGCGTACGCCCACCGCGAAGGCGCTCTTCGGCGCGACCCGCACCACCGGCGTCGCGGTCGGGCGCACGCTCGCGCTCGCCGACGGCGCGGCGGACGGCGCCCCCGAGGCCGCGGCGGTGCCGCTGGGCGGGGTGAACACGGGTGTTTCGGGGGCGGGCGAGGAGCACGCGGCGACGCTCAGCACCAGGCACAGCGCGAGCAGGCGGCGGGGGGCGCGACGGTCCGGCACCCCGCCGACTCTACCGGCGGGGGCGGGCTGTGGAAGGCCACCCATCCGGATGCCGCCAGGCCCCGAATCCCTGCCGAGACCAAGCCGAGATCAGGGGGTGGACCGTGAAATCAGCGAAGCACGGCCGGGGCGGGATGCCCGTGACGGCCGCGTCGATCCGGCTGCCGGGCGGCCGGGCCAGCAACGTCCTCGCCCGGCAGTTCGTCAGCACCCAGCTCGGCGCGTGGAACCTGCGCGACCCGGACGGCGACGCGCTCATCCTCGCCTCCGAGCTGGTGAGCAACGCCGTGCTGCACGGCGGCGGGGCGGTCGCGATCCGGCTGGCCCGCACCGGCGCGGGGCTGCGCATCGAGGTGACCGATCGCAGCCCGCGACCACCGGAGCAGCGCTCGCCGGGGGTGGACGGCGGCTTCGGCCTCGGCCTCGTCGACGGCCTGTCGGCCCGCTGGGGAGTGGTGAGCGGCCGCACCGGCAAGGTGGTCTGGCTGGAGTGCCGCCTGCGCTGAGCCGTCAGGCCAGCAGGGAGGCGTCGCCGAGCAGGCGTGTCACCACGATCTCGAGCGCAACGCGGTTCGGGTTGACCCGGGGTTCGCGGTAGCGGGCGGTGTACCGGGCGACGGCGTCGGCGACCCGCTCCGGGTCGCCGGTGACCGTCGCCTCGCCCTGAAGGGTCAGCCAGAAGCGGCCCTCGAACTGGCACAGCGCCACCGCCGGGTTGCGGCGCGCGTTGGCGGCCTTGCGGCTGGCCCCGTCGCAGATGACCCGGGCCAGGCCGGTCGCCGGGTCGTAGGTGAAGCCGACCGGGGTGACATGCGGGGTGCCGTCGGGCCGCAGGGTGCTCAGCGTCGCCAGCCGCCGCTCCGCGAGGAAGAGCAGGCCCGCGCTGGAAAGGTCCCGTCTGCCGCCGTCCATCGCACTCCCCCGCCGTCGTCAGCTCCGTCCACACCGATCCAACAGCATGGACGGAGCTTCGAGCGCGCCTACACGCGGGTGACCCGCACCGCGTCGGCGATGACGTAGCCGGTCGCGCTGGTCCATCGGCTGACGCCGACGGCGTTGTAGTCGCCCGCGGCGAGGTTGAACGTGCCCAGCGAGCGCCACCCGCCGCCGCCGGTGCGCTGGTCGAGGTGGACGGTCTGGTTGCCGCCGGTGGTCACCACGACATGCGGCGCGGAGCTGCTGTAGCCGGGGTCGGCGGCGTGCCAGACGTCGACCCGGTAGTTGGCCGTTGCCGGGATGTTCACCTTGAACCAGGCGGAGTCGCTGGCCAGCACCGGGTTGGCGAAGCGGTAGTCGGCGCCGTAGCGCTGGCCGGAGAACGTCGAGGTGCCCCAGTTGGCGCTGGCCGTGAACCGGCCCGCGGTGGCGTTGTCCACGATGGTGCTGAAGCTCGGCGGCGGGGCGGTCAGACCCAGGTAGGACGCGATGCCGTTGACGTGGCCCTGCGCCGTGGCGGTGAGGAACGCCGCGTTCTTGAGCATGTTGGCGTCGGCAGCGGTGTCGATGAACAGGTTCTCGGTGAGCACCGCGGGCATGTTCGACTCTCGCAGCATGTGGAAGTTCGCGGTCTTCAGGCCGCGGTCGGTGACCGAGCCGACGGTGCGCATGCCGGAGAGCACCCGCGGGTGCAGCGCGTTGTGCAGGTTGACGGTGGCCGCGTCGGAGGTCGGGTAGCGGTAGCTCTCGAAGCCGGTGCCGCCGCCGGAGTTGATGTGGACGCTGACGAGGATGGTCGCGCCCCAGGCGTTGGCGTCGGCGGTGCGCTGGGCGAGGCTGACGGTCGCGTCGGTGGTGCGCGACATCCGCACGTCGACGGCGTAGTTGGCCTGCAGGATGTTGCGGATCTGCAGGGCGATGTTCAGGGTGAGGGCCTTCTCCTGCAGTCCGTTGGCGACCGCGCCGGGGTCGGTGCCGCCGTGGCCGGGATCGAGGTAGACCTTCGGGTTGGCGGCGAAGGCGGGGGTCGCGGCGAACGGGGCGGCCGCGAGACCGGCCGCGGCGGCCAGCAGGGTGCGGCGGCGCACGGAGGGGTTACCGAGCATGAGCACCTCTCAGGGTGTGGGGGTCGGCTCGGCGCGACTATAACGACGTTCGGTAGATCAAAGAAAGATGTCTACCGAACTCGTTGAATGTATGTAGTTTTCTTACTGACCAGCCTTACTTGATTTTGATGGAGACCGGGGCGCTGCGGTCGGTGCCGACCCTCGCGAACAGCTGGTAGGACCCTGCCGCGGGCACGGGCCCGGTGGCCACCCGCACCTGGTTCTTGGCGCAGGAGCTGCTGGACTTGCCGTTCCAGGGCACGGTGAACACCATCTCCCGGCCCGCGGCGAGCGCGGTGACCTGCTTGCCCTTCGGCGCACCGCAGTGGTCGGACGACCAGACCTTGTCCGTGCCGTGCATCAGGAACAGCTCCTGCGCGTCGGCCCCGATGTCGCGGTTGCAGGTGTGCTTGGACAGGTTCTTGATCACCAACGTGAAGCCGATCGGGGTGCCGCCCTTGACCTCGGTCTTCGACGCTCGCGCGATCACCTGCAGGTCGCCGTCGGTGCAGGACTCCTTCGCGGCGACCGGCTTCGGCTTGGCCCCGGCGGCCTGCGGCGCGTACCGCACACGGTAGATCTTCGCGGTGGACAGGATCGGGTTGTAGCCCTGGTCGGGGTAGAGCCCGGAGAAGTACAGCCCGTCCGGGCCGGCGGCGATACCGGCGACCGTCGTCTTGCCGTACCCGTTGTATTCGACCAGGGTCTTGGGCTTGGACACCGAGCCGTCCTTGGCGAAGGTGAACTCCACGATGCGCTTGCCGCGCAGCTGCGGGCCGGTGCCGTAGGTGGGGCCGCTCTCCGACACGAACGCGTTGCCGAGCTTCGTGTCCGGGAACCCGGCGGTCTGGTTGCCCTCCTTCTGGATGAAGGTGATGCCGACCGGCGCATGCGTCGGCGCCCAGTTGTAGAGCGCCTTCTTCTTCAGGCTGGAGGTGTTCGAGTTCCAGCCGTAGTCGCCGCCCTTGACGATCCGGGCCAGCCGGTCGTTGTTGGTCGAGCCGTTCTCCACCGAGTAGTGCTGGCCGTCCGCGGCCCGCCAGGCCCCGCCGAACGGGTTGCGGAACCCGGATGCCCAGACCAGATCCTTGACGGCGCTCTTGTCCGCCGGGTCGTAGAACGGGTTGTCCTCGGGCGCGGAGCCGTCCAGATTGACCCGCAGCACCTTGCCCCGGGCGTCGGTGAGATCGCGGGCACTCTTCGGCACGAACCCGTCGCCGATGTGGATGTACAGCTTGCCGTCCGGCCCGATGGTCAGGTTGGAGATCTGGTGCGAGGCGACCAGCGGATCGTCCTTCAGGTCCAGGACGGTGGTGACGGTCTTGCCGGTCAGGCCGCCGTCCTCGCTGTGGATGCGCACGACCTTCGGGAAGTACTCCGCCCCGGCCTGGTACAGCATGCTGGCGAACACGTCGCCGGTCGCCGGGTCGACGACCACCCCGGTCAGGCCGATCTCGCCGGTGCCGGGGAAGTCCGCGTACGGGTTCCAGTTGAGCAGGTTCTTCGCGTACACCCCGACCTTCAGGTCGCCGCGAACCACCTTGATGGTGCCGTACAGCTCGGTGACGTAGAACATCGGCTTGTCAGGCGCGACGGCGTGCGAGGGCACCATCGCGATGTTCACCGGCAGCTCGAAACCCGACGCCACCTCCTCGACCTTGTACCCGGGCTGGGCCACCACCCACTGCGGCGCACCGGGCAGCGGCTTGCGCTCCTTGTCCGTGCGGAACGGCCGCGAGGTGTACGGGCTCCACTCCGTCGCCGGGTTGCCGCTGCTGTCCTTGTGCCGCACCCGCAGCTCGTAGTCGCGGTCGCCGGGCAGGTCACGGCGCTGGGCGAAGGAGTTCTCGAAGACGCCGTCGCCGAAGTGGGTGTGTGTCTTCTGCACGCCGCCGATGCAGCCGGCGAACCAGACCCGCTCGTGCGGCTGCGCCGTCCAGATCTCCCAGTCGGTGCAGACGTGCTCGCTGCCCGCGTCGACGTCCTGCATGGGGCTGGTCTCCATGTGCACGTCCGCGCCGCTGAGCAGCTGGCCGTCGCTCTCGGGTTCGGTGATGACCGGGCCGAGCGGGGCCGACGTGGCGGGCAGCACGGGGCCGCCGGTGTGCTCACACGCGGCGACCACGCCCATGATGGTGAGCAGGACCGCGACCAGGATGGACTCGCCGGCGAGCGCGATCTTGCGAGCGTTCATGCGGGCTGTCCCCCGGGGTCGTGTCGTCACCTCACGCAACTCGGCGAGGGTACAGAGACTTTTGGGGGCTGTTGTGTATTACACGCCCATTATTACAATTTGCGGCCTTTTTGTCCGTTTATCAGGCCTCGTGTCATCCCAGCCGCCCGGACCGCCGGCGCGTTCTATTTCGGCCGTCCACGGCGCGGGGTCCGGGCCGTGCAGCGAGAATTCAGGCATGTGGGAGCCCGTGCTGGACCGCGACGCGCGCGGTGCCGCCGCACGGGCCGCCGCCGCACGGCTGGTCTCCGCGGGCATCCATGCCGTCGCCCTGACCTGGGTCGACAACGCCGGGGTGACCCGGGTCAAATCGGTGCCGACCGAGCGCCTCGACCATGCCGCGGCCTGGGGTGTGGGCATGTCGCCGGTGCACGACGTGTTCTGCGTCGACGACGCGATAACGGCCGGTGACCTGATCGGCGGTCCGGTCGGCGACCTGCGGCTGCACCCCGACCTGGACGCGCTGACCGTGCTCGGCGCGATGCCCGGCTGGGCCTGGGCGCCGGTGGACCGCTGGACCCAGGACGGCGAGCCGTACCCGGTGGACCAGCGGCTGTTCGCCAAACGCATGGTCGAGCGCGCCCACGCGGCCGGACTGCACCTGCGCATGGCCTTCGAGATCGAGTGGCTGCTGGCCCGGCCCGACGGCACGCCCGCGGGCGACGGTCCGGCGTACGGCATGGCGCGGCTGGCGGAGCTCGCGGACTTCGGCCGGGACCTGCTCGCCGCGCTGGCCGCGCAGGGGGTGGCCGTGGAGCAGTTCCATCCCGAGTACGGCCCGGGGCAGCTGGAGGTGTCCGTCGCGCACGCGGACCCGGTCACCGCCGCCGACCGCGTGGTGCTGGTGCGCGAGACGATCCGGGCGCTGGCGTTCCGCCACGGGCTGCGCGCCTCGTTCGCCCCGGTGGCCGTCGCGGAGCAGGTCGGCAACGGCATGCACCTGCACTTCTCGGTCTGGGCCGGCGGGGTGAACCTGTTCGCGGGCGGCGACGGCCCGTACGGGATGACCCGGCGCGGGGAGTCGGTGCTGGCCGGGGTGCTGCAGCGGCTGCCCGCGCTGGCCGGGCTGGGCGCGCCGAGCCCGGCCAGCGCGCTGCGGCAGGCTCCGCAGCGCTGGGCCGGGGCCTACCAGTGCTGGGGGCACGAGAACCGGGAGGCGGCGCTGCGCTTCGTCACCGGCGCGTCCGGCGGCCGGGACACCGCCGCCAACGCCGAGATCAAGTGCGTGGACGCGTCGGCGAACCCGTACCTGGTGGCGGGGGCGGTGTGCGCACTGGCCACCGACGCCGCCGGGGCCGGGATGCGGCTGCCCGACGAGGTGCGGGTCGACCCGTTCACGCTGGCCGAGGCCCGCCGCCCGCCCCGGCTGCCGGACTCCCCCGCGCTGGCGGCCGAGCGCCTGCGCGCCGACGCGGGCCTGGTCGCGATGCTCGGCGAGCCGCTGCTCGACGCGTTCGGCGCGGTGCACCGCGCCGAGGCCGACACCCTCGGCAGGCTCAGCCCGTCCGACCTGGTGGCGGCGGTGCGATGGCGGTACTGACCGCGGACCTGCCGCTGATCGACGGGCACTGCCATGCGATCACCACGGCTCCGCTGGACGACGCGGCGTTCGAGCTGTGGTGCACGGAGGCGGACGAGCCGGCCGCGCCCGGCACGTCCTACCTGGACAGCAGGGTGGGTCTGGCGCTGCGGCGCTGGTGCGCGCCGGTGCTGGACCTGCCCGTGCACGCCCCGGTCGAGGACTACCTGCGGCGGCGGCGCCGGCTCGGGCCGGACGAGGTCGCGACGCGGCTGCTGCGGGCCGCGAACCTGTCCGCGCTGCTGGTGGACACCGGTCCGGTCGCGGGTGGGCTGGTGGACCGCCACGTGCTGGGCACGCTGGCCGGAGCCTCGACCCATGCGGTGGTACGCCTGGAGCTGCTGGCCGAGCGGGTCGCGCCCGGCACGGACGCCGCCGGGTTCGCGGCCGCGTTCGCCGAGGCGCTCGACGAGGCCCGGCCGGGGGCGGTGGCGACGAAGTCGATCGCGGCGTACCGGCACGGCCTGGACCTGGACCCGGCGCGGCCGGAGCCGCACGAGGTGAGCGCGGCGGCGTCCCGCTGGCAGCGCGACGGCGGGCGGCTCACCGATCCGGTGCTGCTGCGCCACCTGCTGTGGAGCGCGGTCGACGCCGGGCTGCCGGTCCAGCTGCACACCGGCTTCGGCGACCGGGACGCGGCGCTGGCCCGCGCCGACCCGGCGCTGCTGCAGCCGTTCTGCGCGGCCACGCTGCCGTTCGGGGTGCCCCTGGTGCTGCTGCACTGCTACCCGTACCACCGCCAGGCCGGCTGGCTGGCGCAGGTGTACCCGCACGTGCACGCCGACCTGGGGCTGACCGTGCCGCACCTGGGCGCGCGGGCCACGGCGGTGCTGGGCGAGTTCCTGGAGCTGGCCCCGTTCGGCAAGCTGCTCTACTCTTCCGACGCGTACGGCCTGCCCGAGCTGTACGTGATCGCCGCCGCGCAGCTGCGGCACAGCCTGGGGCTGGTGCTGGCGGAGGCGGTCGACGACGGCGCGGCGAGCGCGGCCGACGCGCGGCGCATCGCCGAGCAGATCGGCGCGGGCAACGCCGCCCGCGTCTACCGGCTGGACTGATCGGGCCCGGCACACCGCCCGCCGGGTAGACGATCAAAACGTGAGGGAATGGGTATGGGCCAGAGGTCAGCCGCACCCACCGGATCGAGGTGACACATGAACCCCGCCGCCAGAACGCGCTACGGCGCCCCCGCTGGTACCACCCCGTACCGCAGGCCCCGGCGGAAACTGCTGCCTCCTCCCGCCCCGCCCGTGCCGGAGCACGAGGAGGCGGCCGGGCCCGAGGCCGGCACCGGCCCCACCCCGATGACGCCGCACGACCAGGTGCTCGTGGAGGGGCCGTTCACGCGGATCGACCTGCGCCGGATCCGGCAGCGCATCCACGAGCTGGGCGAGGCGTGGCGGCTGCCCGAACCGGTCGGCTGGGCGCTGGAGCTGGTCACCACCGAGCTGGTCGTCAACGTCGTGATGCACGCCGACGGGCACGGCCGGCTGCGGCTGTCACGCTACCCCGACTGGGTGTTCTGCCAGGTCAGCGATGTCGGGCCGGGGGTGAACCGGCCCTACACGGCGGGCTGGCAGCCGCCGACCGGCACGCAGACCTCCGGCCGGGGGCTGTGGATCGCCCGGTGCTTCTCGGAACGGCTGACCATCGACTCCAGCACGCTGGGCACCACGGTCACCGCGAAGATCTGGGCCCCGGCCGGGGCCCGCTGACTCAGGGCCAGCTCGGGCGCAGCGGCATGCCGCTGCCGCCCCGCGGGTCGAGGCGTACGCCCAGCACCTGGTGCAGCTGCACCTGGTCGCGCTCGAAGCCGAGCCGGCAGCCGGCCAGGTAGAGCCGCCACACCCGGGCCCGGCTCTGCCCGATCTCCTCGATGGACTCTTCCCAGTGCCGTTCCAGGTTCGCCGACCACTGGGCCAGCGTCAGCGCGTAGTGCTCGCGGAGGTTCTCCTCGTGCCGGATCTCGAAGCCGTTGGCGTTCATCACGCCGATCAGGTGCCCGACGCCTTCGAGCTCCCCGTCGGGGAACACGTACTGGTTGATGAACGTGCGCCGGTAACGCCCCGGGTCGCGGTTGTCGGGCCGGGTGATGCAGTGGTTGAGCAGCCGCCCGCCGTAGCGCAGCCGCTGCTGCAGGAACCGGAAGTAGCCGGGCAGCTGGGCGCGGCCGATGTGCTCGGTGAGCCCGATCGAGCTGATCGCGTCGTAGTGGCTGACCGGCACGTCGCGGTAGTCCAGGTGGCGCACCTCGGCCAGGTCGGACAGGCCCGCCTCGGCGATGGCCTTGGCCGCCCACTCGGCCTGCCGTCGGGACAGGGTCACCCCGAGCGCCTTCACGCCGTACTCGCGGGCCGCGTGCATGACCATGCCGCCCCAGCCGCAGCCGACGTCCAGCAGGCGTTTGCCGGGTTGCAGGTCGAGCTTCCTCGCCACCAGGTCGTGCTTGGCGAACTGGGCCTGCTCCAGGGTCGCCGCCGCGTCGGGGAAGACCGCGCAGGTGTACGCCATCGACGGGCCGAGCAGCCACTCGTAGAACCGGTTCGACACGTCGTAGTGGTGCGCGATCGCGGCCTGGTCACGCTCCTTGGAGTGCCGGCGGCCGTGCAGCCGCGCCTCCATCGGCGGCCGCGGCGGCGGGTTCAGCAGCCGCAGCCCGCCCAGGTCGCGCAGCGCGTGATAGCGCCCCGACCAGGACTGGTCCAGCTTCAGCCCGTTGACGGCGACCAGCGCCTCGTACATGTCGCCGTGCACCTCGAGGTCACCGGAGACGTACGCGCGGGCCAGGCCCAGCTCGTTGCGGCCGGTGGCCAGATAGGACAGCGCCCGCTCGCTGCGGACCTCGATGCCGACGGCCGCGTCGGACGGCCCCGCGGCGCTGCCGTCGAACGCGGAGAACCGCACCGGAACCGGGCCCGTGACGAGCCCCTGGACGACCTTCGCAATAGCCATCTCCGCCTCACCGAACACACTTGTCGTACAGGTCGGGCAGCCGACCGTCGGGGTCGTACTCGCCCTTCACCGCCGCGTACGCGGGGCCGTTGTAGAGCTCCCAGAACTCCTCGCGGGGGTAGTGCACCGTGGAGTAGAGGGACTTGTGCCCGCCGAGCGCGTCGACGCGCGCCTCGATGAGCCGGTTGTGGAAGTCCGCGGCCTGGCCGGGCCGCCGCGCGACGCTGGACCAGAAGCCGAAGTTGACGTACAGGTCGTCGGGCTTGAGCGGGTACAGCGGCCACGGCACGGGATCGCGCAGCCGCAGCGGGCACAGCCAGACCGGGGTGATGCCGACCTCGTCGAGGAAGAAGTCCAGGAACTCCGGGCCCTGGCGCACCGGCACCTCGACGTCCTGCACCACCGCCTCCTGCGGTGGGCGGCCGCGCACCTTGTCCAGCCGGGCGCTGAGCCCGTGCCTGCGGTCGAAGCCGACGATGCGGTGGTAGACGTCGGAGCGCCGGTAGCGGCGCGGCCACAGGCGGCGTACCAGCGGATGCTGCGCGCCGAACGCCCGCGAGCACCAGAACCAGTCGGTGTCCCAGCGCCACAGGTAGTCGCGGACGGTCAGGTAGTCGATGGGCCGCCGGGACGGCGACCGGTAGTAGATCTCCTGGCCGGTGTAGTCGCTGGTCCACGGCGCGGTGTCGGTGAACGTGCCGATGGTCAGGTACATCTGCCGGCCGTGGAAGACGGTGCCGTCGAGGAAGTCGACCCGCGCGTCGCCGTCGCGGCCGGTGCTGCACAGCTCGTCCAGCGCGGCGAAGCAGGCGGCGGCGTTGTCGAAGCGCCGGTGCCGCAGCCGCACGTACGGCTGCACCGGCTCCAGCTCGATGGTCAGCCGCAGCGCGTAGCCGAGCGTGCCGTACGAGTTGGGGAACGAGCGGAACAGCTCGGCGTGCTCGTTGTCGGGCCGGGCGGTGACCACCCGGCCGTCGCCGGTGAGGATCTCCAGCTCCAGCACCGACTCGTGCGGCAGGCCGTTGCGGAACGACGACGACTCGATGCCCAGCCCGGCCACCGCCCCGCCGATGGTGATGGTCTTGAGCTGCGGCACGACCAGCGGCATCAGCCCGAAGCGCAGCGTCTCGTCGACCAGCCGCTCGTAGGTGACCATGCCCTGCACCTGGGCGGTGCGCTCGGTCTCGTCCACGTAGATCACCGAGTCGAAGGCGCTGACGTCCAGTCCGGGTCCGGCGTCCGCGCGGCCGAAGCGGAACAGGTTGGACGTTCGCTTGGCCAGCCGTACCGGTTCTGTGCGGGGCAGAGCCTGGTACTGCGCCTTCAGCGCGCGTACCGCACCGGCATGGTCCTCAACGGATGGCCCCACGCTCGCAACGTACCGCCGCCCGGTGTGCCGGGCGTCATAAATCACTCAACACCGATACCCACCCGTGATTGACTTCATGTGTGCGCAAGTACGTGATCATGGGCGTTCAGGGCAGCGGCAAGGGCACCCAGGCCAAGCAGCTGGCCGCCGACTTCGACCTGGTGCACATCAGCGTCGGCGACGTCTACCGCTGGCACGTGCAGTACCACACCAAGCTCGGTGCGCAGGTGCGCCGGGCGATGAACGCCGGCGAGCTGGTCGACGACAGCACCACCGAGACCGTGGTCCGCGACCGGCTGGCGCTGCACGACTGGAACTACGGCTTCATCCTCGACGGCTTCCCCCGCAACCGCCGCCAGGCCCAGTTCTTCCTGGAGAGCTACGACGTCGACGCGGTGATCCACCTCGACCTGCCCGACAGCGAGGTGCGCCGCCGTGTGCTGGCCCGGCGGCTGTGCTCGAACTGCGGCATGGACTACAACCTCATCGAGCACCGCCCGGCCCGCGAGGGCCGCTGCGACGCGTGCGGCGGCGAGCTGGTCACCCGCGCCGACGACACCGAGGAGGCGCTGGCCGCCCGGCTGGCCGACTACCACGCCAAGACCGATCCGGCGCTGGACCTGTTCCGCGGCAAGGAGCTGGTGATCAGCGTGGACGCCACGGCGGCCAAGGGCGCGGTGCAGCGGGCCATCCGCGAGCAGCTCGGCCTGCCCCAGCCGGTGCGCAAGGCGCAGGCTGACCGGCGCAGATAATCTGCTACGGATCTATCCCGCGTACACTGGCGGGCATGACCGCGATGGCGCCCACCCGCACCAGCCCCGACCTGTCCTTCCTGCTGGACCACACGAGCCACGTGCTGCGCACCCGGATGGCCGCCGCGCTGGCCGAGATCGGCCTGACCGCGCGGATGCACTGCGTGCTGGTGCACGCGCTGGAGGAGGAGCGCACCCAGATCCAGCTCGCCGCGATCGGGGACATGGACAAGACCACGATGGTGGTCACCGTCGACGCGCTGGAGAAGGCGGGTCTGGCCGAGCGCCGCCCGTCGAGCACCGACCGGCGCGCCCGGATCATCGCGGTCACCCCTGCGGGCGCGAAGATGGCCGCCCGCAGCCAGGAGATCGTCGACCGGGTACACGAGCAGGCTCTTTCCGCGCTGCCCGCGACCCAGCGCGAAACCCTGCTGCGCGCCCTGGAAAGCCTGGTCACCGAGCATCTGGCCACCCCGGACAAGTCCGCCCAGCCGGTGCGGCGGGCCCGCCAGTAGCCGATCCGGTTCCGTGAAAGATTGTCTGCAACGGAACTATCCGCTACGGTCTCTCCTGTCGGCACCGTCCACAGGAGGACCACATGTCCACGTCCGTGTCCACTCCGTCCCGCTCCCGCTGGATCGCCCTGGGGGTGATCGCGACCGGGCTGCTGATGACCGTCCTCGACGGCAGCATCGTCACCGTCGCGATGCCCGCCATCCAGCAGGACCTCGGGTTCACCCCCGCCGGCCTGAGCTGGGTCGTCAACGCGTACCTGGTCGCCTTCGGCAGCCTGCTGCTGCTGGCCGGGCGGCTCGGCGACCTGATCGGCCGCCGCCGCCTGTTCCTGGCCGGCACCGCCGTGTTCACCGCGGCGTCCCTGCTCGCGGGCATCGCCGACACCCCGGCCCTGCTCGTCGCCGCCCGCTTCCTGCAGGGCGTCGGCAGCGCCATGGCCGCGGCGGTCGGCCTGGGCATCCTGGTCAACCTGTTCCCGGCGCCGGCGGAGCGGGCCAAGGCGATCGCGGTGTTCAGCTTCACCGGCGCGGCCGGGGCCTCACTCGGCCAGGTGCTCGGCGGCGTGCTCACCGACGCCCTCGACTGGCACTGGATCTTCTTCATCAACCTGCCGATCGGCGTGGCCGCCCTTGCGGTCGCCGTCGCGGTGCTGCCCGCCGACCGCGGCCTCGGCCTGTCCGCCGGAGCCGACGCCGTCGGGGCACTGCTGGTCACCGCCGGGCTGATGCTCGGCATCTACACCGTGGTCAAGGCCGAGGAGCGCGGCTGGACGTCGACGCCGACGCTGGCCACCGGCGCGGTCGCGGTGCTGCTGCTGGCCGCGTTCGCGATCCGGCAGGCCACCGCGCGGCGGCCGCTGATGCCGCCGCGGGTCCTGCGCTCGCGCAGCGTCGCCGGGGCGAACCTGGTGCAGATGCTGATGGTCGCCGCGCTGTTCTCGTTCCAGATCATCACCGCGCTGTACCTGCAGAAGGTGCTCGGCTACGGCGCGGGCGAGACCGGGCTGGCGATGCTGCCCGCCGCGCTGATCATCGGAGCGGTGTCGCTGGGTGTCTCGGCCCGGCTCAACACCCGCTTCGGCGAGCGCCGGGTGCTGCTGACCGGCCTCGCGCTGCTGACCGTGCTGCTGGCGCTGCTGGCCCGCGTCCCGGTGCACGCCTCGTACGTCACCGACCTGCTCCCGGCCATGCTGCTGGCCGCCGGGTTCGGGCTCGCGCTGCCCGCGCTGACCACGCTCGGCATGTCCGGCGCGGGGCCGGACGACGCGGGCCTCGCCTCGGGCCTGTTCAACACGACGCAGCAGATCGGCATGGCGGTCGGCGTCGCGGTGCTGTCCACGCTGGCCGCAGGGCACACCGGGCACGCGCTGGCCGGGGGCGCGAGCCAGGCCGAGGCGCTGACGGGCGGCTACCGGCTCGCGTACGCCGTCGGCGCCGGGCTGATGGTCGCCGCCTTCGCGGTCGCGTACACCCTGCTCCGCGAGTCTCGGCAGCCCGCGCGGCTGCCGGACGACCGGCCTGCCGTGCCCGCCGCCGCCTGACCTTCACCCGTCTCGACGCGGCGAGAACCGCGCCTGCCGGCACGGGGCAGCAGGCGCGGCTCCCGCGGCACCACCAGGCACCGACCCCCACCACGAAAGGACTCGCCATGAACCCGACCGTTGTTGCCACCGCTACCTCGACCGTTCCTGACACCGTTACCGAGACCGCTGCCGACGACCGGCCCGGCGCTGGACCGGCACCCCGCCCACTCACCGACCAGGAGGCATCCGAGCTGCTGGGCGGGCAGCAGTTCGGGGTGCTGGCCGGGCTCAAACGCAGCGGGCACCCGCACCTGTCCACGGGCACCCGGCGCCGATCCCGCGGCCCAGCCGCAGCTCCGCGCCCTGCGAAGTCGGAAAGACACCTCCTCCACCGAACCGACCCTCGCGATTTCCATAAACGTTGGCCTATCTCATCGAAAATCCGGCGACGGAATTCGATGAGATAGGCCAACGTCTACGCCGGGCGGGGTGGGCGGCGGTCGTCGGCAGGGAGGCCGTCGGCGGGGATGAAGCCGGCGGGGACCTGGGGTGAGGCGGAGAGGGCGTGGCGGCCGGGGTCGGGGACCGGCTCGCAGGCCAGGTCCAGTTCGGCGGCCTGGGGTGGGACCAGGCCGAGGCGGACGGACGGGGTGGGCAGGATCGCGTCGAGCAGCCAGTCGGCCGCGACCCGGGCGCGGTTGCCGGGCAGCGAGAGCAGGTGGTAGCCCCGGGTCACCGCCATCGCGGGCAGCCCGGACAGCGGCACGCCGAACGGGTTCGCGGCCGCGTCGAGCCCGCCGAGATCGACGAGGAAGCCCAGGTCGTGGTGCCGGTACGGCTTGCGCGTGCCGACCCCGCAGGAGGCGGCGATGTTGTGCGCGGCGACCCGGCCCTGCCGTACGGCGTGCTGGGCGGTCATCGGGGTGTGCTGGCCGGGGCGGGTCAGGTCGGGCACGGCGGCGGCGTCGCCACAGGAGAACACCTCGGGGTGGCCGGGCACGGCGAGGTACTCGTCGACGATCAGGCGGCCGTCCACCGACGGCAGCCCGAGGCCGTCGACCAGCGGGTCAGGGCGTACGCCGACACACCAGATCAGCGAGCGCGTCGGCACGTACGAGTCGTCGGTGAGCTGCACGCCCTCCGCCTCGGCCTGGCGCACCGAGGTGCGCATCCGCACGTCGACGCCGCGCCGGGCCAGCACCCGCGCCGCGGTGCGCGACAGCCGCGGATCCAGCTCGGGCAGCACCCGCTCGGCGGTGTCCAGCAGCAGCCAGCGGGGCCGTTCCCGCAGCCGGGGCAGCGACCGGGCCAGCGCGTCGGTGAACAGCTGCCCGTGCGCGGCGACCTCGGTGCCGGTGTAGCCCGCGCCGACCACCACGAAGGTGCAGCGGGCCCGGCGCTCCTCCGGGTCGGTGGCCTGGGCGGCGAGTTCCACCTGCAGCGTGATGTGGTCGCGCAGGAACATCGCCTCGGCCATGCCGCGCAGCCCGTGCGCGTACATGTTGACGCCCGGGATGGGCAGCAGCCGGTTCACGCTGCCCGGGGTGAGCAGCAGCCGGTCGTAGTCGAGCACGTTGCGCGCGCCCTCGGGACCCGTGTAGGCGAGCCGGCGCCTCGCCAGGTCGACGGCGGTGACCATGCCGGGCACCTGGCGTACGTGGCGCAGTGTCGCGGCCAGCGAGACCGCGATCCGGCGCGGCTCCAGCAGGCCCGCCATCACCTCGGGCAGCAGCGGCACGTAGAGCAGGTAGTCCGCCGGGTTGACCAGCGTGATGTCGGCGTGGCCGCGGGAGCTGCGCGCCAGGCTGCGGGCAGCGTGGAAGCCCGCGAATCCCGCTCCGACGATGACGATGCGAGGCCGGGCCATGGCCGACTCCATTCCCCGGAACGGCGTTCGGCAAACCCGCCGCGACCGGTTCCCGCCACGCTCTGTCACAGAATCGCAACGCTGCGCCGCCGGTTCCTCGCGCTTGGTAGTGTCCTGTCAGGCCTCGGGTTCCGCGTGGCTCACCGGTTCCCATACGGCCTTCGGTTCCGGATCGGCGCTCGCGCCGGCAGAGCAGGGGGTGCGACACATGTTGGACGTTCGGAGCGAGCGGCTCGCGCGGCGGTTCCGGCTGTGGGACACCGACGGCAACGGCCACGTCGACCAGTCGGACTTCGAGGCCGAGGGCCGGCGCATCGTGGCGGCGTTCGGCGAGGACGAGCAGTCCCCGCGCGGCCGCGCCGTGCTCGACTCGTACCTGGCGATGTGGGAGTACCTGGCCGCCAAGGCGAGCCTGGCCCCCGAGGACACGCTGTCGGCGAAGCAGTTCGACCGCATCGCGCAGACCGAGATCATCCTGATGGGCAACACCGGTTTCAGCACCGTGCTGCGTCCCACCATCAGCGCCACCCTCGACCTGTGCGACACCGACGGCGACGGCCAGGTCAACCCGGCCGAGTTCCGCCGCTGGATCGAGGCCATCGGCGTCACCAAGCCCCACGCCGAGGAAGCCTTCGACCAGATCGACGAGAACCACGACGGCCAGCTGAGCATCGACGAACTGGCCCAAGCCGTCCGCGACTACCACGCCGGCCTCCTCGACATCCCCCTCCTAGGCCGCTAAGGAAGGGCACCTTCTTAACATCGCAGGGGCGCCGACCTGCGGCGATGACGTGCACCAGCGGGCTCGCGGAAGCCTGGCGGGCACACCGCCAGGTCACGGCCGAATCCGGCGCGCGGGCCGCTCCGCGGTCAGGACTCGGGCACGACGTCGGACGGGGACTTGTCCGGGCGCAGGCCGCGCCAGGCCGGGTGGCGCAGCCGGCCGTCGCGGGTCCACTCGGTGAAGCGCACCTCGCCGACCAGCTTCGGCGTGACCCAGTGTGCGTCCTTCGCGTCGCGAGCAGGCAGCGCGCCCGCGAACGGTGACGTCCGGCGCTCCAGCCTGGACAGCCGCTGCCGCAGGTCGTCGAGCATCTGCCGGGTGAAGCCGGTGCCGACCGAGCCGGCGTAGCGCAACCCGTCCGGCCCGGGAATGCCCAGCAGCAGCGCCCCGATCGTGTCGGCGCGACTGCCCTGGCCGGGCCGCCACCCGGCGACGACGACCTCCTGCGTACGCAGGTTCTTCACCTTGATCCACGCTCGTGACCGCCGCCCCGGCTCGTACACCGAGTCCAGCAGCTTCCCGACGACGCCCTCCAGGCCCTGCTCGCGCGAGGTCTCCAGCAGCCGCTGGCCGCCGCCCTCGGTGTACGGCGGCGTGTCCCAGTGCGCCCCCGACAGGCCCAGCCCCTCCAGCAGCTCGCGCCGCTGCCGGTAGGGCAGCTCCGTGGTGTCCCGCCCGTCCAGGTGCAGCAGGTCGAACAGGACGTACGTCACCGGCGTCCGCGCGGCCAGCCGCCGCACCCGCGCCGCGTCCTGCACGTGCATCCGGGGCTGCAGCGCGCCGAACGAGATCCGCCCCGAGCTGTCGAAAGCCACCAGCTCCCCGTCGAACACGGCGGTGGTCGAGCCGAGCGCCTCCCCGAACGCCCGCAGCTCCGGGTACGCCGCCGTGACGTCCAGGTCGTTGCGGCTCATCGCGCGCACCCGGCCGCCCTCCACGTAGACGACCGCCCGCACCCCGTCCCACTTCAGCTCGTAGCCGTACCGGCTGTCCTGCGCCTTCGGCGGCAGCTCCCCCAGCGTCGCCGTCATGGGCCGGACCAGGTCGGGCGGCGCGGTCCGGTCGGCCGGCGCCGGGTCCATGCGGTGCATCAACCACTGGGTGCCCCTGGTACGGATGAGCACGTAACGCCCCTGCACCCGGTGCCCGTGCAGCACGACCTTGACCTCGCGATCGCTCCACTTCTCCAGGTCGTAGGTGCCCCGGTCCCAGATCAAGACCTCGCCCCCGCCGTACTCGCCCTCGGGGATGTGCCCGGCGAAGTCCGCGTACTCGAGTGGATGATCTTCAGTGTGCACCGCGAGGCGGTTGTCCTTCGGGTCCAGCGGCAGGCCCTTGGGCACGGCCCAGGAGACGAGCACGCCGCCGTGCTCCAGGCGGAAGTCCCAGTGCAGCGCGCGGGCGTGGTGCTCCTGGATGACGAAGGTGTCGTCGTGCCCGCGCGGCACCGGCCCGGCCGCGGGCACCGGCTCGGGCGTACGCGCCGCCGACCGCTTCCCCCGGTACGGCGCGAGCTTGTCGGCCACACTGCAGTTCTACCCCGGCCAGACCCCACCTCACCGACGATCACGAACTCTCCGCCCCCGCGCCCCGCGGGTCGCGCCTGCACTTTCCCCGAAACTGCACGTGGGACTGGGCGGCCGGGCGTACGCGAAAGGGCTTGTATCCTCGCGGGATGTTCGACGCCGCCGTGGCCGTGGGGATCGCCGCCTTCCTCAACAATCCCGACCGGGACGACGACGAGATCGTCGTGGTGCTGCGGGAGCAGGGGGTGGCCGGCTGGCTGGCCGAGCGCCTGGTGACGTACCTGCCGATCGTGTTCGGGCGGTACCTGCTGCGGGGCTGCACCTTCGATCCGGACGTCGTCGAAGGCGAGGTGCGCCGGCGGCTCGACAGTGACCCCGTCTTCCGGGCGGCCCAGTCCCGCGCCCTGCGCCCGACCCACGAGGAGCTGAAGGAGATCGGGCTGCGCAGCGCCGAGGTGAACGTGGTGAACCAGATGCGCGACTCGAAGCTCGAAGACCTCGTCTTCAGCGCGACCCACCTGCCGAACCCGCTCCCGCCCGCGGAGCCTGGCGACGGCGGTGTGCCCTCGCCCGCCGTGCGGTTCGCCCAGCTGCTCTCCCGCCACGGCCTGACCGTCGGCCGGGACGAGCGCGGCCGGTACGCGGGCGAGCTGCGCTTCGACGCGAGCCTGATCACCCACCCGGCGCCCCGGGTGCTGGGCCAGCTCGACTTCGCCGTGCAGCATCCCACCCTCGCCGTCGACTGGCTGCTGGAGAGCGTCGCCGCGCACGGGGACACCTGGCAGGCGTCCATCGACGGCGGCACGGCGATGTTCGCCGAGTGCAGCCTGCATGTCCTGCTCGCCGCCCTGGTGGACCGCGCCGCCCATACCGGTCAGGTCGAGTGGGAGCGGTACGAGCACCCCTCCGGCCCGTTCGACGTCTGCGTCGGACCGCAGATCAACTTTTTCGCGCAGGACGTCCCCCCGGCCGGTGACGCGTTCTACGCCGTGCTGGGCGCGCTGCGCGACATGCCGCTCAGCCGGCAGGCGCACGGGCTGCGGGTGTTCCTTTGCTATCGGGACGGCCGGTTGATGACCAACGAGGTGCTGCTCGACAACGAGCCGTTCCCGGCCGGCATGGCGACGGTCCCCGAGCAGCGCGACGACCTGCCGCAGCCGATGGCCGCGTTCCGCATCTTCGCGATGCTCGTGCCCGCCTGACCGTCCGGTCGTGGCCCGGATCACGTGACACGGTGTCGTCCGACCTCATCGGAGTGTCACCGCGAATCCGTGACACGGCCGCGACAAGGCCACCATCCGTACACATGATTTCGATCTCCATCGATCATCCCTAGCGTCCCTCCCACATGCATGGGAACGGCGCGGACAACCCCACCGCGCCAGGGGCAGGAGAGGTGAATCGATGAACCTGAGGCGCTCCCTCAGCACACTCGGGCTGACCGCGCTCGTCGCGGCGTCCACGCTCACCGGAGGGGCGGGCGTCGGCGTCGCCGCGGCGCCCGCGCCGACGTGCGTGGAGCCGGCCGCGGCGGCGAAGGCCAAGCCGGGCGGCTCCGCCAAGCAGGACCCCAACGAGCTGACCACCGAGCAGGTGGCCGCCAACGAGAAGGCCCTC
The DNA here is from genome assembly GCF_016862635.1 of Catellatospora coxensis. Classification (GTDB taxonomy): domain Bacteria; phylum Actinomycetota; class Actinomycetes; order Mycobacteriales; family Micromonosporaceae; genus Catellatospora; species Catellatospora coxensis. Next base: position 774 of record NZ_BONI01000063.1, on the reverse strand, counting down.
GAAGCCGCGCTCAAGGCCAAGGGCAAGGCTCGCGCCGGCACGGCCGCGGCTGTCGCGGCGGCCACGGTCACCATTCCGGTGGTCGTACACGTGATCTCCGAGGACGGCACCCGGGCCAACGGCAACATCCCGGACTCGATGATCACGAACCAGATCAACGTGCTCAACCAGGCGTACTCCGGTGGCACCGGCGGGGCGGCGACGGCGTTCGCGTTCCAGCTGCAGTCGATCAACCGGGTCACCAACGCCGCCTGGTACCCGATCGTCTACAACTCGAACTCGGAGAAGGCGATGAAGGCGGCGCTGCGCGTGGGCGGCGCCGGCACCCTGAACATCTACACCGGCCTGCTCAGCCAGGACCTGCTCGGCTGGGCCACCTTCCCGCAGTCGAACATCACGTCGTACGACGGCGCGGTGATCCTCGCCGAGTCGCTGCCCGGCGGCAACGCCAGCCCGTACAACCTGGGCGACACCGCAACCCACGAGATCGGCCACTGGCTGAACCTGTACCACACCTTCCAGGGCGGCTGCAACGGCCAGGGCGACCAGGTCGCCGACACCCCGGCGGAGAAGACCGCCGCGTTCGGGTGCCCGACCAACCTGGACACCTGCAAGAGCAAGCCGGGCCTGGACCCGATCCACAACTTCATGGACTACACCGACGACTCGTGCATGTACGAGTTCACCGCGGGCCAGGCGACCCGCATGCTCGACGCCTGGAACGCGTACCGCGCGTGACGCCAAGGCGGGGTCCGGCGTGCGCCGGACCCCGCC
>NZ_BONI01000062.1 GCF_016862635.1 Catellatospora coxensis | reverse complement strand
AAAGAGTCGCGGGTCAGCGGTGGCCGAGGTGGCCGGTCCAGCGGGTGAGGAGGGTGTGGGGGACGGCGGCGGCGTCGAGGACCTTGCCGGCTACGAAGTCGATGAGCTGCTGGGCCTGCGCGTTCGCGCCGCTGCCGTAGAAGCCGGGGCTGGCCGGCAGGACCACCGCGCCGGAGTCGATCAGCTCGACCAGGTGCAGCAGGTGGCTGCGGGTCACCGGGGTCTCCCGCGGCACGATCACGACCGGGCGGCGCTCCTTGAGGTTGACCTCGGCGGCCCGCTGCAGCAGGTCCTTGGACAGGCCCAGCGCGATGCCCGCGCACGCCGCCGTCGAGGCCGGCACGACGATCATGCCCTTGGCGCGGTACGAGCCGCTGCTCGGTCCCGCCGCGAGGTCGCCGGCGGGCCAGTAGCGCAGGTCGGCGTCGCCGAGCGGGGTCTCCAGCCAGGTGGCCAGGTCCTCGCGCCAGTGCGCGTCCCGGAACGCGTGCCCGGTCTCGTCGAGGATGGTCAGCCGCGCCGCCCGGGACACCACGAGATCGACAGCCTCACCTGCCGCGCACAGCCCCCGCAGCACGGCTGCGGCGTACGGCGTCCCGGAAGCCCCCGACACCCCCAGCACCCAGGGCGTACGCGGCGCGACATCGGCAGACACACCGTTGACACTAGCCGGGTCCGTTGACCGGCTGGACACGGCTGCCTAGCCTCAGCGCATGCCAGCCCAGCCAGCCAGTGTCCGGTTCTCGGTCCAGATCATGGTGGACCGGCCCGTCGCCCAGGTCTTCGCGTACCTGTCCGACGTGCGCAACGATCAGCAGTGGTGGGGTGGCATCCACGCGTCGCGTCGGATCGGCGACGGTGGCGTCGGCACGCTGTACGAGCTGGACGCCACCCTGCTGCGCGTGCGCCACCAGACCCGCCTTGAGGTCACCGCCCAGGATCCGCCCCACCGCCAGACGGTCACGGTCCGCAGCGGCCCGCTGCCCTATGTCGCGTACTACGAGTGGTCCGCGGTCACCCCCCACCGCACCCGCTTCGCCCTCGTCGCCGAGGTCGTCGCAGCCCGCCCCTGGTCCTGGTTCGGCCCCCTGCTCAACCCTCTGCTCTCCCTCCTCGCCCGCCACTACTTCCGCCGCGTCCCCGCCCTCATCGAAGCCGCCTACCCCCCACCCCACACGCCGGCCACATGATCGCGACGATCTTGCGCGAACTGTTGCCCCTTCGCCCGATTCAAGCGTGTCGTCCCCACAGTTCACGCAAGATCGCCGCCTTGAAGGGGGTGGGGGCGGGTTAGATGGCGTATTCGCCCAGGGGGTTGGTGTGGGGGTGGGAGTACATGCGTTCGTGGAAGCGGACGAAGCGGTCGATGAGGGTGGTGGCGCGGCGGTTGGGGAGGCGGGCGTCTAGGGCGGCGAGGCTGGCGGCTAGGCGGGCGCTGTGCAGGGCGTAGAGGGCGGCGTGGTAGGTGAGGCTGTCGGACAGGGCAGTGAGGGTGCTGGTGGCGTCGGGGGCGCGGCGGGCGTGCCAGAGGGCGATGTTGGCCTCGCCGTTGAGGATGTCCTTCTGCAGGCGGTTGAAGGCGGGGTCGGGGTCGGTGGCGAGCTGGTCGAGGGCGGCTTCGGCGGTGTCGCGGCCGTCCGCGTCGCAGGCTCGGGAGATGCGGTTGATCAGGGCGTGCTGCTGTACGGCGGGCATGCGCAGCAGGCGGGTGCCCAGGTCGTTCTGCAGGCGTACCAGGAGGGCGGCGTCGGACAGCAGGTCGCTGAGGGTGCCGTCGGCGAGCACCGCGCGGTTCTCGGGTGCGGGGGCGAGCAGGTCGTTGAGGACGCAGACGAAGTAGGCCAGGGTCGGCAGGACGAGGATGCTCTGGCCGCCGAGCGATGCCAGGTCGAGCCGGGACAGGTGCTCGGCGCGCAGGGTGCGCTCGACGGCCCGGTAGCGGTCGGCGAGGCCCTGGCGCACCAGGGAGGCGGTGGGTGTGCCGTCGATGCCGTCCATCAGGTCGCGGCAGCTCTCGACGTTGGCCACGAGCGCGGCCCACAGGCCGTACTCGACGTCCTGCAGCAGGGGCGCGTCGGCGCCGACGTGGCGGGCGTAGTCCTCGGCCATACCCGCGCGTTTGCTCTTGACCAGGCTCTGCTCGAAGCCGGAGGCGTGCCGGGCGGCGTCGCGGGCCGGGCCGGACAGCAGCAGCATGGCGGGGGTGTTCCGGCCCGGGGCCAGCGCCTGCAGCATGGCCCGGTTGAGCGCGCCGATCAGGTCGAGGCGGCGGGTCTGGGCGGCGTCGAGCACCGGGTGGCCCAGGCCGATGGCGAGGTCGTCGGAGACCACCTCGAACACCTGGTAGGCGTTCATGCGGCCGGCGTGGTGCAGCATGGCGGGCCAGTCGTCCTCCTCGACCAGCCCGGTGAGCATCCGGGTGTTCATCGTGACGAGCTGGATGACGCCGGTGCTCTGGAGGTACTCGTGCCGCCGGGGATTCTCCGCCGAGTACGCCCAGGCGGTGAAGTCCCGGTAGGGCCCGGCGGGCATGTGCCGCCGCACGGTCTCGGTCAACGCCGAGCACGTCGCGGCCAGCAGCTGGGCGGCGCGCCGGTTGGTTGGCATGCGGCGACTCGATCCTCGGGTCCGGCACGGGCCACACGGTTCGGTGGCCCGTTCAAGGAACGTGGTGAGTCCCTTCCCGCGGGCGGGAGGCGAGCGCCGGGACGTGCCGTGTTCCTGGCGCCGGGTCAGCGCCGCTGATGAGGGTACGACCATCCGGACCGTCGTGGCGTACCGCTCGGTAGTTGTCCTGGTTGGACCGTGGCCGGGTCAGTATCCGCCCGGCCTGCTGCCCGCCGCCCGCGGTGCGGCGCCGGCGCCGGGTTGCGGTGCCGGGCTGCCCGGGGGGTTGTCCTCGTCGAACTCGCCCTCGCCCTCGAGCAGTGCCCGCACCTCCGACTCGCGGAACCGGCGGTGGCCGCCCGGCGTGCGAATGCTGCCGATGCGTCCGGCCGCTGCCCACCTGGTCACCGTCTTTGGGTCGACCCGGAACAGCGCGGCCACCTCGCCAGGTGTCAACAGGCGATCTCCTGTGTCCACGCCCACCTCCTTGCGTCGACGGAGTTGGTTCGGGCGCACCCGGTTGCCGCCTCCGCTGGGACGTACGCCCAATTAGAGCACCATCACTAGCTGATGTCCCTAAAATGGTCGTATGCACCTTTTGGGGGGTTCGCATCCATATGTTGCGAACCTCATTCGTATATTGCCCGAAGATGCGCCCCTCCGTGCCCACTCTGGAAGAAACTGCCTCTAAGGTGCTCTGTGTGGACGCGATCGACCGCAACCTGCTTGACCTGCTGCGCAACAACGCCCGCCTCTCGTACGCGGAGCTGGCGCGCCAGGTCGGCCTCTCCGCGCCGGCGGTGCACGACCGGGTCGGCAAGCTGGAGGCCTCCGGGGTGATCCGCGGCTACCACGCCGACGTCGAGCCCAGCTCCATCGACCTCGGCGTCACCGCGCTGATCGGCATCGTCGCCGACCCGGCCGTCGACATGGAGGACGTCTCCGCGGCCCTGCAAGGACTGGAGCAGATCGAGTCCTGCTACTTCATGGCCGGCGAGGAGTCCTACCTCGTCAAGGCCCGGGTCGGCACTATCGCGGAGCTGGAGCAGCTGATCGTGCAGCTGTCGCGCACCCGCGGGGTGGCCCGCACCCGCACCGCCATCGCGCTGTCCACCACCTTCGAGGGCCGCCCGCGGCCGCTGATGAGCTGAGCGGGCTCCCGCAGCCCTGCTGAGCACGGCTCGCGTAGTGCTACGGTCCGGGGCATGGAGCAGCTTGATCGGTGTTCGGACAACGACCGCGTCTGGGTGACGGAAGCGATCGGCAAGGTCGTCGCGGACGCCAACCGCAGCGCCGACACGCACCTGCTGCCGTTCCCGCTGCCGCCGTACTGGGGCATCGACCTCTACCTCAAGGACGAGTCGGTGCACCCCACCGGCTCGCTCAAGCACCGGCTCGCCCGCTCGCTGTTCCTCTACGCGCTGTGCAACGGCTGGATCCGGCCCGACACGACGGTGGTGGAGGCGTCGTCGGGTTCGACCGCGGTCTCCGAGGCGTACTTCGCGCGCATGCTGGGGCTGCCGTTCATCGCGGTGATGCCGGCCTCCACCAGCAAGGAGAAGATCGAGCTGATCGAGTTCCAGGGCGGCGAGTGCCACCTGGTCAGCGATCCGGCCCAGGTCGTGGTCGAGGCGCGGTGGCTGGCCGAGGACCGCGGCGGGCACTTCATGGACCAGTTCACCTACGCCGAGCGGGCCACCGACTGGCGGGGCAACAACAACATCGCGGAGTCGATCTTCCAGCAGATGGAGCTGGAGCGGCACCCCGTGCCGTCCTGGATCGTGATCGGCGCGGGCACCGGCGGCACCTCGGCCACCATCGGCCGGTACGTCCGCTACCAGCGCCACTGCACGAAGATCCTGGTCGTCGACCCGGAGAACTCCGCGTTCTACCCGTCGTACGAGTCCGGCGACGTGACGGTGACGACCGGCAAGGGCTCGCGGATCGAAGGCATTGGCCGCCCCCGGGTCGAGGCGTCCTTCCAGCCCCACGTGGTGGACCGCATGGTCCGGGTGCCCGACGCGGGCTCGCTCGCCGCCATGCGGGTCGCCTCCGAGGTGCTGGGCCGCCGGGTGGGCGGCTCGACCGGCACCAACCTGTGGGGGGCGTTCGGGTTGATCGCCGGGATGCTGGCCCGCAGCGAGCGGGGATCCGTGGTCACCCTGCTGTGCGACGGCGGGGAGCGGTACGCGCACACCTACTACGACAACACGTGGCTCAAGGACCAGAACCTCGACCTCACCGAGGCGCTGGCCACGGTCCGCACCTTCCTGGCCACCGGCACCTGGCAGGAGTGACCACGGCGAAGGGCTCCGTGCGCCGCCGGTGTGGCGGGGCACGGAGCCCTTTCGTCGTTCACGGGGTCCGGTGAGCCGTGGCCGCCTCAGCAGCCGCGGCCCGTCGACCCGGTGTCAGTTCGCGGAGCGGCGGTCGCCCGACGGGCGGTCACCGCGGAACGGCCGGTCGCCCTGGGGACGGTCGCCGTACGAGCGCTCGCGGAACGGGCGGTCGCCCTGCGCGCGGTCACCGCGGAACGGCCGGTCACCCTGCGGTCGGTCACCGCTGCGGAACGGCCGGTCGCCCTGGGGGCGGTCGCCGTAGGAACGCTCGCGGAACGGGCGGTCGCCCTGGGGGCGGTCGCCGTACGAGCGCTCGCGGAAGGGACGGTCGCCCTGCGGGCGGTCGCCGTACGAACGCTCCCGGAACGGACGGTCGCCGTACTGGCGCGGGCCGCGGTCGCCGTAGCCGCGTCCGCCGTCGCGGCGCTGGCCGCCACGCTGGAAGCGCGGCTCCGGCTCGTCGACCACGGGGCGGCCGGACGGCTCCTGGGCGCCGGTCAGCTCGACCAGCTTCGGGTCGTCGACGCGCAGCCGGTGCTCGGCGGGCTTGGCCACGCCGGCCTTCTCCATCATCGAGATGGTGGAGCGGCGCTGCTTGGGCAGCACCAGGGTGGCCACCGCGCCGGACTCGCCGGCCCGCGCGGTGCGGCCCGCCCGGTGCAGGTAGTCCTTGGGGTCCTTCGGCGGGTCGATGTGCACGACGAGCGAGACGCCGTCGACGTGGATGCCGCGGGCGGCCACGTCGGTGGCGACGAGGACGCTCATCCGGCCCTCCTTGAACTGCGCCAGGGTGCGCGTACGCACACTCTGGGTCTTGCCGCCGTGCAGGCCGCCGGCCCGCACGCCGACCTCGCGCAGCTGCTCCACCAGGCGGTCCACGCCCATCTGGGTGCGCGCGAACATGATCGTCCGACCCGGACGGTTCGCGATCGCCGCGGTGACCTTGAACTTCTCCTGCGGCGGGATCAGCAGCATCATGTGGTCCATGGTGGACACCGCAGCCGCCGGCGGGGCGGTCGAGTGCGTCACCGGGTTGTTCAGGAACCGCTTGACCAGCGTGTCCACGTCACCGTCGAGGGTGGCCGAGAACAGCAGGCGCTGCCCGCCGGCCGGGGTCTTGGCCATCAGCTCGGTGACGTCGGGCAGGAAGCCCATGTCGGCCATCTGGTCGGCCTCGTCCAGGACGGTGACCTCGATGTCGTCCAGCGCGCAGGCGCCGCGCTGGATCAGGTCGCCGAGGCGGCCCGGGGTGGCGATCATCACGTCGAGGCCGCGCTGCAGGCCCAGGATCTGCCGGTCGTACGGCACGCCGCCGACCGCGGTGCCGGTGTACAGCTCCATCGCCTTGGCCAGCGGGCGCAGCGCGTCCGCGACCTGCATGGCCAGCTCGCGCGTGGGCACCAGGACCAGGGCCTTGGGGTGGTGCGGGCGGGCCGGCTTGCCCTCGGCGATGCGCGCCAGCAGCGGCAGTCCGAAAGCGAGGGTCTTGCCGGAGCCGGTCTGGCCACGGCCGAGCACGTCGCGTCCGGCCAGCGCGTCCGGCAGCGTGGCGGCCTGGATCTCGAAGGGCCGGGTGATGCCGAGGCGGGTCAGCTCGCGCACCATGGCGCGCGGGAGGCCGAGCTCGGCGAAGGTCGGGACGTGCTCCACGGCGGCCTCGTCGGCGGCGGTGTCCGCGGCCTCGACGACGTCCGTCACGGTGGTGGCCGCCGCTGCGGCGTCCGTCTCGGCGGGGGCCTTCTCGGCCGCGGCCTTGCCCTCGTTGTCGATGTTGATCTCGAAGACGGACGGGAACAGGGCAGGGTCGTGCATAGTCAAAGCGAAACCTCTCGGGTGGCGCATCCCCGCGCCGCGCGGCCTCGTGCCGCTGCAAGTCACCCGCAGGAACGCTCAAAAGGCGCGCCGAGCGCGCCCAGAACAACCCGTTGAGTGTACCGGGCGTTGCGGTCACCGCCGCCCGAATAACACGTCGGTGTATCGGGCGTCACCCCGCAGGACCGTCGTCGCGGGGTGACGCGCGTCACGCGGCGGGAACCGGGTCGGGGTCCGGCGACGACGACTCGGCCGGCTTCGGGCTCTCGGCCGGCGGCTTCGGGGACGGCGACTCGGCCGGCTTCGGCGAGGGCGACGGCGAGGTGCTGGCCGGGGCGCTCGGCGAGCTGGACGGCGAGGTGCCGGTCGTCGGGCTCGGCGAGGTGGTCTTGGTCGGCGACGGCGTGGTGCCGTGCGTCGGGTTCGGCTGGTTCGGCGCCGGCACCGCGTCGACCACCCGGGTCGCGAAGTCGATGCTGCCCAGGCTGACCGACGCGCGCCGCACCACGTCGCCGGTGCGCGGTGAGTGGACCATCCAGCCGTCGCCGAGGTACATGCCGACGTGGTGGATGGTGCGCCAGTCGTTCGGGTCGGTGGCGAAGAAGACCAGGTCACCGGGGAGCAGCGCGTACTTGCTCACGGTCTTGTGACGGGTGCCGTAGTACTGGTCCTTGGCGACGCGGTTGAGGGTGATCCCGGCGGCCTTGTACGACGCCAGCATGAGGCCGGAGCAGTCGTAGGTGTTCGGGCCCTCGTCGCCCCAGCGGTAGGGCTTGCCGCGCTGGCTGAGCGCGAACAGGACGGCCTTCTGCGCCTTGGCCGCGGCGACCAGCCCGGCGTTGCTCTTGCCGGGGCTGTAGTTGCCGAGGTTCTGCTCCTGGATCTCGCGCAGCCGGTCCGCTTCGGACTGAAGCTCGGCGAGGCGCCGCTTCAGCTCCAGGAACGCGACCTCTTTGCGCTTGAACTCCTTCTCCACGGCCGAATACGCCGTGGAGGCCTGCTGCTCGGCGGTGATGGCGGCGGTGAGCACCGTGTAGGCCTGGCGCTCGGCCTGCTGCGCGGTGGCGAGGTCGTTGAGCACGGCCTCGGTCTCCGGCGTGGACTCGGTGCGCGGGATCAGCTGTCCCAGCTCGCCGAGCGAGTCGCCCAGCCGCGGCGGCGCCTTCACGGCGGCCTGGTATTCGGCGACGGCCGCGGCCTCGGCGGCCTCCTTGGCCACGCGCAGCGTGTCGGCGGTGGCCCGCCAGGCGTAGTCGGCCATCGCCTTGGCCACGACCGAGTTGGTGTAGGCCTGGTACAGCTCGCTGCGGCGGGCGCCGAGCACGGACAGCTCCAGCTCGGCGGCGCTGTACTGCGCCAGCAGCGCGGCCTGGGCGGTCAGCGGCTGGGTGCGGGGCATGCTCAGCGAGCCGAACGGCAGCGTCGGCAGCCCGTCGGGCTGGGGGCGCAGGCCGGCGTCCGGAATCGACGTGATCTTCGAGCCGATCGGCGGGTCCGCGGACGCGGGCACGGCGATGCCACCGGCGATGAGCGCGCTGAGAACAGCCGAACCCACCGCGACCTGACTCTGCCGTCGAGCCTGCCCGCTACGACGCTTGGACATCGTTGGCCCCGTCCTCCCCGTTGGTCCCACAAAGTTCCTACCGGAAATCACGATCGCTGTCGACCCTTCTGTCCCGGTGGCGTCTAGGTGAACACCAGCTGTCAAGGGCAGCAGCAGGCACGTCGGGGCCACGTCGTAGGCTCACTGCCATGGACGTGGGTTTGAAGCGGGAGCTGGAGCAGAAGGTCTACGCCGGAGAGCGGCTCAGCCGCGAAGACGGCGAGGCGCTCTACGCGAGTGACGATCTGGCCTGGCTGGGGCGGCTCGCGCACCACGTCCGGACGGAGAAGAACGGCGACCGGGTGATGTTCAACGTCAACCGGCACCTGAACCTGACGAACGTCTGCTCGGCAAGTTGTGCGTACTGCTCGTTCCAGCGCAAGCCGGGCGAGAAGGACGCCTACACCATGCGGGTGGAGCAGGCCGTCGCCAAGGCGCTGGAGATGAAGGACGAGCAGCTCACCGAGCTGCACATCGTCAACGGTCTGCACCCGACGCTGCCGTGGCGCTACTACCCGCGCGTGCTCAAGGAGCTCAAGCAGGCGCTGCCGAACGTCAAGCTGAAGGCGTTCACCGCGACCGAGGTGCAGTGGTTCGAGAAGATCTCCGGCCTGACCGCCGACGCGATCCTCGACGAGCTGATGGAGGCGGGCCTGGAGTCGCTGACCGGCGGTGGCGCCGAGATCTTCGACTGGGAGGTCCGCCAGCACATCGTCGACCACGCCTGCCACTGGGAGGACTGGTCGCGCATCCACCGGCTGGCGCACAGCAAGGGCCTGCGCACCCCCTCGACCATGCTGTACGGCCACATCGAGGAGCCGCGGCACCGCGTGGACCACGTGCTGCGCCTGCGCGAGCTGCAGGACGAGACCGGCGGCTTCACCGTCTTCATCCCGCTGCGCTACCAGCACGACTTCCACGACAGCGCGGACGGCAAGATCCGCAACCGGATCCAGGCGCGCACCACGATGGCGAGCCCGGCCGAGTCGCTGAAGACGTTCGCGGTGTCCCGGCTGATGCTGGACAACTTCGACCACGTCAAGTGCTTCTGGGTCATGCACGGCCTGTCGCTGGCCCAGCTGTCGCTGAACTTCGGCGTCGACGACCTGGACGGCTCGGTCGTCGAGTACAAGATCACGCACGACGCGGACTCGTACGGCACCCCGAACACCATGCACCGCGACGACCTGCTCCACCTGATCTGGGACGCGGGCTTCACCCCGGTCGAGCGGGACACCCGCTACCAGGTCGTCAAGGAGTACGGCGCGCCGGTCAGCATGGCCGAGCGGCGCAGCGAGCCGCAGCAGGTCTGGGCCTGACGGGTGGCCGATCCGCAGAGCCCGGCCGACGAGCAGCGCAAGGGCCCGCGGCGGGACGCCTCCGGGCGCATCGTCTCGCTCACCGACCTGGTGGGGTACGCGCTGGCCGGGTACGCGATCAGCGTGCTCGGCATGGTCGCCTTCGACGGCCTGTTCGCGCTGCTCGGCATGGGCGAGTTCGGTGACCTCACCGGCTGGCTCGCGGTGATCTTCCCGGCGATCATCTTCGTGGAGCAGTTCAAGGCGGCGGCGGGCCACCGCGGGCGGCTCGCCGTGGCCCCGGCCGCCGGGCTGGCGGCCGTGGTGCTCGGCGTGCTCGCGGTGGGCGTGGCGTCGGGCTTGCCGCCGCTGGTCTCCGGCGGGCTGGGCGCGCTGGTCACCACGGTGGTGTACGCGGTGCTCTGGCACCTCGGCCTGGCGGTCGCCGAACGGGGCTGACCGACCCTCCACGCGGGGCTGACCGAGGCCGGACAGGTTCGGCGGCTACCCTGGACCGGTGAGTCCTGCTGTCAAGTACACGCTCGCCAGGCTGATGCTCTTCCTGGCCGTCTTCGCCGCGCTGTGGTTCGTGCCGAACCTGAGCATGCTGCTCAAGTTGATGATCGCCATCCTGGTGTCGGCGGCGGCCAGCTACTTCCTGCTGCGCAACCTGCGCGACGACGTGGCGGCCCAGGTCGAGGGCGTGGTGGACCGCCGCAAGGCCGAGAAGGACCGGCTGCGCGCCGCCCTGGCCGGCGAGGACGAGGCCGCCGCGCCCGTCGAAGAGGTCCACAAGACCCAGGCGTGATGAGCCTGCGCACATCCTCCACTCCGCGTCGTGAGCATCGGCACGGGTGTGTATTAGCGTGTCGCCTGACTGTCCCGCAGCGAAGCCGGTGCGAACCCGGCGCTGTCCCGCAACTGTGATCCCACTCGATCTTCTCGGGTGGGCGAGCCAGGTCGCCTGCGGCAGTCGCGAACCACGCTCTCGAGGAAGGGCGTCTCGCGGACCGGGCTGCCCCACCTGATCGGGCCCTGTCGGCGAAGGACCTGCCTCGACCGATAGGAGGATCAGTGCGTACCCGTTTCCTGTCCCGCCGTGCGCTCGGCGCGCTGGCCGCCGCCGGCCTGGTGGCCGCGCTCGCGGCCTGCGCCACGAACGACCCGGCGACCCCTGCCGCGTCCGGCGCCGCTGCCGCGTACCCGGTGACCGTCGGCTCGGTGACCCTGCCCGCGCAGCCCGTGAAGATCGTTTCGCTGTCGCCGACCACGACCGAGATGCTCTTCGCGCTCGGCGCCGGCGGCCAGGTCGTCGCCGTCGACGACAACTCGAACTTCCCGGCGGACGCGCCGAAGACGGAGCTGTCCGGCTTCCAGCCCAACGCCGAGGCCGTCGCGGCCAAGAGCCCCGACCTGGTGGTGCTCAGCACCGACGCCAACAACGTCGTCGCCCAGCTGACCACCCTCAAGATCCCGGTGTACGTGGCCCCCGCCGCGGTCACGCTGGAGGACACGTACCAGCAGCTCGCCGAGCTGGGCGAGCTGACCGGGCACAAGGCCGAGGCGGCCGCGCTCACCCAGAAGATGAAGGACGACATCGCCAAGCTGGTCAAGGACCTGCCGAAGCGTGCGACCCCGCTGTCCTACTACTACGAGCTGGACCCGACGCTGTACTCGGTGACCTCGAAGACGTTCATCGGCTCGCTGTTCGAGCTGGCCGGGCTGAAGAACGTGGCCGACGCCGCCGACACCAAGGGCAGCGGATACCCGCAGCTCACCGCCGAGTCGCTGGTCAAGTCGAACCCCGACCTGATCTTCCTGGCCGACACCAAGTGCTGCCAGCAGAGCCTGGACAGCGTGAAGGCACGCGCCGGCTGGGCGGGCATGACCGCCGTCAGCAAGGGCCAGGTCATCGCGCTGGACGACGACATCGCCTCGCGCTGGGGCCCCCGCGTCGTCGACCTGATCCGCGCGATCGTCGAGGCCGCGAACAAGGTCCCGGCCTGACGTGACGACCCTGCGACCGGCACGGCTGCGCCCCGGGTGGCTCGCCGCCGGGATCGGAGCCGTGCTGGTCGCGCTCGTCGCCGGGGTCGCCCTGGGCCCGGTGACGCTACCGCCCGGCTCGGTCGCGGCGGAGCTGCTCAACCTGATCCCCGGCGTGGACCTGCCGTCGGGGCTGGACGAGCGCGAGATCGCCATCATCACCGAGCTGCGGCTGCCGCGGGTGGTGCTGGGCCTGCTGGTCGGCGCGATGCTGTCCCTGGCGGGCGGCTGCTACCAGGGCGTCTTCCGCAACCCGCTGGCCGACCCGTACCTGCTCGGTGTCGCCGCCGGAGCCGGGCTGGGCGCGACCATGGCGATCGCGTTCCGGGCCGGGGCGGTGCTGCCACCGGCCGCGTTCGCCGGGGCGGGCATCGCGGTCGTGGTCACCTACCTGCTCGGGGTGGCCGGTGGGCGGGACCGCTCGTCGGCGACGCTGATCCTGGCCGGGGTGGCCGTGTCCAGCTTCCTCGCCGCGATCCAGACCTACCTGCTGCAGCGCAACGTGGACACCATCCGCGAGGTGTACTCCTGGCTGCTCGGGCGGCTGGCCACCAACGGCTGGCACGAGGTGACGCTGCTGCTGCCGTACGCGCTGGTCACCACGGTCGTGGTGCTGGCCCTGCGCCGGGAGCTGGACGTGCTCAGCGTCGGCGACACCGAGGCGGCGAGCCTGGGCCTGCACCCGCAGCGCTCCCGGCTCATCCTGCTGGCCGCGGCCTCGCTGGGCACCGCCGCGGCGGTCGCCGTGTCAGGGCTGATCGGCTTCGTCGGCATCATCGTGCCGCACGTGGTGCGCCTGCTGGCCGGTGGCTCGTACCGGTCGATCCTGCCGCTGTCGCTGCTGTTCGGCGCGGCCTTCCTGGCCCTGGCGGACCTGGCCGCGCGCACCCTGATCGCCCCGGGCGAGCTGCCGATCGGCGTGGTCACCGCGTTCTTCGGCGCGCCGTTCTTCATCCTGGTGCTGCGCTCGACCCGGCGGGTGAGCGTCTGATGCTGGCCGTCGAGGACGTCCGGGTGACCCTGGGCGACGCCGAGATCCTGCACGGCGTGGACCTGACCGTGGCCTCCGGCGAGTGGGTGACCGTGATCGGCCCCAACGGCGCGGGCAAGTCGACCCTGCTGCGGGCCGTCGGTGGTGCGGTGCCGTTTCACGGAAAGATCATCATTGACGGTACGCCGACCAGCGCGCTGCCGCGCCGCCGCCGCGCCCAGCTCGTGGCGACCGTCGCCCAGCAGCCCGTGGTGCCGCCCGGCATGCGGGTGCTCGACTACGTGCTGCTCGGGCGCACCCCCTACATCGCCCCGCTGGGCCGGGAGTCGGCGCAGGATCTGTCCATCGTGGAGCAGGTGCTCGACTCCCTCGAACTGCGCCGGTTCACCGGCCGCGAGCTGGAGACGCTGTCCGGCGGCGAGCGCCAGCGGGTGTTCCTGGCCCGCGCGCTGGCCCAGGGCGCGCCACTGCTGCTGCTCGACGAGCCCACCTCGGCCCTGGACATCGGCCACCAGCAGGAGGTGCTGGAGCTGGTCGACCGGCTGCGCCGGGAACGCTCGCTGACCGTGCTGGCCACCATGCACGACCTGTCCATCGCCGGCGAGTACGCCGACCGCCTGGTGCTGCTCGCCGATGGCCGGGTCGCCGCCGACGGGCCGCCCGCGCAGGTGCTGACCGAGGAGCTGCTCGCGCTGCACTACCGCGCCCGGGTCCGGGTGATCGCGGGCGAGTTCGGCCCGATCGTGGTCCCGGTGCGCGTCAGCTGATCTCGCGTACCGCCGCGAGCGCCCGGTCCACGTCAGCCTCGTTCGTCACGATGCTCGTCCCGAACCGCAGGTAGGACGGGTTGTACGGCGTCGTGCTGGTGATGATGTCCTTGGCCGCCAGCACGGAGACCGCCGCGGCCGGGCTCATCGACTTCAGCTCGCAGCAGACCAGCCCGGCGGACAGCTCTGCCGCCTTCGGCGTGATCAGCTCGACGCCGTCGATCGCGGCCAGGCCTTCCTTGAGCCGGGTCGCCAGCTCGGTCGTACGCGCCGCGACGCGGGCGCGGGTCAGTGCGGCGTGGAAGTCGAAGGCCTGCTCCAGCGCCCACAGGTGCTCGAAGTTGTGGTAGCCGCCCGGGGACGCCGACGGCGCGGGCAGGGCCGGGTCGAAGCCCAGCCAGTGCGCGAAGCCCGCCTGCTCGAACGTGGGGATGGCGGGCCGGAACCGGGCCCAGGCCTCGGGCCGGCCCCAGACCATCCCGGTGCCGCGCGGGCCGAACAGCCACTTGTGGCACCCGGAGACGAGGAAGTCGCAGCCCAGCTCGGCGGGTCCGGCGTCGACCGCGCCGAAGCCGTGCACCCCGTCCACGCACAGCAGCGCCCGCTTCTCCGGGGGCAGGTCGCGGTTGTGCGCGGCCAGCACGTCGGCGATCGCCCGGATTGGCATGCGCAACCCGGTGCTGGAATGGACCCAGGTCACCGCGACGATCCTGGTCGCCGGGGTGAGCGACTTGGCGACGGCCTGCGCGATCTGGTCGGCGCTCGCCGTGGCGGGCTCGGCGAACAGCCGCACCCTGCGCACCGTCACCCCGTCGCGGGCCGCGCGCAGCCGCAGCGACTCGTGCGTGGAGTAGAAGTCGTGCTCGGTGGTGAGCACCTCGTCGCCGGGCCGCAGCGCGATCCCGCCGTAGAGCAGGCCGAGGCCCATCGTGGTCGAGTCGGTGAAGTACACGTGGTCGCCGGACCCGCCGAGATACTTGCCCGCCGCGAGGTGCAGCCGCTGCCGCGCGTTCTCCTCCTGGGAGTGCAGGTAGCCGACCGTGTCCCGGTCCAGGCCCTCGCGATGCCGCGAGATCGCGGTCCGTACGTCGGTCGGCGGGCTGGCGAACACGAATGCTGCGAACTGCGCCTTGGCCGTGTCCAGCAGGAACTGCCGCCGAACGCTGTCCCAGCTGTTCGGGTCCAGTGGCGCGTACACGGGCGGCGGATTCTCGACGACCGTGTCCCCGTCGCATGCCGACAGTGCGCCCAGCGCAGCGGTGGCGGTCAATCCGCCCAGCAGCCCCCGACGGCTGACAGAAAGCTCACCCATCGCCATATCGGACCACGACCGCCGCCTGTCCGCCATCGGAAACAGGGCGGGTTCCTCACCGCAGCGCCGCGCACATCACCGACGTAGTCAATAGACTTGTGGCGTTCCTGGGGAGGTGACGGTTGCACGAGGACCGCGTCAAAGACGAGTTCGCCCGGATCGAACTCGTCACTCGCATGCAGCGCGACGGCGAGATGATCAGCCAGTATGAGTACGGCCTGACATTTCATCGTCGTCGGGTGGAAGCTGATCGATACCAGTTGGGCAGGCTCGACGAGAGGTTGGAGGTCGGTCGTGACAGTGGATGAGCACATCGCCGCACTTCATGCGTTCATGCGTGCGGATCATGAGGAATACATCGCCCAGGTACGCGGCTGGGCGGAGAGCGCCGATGCGGAGGGCCGTGTCGCGGCCGCTCGGCAGCACTGGGGCCACGTCCGTACGCTGGAGGCCATGGACAAGCCGTGGGAGACCAAGCCACGCGCTGCCTGACATCATCCCGCGACCTTCCACCAGAGCCCCGCCCGGACCTGCCGTGCGGGGCTCTGGCCTGTCGTCAAGCGCGCAAGGGTTCCGGGAGGGGTTCGGTGTGCAGGACGATGAGGCTGGTGACGGCGCGGGTGAGGGCGACGTAGAGGCGGTGCAGGCCGCGCGGTTCGGCGGCGACGATGGCGGCGGGTTCCAGCACGATCACGTGGTCGTACTCCAGACCCTTGACCATGGTGGCCGGCACGACGGTGAGGCGGCCGTCGCCGTCCAGGTCGGACGGTTCGAGACCGGCCGCGTGCAGGGCGTCGAGCACGTCCGGCACGGCCGCGTCGGCGGCGATGACGCCGACCGAGCCCTCGCGGGTCAGCGCGGTCCGGGCCGCGGCGACCACGTCGGCGGACTCGGTGACCTCCAGCGAGCCGTCCCGGCGCAGCGAGCGGGCCGGCGGCACCGCCACGTCGAGGGCGGGCAGCAGCCGGTTGGCCAACGCCACCACCGCGGACGGGACCCGGAAGCCGGTGCTCAGCGGCACGATGCGGCCGTCGGGGCGGCCCAGGTGGCCGAGCATGTCGCGCCAGTCGCGGGCGGCCCACGGCGTGGTGCCCTGGGCGAGGTCGCCGAGGATGGTCAGCGAGCCGTGGCCGCTGCGCCGGGCCAGCGCCCGTGCCTGCATCGGGGACAGGTCCTGCGCCTCGTCGACGACGATGTGCCCGAACCCGGCCGGGCGGTCGAGCAGCCCGGCGATCTCGTCGGCCAGCACCGCGTCGGCCGCGGTCCACGGGGCGCTACGCAGGCTGCGCGGCGGCTTGGCCCAGTGCAGCAGTTCCTGCTCCTCGGGGGCGAGCAGCCCGTCGGCGGCCCGGCTCAGCGCTTCGGCGTCGGTGTAGAGGTCGGCGAGCAGCTGCTGCGGGGTGACCGCGGGCCAGCAGTGGTCCAGCAGTTCGGCCACGGGCTTGACCTTGCCCATCTTGCGCAGCCAGGAGTCCGGCGGGGAGTCGCCGCGGCGGGCCTCGGACTGCCGTTGCAGCAGCCCCACCACCCGGGCGCGTACCCGCTCCCGGCCCAGCGCGTACGGCGGCTGCTCGCGGCGGACCTCGTCGACGACGCGGCGCAGCACGCCCTCGTCGACGCGCCAGCGGTACGAGCCGTCCGAGACGGTGATCGGCCCGGTGGGGCGGGCGATCCGGGCCCACAGGGCGCGGTGCAGCACCTGCGCCATCCGCGCGTCGTGCTTGAGGGTGGCGGCCGCGACACCGTCCTCGGCGCGCACCGGCAGGTGGTCGAGCAGCTCGGCGACGGTGGACTGGGAGACCTCCAGCTCGCCGAGGGCGGGCAGGACTGCGGAGATGTAGTGCAGGAACGCGCGGTTGGGGCCGATGATCATCACGCCGGACCGGCGCAGCCGCTCCCGGTGCAGGTAGACCAGGTACGCGGCGCGGTGCAGGCCGACCGCGGTCTTACCGGTGCCGGGCGCGCCCTGTACGCAGATGGTGTCCTCCAGATCGGCGCGGACCAGCTCGTCCTGCTCGGGCTGGATGGTCGCGACGATGTCGCGCATCGGGCCGACGCGGGGCCGCTCGATCTCGGCGGTGAGGATGGCGCTGTCGGTGCCCAGCTCCTCGCCGTGGTCGAGGTGCTCGTCCTCGAAGCTGGTCAGCGCCGTGGCGCCGCCGGGTGCGGCGGGCGCCCAGCCGAACCGGCGGCGCACCGCGACGTCCTGGGGATCGCGCACGCTGGCCTGGTAGAACCGGCGCGACATGGGCGCACGCCAGTCGAGTACCAGCGGCTCGCCGACCGCGTCGGAGACGTGCCGCCGGCCGATGTGCCAGCGTTCGGCTCCCATGGTCAGCTTGCCGAAGAACAGCGGCACGGCGGGGTCGTCGGAGAGTTCCTTGATGCGCTGGGCCATCTGGCGGCCGAGCTGCTCGGCGGTGTACGCGTCGCCGGCGACCTGGTCGCCGACAGAGAACAGCTGCTCGGCGCGCTCGCGCATGGCCTTCAGCGCGGCGCGGGAGGTGACCAGGTGGGCTCGTTCGGCGGACAGCTCGTCGGTGGGCGATGTGGTGGGGGTCTCGTGGGCGGTCGGAGTTACGGCGGTCATGGCCGTCCTCTCGGGTGAGAAAGATCGGCCGCCCGGCGCTGCGCTCGGTGGATAAGCGCTGTCGGCAGTGCCCTTCACAATCGACCGACCATGGTAGCTGTCATCGACGGGCAGTCACGTGATTTTCTTTACCGGTGAGCTCCGAGGGACTGCTGAAGATCACCGACCCGTCGGTGATGCGGGCGCTGGCGCATCCGGCCCGTATTGCGATCATGGATCATCTCTCCGCCACCGGTGAGGACGCGACGGCCACCGAGTGTGCGGAGATGGTCGGCCTGTCCCCCAGCGCGACCAGCTACCACCTGCGGGCGCTGGCCAAGGCGGGGCTGATCGAGGACGCGCCGAGCCGGGGCGACGGCCGGGAACGAGTGTGGCGCGCCCGCACTCGCGGCTGGGAGGTGGAGATCGGCCCGGACGGCGGCTCCGAAGCCCGTGCGGCCGAGAGCGCGGTGGCCGGGGTCTTCCTGGCCCAGGGCGACGAACGGGTGCGCCGATGGCTGTCGCGCTCGCACGAGGAGACGACGCAGTGGTACGACGCCGCGCTGATGAGCGAGTTCGGCATCGTCATCACCGCCGACGAGCTGACCGCGCTCACCGACAAGATGGCCGAGCTGCTGGAGCCGTACAAGGTGAGCAAGCGCCAGGAGGTGCCCGACGACGCACGGCGGGTCACCTGCCAGATACGCGCGGTGCCGGTCGACTGACCGGACCCGCCACTCAGGTCACACCTGCCGCGGGCACCGCCCGAATGGTCGCCCGCGGCGGGTAGGCTCCCTGATCATGAACGCGGTGCGGCGTCCCCGGGTAGGGCACATCCAGTTCCTGAACTGTCTCCCGATCTACTGGGGACTGATGCGCTCAGGCGCCCTGATCGACGTCGAGCTGCGCAAGGACACCCCCGACCGGCTGAGTGAGGCGCTGGTCGCCGGCGACCTCGACATCGGCCCGATCTCGCTGGTGGAGTACCTGCGCCACGCCGACGAGCTGCTGCTGCTGCCCGACCTCGCGGTCGGCTCGGACGGCCCGGTGCTGTCGGTCAACGTGGTCTCCACCAAGCCGCTGCAGGAGCTGGACGGCACCCGGGTCGCGCTGGGCAGCACCTCGCGCACCAGCGTGCTGCTCGCGCAGATGCTGCTGCTGGAGCGCTACGGCGCGAGCCCCGACTACTTCACCTGCCCGCCCGACCTGACGCAGATGCTGCTGGAGGCCGACGCGGCGGTGCTCATCGGCGACACGGCGCTGCGCGCGCTGTTCGAGGCGCCCAAGCGCGGGCTGGCGGTCACCGACCTGGGCCAGGCCTGGCGCGAGTGGACCGGCCTGCCGATGGTGTTCGCGGTGTGGGCGGTCCGGCGCGACTTCGCCGCCGCGCACCCCGGCCTGGTCAAGGACGTGCACCAGGCGTTCCTGCGCTCGCGCGACCTGTGCGTGGACAACCTGGACGAGGTCGCCGCGTCGGCGGCCCGCTGGGAGCCCTTCGACGCCGCCACGCTCGCCTCGTACTTCCGCGTGCTGGACTTCTCGCTGGGCGGCCGGCAGATCAACGGGCTGCGCGAGTTCGCCAGGCGGGCCGCGCTGGCCGGCCACGCCCCGGCGCTGCCCGCGGGCGGCCCGGAGTTCATGGAGCTGTAGCCCCGGTCAGACCAGCTCGGTCTTGGTGCGCAGCTGGGCGGCGACGGACTTGGCGATCTCGCCGCCGTGCGTCCAGGACGTGCTCAGCGGGAAGCGGGTCAGCACGGCCATGGTCCAGTCGTCGCCCAGGGCCAGGCAGTTGACGTTCCATTCCTTGGTGGCCTGCCGGTCGACCCAGCCGTTCTTGATGGCGATACGCGACTGCTCGCCCGCCGGGAACGCCTTGCGGATGCCGAAGTCGCCGGTGCCGCGTACCGCGCGCATCTCGCCGACGAGGTAGCTGGTCCAGGTGGGGCCGGCCGCCCGGCCGGTGCCGATGGCGTGCGCGATGCGGCAGGTGTCGCGCGCGGACAGCCGGGTGGTGCTCCAGCCGTCGCCCGCCTTGGAGTCGGTCAGCCCGCAGACGTCGATCAGGCGCGCGATCGTCGCCGAGCGGCCCAGCTCCGCGTACAGCGTGGAGGCGGGGCCGTTGGCGCTGTCCCGGATCATCGTGCGGATCTCGTTCATCCGGGTCGAGCTGGGCGTCTGGCCCGCCTCGGCGGCGCGGCGCAGGTAGTCGGCGGCCAGCCAGGCCTTGATCATCGAGGCGGTCATGTTGGTCTGGTTGAGGTTCTTGGAGCCGACGATCTTGCCGGTCTTCCGGTCCATCAGGGCCCAGCTCCACCAGGCGCTGGTCTTCACGGTGACCAGCGAGCCCGCCTCCGGGGCGGTCAGCACGTCCACTTCCGCGTGTGCCACCCCCGGTCGTCCGGGCTGCACCGGCGCGCTGAGGGCGGTCGCGGACTCCGGGCTCGCCGAGGCGCTCGGCGCCACGGCAGGGTCCTGCCAGTTCGCGGCGACGGCGGGTGCGCCGCTGCCACGGCCGGCCAGCCAGAAACCACCGCCGGCCAGGGCGGCCAGTCCGGCGGTGCCGGCCAGCAGCGCGCGCCGACGGGAGAACAGCTCTGTCATGAGGGGGAACTCCGGGGAGGGGAGGGCGGCGCGGAGGGGTGCTCCGCCGGGGGTCAGGTCAGCGGTGGGGTCACCAGCTGCCGCGCCACGTCGGCGCAGACGTCGGCCCCGTACTGCAGGCCGTTCTCGACGGGGTATCGGGTCATCACGTTCATGATCCAGTCATCGCTGATGGCGAGGCAGTTCAGGTGCCAGTTGCTGTCGGCGCCGATGGCCGTCCAGCCGTTCTTGATGGCGAGGGTGCGGGCGAGGGTGTCCGGCACGCCGTCGATGATGCCCCACCGGCCGCCGCCCGTGGTCGCGAACTGCTCCTCGGGGGCCGTCGAACCGGTCACCTGGCGCATCTCGGAGAGCACCCAGCCGGTCCAGGTCGGGCCCGCCGCCGTGCCGTCGGCCACGCACTGGGCCAGCCGGACCGCGTCGCGCGGGGACATCTGGGTGCGGCTCCACCACTGGTCGAACAGGGTGGTGTCGGTCAGGCCGCAGATGTCGATCATCCGCTGGACGACCTCGTTGCCGCCGCCGGACAGGTAGAGGGCCTGCGCGGCGCGGTCGTCGGAGTGCCGGATCGCGGCGCCCGCCTGGGCCAGCTCCTGCGGGGTCACGGCCTGCCCGGACTCGGCGGCGCGGCGCAGGTGGTCGGCGACCAGCCACACCTTGATCATCGACTCGGTGCTGCTGGTCTGCGTGGCGTTGCGGGACGCGATGATCTCGCCGGTGTGCCGGTCGAGCATGGCGTAGCCGATGAAGTCGCCGGTGAAGGCGAGGTTGACCCGGCCTGCGGTCAGCGACCGGCTCGGCCGCTCGGCGGCGCGGGCGGAACCGCCCTGCTTCGCGGCGGCGGGCTTCGCGGCGCTCGCGGCCGGGACGGGGGCCGTGGTGGCCGACGGGGCCGCGGCGGGCACGGCGGTGGCGGCCGGGGGCGGAGTCTCGCCTGCTTCTGCGCTCACCCGGACATTCTGCGAGCCGGTGAGAGCAGCGGCGGCACTAGGGGCCACCAGCGCGAAGACCAGAACGCCCAGCGCGATCGTCGCGGCGGTGAGAGGGGTACGGCGGCGCATGTTGAGGGGTGCTCCCGTTCGACGGCATTGTCGTGGGTCGCCCGGGTATGGGGTGGTCCCGGATTGGCAGCAACGGTAGGTCGCACCGCAGTGAGCTGCCATATCCGAGTCTTGCTCGCGCTCATTCCCCATGCCAGTGGTGACGCAGGTCACGTCCGTGCGGGCACGGGAGCGCTGGTTGTGACAGTTGTTGCGCCGATACGCGCAAAGCTGTAACACTGGCCGCATGGAGACGGGTATGCCTGGCGTTGCCGGCGCGGAAAGCCTGCTCGGCGAGGTCGAGGAGGCCGAGGCCGCGCTGCGCGAGGCCGCCGATCGGGCGCTGGACGGCGAGGCGTCGTTCGAGGCCGTGATCGCCGCCGATCAGAAGATCGAACCGCGGGACGCCATGCCCGACGCGTACCGGGCCGGGCTGATCCGCCAGATCGCCCAGCACGCGCACTCCGAGATCATCGGTATGCAGCCCGAGGGCAACTGGATCAGCCGCGCCCCCTCGCTGCGGCGCAAGGCGATCCTGCTGGCCAAGGTGCAGGACGAGGCCGGGCACGGGCTCTACCTGTACGCGGCCGCCGAGACGTTGGGCGTCAGCCGGGCCGAGCTGGACACCGCCCTGCTCACCGGCAAGCAGAAGTACAGCTCGATCTTCAACTACCCCACGCTCAGCTGGGCCGACGTCGGCGCGATCGGCTGGCTGGTGGACGGCGCGGCGATCGTGAACCAGGTGCCGCTGTGCCGCTGCTCGTACGGGCCGTACGCGCGCGCCATGATCCGCGTGTGCAAGGAGGAGTCCTTCCACCAGCGCCAGGGCTACCAGTCGCTGTACGTGCTCGCCCAGGGCACCCCGGAGCAGCGGGCGATGGCGCAGGACGCGGTGGACCGCTGGTGGTATCCGTCGCTGGCGATGTTCGGCCCGCCGGACGCGGACTCGACGCACTCGGCGCAGTCCATGGCCTGGAGGGTCAAGCGCTTCTCCAACGACGAGCTGCGCCAGCGCTTCGTGGACATGTGCGTGCCGCAGGCGGAGATCCTCGGCGTGACCCTGCCCGACCCGGACCTCAAGTGGAACGAGGAGCGCGGGCACTACGACTACACGTCTCCGGACTTCGAGGAGCTGATGCGGGTGGTCAAGGGCGACGGCCCCTGCAACCGCCAGCGCCTGGCGCACCGCAACCGGGCACACGAAGACGGCGCGTGGGTGCGCGAAGCAGCCGCGGCATACGCGGCGAAGAACAGCAGGAAGGTAGTGGCGTGACGAGCGACGAACCTCTGTGGGAGGTGTTCATCCGGCCTCGGCGCGGGCTGGCGCACACCCACGCCGGCAGCCTGCACGCGCCGGACGCGGGCATGGCCCTGCGCCACGCGCGCGACCTCTACACCCGCCGCCAGGAGGGTGTCTCCATCTGGGTGGTGCCCGCCGCGGAGATCACCGCGTCGAGCCCCGACGAGAAGGACTCCTTCTTCGACCCGGCGGCCGACAAGATCTACCGGCACCCGACGTTCTACGAGCTGCCGGAGGGGGTGGCCCACCTGTGAGTGAGGTTGCCACTGAAGTGGAGCTGCTGGGGCTCGGGGACGATGCGCTGATCGCGGCGCAGCGGCTGGCCGAGTGGGTGTCGCGCGCCCCCACGCTGGAGGAGGACGTGGCGCTGGCCAACATCGCCCTCGACCAGCTCGGCGCGGCCCGGATGCTGCTGGCCGCCGTCGGCGACGAGGACGAGCTGGCCTACCGGCGCGACGACCACCAGTTCCGCAACTGCCTGCTGGCCGAGCTGCCGCTCGGACCGGGCCGCGGCGACCTGGACTTCGGCTGGACGATGAGCTGGCTGCTGATGCTGTCGGCGGCGCAGCTGCTGCGCTACACCGACCTCGCGGGCGGCTCCGACGAGCAGGCCGCGGCGATCGGGGCGAAGGCGGTCAAGGAGTCGACCTACCACCTCGACCACGCCAGGCAGTGGATGCTGCGGCTGGGCGGCGGGACCGAGGAGTCGCAGCGCCGGGTGCAGCAGGGGCTGGACGGGCTGTGGCCGTACGGCCACGAGCTGACCGAGGGCATCCGGGACCGCTGGCTGGCGATCGTCGAGCCGGTGCTCGCCGAGGCGGGCCTGAAGCGCCCCGACGACCGCTGGCGGCCGGGCGGCGGCCGGGACGGACGGCACACCGAGCACCTGAGCTACCTGCTGGCCGAGATGCAGTCGCTGCACCGGGCGCACCCCGGGGCGCAGTGGTGAGCATGACGCGGCTCGCCGACCCGGTCCGCCCGGCGGGCAGGGCGGGTCGGCGAGTGGACGCAGCCGACGGAGGGAGACCGTGATGACGGCGACGCGGGCCGATGCCGCAGCGATCGCGGGCGCGGTGCCCGACCCGGAGCTGCGCGTCGTGACGATCGGCGAGCTGGGCATCGTGCGCGGCGCGGAGCAGGCCGAGGACGGCCACGTCGTCGTGACGATCACGCCGACGTATTCCGGCTGCCCGGCGATGGACGCGATCCGCGACGACATCCGGTCCGCGCTGGCCGCGGCCGGGTACGCCGACGTCGAGGTCAAGACCGTGCTCAGCCCGGCCTGGTCCACTGACATGATCACCGAGTCCGGCTGGGCGGCGCTGGAGCGCACCGGCATCGCTGCGCCGGGCCCGTCCGGCACGCCGACGTGCCCGCGTTGCGGGCACCAGGGCCGGCCGACGCCGGTGCTGCAGATCAGCCGGTACGCCTCGACGCCGTGTCAGAGCCTGTGGAGCTGCCGCTCCTGCCTGGAACCCTTCAACGCCATCAAGAAACTGTGAGCACGCCGCTGTGAGCACGACCTTCCACGAGCTGACCGTCACCGCGGTCGAGCAGCTGACCCCGTCCGCGGTGGCGCTGACCTTCGCGGTGCCCGCCGAGCTGCGGCCGGCCTTCACGTTCCGGCCGGGGCAGCATGTGACCGTACGCCTGGACGACGAGCTGCGCCGCTCGTACTCGATCTGCTCCACGCCCGCGCAGCTGCGCGAGCGGGGCACGCTGACGATCGGCGTGAAGCGGGTGCCCGGCGGGGTCTTCTCCACCCGGGCGCAGGCGCTCGCGGCGGGCGAGACGCTGCCGGTGCTGCCGCCGCTGGGCCGGTTCACCACCGAGCTGGACCCGGCCCGCTCCCGCCGGTACGGCGCGATCGTGGCGGGGTCCGGGATCACGCCGGTGCTGTCGCTGGTGTCCACGGCGCTGGAGACGGAGCCGGGCAGCACGTTCGCGGTGGTCTGCGGCAACCGCAGCGCCGCCGAGGTGATGTTCGCCGACGCGCTGGCCGACCTGAAGGACCGCTTCCCGGGCCGCTTGCAGCTGGTGCACGTGCTGTCCCGGGAGACGCAGCCGAGCGACCTGCTGTCGGGCCGGTTGGACGCCGACCGGGTGACGACGCTGCTCAAGGAGTTCGACCTGGGCGGGGTGCAGGAGTGGTTCCTGTGCGGGCCGCTGGGCGTGGTGCGTTCGGCGCGGGAGGCGCTGGCGGCGGTGGCCGCGTCCGGCAAGGTGCACGTCGAGCTGTTCCACGCGGAGGAGCCGCCACCGCCGGTCGCCGACGTGGCGGGCGGCGACGTGGAGGTCTCCATCGTCCTGGACGGACGGTCCACGGACTTCACCATGGACCGGTCCGAGCGGGTGCTGGACGCGGCGCTGCGGCACCGCGGCGAGCTGCCGTACGCGTGCAAGGGCGGGGTCTGCTCGACCTGCCGCGCGAAGGTGGTCTCGGGCGCGGTGCAGATGGCCGCGAACTGGGCGCTGGAGCCCGACGAGGTGGCCGCAGGATACGTGCTGACCTGCCAGTCGAGCCCGACGAGCGAGGAGCTGGTGCTCGACTTCGACGCCTGACGGGCAAACCCGTCGTTTCCCGATCAGTGCATCGGGCGTGTTGTGTTCCAAATCGGGCAAATGCCGCGTACAACACAGATGACCGGAGATCACCGGTGATCCTGCGCGGCCGAATGGGACAGCCATGCCCGAGGAAGAAGTTCGCGACGAAGCCGCGGCGCCGACCACGTTCGCGCGACGCAAGCTGCTCGGCCTGGTCGCCGCGGGCGGCGGTGTGGCACTCGCCGCGAAGCTGGGCCTGGACGGCATCCCCCGGCAGCCGCTGGCGCTGCTGGAGAACCTGCTCGGCCCGCTGCTGGAGTCGGTGCCGCCACCGGGCAGCCTGCTGGTGGCGCGCGGCGACGACGGGCTGCTGCTCGGCTTCTCGTTCGTCAACCTGGAGGTGCGCGCGCCGAGCTTCGGCCAGCCCGCCCGCCTGGTGCTGACCGACTCGTCCACCGCCGGGCAGATCGTGCTCGGCCTGGGCCCGCAGAGCCTGCTGGAGCAGGCGTTCTACGACGACGGCGGCGGCGTGGACGCGCCGGACGACCCGGTGCCCGCGCTGGTGTCCGGGCCGAGCCGGCTGGTCTTCACCGTGCCGCCCGGCTCCGCGCCGGTGCTGTACAACCTGAGCACGCTGCTGAACCTGGTCGCGTTCCCGCTGGCCGTCAGCGCCGCGGCCAACGGCACGGCCACCCCGTCCGCGCAGCCCGCCCCCGGGGTCACCGCCATCGAGGCGCCCTACCGGCTGCTGCTGTCCCCGCCCGCGAGCGCCGCGTTCACCGCGTCGCGGATCCCGGTGACCCGCAACGGGCGCAGCGAGCTGTGGCACGCCCGCGCGATCGCGCAGCGCCTGCCCAACGGCTCCGCCGACGAGCGGCCGGTGCCGGTGCCCGTACGCGCCATCTGGAACAGCGACCGGGACGGGCCGGTCACCGGTGCGCCGTGGGCGCTGGCGGAGAACACCGTCGCGCTCACCCCGGCCGACCGGGCCAGGCTCGTCGACGCCACCACCACGCCCACCGACGGCGTGAACATCCCGGCGCAGGCCTCGCTGCTGCTGGTGTCGGCGATGGGCGCGAGCCTGGACATCACCGGGGCCTGGCCGACCCGCGACGACGTGGTGGCCTGGCGGCACCGTTCCTACCTCGGCCGCGACAACTACGTGAAGGTCGAGGAGCCGGGTTTCCTGTTCCCGTTCGGATTCCGGGCCACCCGCGTGAAGATCACCGAGCGGGTCATCGACGACGGCATCGCCATCCTGCGCAAGCGCATCTTCATCGTGGTGCGCGAGCCCGAGATCGTGTTCAACCGTCCCGACCAGCGCAACGACGGCCGCAACCTGGCCTTCGTGAAGGCGGTGACGACCACCCTGGTCTCCCCGCCGCTGCTGGCCGACCAGACGCCGATCGGCGCCGGCGGCGCGACCTGGATCGAGGTGCGCGACGACAACGGCGACCGCACCCGCCTGCGCTACCAGCTGCAGCTCATGGACCGGACCGACCGGGTGGTCACCGCCGACCTGCCGATGATCTGGGTGCCGGCGGGCGACCTGGACGACCCGAACATCCCCGACGATCCGGCCACACCGCAGCAGACGGGCACGGCGTACGACCGCGCGAAGATGGTGGAGATCGTCAACGCCTACAACGGGACCGGCGCGGGAGACCGCACCCTGCACCTGGCCGGGCAGCGGCTGGCGTTCGTCGCGCCGGTGAAGGCCGCCGACCTGCCCCCGAACGCCCGCCCCGAGGACCCGGCGCTGCCCACGTTCGACGTGGAGATCCTCGCCGAGCCGACCGACGGCACGCTGACCTCGATGGACCTGTACACGAAGCGGCTGCTCGGGGCGTTCCCGACGATGGGCACCGTCGATGTGCCCTACCTCGCGGCGCTTCCGGTGGCCGCGCCGGTCGCCGCCGGGCGCCGGGCCGCCGCGACCAAGGCCGCGAAGTCGCAGGTACGCCTGGAGGCGCTGGACTCCGTCGGCGGCGAGGCGGGCGGCACCGCCGCGATCGAGTACGCCGCCGAGTACCTGGCCGGCGCCTTCGGCGGCACCGCGAACGCCGGTGAGGTGTGGGCGACCATCGCCGCCCCGCCGAAGCTCGCCGTGCCCCAGCAGACCGGTGGCGGGCTGGCCGCGCCGCAGCTGTCGGTGCAGGGCCTGTCCCGGGCGTTCGGCCCGATCGCCGACCCGGTCGCGATCGCCAAGGGCGACTTCCGGCCCGACGAGTACTTCAAGCTGCCCGACATCACCCTGCTCGGCGGCATCCCGCTGCGTGAGGTGGTGGACGGCAACGCCCCGGTGATCTCGCAGCCGCGGGCGCTGGAGGGCGACCACGTGCCCAAGGTGGTCACGGTGCGCACCGCGCAGGCCGTCGACACCGTCATCACCTGGAAACCGTTGCTGCGTACGGCACTGGACAACCTGTTCGTGCCGTCCACGGCCGAGGCGGACAAGCGCCTGGAGCTGAAGGCCGAGTTCCACACCGACCTGTCCAGCGGCGCGACCAGCAGCAAGGTCACCGGCGAGCTGCGCGACTTCACGCTCAACTTCGTCGGCACCGGAGCGCGCGGCTTCATCAGCCAGCGGGTCGCCAAGCTGCGCTTCGAGAGCCGCGACGGCGCGAAGCCCAGCATCGACATCCAGCTCGGCGCGGTGGAGTTCCAGGGCGACCTGCGCTTCCTGAACGACCTGCGCAGCCTGCTGCCGTCGCTGCCCGGCGGGGTGAAGCTGGACATCAGCCCGCGCGGCGTCACCGCGGGCCTCACCATCGCGCTGCCGGCCGTGGCGATCGGCGTGGTGCTGATCCGCAACATGTCCCTCGGCATCCTGTTCGACCTGCCGTTCAACGGCGACCAGGCGATCCTGACGTTCAGCTTCGCGACCCGGGAGAACCCGTTCCAGGTCACCGTGAGCGCGTTCGGCGGCGGCGGTTTCCTGGCGCTGGGCATGGGCACCCGAGGGGTGCAGCAGATCGAGGGCGCGCTGGAGTTCGGCGCGGCGGTCGCGCTGGACTTCGGGGTGGCCAGCGGCTCGGTGTCCATCATGGCCGGCATCTACTTCAAGTACGCCCAGCGCCAGTCGGCCGACGGCAGCAACGCCGCGCCGGCCGGGGAGACGTTCATCATCACCGGCTACGTACGCGCGGTGGGCAAGCTGGACGTGCTCGGGCTGATCCACGTGACGGTCGAGTTCTACCTGGGCCTGACGTATTTCAAGGAGACCGTGCCGGAGCCGCTGCCCGCCCCGCCGGGCCGGGTGCAGGGCGAGGCGACGCTGACCATCCGGGTCGAGGTGCTGCTGTTCAGCGCGGACGTGAGCGTGTCCATGCGCAAGGAGTTCGCGGGCGGGCCCGACCCGACGTTCGGCCAGCAGATCACCGCCGGCGACTGGGCCGCGTACTGCGCGGCGTTCGCCACCGCCTGAGCGAGGAGAGTGGGACATGCCCTTCACCGAGACGTTCCTGTGCACGCCGCTGCCGGATGGCATCACGGGCAGCAAGGTGCGCATCGCCGTGCTGGTGAGCCCGCGGCTGGGCGGTGACGCGGCCGACGACCTGGACAACTGGCCCGACGTGCGGGACTGGCCGGACATCCGGCCCACCTGGCAGGTGACCATCAAGCAGGGCGACACCGAGGCGGTGCTCACCGGCACCGAGGTCGTGCCCGCGGCCGGCTACGACGACGCCACCTGGGAGCAGCTGTTCCCGCACACCATGCAGGTCACGCCGTACGTGCCGGTGGACCGGTCGGAAGCGCGGATCTACTCGTACCCGGTGGCCAAGGTTGTGGAGTTCGTCAAGGAGCTGCACACCAAGGTGCTGACGGGTTCGCGTACGCAGTTCCCGACGCTCACCGAGCTGCAGGACGACGACGTGTTCAAGGCGCTCAAGCAGGCGCTCGACCCGGTCAACCTGGGCGAGCTGCAGGATCGGTGGTCGGAGGGTCCCGAGGAGGACGCCGACGACCCGTTCTCGGCTTTCGCGCCGCTGGAGTTCATCTACGGGTCGCGCCCCGGTTCCGCGCCCCCGCCCCTGCCGACGGAGCCGCCCGTGGTCACGAACGTGGATCCGGACACCGGGGTCGTCGGCGGGCGCACCGTGGTGACGATCACCGGCGAGAACTTCTTCGAGCCGATCCGGGTCTTCTTCGGCAGCAACCTGGCCACCGAGGTCGAGGTGCTCGACGAGGAGACCCTCAAGTGCCGCTCGCCACGCGCGGGCTTCCTCGACGTCGAGGTCGACGTGCGGGTCGAGACCAACAGGGGCGCCAGCCCGGTCTCGCCCGACGCCAAGTTCACCTACTACGTACCCGGACCCAGGTGAGATCAGTGCCGCAGCAGCCCACCTTCGACGTGCAGGGCGCCCTCGCGGCGATGGCCGACTACCCGGTCATGCTGCGCCGCCTCGGCGTCATCCGCGTCATCGAGGTCGACCTCGCCGGGTCGGGCATCGACCCGGCCGACGCCGGCCCGGTGACCGTCAAAGCCAAGCCGACCTGGTCCACCAGGCTCCCGGACGCCCAGGTCGACCGGCCCGCGGTGACGGTGCCCGCGTACCTGTCGCCGACCCGGTTCTCGCTGTTCGCCGACGGCCGCGTCGACGCCACCGCCACCAAACTGTCGGTGACCGAACTGGACACCGACAGCGCCGGCGTGCGCCTGCTCGACCTGGCCCGCCAGGTCGTCAACGCCGAGCGCGAGAACGCCGCAGCGGCGGCCAAGAACCCGCCCGAGCTGCCGCCGGTGTCGCTGCCGAACCGGCTGTCGCTGCCGTCGCTGCGCAACGCGGGTATCTGCGTCGCCCAGCAGAGCCGCGCCGTGGACCTGCGGAACCGGCTGGAGTCGGGCAAGGACCTGGTGTCGGCGTCGGACGACAAGACGGTCACCGACGCCCGGCACGCGGTGCTCGGCCACGTGCTCGACGTGTGGGACGACCGCACCGGGCGCTGGCACTCGCTGTGCGCCCGCCGGGGCACGTACCGGCTGCCGGGCGGGACGACCTTCACGCACGACGACGAGGGTCCGATCTCGATGGCGGTGACCGCCCGCGACCAGGCCGAGCCGGACGACACGCTGTACCTGCACCAGTCGCTGGTGCGCTGGACCGGGTGGAGCCTGGTCGCCCCGCGGCCGGGCCAGCCGGTGGTCACCGAGGACGAGGGCCGGGTGCCGTCCGCGCCCGAGGGCCCGGGGCTGCCCGGGTTCTCCGTCGGCTTCACCGCCAAGCCGGGTTCGCTGCCGCGGCTGCGGTTCGGCGTCGGGTACCGCTTCCAGCTGCGCATCGTCAACGCCGCCGGCCACGTCGAGCCGCTGCAGCCGGCCTCGGCCGACTTCAGCCGGGCGGTGCCCGCCGGGTCCGCGCCGCCCGCGAAGTACCTGCGCTTCGAGCCGATCTCGTCGCCCGTGGTCGTCGCGCAGGCCCCGATGACCGAGGGCGAGTCGCTGGAGACGCTGGTGATCCGGCCCGACCCGTGGCCCGGCGGCATCATCGGCAGCATCCTTGCGCCGATCCTGGGCACCGGCTCGACCCGGCACCTCGCGCCGCCGAAGGTCAACCAGCAGCTGTGCGAGGAGCACGGCGGGTTCGACAACGCGCAGGGCGTGCCGGACCCCGGCCGGTACTCGCTGATCGCCCAGCGCGACGCCGCGGACCTGGCCACCGTCGGCACCGCCGACCCGAACCGGGCGGGTCAGCGCTACTACTCGGGCACCACGCTGCCGGTGAGCTGGCTCGCCGACCCGATCTCGCGCGGGTTCGCGCTGGCCGGGCTGCCCGGTGGCCTGGTCAAGGTGGCCTTCGACCCGGTGGCGGGGCAGTCCTGGCCCAACGTGCGCGCGGCCCGGCTCCAGCTGATCGACGGCACGGGCACGCCGCAGTGGAACGCGCTGCTGCGGGTGCTGACCGTGCCGGTGCCCCGCGGCGAGCGGCGCGAGGTGCGGTTGAGCAGCTACCTCAACAACGCCGACCTGGCCCTGCTGGGCCACTTGGGCTGGCTGGCCGACAGCGGCGCGTCCGCGTCGACGATCGCGGCGGTACGCGCCGACACGGCCGCGGGGCAGTGCTGGCAGATCACCCCGTACCGGATGCTGACCCTGGTCAACGCGGTGCGGGTGCCGGTGACCGCGCCGGTGCTCGACACGGTCGCCTTCGTCGACGCCGACGAGCCGCGCGAGCCGGGTTCGCACCGGCAGGATCTCGCGGTCGCCGCGACCGTGCACCGGCCCAGCACCGGCACGCTGACCATGACCGCGACCTGGACCGACCTGCTCGACGACCCGATCGAGCAGCCGGCCGGGCCGGAGAACCGGGTCCGGCGGGCGATCCCGCAGGTGCTGGCCGCCGAAGGTAGGCCGTTGCCGGAGTTGACCGTCGGTTACGCGCCCGACCCGGCGACCGGTGCGCAGGTGCGCTTCACCGCGACGCAGGGTTTCGGCGACACCCGCCGCCGCGTGGTCAGCTACGCGCTGACCGGCACCACCCGGTACATGGAGTACTTCGCCCAGCGCGGCCGGGTCGTGCTGCGCGGCAGCACGGCGACGCAGGTCGCGCGCGCCGGCATCGCCCCCGGCACGGATGTGGTGCGCTCGCTGGACGGCACGCTCACCTACCGCCGGACCATCGACTACACGGTGAACGAGGCCCAGGGCACCATCGCGCGCATCCCGAGCGGCGCCATCCCGAACGACGCCACCGTCGAGGTCGCGCTGGTGGCGCTGCCGGTGAGCCGGCCGAGTGCCGGGCAGCCGCTGGTGGTGGACCTGCCGAGCACCGCCCGGCCGCTGCCGCCGAAGCCGGCCTGGATCGTGCCGACCTTCGGCTGGACCGAGTCGTCGGCCAACCTCGGCCGCACCCGGACCAGGGCGCGCTCCGGCGGCGGCCTGCGCGTCTTCCTGGAGCGCGGGTGGTACTCCTCCGGCGTGGGCGAGCAGCTCGCCGTCGTGCTGGCCGACGGCAGCATGTCCGGCGACGACGAGCAGCTGCGCACGATCGTGACCCGGCGGGCCGCCGACCCGGTGACCGCACGCACCGCGACGCCCACCGAGTTCCCCGCCGCGGCCGAGTTCACGCTGGCCAAGGCTCGGGTGGCGGGGATCGTGCCGGTCGAGCTGCCCGAGCGGACGGTCTCCGTCGCCGCGCACGACGTCGTCTTCGACACCGAACGCAAGCGCTGGGCCTGCGACATCGTGCTGCCGCCGGGCAGTCAGCACCAGCCGTTCGTCAGCCTGGTGCTGGCCCGCTACCAGCCGAACTCGCTGGACGGGCTGCACCTGTCGCCGGTGGCCCAGGTGGAGTGGGTGCAGCTCGCCCCGGACCGCACCGCGACCGCGGTGACGGAACTGCTGGACCTGACCAAGGTGACGGTGACCGTGGCAGGGCGCTCGCCGTCGGGCACCGCCGCGGTGCCGGGCCAGCCGAACGCGGTGTCGGTGCTGGTGCAGTCGGCGTCCGGGCTCAACCCGGGCGACCTGGACTGGACCGTGGTCGGCCCGGCCGACGGGCAGCGCCTCACCGCCGCCGCGCAGCCCGGCGGGACGACGCTGTGGACGGGCACGCTGCGGCTGCCCACGTCGCGCCTGCTGCGGGCGTACCGGCTGGTCATCGTGGAGCAGGAGCAGCACGCCGGCGGCGGCCGCCTGGTCTACAGCGACGTCATCCGCCTGTGACCCACGCGCCCGTCCGGGCTGCGATCCAGCGAGACCCGCCCCGGCCGCCCTGGCCCACCGACTCGCCAGGCACATGTGCGTATCTTGAAGCCGCTTTCGGCCATGTGCCTGGCAAGTCGAACGATCATGGACCGGCCGTGACCAGCGCGTCCGCCGTGGAAGGAAGGCGCTGTGACGGACCAGCCAGATCAGGCACGGCGGCGACCCGATAGTCTCGGTGGCGTGACTGCGAACCGGGAGATCGACAGCATCGTGCAGCGGGCCGCGGACGGCGGCCGGATCAGCTCCGAGGAGGCGCTGCTGCTGTACACCGACGCGCCGTTCCACGCGCTCGGTGAGGCCGCAGACGCGGTGCGCCGCCGCCGCTACCCGGACGGCGTGGTCACGTACCTGATCGATCGCAACATCAACTACACCAACGTGTGCGTGACGGCGTGCAAGTTCTGCGCCTTCTACCGGGCCCCCAAGCACAGCGAGGGCTGGACCCACGACACCGCCGAGATCCTGCGCCGCTGCGGCGAGGCGGTCGAGCTCGGCGCGACGCAGGTGATGCTGCAGGGCGGGCACCACCCCGACTACGGCGTGGACTACTACGAGAACCTGTTCTCCTCGGTGAAGCAGGCGTTCCCGCAGCTCATGATCCACTCGATCGGGCCCAGCGAGATCCTGCACATGGCCAAGGTCTCCGGCGTCTCCATCGAGGACGCCGTCGTGCGCATCAAGGCGGCCGGGCTCGACTCCATCGCGGGCGCGGGCGCGGAGATGCTGCCCGACCGGCCGCGCAAGGCGATCGCGCCGCTCAAGGAGTCCGGCGCGCGCTGGCTGGAGGTCATGGAGGTGGCGCACCGGCACGGGGTCGAGTCCACCGCGACCATGATGATGGGCACCGGCGAGACCAACGCCGAGCGCATCGAGCACCTCACCATGATCCGCGACGTGCAGGACCGCACCGGAGGCTTCCGCGCCTTCATCCCGTGGACCTACCAGCCCGAGAACAACCACCTCAAGGGGCGTACGCAGGCGACCTCGCTGGAGTACCTGCGCCTCATCGCGGTGGCCCGGCTCTTCTTCGACAACGTCGCGCACCTGCAGGCGTCCTGGCTGACCACCGGCAAGGACGTCGGCCAGCTCGCGCTGCACATGGGCGTGGACGACCTGGGCTCGATCATGCTGGAGGAGAACGTCATCTCCTCGGCGGGTGCCAAGCACCGGTCCAACCTGCACGACCTGGTCCAGCTCATCCGCACCGCCGGGCGCATTCCGGCCCAGCGCGACACGCTGTACCGGCACCTGAACGTGCACTGGACCCCGGCCGACGACCCCACCGACGAGCGCGTGACCTCGCACTTCTCCTCGATCGCGATCGAGGGCGGCGGCGTCGGCAAGCAGCTCCCGCTGGTGGAGGCGCGCTGAGCCCGGCGCTTCGCCGGCAAGATCGGTGTTTCGGGTCAGGAAGTCGGGTGGGACCGCACTTCCTGACCCGAACTCGTGATCATCCCCACCCGGTGCGTGACTGATCGGCCTATGGGCCGGTCCCGGGCGCGGGGTTACCGTCCAGGGTTGGCGACCCGTGGGAGGACGGCGATGGAACGGCACGTGATCAGGTTCGCGACGGTGCTGACGGCACTGCTCGCCGGGCTGGGCGTCGTCGCGTCACCCGCCTGGGCGGCCGACTCCGATCTCAAGGTGCAGTCGGGGGACGGCCAGAACGGCGCGATCGGGCAGACCGTGAGCGTGCCGCTGGGCATGGCCGACAACGGCCCCGACCCGATCGGAGCCAGCCCGGTGACGCTGACCTACCGGGCTCCGGCGGGTGCGGTGATCGTCCGGGCCAACGGCGGGACGAACTGCCAGTTCAACGCCTCCCGCACCACGGCACGCTGCCAGCTCGGGGCCGGCTGGCGCGCGGACATCGCCCTCAAGAAGCCCGGCGAGTTCGTCAACCGCAACCTCGACCTGCGGATCGAAAGCAAGATCACCGCTCCGGGTTCGTTCACCGTGAACTGCGAGTGCGACCCGAAGAAGGGCAACAACGCCACGAACGTCGTGCTCAACGGCGTCACCAAACCGCTGCCGAGCGCCTCGCCCACCCCGTCGGCGAAGCCGTCGCGCTCCGCTACCCCGTCGCCCAGCCCGTCGGCGACCCCGAGCGAGACGCCCGAGATCACGGACGAGCCGGTGGCCGAGGAGTCGGCGGACCCGGTCGTGGCCGAGCCGTCCGGGCCGGGGACGTCCGGCAGCGCCACGCTGAGCGGGATGATGCTGATCGGCTTCGGGGTCGTGCTGCTCGGCCTGGTCGGGCTGGGTGGAGCCGCCTACCTGTGGCGGGCGCGTTCCGGTCGCGACGGTGACGGCGACGGTGACGGCGGCGTCGACATGGACGCGACACAGGTGATCAGGTAGCGCAGTGTGGCGGCCGCCGCAGCGCGCCCGGACGGCGTTTGGCAGAGTGGCGATGTGAGCCGCGCAGACCTGGATAAAGAGCCGTACGAGATCGCCGCCATGTTCGACGGCGTCGCGGAGAAGTACGACAAGACCAACTCCGTGCTGTCGTTCGGCCAGGACAAGGGCTGGCGTCGCGCCACCCGGGCCGCGCTGAACCTCAAGCGCGGCGAG
The DNA here is from genome assembly GCF_016862635.1 of Catellatospora coxensis. Taxonomy (GTDB): domain Bacteria; phylum Actinomycetota; class Actinomycetes; order Mycobacteriales; family Micromonosporaceae; genus Catellatospora; species Catellatospora coxensis. Next base: position 23,351 of record NZ_BONI01000062.1, on the reverse strand, counting down.
AAGGTGCTCGACCTGGGCGCGGGCACCGGTGTCTCCACCGAGGAACTGGCCCGCTCGGGGGCGTACGTGGTCGGCGTCGACCTGTCCCTGGGCATGCTCGCGGTGGGCCGCCGCGACCGGCCGCACGTGCCGCTGGTCGCCGGGGACGCGCTCGCGCTGCCGTTCCCCGACGCCACCTTCGACGCGGTGACCACGTCGTTCGTCATCCGGAACGTGGCCAACACCCCGGCGGCGCTGCGCGAGCTGGCCCGGGTCACCAAGCCGGGCGGCCGCCTGGTGATCTGCGAGTTCTCGCACCCCGTCAACGGCGCGTTCCGCACGGTGTACCTGCAGTACCTGATGCGCTCGCTGCCCGCGGTGGCCCGCAAGGTGTCCAGCAACCCCGAGGCGTACGTCTACCTCGCCGAGTCGATCCGGGCCTGGCCCAACCAGAACGAGTTCGCCAAGATCATTGGCGAGAACGCCTGGTCGCAGGTGAAGTACCGCAACCTCACCGGCGGCATCGTGGCCCTGCACCGGGCCGTCAAGCCCGCCTGATCCGGGCGTTCGCCGGACACGGCCCGCCGCGCCGCCGCACGATCGAGTCATGCGGTATGACGAGAGCGCGGTGATCGGCGTCCTCGGCGGCGGCTACGGCGAACCACCGGTGCGCGTCGCCGACCTGGAGGAAGCGGCCCGGCTCGCCGCGGCCCGCCGCGCGGCAGCGCGTGCCGAGGTGCCCGCCGAGGCCACGCGGCCCGAATTGACCACGCGGCCCGAATTGACCACGCGGCCCGGGGGAAACGTGCTTCCCGAGGCGCAGCCGTGCGGCGATGCCACCCGCACCCTTCCACCTGCCTGAGGTGTCCCGCCAGTGCGCTGGAACTTCGCCGTCAGCTTGCCGGATCGCGGTGACCGGGGACTGTCCGCGAGCGGCGACCGGCCATCAAGATCTGTTTTTGTGGACGCCTGTGGTTGTCATAGCGACGTCCAGCGTCCACAGAAACAGATCTTGGACCGTCAGGCACGGCGGCGGCCGATCGGCACCAGGATCGCGCCGGCCAGCATGATCGCGGCGCCGGTGCCGGCCACCGTGTAGATCTTGGTGCCGGTCAGCGGCAGCTCACCTGCGGCGGGCGTGCTGCTCATGGGGGACGCCGAGGTCGTCGCGGTGCCCATGGCCGTCGTGAGAGGCCATCAAACAGGGGTATCGGTGAATGTCTCGACGACCTCGGGCGGACAAATCGGAAACGACGCTCCGCGTGCCACAGATCTTTACTTAGGTTCACCTAACCACTACGGGTCGCGGGTGCAGTTCTAGACTGCTCGCCGGACTTGCTTGTGAAGACTTTCACGAGCCCCGAACGAGCGTTAAGGCCGAGGTGGAGGTGAGCATGACACCGACCGATGTCGATGCGGATGTGATCGTCGTTGGAGCCGGTCCGGGTGGCTCCGCTGCTGCCTATCACCTTGCCAAGCACGGTGCGAAGGTGCTGCTGCTGGAGAAGACCGAGTTCCCCCGGGAGAAGGTCTGCGGTGACGGACTGACCCCGCGCGCGGTCAAGCAGCTGATCGACATGGGCGTCGACGTGAGCCCCGAAGCCGGCTGGCTGCACAACAAGGGCCTGCGGGTCATCGGCGGCGGCGTGCGGCTGGAGCTGGACTGGCCCGACCTGGCCAGCTTCCCCGACTTCGGCCTCGTGCGCACCCGCATGGACTTCGACGACATGCTCGCCAAGCGCGCCGTCGCCGCGGGCGCCGACCTGCGCACCGGCCACAACGTCACCGGCCCGGTGCTGGACACCGACGGCCGCGTGGTCGGCGTCGAGGTGCGCACCCCAGACGGTGACCGGACGCTGCGCTCCCACCTGGTGGTGGCCGCCGACGGCGTGTCCGGCCGGTTCGCGCTCGCGCTGGGCATGGCCAAGCGCGAGGACCGCCCGATGGGCGTCGCGGTGCGCCGCTACTACCACAGCCCGGTCAAGGCGAACGACGACTACCTGGAGTCCTGGCTCGAACTGCGCAGCCGGGAGGCGGGCGCGGCGCAGCTGCCGGGTTACGGCTGGATCTTCGGGCTCGGCGACGGCCGGGTGAACGTGGGCCTGGGCGTGCTGAACTCGTCGAAGGCCTACCAGGCGACGAACTACCGCACCATGCTCACCGACTGGATCGGCAGCACGCCCGAGGAGTGGGGCCTGACGGAGGAGAACGCCGACGGCAAGATCCTCGGCGCGGCCCTGCCGATGGGGTTCAACCGCACGCCCCACTACACGCGGGGCATGATGCTGGTGGGCGACTCGGGCGGCATGGTCAACCCCTTCAACGGCGAGGGCATCGCGTACGCGATGGAGTCCGGCCAGCTGGCCGCGGAGGTCCTGATCCAGGCCCTGGCGCGCCCGGCGGGCCCGGCGCGGGAGCTGGCGCTGCAGGCGTACCCGAGCGAGTTGAAGCGCCGGTTCGGTGGTTATTACCGAATCGGCGGGATCTTCGTGAAGCTGATCGGCAATCCGCAGATCATGAAGGTGGCTACGAAGCACGGGATGCCGCACCCGACGCTGATGCGGTTCGTGCTCAAGCTGTTGGCGAACCTCACCGATCCGCGGGGTGGCGACTCCATGGACCGGATCATCAATGCCATGTCCCGCGTGGCACCCGCGGTGTAGCGGGCCGCGGGGCGAGGATCATATCCGAGCTGCAAGCAGGCGAAACACTCATCAACCGGGAAGAAAGGACGTAGGCAGGTGTCGCTCTCCGCGTACGTGCCCATCGTTGGGCTCTTCGCGCTGGCCGCGGCCTTCGGGCTTTTCTCGGTCACGGCCGCGCCCTTCATCGGACCCCGCCGCTTCAACAAGGCGAAGCTCGACGCCTACGAGTGCGGCATCGAGCCGACCCCTCAGCCGGTCGGCGGCGGACGCTTCCCGATCAAGTTCTACTTGACCGCGATGCTCTTCATCGTCTTCGACATCGAGATCATCTTCCTCTACCCCTGGGCCGTCAGCTTCGACGCGTTCCAGGGGTGGTTCGTCTTCGTCGAGATGCTTCTGTTCATCGGCACGGTGTTCGTCGCGTACGCCTACGTGTGGCGTCGCGGCGGCCTGGATTGGGACTGACATGGGACTCGAAGAGAAGCTCCCCTCCGGGGTGCTGCTCACCACCGTCCAGGGGCTCGTCAACTGGACCCGTAAGGCCAGCTTCTGGCCGGCCACCTTCGGCCTGGCCTGCTGCGCCATCGAGATGATGGCCACCGGTGCGGCCCGGTTCGACTCGGGCCGCTTCGGCATGGAGGTCTTCCGGGCGTCGCCCCGCCAGGCCGACCTGATGATCGTGGCCGGCCGGGTCAGCCAGAAGATGGCCCCGGTGCTGCGCCAGATCTACGACCAGATGCCCGACCCCAAGTGGGTGCTGTCGATGGGCGTCTGCGCCTCGTCGGGCGGCATGTTCAACAACTACGCGATCGTGCAGGGTGTGGACCACATCGTGCCCGTCGACATGTACCTGCCGGGCTGCCCGCCGCGGCCGGAGATGCTGCTCGACGCGATCCTCAAGCTGCACGACAAGATCCTCGCCGAGCCGCTGGGCGCCGGCGGCCGCAAGATGCTGGCCGCCAAGGAGGCGCGCGAGGGCAAGCCCGTGGTCGCCCCGGGTGCGATGCCGTCGAGCTACCGCTACAACAAGGCGCTGCGCGCCGAGTGGGAGCAGGCCGCGGCCGAGGGCCGCGAGGAGCAGCTGCGGATCACGAAGTGGATGGAGCGGGGGAACCACCGGTGACCACACAGGGTGAAGGACTGTTTGGGGTCACCGGCAGTGGTGACACCTCCGGCTTCGGCGGCCTGGTCCGTAAGCGGCCGGTGCAGCTGGACGCGCAGCGGCCGTACGGCGGCTGGTACGACGAGGTCGTGGACGCGCTGGAGGAGGCCTACCCGGGCTTCTCCGACGCGATCGAGCGCGTCGTCATCGACCGCGGTGAGCTGACCCTGCACATCGTCCCGGCGAAGATCGCCGAGGTGTGCCAGATCCTGCGCGACGACATGTCGCTGCGGTACGAGCTGTGCTCGTCGGTGTCCGGCGTGGACTACATCGCCGAGGAGCGCCGCCTGCACGTGGTGTACCACCTCACCTCGATGACCTACCGCCGCCGCATCCGCCTGGAGTGCGCGGTCACCGCGGCCGACCCGCACCTGCCCAGCGTCACCGCGGTCTACCCGACCGCGGACTGGCAGGAGCGCGAGACCTACGACATGTTCGGCGTGATCTTCGACGGCCACCCGAACCTGACCCGCATCCTCATGCCGGACGACTGGGACGGTTTCCCGCAGCGCAAGGACTACCCGCTGGGTGGCGTGCCGGTCGAGTACAAGGGCGCCGAGATCCCGCCGCCCGACAGCCGGAGGGCGTACCGGTGAGCGCGAGGAACGAAGCGAAGCGGAGTCCCGCAAGCGCCACCTTCAGGAGGCACCGATGAGCAACGCTGGTTACGCGCAGGAGCGCGAGACGACCGAGGGCAAGGTCTTCACGGTCACCGGCGGCGACTGGGACTCGATCGTCTCGGGCGTCGACCCGCTGCACGACGAGCGCATCGTCGTCAACATGGGTCCCCAGCACCCGTCCACGCACGGCGTGCTGCGCCTGGTGCTGGAGATGGAGGGCGAGACCGTCACCGAGGCCCGCCTCGTCGTCGGCTACCTGCACACGGGCATCGAGAAGAACATGGAGTACCGCACCTGGACGCAGGGCTCCACGTTCGTGACCCGCATGGACTACCTCGCCCCGATCTTCAACGAGACGGCGTACAGCCTCGCGGTGGAGAAGTTGCTGGGCATCGAGGTCACCGAGCGCGCCAACACCATCCGCGTGCTGATGATGGAGCTCAACCGGATCTCCTCCCACCTGGTGTGGCTGGCGACCACCGGTATGGAGCTCGGCGCGCTGTCGATGATGATCTACGGCTTCCGCGAGCGTGAGTTCATCCTCGACATCTTCGAGATGATCACCGGTCTGCGGATGAACATGGCCTACGTGCGCCCGGGCGGCGTCGCGCAGGACGTGCCGGACACCGCGATCACGAAGATCCGCGAGTTCCTCGACTTCATGCCCAAGCGCATCAAGGAGTACGAGGACCTGCTGTCCGGCCAGCCGATCTGGACCGCGCGCACCAAGGGCGTCGCGGTGCTGGACGTCACCGGCTGCGTGGCGCTCGGCGTCACCGGCCCGGTGCTGCGCAGCTCCGGCCTGGGCTGGGACCTGCGCAAGACCATGCCGTACTGCGGTTACGAGACGTACGACTTCGACGTGCCGACCCAGCCCGAGGGTGACGTGTTCGCGCGTTACCTGGTCCGGATCGCCGAGATGCGCGAATCTCTGAAGATCATCGAGCAGGCGCTGGACCGGCTCAAGCCCGGCCCGATCATGGTCGAGGACCGGAAGATCGCGTGGCCCGCGCAGCTCGCGCTCGGCAACGACGGCCTGGGCAACTCGCTGGAGCACGTGGCGCACATCATGGGCCAGTCCATGGAGTCCCTGATCCACCACTTCAAGCTGGTCACCGAGGGCTTCCGGGTCCCGGCCGGCCAGGTGTACGTGCCGATCGAGGGCCCCCGCGGCGAGCTGGGCGCGCACGTGATCTCGGATGGGGGCACCCGGCCGTTCCGGGTGCACATGCGGGAGCCGAGCTTCGTGAACCTGCAGGCAATTCCGGCCATGGCCGAGGGCGGCCTGCTGGCGGACGTGATCGCGGGTGGAGCCAGCCTCGACCCGGTGATGGGTGGGTGTGACCGATGACAGCGCCGCAGCAGTCGGTGGACGTGTTCGACGAGAAGACCCGGGAGCTGGCGCGCGAGATCATCGCGCGCTTCCCGGAGGGCAAGGAGCGCTCGGCACTGCTGCCGATGCTGCACCTGGTCCAGTCGGTCGAGGGGTACGTCTCCCCGGCCGGTGTGTCGTTCTGCGCCGAGCAGCTCAACCTGACCAAGGCCCAGGTCGGCGCGGTCGCCACCTTCTACACCATGTACAAGCGCCGCCCGACCGGCGAGTACCTGGTCAGCGTCTGCACCAACACCCTGTGCAACGTGCTCGGCGGGCAGGAGGTCTACGACACCCTGTCGGAGACCCTGGGCGTCGGCCACGACGAGACCACCGAGGACGGCAAGATCACGCTGGAGCACGCCGAGTGCCTCGCCGCGTGCGACTACGGCCCGGTGCTCACCGTCAACTACGACTTCTTCGACAACGTGACCCCGGAGAGCGCGCTCGACGTCGTCGGCAAGCTCAAGGCCGGGCAGCGGCCGATGCCGACCCGCGGCGCGCGCCTGTGCTCGTTGAAGGAGACGGCGTTGCAGCTGGCGGGCTTCGCCGACGAGCGCGAGGGCGCGGTCGCCGACGGCCCGGCGGGCGACTCGACGCTGCGCGGCGTGCGCCTGGCGCAGCAGCACGGGATCAGCCCGGCCGGTTTCGACATCAACACGCCCATCCCGACTCCCTCGAAGGAGGCGGCGAAGTGAGCACTCCAAGTGCCGCCACCCTGGCCAAGCTCACCCCGGTCCTCACCAAGCGCTGGCTGTCCCCCGACGCCTGGCGCCTCGACGTGTACGAGCGCCTGGACGGCTACGCCGCCCTGCGCAAGGCCCTGGCCGTGCACCCGGACGACCTGATCGCCCTGATCAAGGACTCCGGCCTGCGCGGCCGCGGCGGCGCGGGCTTCCCGACCGGGCTCAAGTGGGGCTTCATCCCGCAGAACGACGGCAAGCCGCACTACCTGGTCGTCAACGCCGACGAGGGCGAGCCGGGCACCTGCAAGGACCTGCCGCTGATGTCGCACGACCCGCACTCGCTGGTCGAGGGCGTCATCATCGCGTCGTACGCGATCCGCGCCAACCGCGCCTACATCTACATCCGCGGCGAGGCGGTGCAGGCCGCGCGGCGGCTGCGCCACGCGGTGCAGGAGGCCTACAAGGCCGGCTACCTCGGCAAGAACATCCTGGGCAGCGGGTACGACCTCGACCTGGTGGTGCACTCCGGCGCGGGCGCCTACATCTGCGGCGAGGAGACGGCGCTGCTGGACTCGCTGGAGGGCTTCCGCGGCCAGCCGCGCCTGCGCCCGCCGTTCCCGGCGACGCACGGCCTCTACGCCAGCCCCACCGTCGTCAACAACGTGGGCACCATTGCCAGCGTGCCGTACATCGTGCTGGGCGGGGCCGCCTGGTGGAAGACGATGGGCACGGAGAAGTCGTCCGGTCCGATGATCTACTCGCTGTCCGGCCGGGTGAAGAACCCGGGCCAGTACGAGTGCTCGATGGGCATCACGCTGCGCGAGCTGATCGAGCTGGCCGGCGGCATGCAGGACGGCCACCAGCTGCGGTTCTGGACCCCCGGTGGTTCGTCGACGCCGCTGCTCACCGGTGACCACATCGACACCGCGATGGACTTCGAGTCGGTCGCCGCGGCGGGCTCGATCCTGGGCACCACGGCCGTCCAGCTCTTCAGCGACCAGGACTGCCCGGTCTACGCGACCTACCGGTGGCTGGAGTTCTACCACCACGAGTCGTGCGGCAAGTGCACCCCGTGCCGCGAGGGCAACTACTGGATGGTGCGGGTCTACCGGCGCATCCTCTCCGGCGAGGGCACGCTCGAGGACCTGGACACCCTGCTGGACACCGCTGCCAACATCCTGGGCCGCTCCTTCTGCGGTCTCGGCGACGGCGCGACCAGCCCGGTGACCTCCTCCCTGCAGTACTTCAAGCAGGACTACCTGGACTACATCGAGGGTCGCAAGGCGCCGAAGCTCAGCGCCCACGCCCTGGCAGGAGCGCACTGACAATGAGCCAGGAAGTACAGAAGCACACCGACACCGTCACGCTCACCATCGACGGCATCGAGGTGACCGCGCCCAAGGGCGAGCTGGTCATCCGTACCGCCGAGCGGCTGGGCATCGACATCCCGCGGTTCTGCGACCACCCGCTGCTGGCCCCGGCCGGTGCCTGCCGCCAGTGCCTGGTGGACGTGGAGGGCCAGCGCAAGCCGGTCGCCTCGTGCACCCAGACGGTGGCCGACGGCATGGTGGTGCGCACGCAGCTGACCTCCGAGGTCGCCCGCAAGGCGCAGGAGGGTGTGATGGAGCTGCTGCTCATCAACCACCCGCTGGACTGCCCCATGTGCGACAAGGGCGGCGAGTGCCCGCTGCAGAACCAGGCGATGCAGGTCGGCCGGCCGGAGTCGCGCTTCCGCGAGGAGAAGCGCGAGTACGAGAAGCCGATCAACATCTCCGCGCAGGTGCTGCTGGACCGCGAGCGCTGCGTGCTCTGCCAGCGCTGCACCCGGTTCTCCGAGGAGATCGCGGGCGACAAGTTCATCGACCTGATGGACCGCTCGTCGGCCGAGCAGATCGGCATCTACCGCGACGCGAGCTTCGGCCACCCGCGCGACCACGGCACGATCGACGAGCTGGCGTACGACCAGGAGGACCCGGAGCCGGGCGACGTCCCGTTCAACTCCTACTTCTCCGGCAACACGATCCAGATCTGCCCGGTCGGCGCGCTCACCAGCGAGCAGTACCGCTTCCGCGCCCGGCCGTTCGACCTGGTGTCCTCGCCGAGCAAGTGCGAGCACTGCGCCTCGGGCTGCGACATGCGCACCGACCACCGCCGCGGCAAGGTGCTGCGCCGGATGGCCGGTGACGACCCGCAGGTCAACGAGGAGTGGAACTGCGACAAGGGCCGGTGGGGCTTCCGCTACGCCACCGCCTTCGACCGGCTCACCACCCCGCTGGTGCGCGACGCCGAGAGCGGCGAGCTGCGCGAGGCCTCCTGGACCGAGGCGCTGTCCGTCGCGGCCGAGGGCCTGCGGGCCGCCCGGGACGGCGCGTACGGCGTCGGCGTGCTGACCGGCGGCCGGCTGACCGTCGAGGACGCGTACGCGTACGCGAAGTTCAGCCGCATCGCGCTGGGCAGCAACGACATCGACTTCCGGGCCCGCCCGCTGTCCGCCGAGGAGGCCGAGTTCCTGGCCTCGTCGGTCGTCGGCGAGCAGTCGGTCACCTACACCGACCTGGAGCAGGCCAAGCACGTGGTGCTGGTCGGCTTCGAGCCGGAGGAGGAGAGCCCGATCGTCCTGCTCCGCCTGCGCAAGGCGGCGGCCAAGGGCAAGCTCAAGGTCACCTCGGTGGCCCCGTTCCTGACCCGCGGCGCGGAGAAGGCCGGCGCGACGCTGGCCGAGTGCGTGCCCGGCCAGGAGCCGGCGGTGCTGTCCGGCCTGGAGCTGGAGCCGGGCACGATCGTGCTGGTCGGCGAGCGCCTGGCCGTGGTCCGCGGCGGCTTCTCCGCGGCGGCGAGCCTGGCCGCGCGTACCGGCGCGAAGCTGGCCTGGGTGCCGCGGCGCGCGGGTGACCGCGGCGCGGTCGACGCGGGCTGCCTGCCCACGCTGCTGCCCGGTGGCCGCTCGGTCGCCGACGCGGCCGCGCGGGCCGAGCTGTCGGCGGCCTGGGGCGTCGCGGCGGGCGTGATCCCGAGCCAGACCGGCCGGGACACCGACGCGATCCTGGCCGCGGCCGCCTCCGGCAAGCTGGGCGCGCTGGTCGTGGCGGGTGTCGACCCGGCCGACCTGAGCGACCCGAAGGCCGCCGAGGAGGCGCTGGACAAGGTCGGCTTCCTGGTCTCGCTGGAGCTGCGGATGAGCGCCGTGTCGCGGCGCGCGAACGTGGTGTTCCCGGTGGCCGCGCCGGCCGAGAAGGCCGGCTCGTACGTGAACTGGGAAGGCCGCCTGCGCACCTACGAGCAGGCGCTGGAGACCCCGAACACCGGTGCGAAGCTGACCGACGCCCGGGTGCTCGACGCCCTGGCCGCCCGCCTGGGCGTCACGCTGGGCACCGGCGACGTGCTGGCGGTGCGCCGCGAGCTGGGCAGCCTGCCCGCGACGGGCCAGCAGCGCCCGGCCGCGCCGGCCGAGGTGGGCGCGGCCGCGCCCGCGCTGAAGCAGAACGAGGCGATCCTGGCCAGCTGGGCGCAGCTGATCGACCTGGGCAGCCTCACCGACGGCGACGAGGTGCTGGCCGGCACCGCCCGCCCGCCGGTGGTGCGCCTGTCGAAGGCCCGCGCCACCGCGCTGGGTGTCGCCGACGGCGACCCGGTGACCGTCGGGACCGCGCGGGGTGCGATCACCCTGCCGGCCGCGATCACCGAGATCGCCGATGACGTCGTCTGGGTGCCGACCAACTCCCCGGGTTCCACGCTGCGCCGCACGCTCGGCGCGAACCCGGGCGCGGTCGTGACCGTGAGCGGAGGAAGCAAATGATCCTCGCCCCCGTCGGGTTCCTCGCCGAGGACCCCGCGACCGGCGATCCGACGCTGGTCGACTTCGGGCATGACCCGTGGTGGATCGTCCTCATCAAGGTGGTCGGCGTCTTCGTCTTCCTCGTGGTGATGACCCTGTTCACCATCTGGTACGAGCGCCGCGTGGTGGCCCGGATGCAGGTGCGTCCCGGCCCCAACCGGCACGGTCCCTTCGGTCTGCTGCAGTCGCTGGCCGACGGTCTGAAGCTGGCGTTCAAGGAAGACATCATGCCGCTGAAGGCGGACAAGGTGGTCTTCTTCATCGCGCCGGTGATCTCCACGGTCTGCGCGTTCACCGCGTTCTCGATCATGCCGTTCGGCCCGTTCGTGTCGATGTTCGGCACGCGCACGCCGCTGCAGCTGACCGACATCCCGGTGGCGGTGCTGCTGGTGCTGGCCTGCTCGGGCATGGGCATCTACGGCATCGTGCTGGGCGGCTGGGCGTCGGGCTCGACGTACCCGCTGCTCGGCGGCCTGCGCTCCAGCGCCCAGCTGATCTCGTACGAGGTCGCGATGGGCCTGTCGTTCGTGGCCGTCTTCATGACCGCGGGCACGATGAGCACCTCGGAGATCGTCAACGCGCAGGCCCAGGGCTCCCCGGTGAACCTGTTCGGCTTCGAGTTCACCGCGCCGAGCTGGTTCTTCCTGCTGCTGCTGCCGAGCTTCATCATCTACTCGATCTCGGCGGTCGGCGAGACCAACCGGGCCCCGTTCGACCTTCCCGAGGCCGAGTCGGAGCTGGTCGGCGGCTTCCACACCGAGTACTCGTCGCTGAAGTTCGCGCTGTTCTTCCTGGCCGAGTACATCAACATGGTGACCGTCTCCGGCCTGTGCGCCACCCTCTTCCTGGGCGGCTGGCGCGCGCCGACGTCGTTCGAGGGCTTCTGGCCGGGCATCAACTCCGGCTGGTGGCCGCTGCTGTGGTTCACCATCAAGGTGCTGCTGCTGCTGTTCGTCTTCATCTGGCTGCGGGGCACGCTGCCCCGGCTGCGCTACGACCAGTTCATGCGCTTCGGCTGGAAGGTCCTCATCCCGGTCAACCTGGTGTGGATCCTCACCCTGGCCGGCATCAAGACGCTGCAGAAGTCGTCCTCGATGAGCCAGTTCGACAAGCTCTTCGCCGCCGGCATCGTGGTCGGCGTGATCCTGCTGCTGGCGCTGCTGTGGCCGCAGAAGAAGGAGGAGCCGGTCCTGCCCGTCGAGGAGCAGGTGGCCCGGCGCCCCGAGGGCAGCTTCCCGCTGCCGCCGATGGACCTGCAGGTGCCGGTGAGCCCGCGCGCCAAGCGGCTGACCGCCGAGCGCGAGACCGTGCCCGCGACTACCGAAGAGGAGGTGTGACGTGGGTTCGATGACGGATGCCGTCAAGGGCTTCGGCGTGACGTTCTCTCACATGTTCAAGAAGACCGTCACCACGCAGTACCCGGAGAAGCCGGACCCGACGGCCCCGCGTTACCACGGCCGGCACATCCTCAACCGCTACCCGGACGGCCTGGAGAAGTGCATCGGCTGCGAGCTGTGCGCGTGGGCCTGCCCGGCGGACGCGATCTTCGTCGAGGGCGGCGACAACACCGACGAGGAGCGTTTCTCGCCCGGTGAGCGGTACGCGGCCAACTACCAGATCAACTACGCCCGGTGCATCTTCTGCGGTCTGTGCATCGAGGCCTGCCCGACCCGCTCGCTCACCATGAGCAACGAGTACGAGCTGGCCCGCGACAACCGGCAGGACCTGATCTTCACGAAGGAGCAGCTGCTCGCGCCGCTGCTGCCCGGCATGGAGCAGCCACCGCACCCGATGCGGCTGGGCGACACCGAGAAGGACTACTACCTGGGCGCCCCGGCGAACCCGGGTACGTCGGCGGGAGCTGAGACCCGATGATGCTTTCGACTCAGGTGCTCGCCGCGGCGGCCGAGGTGTCCGGCGGGGAGAAGTGGACCTTCTTCCTGCTGGCCCCGCTCGCGGTCATCGGCGCGCTGGGGATGGTGATCGCGCGCAACGCGGTGCACTCCGCGCTGTGGCTGGTGCTGACCATGCTCAGCCTGGGCGTCTTCTACATCGTGCAGGCCGGTCCGTTCATCGGCATGGTGCAGATCATCGTCTACACCGGCGCGATCATGATGCTCTTCCTGTTCGTGCTGATGCTGGTCGGCCGCGACGCGTCCGACTCGGTGATCGAGACGCTGCGCGGCCAGAAGGTCGTCGCGATCCTGCTCGGCCTGGGCCTGGCGGGCCTGCTCGGCCTCGGCGTGTTCCAGGCCACCCGGGACATGCCGGTGGCCGGCCTGGACAAGGCCAACGTGCACGGCAACGTGCAGGGCATCGCCGGGCTGCTGTTCGGCCCGTACGTCTGGGTCTTCGAGGTCACCTCGGCGCTGCTCATCACCGCGGCGGTCGGCGCGATGCTGCTGGCCCACCGCGAGCGCGAAAAGGGCGAGCGGGTCGGCCAGGTCGCGCAGATGAAGGCGCGCTTCGAGCCGGGCAACTACCCCGGCCCCAAGCCGGGCCCTGGTGTCTTCGCGAACTCCACCTCGGTGGCCACCCCGGCGAAGCTGCCGGACGGCACCCCCGCCGAGCGGAGCATCTCGCCGATCCTGCCGACGCGCGAGCTGACCTCGGCCGAGATCGCCAACAAGCACACCGAGGGGAAGTGACCCGATGACCCCCATGTACTACATCGTGCTGTCGGCCGTGCTGTTCAGCATCGGCGCCGTCGGCGTGCTGATCCGGCGCAACGCCATCGTGCTGTTCATGTGCATCGAGCTGATGCTCAACGCCTCGAACCTGGCACTGGTCACCTTCGCCCGGATGAACGGGACCCTGGACGGCCAGATCATGGCCTTCTTCTCGATGGTGGTCGCGGCAGCGGAGGTCGTCGTCGGTCTGGCCATCATCATGTCGATCTTCCGCACGCGACGCTCGGCGAGCGTCGACGACGCGAACCTGCTGAAGTACTGAGGCGGAGATGCAACCAACTCTGATGCTCGCCGAGGCGGCACAGGCTAGCGCTGGCGACGCCTCCGCTGCACTGCAGGCAGCGGTCGCTTACGCGCCCGCGACCGGAATCCTTTCGTACATGTGGCTGCTGATCGCCGTTCCGGCGGTCAGCGCCCTGATCCTGCTGACGACCGGCCGCTGGGCCGACAAGTGGGGCCACTGGCTCGGCTGCGCCGCGGTGCTGTTCTCGTTCGTGCTCGGCGCGGCGATGTTCTTCGAGCTGCGCGACCTGCCCAACCGGGCGGTGCAGCTCGACCTGTACAGCTTCATCCCGGTCGGCTCGCTGCAGGTGGACTTCGGTTTCCTGTTCGACCCGCTGACCGCCTGCTTCGTGCTGCTGATCACGGGTGTGGGTTTCCTGATCCACCTGTACGCGACCGGCTACATGGCCCACGACGAGGGCCGTCGCCGCTTCTTCGGGTACTTCAACCTGTTCATCGCGGCGATGCTGCTGCTGGTGCTCGGCAACAACTACGTGATGCTCTACTTCGGCTGGGAAGGCGTGGGTCTCGCGTCCTACCTGCTGATCTCCTTCTGGTACGGCCGGCCGTCCGCGGCCACCGCCGGCAAGAAGGCGTTCATCATGAACCGCGTCGGTGACGCGGGTCTGGTGCTCGGCATCTTCGTCATGTTCGCCCAGCTCGGCTCGGTCAACTACGACGTGGTGTTCAGCAACGCCGGCCTGCTGCCCAGCACGACGATCCTGGTGCTCGGCCTGCTGCTGCTGCTCGGCGCGTGCGGCAAGTCCGGCCAGTTCCCGCTGCAGGCGTGGTTGCCCGACGCGATGGAGGGCCCGACCCCGGTCTCGGCCCTGATCCACGCCGCGACGATGGTGACCGCCGGTGTCTACCTGATCGCCCGCTCCAACCCGATCTTCTCGGCGAACCTGACGCTGCAGACGGTCGTGGTCAGCGTCGGCGCGCTCACCCTGCTGCTGGGCTGCATCATCGGCTCGGCCAAGGACGACATCAAGCGCGTGCTCGCCTGGTCGACCGTGTCGCAGATCGGCTACATGTTCCTCGGCGTCGGGCTGGGCGGCGGCGCGTACGCGCTGGCCATCATCCACCTGCTGGCGCACGGCTTCTTCAAGGCCAACATGTTCCTCGGCGCCGGTTCGGTCATGCACGGCATGAACGACCAGGTGGACATCCGCCGCTTCGGCGGGCTGTGGAAGTACATGAAGATCACCTGGCTCACCTTCATGATGGGCTGGCTGGCGATCATCGGCATCCCGCCGCTGAGCGGCTTCTTCACCAAGGAGCCGATCATCGTGGCCGCCTTCGCGCGGCCCGGCTGGACCGGCTGGCTCTACGGCTTCGCGGCGCTGATCGGCGCGGGCCTGACCGCGTTCTACATGACCCGCCTGTTCATCCTGACCTTCCACGGGCCGAAGCGGTGGACCACCGCCAAGGAAGGCTCGGTCGACCAGCACCCGCACGAGTCCCCGTGGGTGATGACGATCCCGCTGATCCTGCTGGCGCTCGGCTCGATCTTCGCCGGCTGGCTGATGGCCTCCCCGGTCGCGGAGTGGCTCACCCCCGTGCTGGGCCCGCCGGTCGAGGAGCACCCGACGACGCTGTCCCACACCACCATCACCGTCCTCAGCCTGGCGCTGACGGTGGCGGGTGCGGGTCTGGCGTACGCGCTGTTCAACAAGGGCACGGCGCTGGAGCCGCAGCCGGCCGGCGCGCTGGTCACCGCCGCCCGCAACAACCTCTACACCGACGCCTTCAACGAGGCCGTGTTCGAGAAGCCGGGCAAGTGGTTCACCCGGGCACTGGTCTTCGTCGACAACAAGGGCGTGGACGGGCTCGTCAACGGGCTCGCGGCGCTGGTCGGCGGGGGCTCGGGCAGGCTGCGGCGGCTCCAGACCGGTTTCGTGCGGTCGTACGCGCTCTCGATGCTTCTCGGCGGGGTGCTGGTGCTCGGCGCCTTCGCCGCGGTGCAGCTCGGCTGGATGGGATAACGATGAAATACCTGTCAATCCTGACCCTCGCGCCGCTGATCGGCGCGCTGACGGTCGCGTTCGTCCCGCGGGCCAAGCCGGAGCTGGCCAAGCGGCTGGCGCTGATCTGGTCGATCGTGGTGCTGGCGGTGGGCGTGGCGACCTGGGTCGCCTACAAGCCCGGCGGCCCGCGCCTGCAGCTGCAGGAGTCCTACACCTGGATCCCGGCGTGGGGCGCGAAGTTCAGCTTCGCCGTCGACGGCATCGCCCTGGTGATGATCGCGCTGATCGCGCTGCTGGTGCCGCTGGTGATCCTGGCCAGCTGGCACGACGCGGAGAAGAGCAAGCGCAGCGTCCCGGCGTACTTCGCCCTGCTGCTGGCGCTCGAAGGCACCATGATCGGCACCTTCACCTCCGCCGACGTGCTGCTGTTCTACCTCTTCTTCGAGGTCATGCTGGTGCCGATGTACTTCATCATCGGCTCGTTCGGCACCGACGTGCCGGCCAAGCAGCGCCAGTACGCCGCGGTGAAGTTCTTCCTCTACTCGCTGGTCGGCGGCCTGCTCATGCTGGCCGCGGTCATCGGCATGTGGGTGTACGGCGGCCACACCTTCGACTGGCAGACGCTGACCAACGTCGAGTTCACCACCACCGTGCAGCGGTGGCTGTTCCTCGGCTTCTTCATCGCGTTCGCCATCAAGGCGCCGTTCTTCCCGTTCCACACCTGGCTGCCCGACGCCGGCGGGGCGGCTCCGGCCGGCGCCGCGGCGCTGCTGGTCGGCGTGATGGACAAGGTCGGCACGTTCGGCATCCTGCGCTACTGCCTCCCGCTGTTCCCGGAGGCGTCGCGCTGGTTCGCGCCGTGGGCGATCGGCCTGTCGGTGATCGGCATCATCTACGCGGCGCTGGTGGCGATCGGCCAGAAGGACCTCAAGCGCCTGGTCAGCTACACCTCGATCGCGCACTTCGGCTTCATCGGCGTCGGCATCTTCGCCTTCACCTACCAGGCCGGCTCCGGCGCGGTGCTGTACATGGTCAACCACGGTCTCGCCACCGGCCTGCTGTTCCTGGTCGTGGGCATGTTCGTGGCGCGCCGCGGCAGCACGCTGGTGACCGACTTCGGCGGCGCGGGCAAGCTGCTGCCGCTGCTGGCGGGCATCTTCTTCATCGCGGGCATGGCCTCGCTGGCGCTGCCGGGCCTGGCCCCGTTCGTCAGCGAGTTCCTGGTGCTCATCGGGACGTTCACGGTGAACAAGCCGGTGGCGGTCATCGCGACGATCGGCATCATCCTCGCCGCGGCGTACGTGCTGTGGATGATCCAGCGCACCACGCAGGGCAACACCAACCCCGCACTGCTCGACCTCGCGCCGATGAAGCGCGACCTGTCGCTGCGTGAGGGCATCGTGGTGGCCCCGCTGATCGTGCTGCTGATCGTGCTGGGCTTCTACCCGAAGCCGGTGCTCGATGTGATCAATCCGGCGGTGCAGGCCACGCTGACCGACGTGGTCACCCCGGAGCGGGCCGACCCGGCGCCCGCCACCTCCACTGTGGAAGCAGGAAAGTGACCATGGGCGAAGATTTTTCCGTCAACCTGCCGGACCTGAACTACGCCGCCCTGGCGCCGATGCTGATCCTGTTCGGCGCGGCGTGCCTCGGGGTGCTCGTCGAGGCGTTCGTGCCGCGCCGGGCGCGCAACGCCGTGCAGCTGGTGCTGGGCCTGCTGGCCCTGGTCGCCGCGCTGGTCGCCGTGCTGCTGCACGCGCCGGACGTGACCGACTCCAACGCGCTGACCGGGGCGCTGTCGCTCTCGATCGACCAGGCCGGCCTGTTCCTGCAGGGCGCGATCCTGGTGCTGGCGATCGTCTCGCTGCTGCTGTTCGGTGAGCGCACGCTGGAGAACGGCGGCCCGTTCGTGGCCCAGGCCGCGATCACCGTCGGTTCGGAACTCGACCGCCGGCAGGCGGCCAAGGAGTCGGGCGCGACCGAGGTCTACCCGCTGGCCATCTTCGCTGTCGGCGGCATGATGCTCTTCGTGACCTCGAACAACCTGCTGGTCATGTTCGTGGCGCTGGAGGTCTTCTCGCTCCCGCTGTACCTGCTCTGCGCGCTCGCCCGGCGCAAGCGGCTGCTGTCGCAGGAGGCCGCGCTCAAGTACTTCCTGCTCGGCGCGTACGCCTCGGCGTTCTTCCTGTTCGGCCTCGCGATGATCTACGGCTTCGCCGGCGCGGTCGACTTCCGGACGATCCACGCCTCAGTGACCGGCTCGACGAACAGCCCGATCCTGCTGTTCATCGGCCTCGCGATGCTGTCCATCGGCCTGCTGTTCAAGGCCGCCGCGGCACCGTTCCACGTCTGGACGCCCGACGTCTACCAGGGCGCGCCGACCGCGGTCACCGCGTTCATGGCCGCCTGCACCAAGGTCGCCGCGTTCGGCGCGCTGGCCCGGGTGCTCTACGTCGGCTTCGACGGGCTCGGCTGGGAGTTCACGCCGGTGCTCGGCGTCATCGCGGTGCTGACCATGCTGATCGGCGCGATCCTCGCGGTCACCCAGACGGACCTCAAGCGCCTGCTGGCCTACTCGTCCATCGCCAACGCCGGCTACCTGCTGGTCGGTGTGCTGGGCGGCGGCAAGCAGGGCCTGAGCAGCATGCTGTTCTACCTCGTGGCGTACGGCTTCCTCGTGATCGCGGCCTTCGCGATGCTCACGCTGGTCCGCGACGCCGACGGGGAGGCCACGCACCTGGCCCGCTGGGCGGGCCTGGGCAGGCGGTCCCCGCTGTTCGCCGGAGTCTTCACCTTCCTGCTGCTGGGCTTCGCGGGTATCCCGCTGACCAGCGGTTTCGTGGCGAAGTTCGCGGTGTTCGGCGCGGGCATCAACGGCGACCAGACCTGGCTGGTGCTCTTCGGCGTGCTGAGCAGCATCATCCTCGCCTTCCCGTACCTGCGGGTCGTCGTCATGATGTGGCTGAGCGAGCCCGGTGAGACGACCCCGAGCGTCTCCATCCCGGGCATGCTGACCTCGACCGCGCTGATGATCGGCGTGCTGGTCACGCTGGTGCTGGGCGTCTGGCCGAGTCCGCTGCTCGACCTGACGACCGACGTGTCCAACTTCATCCGGTAGGTAGGCGTAAATCCGAGGCTCCCCCCACGACCCGTCCACTGGGTATGGGGGGAGCTTCGATCATGTGAGAGCCATGTGGCATCGTGAGGACGTGGTGAGCAGCGTGAACGGTCGTACTGCCCGGAGCACCGGTGTCCGGTTCGAGGACCCTGCCCTGGAAGCCTCGGTGATGGCGCACCTGGCGTCGGTGGAGGACCGCCTGCGCGAGTGCGTCGAGTCCGCGGACCCCTTCGTCAGCGAAGCCGCCAAGCACCTGATGGAGGCCGGCGGTAAGCGGTTCCGGCCGATGCTGGTCGCGGTCTGCGCGCACTTCGGCGACCCCGCCGCGCCCGAACTCGTGGACGCGTCGACGGTGCTGGAGCTGACCCACGTCGCCACGCTCTACCACGACGACGTCATGGACGAGGCGCTGGTGCGCCGCGGCACGCCCAGCGCCAACGCTCGCTGGGGCAACTCGCTGGCCATCCTCGTCGGCGACTTCCTCTTCTCCCGCGCCGCGGAGCTGGCCGCGGGCCTCGGCCCCGACGCGGTGCGCATCCAGGCGCAGACGTTCGCGCAGCTGGTGCACGGCCAGATCGCCGAGACGGTGGGCCCGCGCGACGCCGACCCGGTCGAGCACCACCTCAAGGTGCTCGACGGCAAGACCGCGTCGCTGATGGCGACCTGCGGCACCTTCGGCGGCATGTTCTCCGGCGCGTCCCCGGCCGTCACCGCGGCCCTCACCACGTACTGCGAGACGCTGGGGCTGGCCTTCCAGCTCTCCGACGACCTGCTCGACATCTCCAGCGAGTCCACGGAGTCGGGCAAGACCCCCGGCACCGACCTGCGCGAGGGCGTGCCCACGCTGCCCGTGCTCTACGCGCTGGCCTCCGACGACAGCGACCCGGCCGCGGTGCGGCTGCGCCAGATCCTCGCCGACGGCCCGGTCACCGACGACGCGCTGCACGCCGAGGCCCTGGAGCTGCTGCGCGACAGCGTGGCGCTCAAGCGGGCCCGGGAGACCGTACGCGGCTACGCCGAGCAGGCCCGCGCCCAGCTGCAGGGGCTGCCCCGCAACGCGGCCCGCGACGCGCTGGAGTCCCTCTGCGACGTCATCGCCGACCGCATCAGCTGAGCTGCCGCACCCCGTTTTGTCATAGACGATGGCCTATGACATCGAGTTCGATCTACGACCACTCGATGTCATAGGCCATCGTCTATCAAGAGCGGGGGTGGCGATGCGCGGCCGGGGGAACTTTCCGGGGTCGCGGGACGGGTGAAGGTGCCGGTGGGTGACGGTCTCCGCTGTCCAGATTGGATCGAGGGATTTCGTTACGTCGGGCCTCTTCACGTCAGGCGTGCATTTGCATATCGTAGGTGCGACTGCATGGAGGTGACGGTGCGAGACTCAGCGGTTCCGCCATCGGACATGGTCAGCAGCGTGGCGCGAGCGCTGCGGGTGCTGGAGGTGGTGGGCGAGTCGCCCACCGGGCTGTCCCCCAAGCAGATCGCGCGCCGATGCGACATCACCATCGCCGCCGCGTACCGGATGCTGCGCACGCTCGCCCATCAGGGTTACGTGATGCGCCGCGCCGACGGGGCGTACACGCTGGGCCTCGCGGTCGCCGATCGCTTCCGCGAGCTGGTCAGCGCGATGCGCGGGCCCGCCGAGGTCGGCACGGTGCTGCGCCGCGCCAGCGCCGAGATCGGCTACAGCCACTACCTGGGCAGCTTCGTCGACGGCCGGATCGCGATCACCGCCGTGGCCGAGGGCTTCCGCTCGCCGCACGTCGAGGACCTGGTGCCCGGCTTCGACGAGGGCGCGCACGCGACCGCGCTGGGCAAGAACCTGCTGGCCACGCTCGACCAGGCGCAGCGCGAGCGCTACCTCAAGGAGCACGGCATGCGGGCCTTCACCCAGGCC
This sequence comes from Catellatospora coxensis, assembly GCF_016862635.1. GTDB lineage: Bacteria > Actinomycetota > Actinomycetes > Mycobacteriales > Micromonosporaceae > Catellatospora > Catellatospora coxensis. Next base: position 3,092 of record NZ_BONI01000062.1, on the reverse strand, counting down.
ACGCTGCGCTCGCACACGGCGCTCGACGCTGACATCGCGGCGGGTATGCGCCGCGGCATGCAGGTGGAGATCGGGCAGTTCCGCCCGGGGGTGGCCTGCGCGTCGGTGTCCGTGCAGACGGCCGGCGACCTGTCGCAGCGCTTCGTGGTCGCCTGCGCGCTGCCGGCGGTCGACCTGGTGAAGCAGGCGCCGATGATCCGGGAACGGCTGCACGCGACTGCCCGCACGCTTCAAGCGGCCCTCAACGCCCCGCTGACGGCCGCACACGGTGCGGCCGCGGCCTGACCCACTTCGGCGGTCCACAGCCCGGCAGTCGACCGGGAAGGCACCGCGACGGTGGCGCGTGTAGTGGGTCAGTCGGACAGGAAGAGGCAGAACGGGTGGCCGGCCGGGTCGAGGAAGACGCGGACGTCGTCCTGCGGCTGAAATCCGGCGAGCGTCGCGCCGGCGGCCACGGCGTGCGCCCCGGCGGTCGCCAGGTCGTCGACGGCGATGTCCAGGTGCACCATCATCTGCGGCTCGCCGGGGCCGGCCGGCCACACCGGGCGTGCGTACGCCGACTCGGTCTGGAACGACAGGCCCGGCCCGCCGCCGGGGCCGCGCAGTTTGACCCAGTCGGGTTCGTCCTGCTCCCGGGCCCAGCCGAGCAGCCGTTCGTAGAAGGCGGCCAGCGCCTGCGCGTCGGGCGAGTCCAGCACGATGCCGGACAGCTCCAGCCGGGGCATGCTCTCGGTCATGCCGGTCAGCCTAGACGCGAACGGCGCCCGCGGCCCGAAGGCCGCGAGCGCCGCTGGTAGGAGCAGGGTCAGCTGCCGACGGGGCGGCCGTCGAGCCGCCACACGCCGACGATGCCCGGCTTGGCGTAGTCGCCGTCGGGCCAGGTGCTGGCCGGCTTGTCCATGGACGCGCCGCTGATCTCGCCCGGGTGCTGCGGGGCGACGAACACCGTCCTGTTGTCCACGCTGATGAACGGGCCGCAGGCCTCGGCCCCGCGGGGCACGGTGAGGAACTGCTTGAGGTGGCCGGCCTCCGGGCCGCTCAGCGCGGTCGCGAACAGTCCGTCGTTGGACAGCAGCGCGTTGCCGTCCGTGGAGATCCACAGATTGCCCGCGCCGTCGAACGCCAGGTTGTCCGGGCAGGAGATCGGCGAGACCTTGGTCTTGTCGTACCCCATGAAGTAGGTCGACGGGTCCGCCGGGTCACCGCAGACGATCGGGACCGCCCAGGTGAACGTGGTGCCGGTGTGGTTGCCGCCGTCCTCGGTGATCTCGAAGATGTGCCCGTGCTTGTTGGCGTTGCGCGGGTTGGCCTCGTCGGCCGGCGCGTTGCGGCCGCCGGTGGTGCCGCGGGCCGTGTTGTTGGTCAGCGCGGCGTAGATCTTGCCGGTGACCGGGTTCGGCTCGACGTCCTCCGGGCGGTCCATCTTGGTCGGGTTGACCAGGTCGGCCGCGAGGCGGGTGTGCACCAGGATCTGCTCGACGGTCCAGCCCGGCACCATCGGCTTGTTGTCCTTGACCAGCGGGATCCAGACGCCGGTGCCGTTGAACGCGCCGTCGCTGGGCAGCTTGCCGGTGCCGTCGATCTCGGCGGCGCTGGTGTAGCCGAGCTGCGCCACGTACAGGTCGCCGGACTCCAGCAGGGACATGTTCTGCTTGCGGGCCCAGTACGAGTCGCCGCGGGTGAACTTCTTGTGCGACACGAACTTGTACATGTAGTCGTGCCGCTCGTCGTCGCCCATGTACGCCACGACGTGCCCGCTGCCGGCGACGATCACGTTCGCGCCCTCGTGCTTGAACCGGCCCAGCGCGGTGTGCTTGCGTGGGGTCGAGCCCGGGTCGAACGGGTCCACCTCGACGATCCAGCCGTGGCGGTTGATCTCGTTCGGGGTCACGGCCAGGTCGAACCGGGCGTCGACCCGGTCCCACTTGCGCGAGCCGCTCGGGTAGCGGGCCGTGGTGGAGACGCCGTACCGGGCCAGCGAGGCCTTGGCCTCCTCGGGCGCGCTGTCGCCGCCGACGAAGTACTGGTTCCAGTTCTCCTCGCCGGACAGCACCGTGCCCCACGGGGTCACGCCGCCGGCGCAGTTGTTGAACGTGCCGATGACCTTCTTGCCGGTCGGGTCGGCGGCGGTCTTCAGCAGCGCCGAGCCCGCGGCCGGGCCGGTCACCGCGAAGACCGTGGACAGGCCGGTGATGCGCCGGTTGTACGGCCGCCGCCCCTTGCCGGCCACGACCCACTGCCCGGTGCGCCCGACCCGCTCCAGCTCCACGACCGACATGCCGTGCGCGGCGATGGTGGCCTGGATCTGGTCGGTGGTGAGCCCGTCCAGGCCGGCGAACCCGGGGAACATCAGCTCCTCGTTGGTGTACTCGTGGTTGCAGACCAGCAGCGCGCGGTCGCCGTCGCGGCCCAGCGGCAGCACCGCGACGAAGTCGTTGTTGTAGCCGAACTGCTTCGACTGGGTGGCCGCGCTCTGCTTCGCCGGGTCGAAGTCCGCCGCGCCCGGCACGACCTCGTCACCCCAGCGGATGATCACGTTGTGGTCGTACCCGTTGGGCACCACCAGGTTGTCCAGCGTGTTCGGGGGGATCGGCGAGAACGTCAACGCGGTCGGCCTGCCCGTGCGGGTCAGCGCCTCCAGCGAGAACTCCTCGGCCGCGCCGGCCCCGCCCGCCTCGGCGAACGCCGGGGTCGCTGCGGTGGCGCCGGCTACCGCACCGGCGAAGCCGAGCGCGATCGCGCCGGCCGAGCCGGCCTTGAGCATGCCGCGCCGGGACACCTCGGCCTGCACGACGTCGCCGAAGTACTCGTTCGACGACGTGTTCGGGGCCGGGTGGTCACAGGCGTTGCCGCAGCGGTACAGGCAGGTCATGGACGACCGGCTGCCTCCGCTGTGGCCGTCCCCGCCGAGCAGGGGGAGCCGGCGGCGGGATTCGTTCATGGGAGTTGCCTCCATACGTCGGGTCGACAGGGTGTGCCGTCGTCCGGAACGTAGGTAGCCCGGGTGAGCCGCGCTCATCCCATGGATGAACCCCGCATGAACACCACCAGGCAGCCGCGCCGCAGCGCCCCGCCCCCGCGCCGCAACTCTT
>NZ_BONI01000061.1 GCF_016862635.1 Catellatospora coxensis | reverse complement strand
CCTCGACCAGCTTGCGCAGCGCACCGCTGTCGACCAGCTGCTCCAGCCGCGCCCGCACCGCCTGCGCGGCCTCACCCTTCCAGCCGGCACCGCCGACCGCCTGCTCGATCGCGACAAGCTCCTCCTCGACCGCGATCAGGATCTGCTCGAACTTCGCCCACAACCGCGCCAGCGCCCACAGCAGGTCCTCATCGGCCTGCGGCCACGACTCGCCCGTCACGACCAGGAAGAACTGTCTCGCCCAGTCGGGCACATGCATGCCCACCGGTCAGCACCGACAGCGCAGGCCGGTGGCGATGTCCCGACCGGGGGAAGCCTGCGCCATGTCGCGCTCGCCGCAGAACGGGTGTCAGCTCGCGGACGGCTCAGGCGCGGCCAGGTCCGCGGCCTCGGCGTAACGACTGGCGATCAGCAGGTCGATCGCGGGGCCGACCCGGTCGCAGTAGTCCTGGCAGGCGGGGCAGCGCAGCAGGTGACTCTCGAACGACGCGGCCTGATCCGGCGACAGCGCCCCGGTCAGGTAGAGGCCGGCCGCGGTCGGGCCGCTGCCGTTCGTGCACGCCGCACCACCCGGCTCGGCAGGTGGGCACGGCGGAGGGTCGGCCCCGTCTGTCGGGTCGCCGCCGTATGGCACCGCTCGGCCTATCACAAACCCTCCTCAACACGTCAGACCTCGACCGCCCTGGCGTACCCGCCGGTAATGTACTACGCGGACGCGGGCACGCCAGTTCACGTTTCCTTCGGGTTCTTCGCTATGCCGCGGTCAGCCGGTCGCCGGTGCGCCGGTGCGCCGGTGCGGCGGCCGGGACCAGGGCGGGTGTCAGCTGGAACCAGTAGCTGCCGTAGCCGGGCAGCGCCAGCACGTAGGGGTCCTGGCCGACCTCGGGGAAGCGGGTGCCGCCGTTCAGCTCCACCGGGGTCCAGCCGTGGAAGCGGTCGCCGAAGGTGAGGCGCACGGGCTGCGGGAACCGCGACAGGTTGTGCACGCACAGCACCACCTCGCTGCTGTCGCCCGCGTCGTGCCGGCGCAGGAACGCGAGCACCGCCGGGTTGGCGGCGTCGACGTCCTCGAAGGTCCCCACGGCCAGTGCCGGGTGCTGCTTGCGCAGCGTGATCATCCGGCGGGTCCACTGCAGCAGCGACGCCGGCTGCTCCAGCTGCTGCTCGACGTTGATGGCCTGGTATCCGTACACCGGGCCCATGTTGACCGGCAGGTACAGCCGCGCCGGGTCGATGTGGGCGAACCCGGCGTTGCGCCCGGCCGTCCACTGCATCGGGGTGCGCACGCTGTCGCGGTCGCCGAGCCAGATGTTGTCGCCCATGCCGATCTCGTCGCCGTAGTAGATGACCGGGGAGCCGGGCAGCGACAGCAGCAAGGAGGTGAACAGCTCGATCTGGTTGCGGTCGTTGTCGACCATCGGGGCCAGCCGGCGGCGGATGCCGGCGTTGAGCCGCATCCGCGGGTCCTTGGCGTACTCGTTGTACAGGTAGTCGCGCTCCTCGTCGGTGACCATCTCCAGGGTCAGCTCGTCGTGGTTGCGCAGGAAGGTGCCCCACTGGCAGCCGGACGGCAGCACCGGCGTCTGCGCGAGGATCTCCGAGATCGGGTGGCGCGACTCGCGCCGCACCGCCATGAAGATGCGCGGCATCAGCGGGAAGTGGAACGCCATGTGGCACTCGTCGCCGCCGACCGCGGGGTCGCCGAAGTAGTCGATCAGGTCTTCCGGCCACAGGTTCGCCTCGGCGAGCAGGATGCGGCCCGGGTACTCCGTGTCGATCATCTGGCGGATCGCCTTGAGGTAGGCGTGGGTCTCCGGCAGGTTGGCGCAGTCGGTGCCCTCCCGCTCGTACAGGTACGTGGCGGCGTCGAGCCGGAACCCGTCGACGCCGAGCTCCAGCCAGAACTTGACGACGGCCATCATCGCCTCGCGCACGGCCGGGTTCTCGTAGTTGAGGTCGGGCTGGTGGGAGAAGAAGCGGTGCCAGTAGAACTGCTTGCGGACCGGGTCGAAGGTCCAGTTCGACGTCTCGGTGTCGCTGAAGATGATGCGCACGTCGGCGTACTCGGTGTCGGTGTCGCGCCAGACGTAGAAGTCGCCGTGCGGGCCGTCCGGGTCCTGCCGCGACTCCTGGAACCACTGGTGGGTGTCGGAGGTGTGGTTGAGCACCAGGTCGGTGATGACCCGGATGCCGCGCTTGTGCGCCTCGTCGACGAACGTGACGAAGTCGTCCAGCGTGCCGTACTCGGGCAGGATCCTGCAGTAGTCGCGCACGTCGTAGCCGCCGTCGCGCTGCGGGGAGTCGTAGAAGGGCGGCAGCCATACGCAGTCGATGCCCAGCCACTGCAGGTAGTCGAGCTTGCGGGTGAGGCCGGGAAGGTCGCCGCGGCCGTCGCCGTCGGAGTCGAGTCCGGCTTGGACCAGCATCTCGTAGAAGACGGCGTGCTTGAACCAGTCCGGTTCGACCGGCATCTGGCGCGGCAGCCGCGAGGGCAGGGACGGTGTGGTGCTGTTGCTCATCTCAGGTGTTCCCGACGTCTGGGCGGTGTCCCGCACGGTGTTCGATCACCCGCTCGGCGACGCGGCAGGCGGGCACCTGGAAATACGTGCGAAACAAGACGTCGGGTCGGTCCGTCCGGATCTAAAGCAGATCCGAACGGACGATTCACACGCCCGTCGCCGATGCCATGGCGAGGCTGCGGCGCAGCAGGGTCACCAGGGTGTCCCGCACCGACGCTCGGTCGCGGGCGTCGAAGGTGACCACGGGGGTGTCGTCGCTGAGATCCAGGGCCCAGCGCACGTCCTCCAGCTCGTGGGCGAGCCGGCCGTCGAAGAGGTTCACCGCGACCAGGAACGGCAGACCGGTGCGCTCGAAGTAGTCGACCGCCGGGTAGCAGTCGTCCAGCCGCGAGGTGTCCACGATGACCAGCGCGCCGAGCGCGCCGACGGTCAGGTCGTGCCACATGAAGCCGAACCGGTCCTGGCCCGGTGTCCCGAACAGGTACAGCTTCACCTCGTCGTCGATGGCGACGGTGCCGAAGTCGAGCGCCACGGTGGTGGTCGTCTTGTCCGGCACGAGGCCGGTGCGGTCGACCTCCGCGGCGACCTCGGTGATCGGCGCCTCCGTCGTCAGGACCGGGGTCTCGGAGATCTGCGCGACGGCGGTGGTCTTGCCGACACCGAAGCCGCCGGCGATGACGATCTTCACGGGCAGCGGAGGGCGGCGGACCGGCACGTCAGCTGATGGCTTGGAGTCCACGGATGACCCTTTCGATGATCTGCACCCGGTGCCGGGCGTCTTCGGGATGGCGCACCGCCAGCAGTCCGGCCTCGACCAGGTCGCCGACCAGCACCCGGGCGACACCGAGGTGCAGGTGCAGGCGCGCGGCGAGCTCGGCGATCGACTGCGGGTCGTGGCAGAGCACGACGATGTCGTGGCGCTCGTACGCCAGGCGGCTCAGGCTCCGTGCTCCGTCGTCGGTGGTGGACACCTGCGCTTCCAGGCGCAGGCTGGTGTCGTTCGGCCGGGCTCGGCCCTGGGTGATCAGGTAAGGCCGTACGCCGGAGGTGGCCGAGGAGGCTGCGACGGGGTCGCGGTCGCCTGCGGGTCCGCCGATGTCGACGTACGGCCGTGGGCCGGCGCCTCCTTGCGCCGGCTCCCACCAGCTCGTGGTCACGCCGTCACTCCCCCACGACGGACTTGAGCTCGTTGATCAGGCCGGGCGTGAGCACTCCCGCGGTGCGGTTGGCGAAGACCGCCATCTCGTAGGCCAGGTCGCCCAGGTTGGCCTCCGACCGGGCGAGCACGCCCAGCGTGGAGCTGCCGCTGATCGCGCTGATCAGCAGGTAGCCGCGCTCCAGGTCGATGATCACCTTGCGGGACGCGCCGAGGTCGTACAGCCGGGAGGTGCCGTTGGCCAGGCTGTTGACCGCCGAGACGATCGCGGCGAGCCGGTCGGCCTCGCTGCGGGTCTGCTCGGCCGACATGGCCATCAGCAGGCCGTCGGCGGATACGGCGATCACCGCCGAGACGCCTGCCGTGTCGGCCGCGAAACGGGTCAGCAGCCAGTTGAACTGCTGCGCCTCGTTGCTGATCTGGTGCACGGGCGAGATCATGGGGTCCTCCGGTGGTGGGTGGTGTCGTGGCCGGTCGCCCTGGTTTCGCCGGCCAGGAAGGCGGTGAGCGCGTCCCGTTCGGCCTCGGGATCACGTGTCGGACGGGTCGGCACCGTGGCGCGCCCGCGGCTCGGGCCGGGCACCCGCACGGTGCCGAGTTCGGCCGCCAGGTGCGCGCCGGGCACTCTGCGCACCAGGCCGTGCCGTGATTCGGCGGCCGCCTGTGGGGGTGGTGATGATGGGAGCTCCTCGGCACGCTGCACGCCCTGCACGAACGCGGCCAGGCCGGCTCGTTCGTCCTCGGGCTCACGTGCGGCATGCCGCGGCGTGGACACGACGACCGGCGCCTCTTCGGCGCCGCGCCGGCGGCGCCGCAGCCCGCCGCGGACCTCGGGCTGCGCCTCCGGCACGATGGCCGGCGCGACGGGCGCACCGGTCGTGGCGACCGCCACGCGGCGGTCCTGTGGCGCGACCGCCGCCCTGGCCACGACGGTCGCCGCTGGGAAATCCCGTGGTGCGGTGAGCACCGGCGGCTCGAACCAGCCGCGTGCGGCGGCCTCGCTTTCCGCCTGGTGCCCGTCCCGCGGACGGGCCGCCGCGCGGGTCCGGTCCTCCGGCGCGGACGCCGGCTCGGCCAGGCTCACCAGGCGCGACGGCACGACGACCTCGGCCACCAGTCCGCGCGCGGAACCCTGGCGCAGCACCACTGACATGCCGTGGCGGCGCGCCAGCCGCCCCACCACGAACAGGCCCAGCATCGTGGTGGGCGCGACGTCCAGGCGCTCGGTGTCGACCAGCCGCCGGTTCTCCTCGGCGAGCCGCTGCTCGGACATGCCGATGCCCTCATCGGTGATCCTGATGCGGCAGGAGTCCCAGAAGTCGACCGACACCGTCACCGGGGCGTTGTCCGGGGAGAACGAGGTGGCGTTGTCGAGCAGTTCGGCCAGCAGCAGGGTGAGGTCGGGCACCAGGGCCGCGGCGACGGTCAGCGGGACGACCGCGGCCACCTTGACCTTCTGGTAGCCCTCGATCTCGGCCGTCGCCGATCTGATCACGTCCGACAGCGGCGCGGCCTCGCCCAGCCTGGCCTCGTCGCGGCTGCCGGAGATGACCAGCAGGCTGTCCGCGCTGCGGCGCAGGCGGGTCGCGATGTGGTCGAGCCGGTAGAGGGCGGCCAGCCGCGTCTCGTCGCGCTCGTCGCGCTCCAGCGCGTCGATCTGGGACAGCTGGCGTGCGGCCAGGCCGCGCGTGCGCCGGGCGATGTTGGCGAACATGATCGACACGTTCCGGCGCGAGTTGACCTGCTGCTGCATCATCAGCGCCGCGGTCGCCTGCACCCGGTTGAAAGCCGAGGCCAGTTCACCGAGCTCGTCGCGGGTACGCACGTTGACGGCTGCGAGCTCCGGCGGCGCGTCGTCGTTCGCGTCGGCGTCCGCGGCCCGCCGGAGTTCGCTGGTGGCGATGTCGGCCACGGCCGTGGCCGCCGCGGTCAGGCGGCCCAGCGGCCGCGACACGGACCGGCCCACCACGGTGCCCAGCCAGATCAGGGTCGCCAGCAGCGCCACGGTGAAACCGCCGCCGACGCCCGCGGCGACACCAGCCGCCCGGGCCTCCTGGTCGGCGCGATCCTGCAGGGCACGAGCGACGCGGTCCTGGAAGACCTGCCGCAGGGTCACATCGGTCTGGGTCGCGGCCAGCGCCGCCGCCGGGGCGACGCGGTCCGGGCCGGACCCGGTCAGCTGCTGCGCCAGCGCGGCGAAACCGAGCGACGACGGTCCCGACGAGATCACGTCGAGCAGCGCCACGTGATCCGGCTCGGCCCGGTTCCGGAAGGCCTCGATGTAGAAGGTCTGCATCGCCTGGGCGTCACGGGCCTGCCGCTGCGCGCTCAGCGGAGCCGCCGGCGCGGCGACCATCGCCGCGCCGAAGCGTGCGGCCTGCTCGTTGCCGCGCAGGAGCGCGTCCAGCGCGTCCAGCAGCCGCTGGCCGGCGGCGCCGGTCTCGGTCCGCCCGCCCAGTTGCAGCGCGTCGATCAGAGCGTCGATGAGGCCGCGGTGGAACGCCTGCACCCGGTCCACATCGGCCCGGCGCTCGAGCACGTCCACCCGCAACGTGCGCAGCAGCTCGAACTTGCTGCTCACCGTTTTGGCGACCGGCAGGTCGTCCAGGTCGTCGACGGCGGCGCCCGCCGCGATCAGGGTGGCCGGGTCGACGTTCGGCGTGGCGAGGTGGGCCAGCTGCAGCAGGCGTTCCTGCTGCAGCCGCTGGACGAGCGTGCCGACCGCGATCGCCTCCTGCGTCGCCGAGGCGACCTCCGCGGCGTCTCGAGCCTGGTCGACCCGCTCCACCACGAACGGGACACCGGTCAGCAGCACCGCCGCCACCGGAAGCGTCACCAGCAGACCGATCCGCTGGGTGATCGGAAGATCACCGAGCATCGTCGACCTGGCCCCGGTCGTAGGCGCGCACGGCCCGGCCGACGTGCTGCAGTTCTTCCACGGCCAGCAGGCGCTGCGGGTCGATCTGCGGCAGATCGCCGGCGACGCGGGCGATGTCCGGCAGGTCCCGGCCTTGCCTGGCGTCGTCGCGGGCACCGCCGCGCCGGCTGGCAGCCGGCACCGCCCACCACAGCAGCACCGCGCCGACCAGGACGCCGGACGCTGTCGCAAAGACCGCGGTCCGGCGGTCGTCGGCGTACCCCTCGATCCGGTTGACCAGCAGTGTGTCCAGTGCCACCAGGACCGCGTCGGACAGCGGGCGGAAGGCGGCGTTGACCAGGCCGGTGGCGTTTCGCAGCTCGGGAGCGTCGAGGTCGACGGCGCTCGGGCGCAGTGACGCGGGCGGGGTGACGGCGTCGATCGCGGCCCGGAACGGGTCGAGCGCGACCAGCACGCCGTCGCTCACCTCGGGGCCGGCTCCGCTGTTGGTGACCTTGTCGAGGTTCGCGCCCACCGCGTCGGCGGCGGTGGCGATCACGTAGCGGGCGGTGCTGATCCGGATGACGGCCAGTTCCCTGGCGCTGTCGCTCCTGGCGGCGCGCGCCTGCACGGCCTCGTCGGTGACGCGGGCGCTCTCCAGCAGCACGGCAGGCAGCTTGGTCAGCGCTACGTCGACCAGGTAGTAGCTGCCCAGCTCGGGGTCGAGGATCAGCTTGGAGCCGTCGCCGACGAAGTCCATCAGGTCCACGGTCAGGGTGACGAGCTCGGTGTAGCGCTGGTACGCGGCGCGGCCGCCGCCCGCCGCCGCGAGCACCGCGTCGGAGCGTTCGCGCAGGCGCTGCCAGCGTTCGGCGGAACCGAGGTCGGCGCCCCACCGGTCCTCGGCGGCGGCCATCTCGTCGAGGGCGGCCCGCACCCCGGCGCCCTCGGGGCCCGCCCCCAGGGTCGCGGTCCGGGCCTCGACGAGGGCGGCCAGCAGCCGGTTGAGTGGCCGGAGGTAGCCGACGCCGGCACGTTCGGCCGTCGCGAACCGGTTGCCCTCGTCGGTCAGGTCCCACAGCCGCGACAGCACGAACCCGAAACTGCCGATCGTCGCCGCGAGCAGGCCGACGGCGAGCAGCATCGCTCCGCCGCGTCGGCTCCTGGTGTGTCGCGGGCTCATCTGGTGATGCCTCCAGTGGTGGTGCGGGCGGGTTCGGCGTCGGCGGGAACGGCGTGCCGGGCGGTGGGCCCGTCGAAGACGTACGCGGTCTCGCCGTGCTGGGAGAGGTCGAGGCCGATCGTCTCGTCGCGTGCGGTCAGGCGGTTGCCGAACAGCCGGTCGGTGAAGCGGCAGATGACGAAGGTGGCCAGCAGCGACCAGGCGATCACCGCGAACGTCGCGGCGCTCTGCGCGCCGAGCAGGCCGTACCCGCCGCCGAGGAACAGCCCGTCGCCGATCGCCGGGTTGACGGCGTGGCTGGCGAACAGGCCCACCGACAGCGCGCCGACCACGCCGCCGACCAGGTGCACGGCGGCGACGTCCAGGGAGTCGTCCAGCCGGAGCAGGTTCTTGAGGCCGACGGCGAGCTGGCACGCCAGGCCGCCGAGCAGTCCGATGACGAGCGCGCTGAGCGGTGAGACGTAACCGGCCGCCGGGGTGATGGCGACCAGGCCGGACACGGCCCCGGAGGCGATGCCCAGGGTGGTCGGCTTGCCTACCCGGAGCCGCTCCATGCCGCCCCAGCCGAGCACACCGGCGGCGGCGGCCAGCTGCGTGTTGAGCACCGCGGTGGCGGCGACGGCGTCGGAGTGCAGCGCGGAACCGCCGTTGAAGCCGAACCAGCCGAACCACAGCAGCATGCCGCCGAGCAGCATCAGCGGCAGGTTGTGCGGTTTGGACTGGGCGCGGCGGCCGCCGAGCACCCAGGCACAGGCCAGCGCGGCCGCCCCGGCGTTGGCGTGCACGACCGCGCCGCCGGCATAGTCGAATGCGCCCAGTTCGGCCGCCCACCCGTGCGGCGAGAAGATCCAGTGCGCGACCGGGGCGTACACCAGCACGGACCACAGCAGGGTGAACCCGACGAAGGCGGAGAAGCGCCAGCGCTCCGCGGTGGCTCCGGTGATCAGCACCGGGGTGACCACCGCGAACATCATCTGGAAGAACACGAACGCGGGCAGCGGCACACCGGCCAGCTCGATGCCGGGCACCCGGGTGGCCGGGTCGGACCAGCCGGCGAGGCTGAGATCGCCGAACAGCGGGTTGCCCTCGCTGAACACCACGGAGAACCCCAGCAGGACCCACGTCACCGAGCCGACCGCCAGCGCGGCGACGCTCTGCGCGATGGTGCCGAGCACGTTTCCGGCGCGCACCATGCCGCCGTAGAAGAACGCGACGCCAGGGACCATGAGCATGGTCAGCGCTCCCGCCACCAGCAGCCATCCTGTGTTGGCCCCGTTCCATACCGTGTCGTTCACGGGATCCGGTTCTCCCCTCGTCGTCCGCGCGATCTGCTCGGACTGTCTCGTAGCGTGTCGGAGCCCGACGGGGCCTCCACGAGGCGCGCGCCGTCGCCGGGCGAGCGCCTGGCCACCGGCGGCGCCGGCCGGCAGGGCCGCGTCGGCGCGGGTTCGCCGGGCTGGTCGGCCTGCTCCAGCGAGCCGACGGCGGCGCTCAGTGCTCGCAGCGCGTAGTAGGTGCGGGACTTCACGGTTCCTTCCGGGATACCGAGGCGTTCGGCGGTCTCCTGGACGGTGTAGTCGCCGAAGTACAGCGCGCGCAGCACGGCACGGTGATCCGGGCTGAGCTTGTCCAGGGCCTGGTGCACCGTGTGCGCGACGAGCACGCTCTCGGCGGTGTCGGCCGCGGCGGGCAGCCACGAGTCGTCGCCCAGGGCCACCTCGCCGGGGCGGGACTGCCGGGCGCGGAGCGCGTCGATGGACAGCCGCCGGGCGACGGTGTAGAGCCACGGCCGCGCCTGTTCGGGATCGGCGGGCAGGGCGTCGATGTTGCGCCAGGCGCGGACCATGGTCTCCTGTAGCAGGTCCTCGGCCGCCTGGCGCTGGCCGTACGTCAGCCGCAGCAGGAACCGCAGCAGCGGTCCGGCGTGGGTGTCGTGGATGTCGCGCATGCGCGCGGAGCGGACCAGGGCATCGCCGGGCCCGACCCGGGTGTCGGCCAGTGGCGGATCATGGGCAACCATGTTGCCGTCGACGGCGTCATAGACCGCGTCCACCTGCACCCTCCTCGCTCGCTCATCGATACATCGGGCAAAAGCTATCAATACGTCCCGAAGCTATGATGCGAACGCTATTGGGCAGTACAGCGGGCGTCCATGCCCAAAGATCCCGGCGCGAGGTCCCACGGGAATCCGGTGCGGACTGGGTCCCCGATCCGGACTGCCCTGGGTCCCCCGCCAGGTCAGTCGGCGCGGCCGACCACCGCGCCCAGGGCCCGCAGCGCGTAGTAGGCGCGGGACTTCACGGTGCCGGTCGCGATGCCCAGCCGGGCCGCCGCCTCGGCGGCCGACCGCTGGCGGAAGTACAGTTCCACGAGGACTTCGCGGTGTTCGGGCGTGAGCTGCGCGAGACCGTCGCGGATGACGTGGGCCGACACCACCTGGTCGGACAGGTCGCCGGCCACCGGCTCGACGTCGGTGTCGCTGAGCGCGATCTCGGCCGGCCGGATCTGGCGGGCCCGTGCCGCGTCGATCGCGACCCGCCGGGCGACGGTGTACAGCCAGGGACCCAGCGTCTCGACCTCGCCCGGGAGCTGGTCGATGTGGCGCCAGGCGCGCAGCAGCGTCTCCTGCAGCAGGTCCTCGGCAGTGTGCGGGCGGCCCTGGCTCAGCCGCATCAGGAACTTCAACAGCGGCTCCGCATAGGTCTGGCAGATCAGCTGCATCCGCGCCTCCGCCGGACTCGGGGCGGTTCTCCCGGCCCCTGCGCCGCTGTCATTCGTGCTCGCCGGGCCCGCCGCGGCACGGAACATGCTTACCCCTCCTGAACATCGGTGCGGCCGCCGCGGTCCCCCTCGCGCCTTCCGGCCGGTCGTCCTGACGGTGCGTCGCGGCGGCGGTGTGCCGCCGCGACGCCCACTGCCGCGGCACCGCCGGCGCGTGGGCCGGCGGGTGCGGCGTCCGGTCTACTTGACCGAACCGGCGAGCACCCCCTGGACGAAGTAGCGCTGGAAGGCGAAGAAGACCACCAGCGGCACGAGCATGGACAGGAAGGCGCCGGGGCCGATCACGTCCACGTTGGAGGAGAAGGCGCGCATCTGCTCCCGCAGCGTGTAGGTGATCGGCGCGTTGTCGGAGGTCGCGAAGACCAGCGCCACCAGCAGGTCGTTCCAGACCCACAGGAACTGGAAGATCGTCAGCGAGGCGATGGCGGGCCACCCGATGGGCAGCACGACCCGGCGGAAGATGGTGAAGTCCCGCCCGCCGTCCATCCGGGCCGCCTCCAGCAGGTCACGCGGGATGGCCAGGAAGAAGTTGCGCAGCAGGAAGATGGCGAACGGCAGCCCGAACGCCACGTGGAACGCGACCACGGCGGCGATGCTGCCGTAGATCCCCAGCGAGCCGAACAGCTTCGCGTCGGGGATGATCGCGACCTGCACGGGCACCACGATCAGCGCGACGATCAGGACGAACAGCCAGTCCCGGCCCGGGAACTCGATCCAGGCCAGGGCGTAGGCGGCCAGCGAGCCGAGCACCACCACCAGCACCGTGGACGGCACGGTGATGAGCACGGTGTTCCACAGCGAGTTGAGCACTCCCTCGTTGCGCAGCAGCGCGCCGTAGTTGTCCAGCGTCAGCCGGCCCGGGTCGGTCAGCGCCGTCCACCAGCCGGTGGCGCTGTTGTCCGCGGTCGAGCGCAGGCTCGCCACCGCCAGGCCGACCACCGGCGTCAGCCAGAACACGCCCAGCAGGACGATCGCGCCGGTGGCCAGGAATCCGCCGAGCCGTCCGACGACCCGCGAGACGAGGCTGCGCCGGGGCGGCCCGGTCACGGTCATTCCGGCCGGTACGAGGTCGGGAACCTCCGTCGTGCTCACCGCTGCTCCTTCCGCATACGCCGAACGTTGAACAACATCGCCGGCAGGACCAGCAGGAACAGCAGCACGCCGAGGGCGCTGCCGAGGCCGAAGTCCAGCCCGCCGCCGAACGAGACGCGGTACATCTGCAGCGCGATCACGTTGGCGTCGTCCTGTGAGGACTCAGGCGCCAGCACCAGGACCAGGTCGAAGATCTTGAGGACGTTGATGGTGAGGGTGACGATCACGACCACCAGCACCGGCCGCACCAGCGGCACGGTCACCCGCCGGAACACCTGCCACTCCGTCGCGCCGTCGACCCGGGCCGCCTCCAGGGCGTCCCGCGGGATGGCCGACAGCCCCGCCGTGATCAGGACCATGGCGAACCCGGCCCAGATCCAGATGTACGCCAGGATGATCGACGGTGTGACCAGCGACGGCCCCAGCCAGGTGACCCCGTTGAACGGCGGGGTGAAGTTCTCCTCGGCCAGCCGCACCGTGTACGCCCCGGACGCGAGCTCGCCGAACGAGAAGCTTCCGTCCGCGCCGGTGCGGGTCTCGGCCACCACCGTGCCGTCGCGCACGGCCTGCACCAGCACGGACGGCAGGCCGCGTTCGGCGGCGTCCACCGCGCCGGTGGTCCCGCCTCCACCGGGGGTGAAGTCGAGCCAGACCACCCCGGACAGGCCGGTCGCGGTCGGCGTCTGCGCGGCCGTCGCCTCGGCCGGGATCCGGTCCTGCGGCAGGCCGACCAGCGGCAGCAGCACCGGGGCGCCCGTGTTCGCGGCGATCTCGACCGCGCCCGCGACCTCGGTGGGCGCGGTGCCCTCGCGCGGCCGGGCGCCGTAGTACGCCGACGGCGGGCTGAAGGCGTCGTGCACGGCCACCACCGCGGCGTTGAGCACGCCCCGGTCGGGGCTCTCGTCGTACACCATGCGGAAGGTGACGCCGGCGGCCAGGAACGAGATCGCCATCGGCATGAAGACCACCGCCTTGAAGACCGTGGACAGCCGCACCCGTTCGATCAGCACGGCGAGGACCAGGCCGATCGCGGTGACCAGGGTCGGCGCGACCGCCACCCAGACGACGTTGTTGACGATCGCCTGCCGGGTCTCCGGCGCGGTGAACATGCGCACGTAGTTGTCCAGGCCCACGAAGGTGGACCCGTCGGAGGCGTGCAGGCTCAGCCACACCGTGTACACGATGGGATAGGCGACCAGGGTCAGCAGGACGAGGACGGCCGGACCGACGAACCACACGCTGGTCAGCCGCTCGAGCCAGGCCGGCCGGGCCCGGCGGGTGTCTCCCGCGCCGGGCGCGCCCGGCCGGCCGGCGACACCCGCCGCCGTCAGGTTCAGGCCGTCGACCGGGGTCCGCGGATCACGCGCAGCCGTCGCTGCGACGGTCACGCCGGCCGGCTCGGACGCGCGTCTCATCACTTACCTCCGAAGTCCTTCTTGGCGGCCTCCTCGAGCTTGGCCGCGGTCGCGGCCGGGTCGGCCGGGTTGGCCAGGAAGTCCTGCAGCAGGCGCCACATCGACGCGCCGGTGCCGCCGCCGAAGGTCTGCGGCGTCAGGTCGGACAGGTCGAAGCGCAGCAGGTCGGCACGGACCACCGACTCGGCGAGCTGGACCATGGTCGGGTCCGGGTAGACCTTGGTGTCGAGGTTCTTGTTGGCCGACATGAAGCCGCCCTTGGCCGCCATGATCTTGGCGGCGTCCGGCGAGGCCAGGAACGCGATCAGCTGCTTGGCGGCCTCGGTGTCCTTGAACGCCACGGCCTGGTCGCCGGCGGTCACCACGGCCGGCTTGGAGCCGTTGACCGACGGCCAGTCGAAGAAGCGCGCGCCCTCGCCGACCTTGACCTTGCCCAGCTTGTTGATCTCAGCGGCGACGAAGTCGCCCTCGAACAGCATCGCCGACTGCGGCTTCTCGCCGAAGACGTCGGCGATCGACTGCGTGAACTTCAGCTGCACCGCGCCCTTGTTGCCGCCCTGGATCGACTTGGCGTCGCCCCAGTACTCGGCCAGCAGCCGCAGGGTCTCGACCACCGTCGGGTCGGTCCACGGCAGCTCGTGACGCGACAGCTTGTCGTAGTTCTCCGAGCCGCCGACGCGCAGGTAGATGTTCTCGAACCAGTCGGTCAGCGTCCAGCCGTCGCCGCCGGGCACCGCCATCGGGGACACGCCGGAGTCGGCCAGGGTCTTGGTGACCTTGACGAACTCCTCCCAGGTGGTCGGGGCCTGCACGCCCGCCTCGGTGAACTTGTCGGTGCGGTACCACACCACCGACTTGTTGGCGACCTTGAAGTAGACGCCGTAGAGCTTGCCGTCGACCTGGCCGAGCTGCTGCCAGGCCGGGGAGTAGTTGGCCGCGACGGCCTCGGCGGCCGCGCCGGTCAGCTCCTTGATCGCGCCCTTGCGGACGAACTCGTTGACCACGCCGGGCTGCGGGATGAGCGCCACGTCCGGCGGGGATCCGCCGGCCAGCCGGCTGTTGATCAGCGCGGCGAGGTCGTCGCCGCCGGAGGTGTACTTGACCGTCGCGCCGGTCTTGGTCGCGAACGCGTCGAGCACCGCCTGGAAGTTGGCCTGTTCGGTGCCCGACCAGGTGCCGGCCACCTCGACCGACTGGCCCGCCAGCGAACCGGAGCCGGTCGTGGTGGGGTCCTCACCGCCGGAGCACCCGGCGGCGGCCAGGACGGCGGCCACGGCCACCGCGCCTGCGCGCAGACTGATTCTCATCTAACATTCCTCTCTGGAGGGAAAAAGCGGTACCTCTGTCCGACTGCTTCCGGGGTGGCAGCCCCGGCAGCCGGAAGTCGATTCAGCGGATGCTGCGGCCGGAGTCGCGGTCGAACACGTGCAGTCGCGCGGTGTCGACCGCGACGGCGATCCGGTCACCGGCCCGAGCGGCCGAGCGCGGGCTGAACCGGGCCACCAGCATGGTCCGGTCGGCCCGTTCGCGCGGCGAGTCCGCGCCGGCGTCGCGCGCCAGCTCCTTCACGTCCTCGGTGACCACCGCCGGCACGGGCAGGCTGAAGTGCACGTACAGGTCCGAGCCCAGCGCCTCGGTCAGGTCGGCCTCGGAGTTCAGCACGGTCTGCGCACCGCGGTCGTCCATGGACGCGTCGCGCAGGTCCTCGGGCCGCACCCCCACCACGACCGGCTGGTCGAGACAGGCGCGCAGGCCCGGCTTCGCCGCCGCCAGCGCGGGGTCCACCCGCAGCGTCTGGTCGCCCAGCCGCAGCGACAGCTCCCCGTCCTGCTCGGTGAACACGCCCTCGACGAGGTTCATCGGCGGCGAGCCGATGAACCCGCCGACGAACATGTTCACCGGGTTGTCGTACAGCTCCTGGGGCACCGCCACCTGCTGCAGCACGCCCTTGCGCATGACGGCGACCCGATCGCCGAGGGTCATCGCCTCGGTCTGGTCGTGCGTCACGTAGATCGTGGTCACGCCGGTGCGGCGGGTGATCCGGGCGATCTCGGCGCGCATCTGCACGCGCAGCTTCGCGTCGAGATTCGACAGCGGCTCGTCCATCAGGTAGACGGCGGGCTCACGCACCATGGCCCGGCCCATCGCGACGCGCTGGCGCTGGCCGCCCGACAGCGAACCCGGCCGGCGCCGCAGATGCTCGGTCAGCCCCAGGGTCGCGGCGACCCGGTTCACCCGCGACGCGATGTCGTCGCGGCGCATCCCCCGCAGCCGCAGCCCGAACCCGATGTTGTCGAACACGTCCAGGTGCGGGTACAGCGCGTAACTCTGGAACACCATCGCCACGTCCCGGTCCCGGGACGGGACACTGTTGACCACGCGGTCGCCGATGTGCAGCGTGCCCTCGCTGATGTCCTCCAGCCCGGCGATCATCCGCAGCGCCGTGCTCTTGCCGCAGCCGGACGGTCCGACCAGGACCAGGAACTCCCCGTCGGCGACCTGCAGGCTCAAACTCTCCACCGCCCGGGTGCCGTCCGCATACCGTTTGCCTATCTCGGCGAGCGCGACCTCAGCCACACACCTCTCCCGACTCGCTCGGCGCATGACCCCCTTCGCGGGCCGGAGCCGGCGGCGGGAGTCGTTGTCGGAGTCAGTGTTGGGACGGCGGCACGGTTACGGAACAACCACACGCCAGATGAAATCGAACCGCCTTATTGCTCACCGGCGTGCTCGTCGTATCGATGCTCACGCTGCGGAATGTCCTTAATGCACAAGCAAGACAGGACTTTTCATCCCACTGATGGCCGCACTGTGGCGCTGATCGGTGAGCGGCCCGAAACATGCCGGAAACATGCGTGATCCCGGCCGAAAAAAATGGCTCCGACACAGATCCGGCGCGCCACGCGACACGTAGTAGGAGGTGTCGTCCACACCGCCGGAAGGTCGCCGTGCTGCCGCAGCCGAGAAAGAACGCGCCGGATCCGCCGCCCGTCGGCGCCCTGGCCGGTTTCGTGGTGGCCGTGCTCAGCGAGCTGCGCCGCCATCCGATGGCCGCGACGTTCACCGCGGACGGCGCGCGAGTGGTCAGCGGGCAGCCGGTGCGCACGATCGCCCAGCCGGTGGAGCAGACCTTGCACGAGGCGACCATGACCTGCCTCACCCGCCCGATCGGCCACCTGGTGGTCACCGCGTCGGTCGAGTTCAACTACTGGATGGCGGTCGTCCGCAGCTGGCGGCTGGACGTGCCACTGCTGGCCCGGTTCGCCCACGCCAGGCTGCTGGCCAGCAACCCCCGCTGCGCCGACGCCCTGCGTTCGCTGGGCTTCACCGACATCTCCTCGGCCGTCGACAACACCACCGAGGGCCTGGTCATGCACCTGCGTCACCGGCTGCCGCCGGGGCAGACCATCGCGCTTCAGCTCAAGACCCCGGCGATGCACGACCTCGCGCACTCGCTCCGCGAGGCGGGCCACGAGGTCGTGGCCGTGCCGACCTTCCAGGTCCTGCCGTCCAACAGCCCGGACCTGATGCGCCGGCTGGTCGGGCAGGTGGTGCGCCGGCAGGTCGACGCCATCGCCCTGACCAGCGCCGAGGTCGCCCGCAGCCTGCTGTGGTACGCGCGCACCGGCGACCAGTTCGACGAGCTGTGCCAGGCCCTGGCCACCGGCGTGACCGCGGTGTGCCTGGGCCCGCTGACCGCTGCCCCGCTGCGCGAGCTGGACATCCCCGTGCGCGTCGCCGACGCGCCCTACACCGATCAGCTCGCCCAGGCGGTGCGGGCGGTGCTGCGCGAGCGGGTCCACCGCATCGAGACCGGCCCCCACACGATCGAGATCCGTGGCGAGGCGGTGCTGCTCGACGGCCGCCTGATCGCGCTGCAGCAGGGGCCCCTCGCCCTGCTGCGCCTGCTGGCCGACCACCCCGACCGGGTGCTGTCGCCCGCGGACGTACGCCGCAAGCTGCCGTTCTGGGCCGGCGCCGACGACCACGCGATCGAGATGGCGGTGTCCCGGCTGCGGCGGTCGCTGCCCGGCGTGGACCTTGTCCAGACCGTCATGAAACGCGGCTACCGGCTGGCGGAGCACCGTCGGCTGCCCGTCGCCGACGACCCGGTCGCGGCCGAGCCGGACCGGCGCTGACACCCCCGGACCACTGGGTCCACCCCCGATATGGGCCCGGCATGGGCCTCCCGGCGGGCGGCCGCGCAGCGCAGGATCATGACGGAGGTGCACCCGCGATGTCTGAGCCGAAAGCCCGCTGGTATGGCCACACACTGGTGATCGGCGTAGATGACCAGCTGCCGCGTCACCTGGTCGAGGCGCTGCCCGCCGAGCGCGAGCGCCGCACGGTGCTGCTGGTCGGCGACACGCGGCACGACCCCGAGGCCGTCGCGCGCGTCGTCGCCGACGAGGTCACCGAGTTGCGGTCGATCCGTCTCGCCTGCTCCGCGGCCGGTTCGGGCAGCCTGGCGCAATGGCTGGCCGACCGGCTCGCGATCGAGGTCGTGGCGCCGGTCGGGCCGGCCGTGCTGGTCCCCGCCGGCGCACTGTTCGCCATGGCCCCGCCGCGCACCGCGGCATGGCGCATCCACCGGCCCGGCACCAGGCCCAAGGACGTCGTCACGCCCCGCCATCCCGCACCGCGCTGGCAGGTCGCGCCGCCCCGGCGACTGCCCTGGCTGCCCGGTGGCCTCGTCGCGCACGATCTGCCGGCCGGGTTCTGGCTGCGCCGTCCACGGCGGCCGAACCCGCCCGGCGACGATCCGGCGTACGCGATCGAGACGGACGCGGACCACGTCGTGGTCCTGGTCGGGCAGCCCGACACCCGGCCGCCGTCGCCGCGGCAGGTGTACCGCTGGCTCGCCCGGCTGCCGCAGGTCGCGCTCGAACGGCTGGTCCTGATGCCGTACGGGCCATGGGGCGAGCAGCTCGACACGGTCGCCGCCCGGCTCAGCACCGAACTGAACCTGACCGTGCGGCGCACCTCCGGCCTGCCCCTGTGGCGGCACGGCGAGAAGTCCTACGCCCCGGTCGACGGCGCGGGCCGCACCGGGGCCCGCCTGCCCGCGCAGACCATCGCCTACGTCGCCGGCGAGCCGGTGCCTCGGGTCGAGACCTGGATCAGCCCGCTGTCCGGCCGGGTCGAGGCGGGACGGGCCGTGCTGGAGACCGGCGACGGATGGCTGCTCGAAGTGGTCCGCGGCGGCTATTGGCTGCGCGCCGCCGACGCTCCCGCGCCCGACGAGGTGCGGCGGCGGCCCGCCGACGGCGGCAACGTCTTCTACCTCGACGCGCCCGGCGAGCCGACCCGTGACCTCGTCCGCGACCTGCTCGCGGGCCTGCCCGCCGACATGCGGGCGAGTCTGCGCCACGAGCAGTCGGAACTGGCGTCCGCCGAGCCGGCCCGGCCTGTCGCGCCTGTGCTGCCCGACCCGGACGCGTCGCCTGCCGCACCGGCCGTGCCGGCCACCGTCACCGCCCAGGGCCGTGTCGCGGTGGCGGCCACGTGGCCCGCGGCCGGCCCCGCGCTGGACGTGCCGGAGGTGCTGTCGGTCCCGTCGGCGCTGTCGGCCTCCGCCGTGGCGAAGGCGCTGGCCGCCGGGACCCCGGTGACCGTGGCGGCAACCACCACTCCGCAGCCGGCCGTGGGAGCCGTGGCGGCGTCGTTCGGCCGGGCCGCGACGGCGTTCGAGCCCACCGTGCTGTCGCAGCCCACCGTACTGTCGCAGCCTGCCGTGCCGTCACAGCCTGCCGGGCCGATCGCACCGGCGGCCCAGCGGCGCGGACCGGCCGAGCCCGCCCGTCCCGCGGCCGCCGCTCCGGAGGACACCGCCCGCCGTCGCGAGCCCGCGACGGCGCCTGAACAGCCGGCGCAGCCGCCCCTGCTGCGCCGGCCCGCGGACGCGCCCGCCCCGGCCCTGGGCCGCAGCACCCCCGCCGAGCAGCAGCGGGTGCGCGAACATCTGGGCGGGCAGTACGACGTGCACGCGCGTGACGTCACCCGCCTGCTGCTGCAGATGCCCGGCATCCGCCCGGCCGCCGGCGAGACCGCCGACGCCGTCATGGCCGACCTGGTCGCGGTGACGGCCGCGCTGCGGTCCGAGCGCGCCGGGGTGGCCCGAGCGCTGCGCGCGTGCCTGGCCAGCGGCCTGAACCGGTTGCCGACCACGATCGGCCCGGTGCTGGCCCGCACGGCCGCCGACCCGGTCCCCTACCGGCCCGGCGACCTGCTGACCGCGCCGATCCTGCTGCGAGCCGGCTGGGCCTGGCCCGGCGGCGAGGCGTACGACGTCGTCGCCTTCTACTCCCTCACCGGCCGCCGGCCCGGCCCGCTGTCGGATCGCGACGAGGTGCTCTTCGCCCCGAACACCGAGTTCCGGGTGCTGGACACGGCCGATCTCGACGGCGTGCGCCACATGCTGCTGTGCGAGGTGGCCGAACCCGGCACCGACGGCCCCAGCGACGAGCAGGCCCTGGAGAGCCTGCGCGCAGCCCTGTCCCGACGGCCGTGAACACCCGAACCGTCCGGCCGACCCGCCCATCCCCCGAGGACGACCAGTGACCCACCCGCAGCCCGACGACGAGTACGACGAGTACGACGACGTTCCTCTCCGCGACGACGTCCTGCCCGACGACGATGCGCCCCGCCCCTACCTGCTCGCCACGCTGGGCGCGGACGACGCCGGCGTGCCGGAACGCCGCCGCGGCTCCCGCAGCCCGAAGCTGGCCCTCGCGGCAGGCTTGGGACTGGTCGTCATCGCCGCTTCCGTGGTGGTCGCCGCGGCCGGGTCCGGTGACGCGACGCCCGGCGACGCCCTCCCGGTGTCGCAGCCCACCAGCCCGCC
This sequence comes from Catellatospora coxensis, assembly GCF_016862635.1. Classification (GTDB taxonomy): domain Bacteria; phylum Actinomycetota; class Actinomycetes; order Mycobacteriales; family Micromonosporaceae; genus Catellatospora; species Catellatospora coxensis. The sequence goes on along the minus strand of NZ_BONI01000061.1, from coordinate 41,301 downwards.
GCAGCCCGGCGTCGAGCTGCCCGCGTCCGTTGACCCGTCGGCGCTGCCGACCTCTTCGCCCGCGACACCGGATCCGGATCCCACCGCACCCACGGCCGCTCCGTCGGACGCCCCGACGCCGGGCCCGTCCACCGCGGTTCCCCGGCCGACCGCCGGGCCGGCCAAACCTGCCACGACGAAGCCGTCGCCGGCCGCGCCCGCCGCCACCGGCCGTCCGATCGTCGGCAAGGAGTCGGGCAAGTGCCTGCAGGCCGAAGCCCGCGACGGCGCCCGGGTGCAGCTGTGGACCTGCAACGGCTCGGCCGCGCAGCGGTGGACGGTCATGGCTGACCGCACCGTGCGCCTCGGCGGCTTCTGCCTGGACGCGGCCGGGGCGGGCACCGCCGACGGCACCGTCATCCAGGTGGCCCGCTGCAGCGGCAACCCCGCCCAGCGGTTCCACCTCAACTCCGCCCACGACCTCGTCGGGCTGCAGGCCACCAAGTGCGTGGACGCCCGCGGCCACGGCACCGCCAACGGCACCGCCACCCAGCTGTGGACCTGCACCGGTGCGCCGAACCAGAAGTGGACGCTGAGCTGACCCGGACTGCGGGTCAGCTCTCGACCTGCTCGATGGTGTCGGCCTGCTGGACCAGCTCGATCCGCGAGCGCATCTGCAGCTTGCTCAGCACGCGCGACACGTGGGTCTGCACGGTGTTGCGCGACACGAACAGCTCGGCGGCGATGTCCGGGTTGGACAGCCCCTTGGCGACCAGCCGGGCGACGTGGCGCTCGCTGGGCGTCAGCGCCTCCCAGCCGTGGGTGGCGCGCCGGCGGACGGTGCGCGGGCCGCGCCGGACGCCGGACGGGCGCAGCCTGGCCTCGACCCGCCGGGCGTCCCACGCCGCGCCCAGGTCGAGCCACGCGTTCAGCGCGTCGGCGAACACCGCCCGGGCGTCGTCCAGGTCTCCGCGCGCGGCCAGCAGCACCGCCGCCTCCTCCAGCGCGCGGGCCCGGTAACGCGGCCAGTCCCACCGCCCGTAGTCCGCCGCCACCTCGATCAGCTCGGCCGGATCCCGGGCGACCATGGCCTGGCAGCAGCGGATGACCAGCGCGCGCAGCGGTGACGGGTCCGGGTCGGCGGTCACCGCCGCGACGGCCGCGTCGGCGGTGGCCAGGTCGCCCTGGGCCAGGGCGACGCGCACGAGCTCGGCCGCCTCCACGCACCGGCTCGACCGGGCGGTGCCCGGCGGCAGTTCCAGGTACCTCGCCCACACCGCCAGGCTGCCGGCCGGGTCGCCGCGCAGCTCGGCAAGCATCGCCAGCGCCTCGGCCACCGGGCCGGAGGCGCTGATCCAGCGGTCGCGGTCGGCCGGGACAAGGAAGCCCCCGGTGTTCAGCCGCGCCTCGGCGGTCGCGCGGTCGTCGCGGTGCATCGCGACCAGGGCCACGACCGCGTGCACGTACGCGATGGTGGGGTTGGTCAGCAGTTCCTGGTCGGGGCGGTCGGCGTAGGCGACGGCGTCGTCCCACCTGCCGCACATGTAGGACGCGTAGGCGGCCTCGGCGAACACCACTCCCGCGCGCATGCTGCCCGCCGTCTCCGCGCACCGCAGCGCGAGCGTCAGCGCCTTGTCGTACTCCTCACGCGGCCCGTTGAGCAGCACGCAGAACAGGCGGTTGGCGGTGAGCAGCTGTTTCAGGTCGGCCGACTCCACGTCCTGGTCGAGTGACGCCAGCGCGGCGTCGATGTGGTGGAGCTGGTCCGGCTCGGCGGCGACGAACGCGAGCGCGTTGTGGGCGTAACTGACGCCGAGGGGGTCCGCGCACGACTCCGACTCCGCGAGCGCCTGGTGTGCCTGCGCCGAGCCCTCGTCGAACCGGCCCAGGCTCAGCAGGATCAGCGCCCGCCAGGAGCGCAGCCGGGCCTGCCACCGCAGCGGCAGGTCCGGTGAGCTGGGCTCGGCCAGCTGCAGCGCGTCGGTGAAGCGGCGGGACCGGCCCGCGGCCCGCACGGCGAGGATGCGCAGGCGGGTCTCGAACTCCTGGTCGGTGGTGCGGCGCAAAACCTCGACGGCGACCTCGCAGGCCCGCTCGTCGCGGCCGAGCCAGAACAGCGTCAGCGCGTACCGCGCCAGCAGCGCCTCGTAGACCGGCTCGGGCAGGCCCGACTGGGCGGTCGCGCGTGCCAGCAGGTCCGCCGACACCTCGGCCGCCGCCTGCAGCCGGCACTCGGGCAGGCCGGCCAGCCAGGTCAGGGCCCAGGCGTCGAGCGGGCCCGCGGTCGCCGCCAGGTGGGGCGAGACCTCGTCCAGGCCGGCGTCCGCGTCGGCGAGCATGCGGGCCGCGTGGCGGTGCAGGCCGGCCCGGACCGCCTCGGGCAGCTGGTCGGCCAGTGCCTGGCGCAGCACGTCGTGCCGGAAGGTCAGCCGCTCCCCGGTGTCGGCGAGCACCCCGGCGGTGATCGCCTCCTGCGTGGCCGCGGCCAGTTCCGTCACCGGGCGGCCGCTCACCTCCGCCCAGTGCGCCAGGTCGAACTCCCGGCGCAGCAGCGCCGCCAGCCGCAGCACGACCACCGTCGGCTCGCTGAGCGCGTCCAGCCGGCGGCCGATCGCGGCCAGCAGCGACGGCGGCACGGTGTCGGCGTCCACCCGCAGCTCGTACACGTCGCCGGTGCGCTCCAGCGCGCCGTCGCGCAGCATGGCCTCCAGCATCTCGCGCAGGTAGAGCGGGTTGCCGCCGGCCCGGTCCAGCTCCTCGACCAGCCGCGGGCCGGGTGCGCCCTCGACCAGGCCGGTGGCCAGGGCAAGCGTCGCCGCCGGGCTCAGCGGGCCGAGGTCGAGGTGCACGCCGGGCCGCTCGCGCAGCAGCGCGCGCAGCCGCGCCACCGTCGTGCGCGCGGCGGGCGGGCGGCTGGTGAACACCATCAGCAGCGGGATCTGGTCGACCGCCCGCGCCATCCGGTGGCACAGCAGCAGGCTCGGCTCGTCGGCCCAGTGCAGATCCTCCAGCACCAGCAGCACCGGCTGCCGCGCGGTGGCCCGGTCGACCAGGTCCAGCACCCGCTCGCCGGCGGCCAGCACCGGGTCGAAGGCGACGCCGTCGACCAGCTCGCCGCGCAGCAGCCGGGCGATCTCGGCACGAGCGGTGTCGGCGGACCGGGCGGAGACGTCGAAGGCGTCGGCGATCATCCGGAGCGGGAACGAGCGCATGAGCTCGTCGCCGCTGCCCCGCAGCACCTGGCAGCCGGCCCTGGCCGCTGCCCGGGTCAGCTCGTCGGCCATCGCGGACTTGCCGATGCCCGGCTCACCCTCGATCCAGGCGATGCCGCCGCGCCCGCTCACCAGCTTGCTCAGGGACACGCCCAGCTGCGCCGTCTCCGCGTCCCTACCGACCAATATTGTCACGATTTGTCGCACTCCTAGTCGACCGCGATCCTGCGACATCGCTGATCGAATCGTATCTCCCGCACCAGATGTCACTGAGGTCAACGATGTCTTGAGCACGCGACGGCGACAAAGGTATGAAGCTCCGATAACGAGCGAGAGAGGCCCCACCGTGACGCTGTACTCGGTCCCGAAGGCACCGGACCCGCCTCGGGAGGAGCGCGGCCCGTTGCGGGTGCGGACCCACATCGCCGAGGGCAACCTGGTCATGCGGCGCGGACTGCGCGGCCTCCTGGAAGCCAACGCGCGGATCTCGATCGTCGGCGAGACCGGCGCCGACGCCGACGCCCTGCGCAACGCCGGCCGGCTCAGCCCTGACGTGATCGTGCTCGGCCTCGACAGCCGCCACCGCCCGCTGGAGCAGGTCCCACCCGCCCCGGAAGGCCCCGCGGTCCTGGTGCTGGCCGACACCGACGACTCATACCAAGTGCACCACGCGCTGCGCCTCGGCGTGACCAGTTACCTCGTACACGGGCAGTTCGACGCCGACGACCTGGTGGACGCGGTCCTGTCGACCGCGCGCCGGCAGCCCTGGCTGTCCCCCAGCGTGCTCGCGGGCATCGTGGAGAGCTTCCAGACGGGGGCCCGGCCCGCGCCGGCGCCGAGCGCCCCGCGGGCCGACCACCGGCTCTCGCGCCGCGAGACCGAGCTGATGGAGCTCATCGTGCTCGGGCGCACCAACCGCGAAATCGCCCAGACGCTGTACATCAGCGAGAAAACCGTCAAGAACCACGTCAACCACATCTACACCAAACTCTCCGCCCGCAACCGGGCCGAGGTCATCGCGCTGTGGCTGGGACTGCGCTCGGGCCCGGACCGCTTCGCCGCCTGACCGGGACCCGCCCACCACCCACCTGCCCCGGCACGCCCGCCCCCGCGTGCCGGGGCCGCCTCGTCACTACCGCCGACCACGGAAGATCTCCTCCCAGATCCGGTCCTCGCGCACCGGCCGCGCCGACGACGGGTCCACCGCCTGGTAGTGGTTGCCGCCCTCGTAGTGCAGGTAACCGCCCGGCCCGGTGTCGGGCCCCAGGCTCGTCGGCCCGTCCGGCCCGAGCACGGTCAGGTTCAGCCCGAAGATCCGGGCAGCCAGATCGGCGAACCTGTCACCGGCATGGTCGTTCCACCGCCCCGGCGTCCGGACCGTTTCCAGGATCTCGCGCCTGGCCGCAGCCCGCGAGACACCCGGCCGGGCCAACGCGAACGCGGTCCAGTAGGACGGCTCCCCCCGATCGTCCTTCGCGATGTCCGCCCGGAGCGCGTCCGCGATCCTGTGCCGCAGCTGTTCCGGGTTCAGCGGGACACCAGGCAGCTTCGCTGCCAGCTGTGACCTGAACACGAGGATCAGCGCGTGGAAGAAGCAGTCGCCGTCGCGCTCGACGTCGATGAGTTTGAGGTGCTGGGCCGTGCGCCACGCCTGGTAATCGGCGGTGCGCCGCTGCTGGACCGCGGCGCGGTCCGCCGCCACGAACTGTCTCGCGGTGTGCACCCGCTGCGCCAGATGCAGCGCGATCGCCGCGCGCTCCCGCAACGGGGCGCTGCGCAACCGGTCGGTCAGCGTGCGGAGCGACGCGTCGAGCGACGCGGCCTGTACACGGTCGGCCGACTCGGACAGGCGCTCCGGCTGGAGGCCTCCCGACACCTCTCTGGCATGGCCGGTCGCTTCTCGCATGAGGGCGCCGCCGTCCCGCCAGAACATGCCCTCCGCGTCCGCGCGGCGGAACTGACCCGCCACCTGCGCCTCCACGGCCGACAGCGCCTTGGCGGCGGCTGCGGCGGCGGACGGCGGGAGGCTGACCGCATGGGCGAGCCGGCGCCCCAAAGCCTGGACGTCGGTCGCGAGCGCCGAGACGCCGGTGCTCTGGTGGCCGTCGGATGGCAGGTCCGCCAGCGCGCCCAGCTCTTCCAACAACGCCGTGACGCCCGCCTCCCGCACGTGCGTGACGGCGTTCGCGTTCAGGGAATCGCTCTCGAACCGGAAGGCGTTGCCCTGCAGGTAAGCGACCCACGGCTCGCGATCGCCCTGCGCGATGGCCCGGAGAAGTCCGTTCGAGCCCACGGACCACGGCTCGCGTGCCGCAAGGATGATCTGGTCAGGTCGCTCCCTGGAGACGGCTTGGAGCTCCGCCACCAGCTCCGGCTGTGGGCCGGCTGCCACCGCCACCACCCGCTCCGTCGCCGGGATCTGCCTGACCGCGGCCGCCACCACCGACGGGTCCGTCGCGGGATCGGCGAGCAGCACCACCGTCCCCGGCGGCACCGTCATCTCCGCCGCATCGCCGGCCAGCTCCGCAGAGACATCCGTCCGGGAACGGCCGTGCGAGATCACGCTCACCGACGGCTTGTCCAGCCAACTCCAGACGTGCACGGTGTTGCCGTGGGCGTCGGGCTGGGGCAGCCTGCGCGGGAGGCCGGACGGCGGCCCGACCAGCCTGCTCGCCGGACCGTCAGCCGACGCGCCGGCCGCCGAGGCACCGCTTGCGCCACGCCGCGTCGGCGCGCCCGGAACAGCGGCATCGTCCAGCAGTTCGGTCGGGATCAGCGGCTGCGTGGCGCTACCGGTGGACACGTCGGCGGGCGACGCCGGAGACACCAGCGCCGGCATCGTGCCGACTGCGCTCGGCGTCGCCGACGGAAGTGTGGCGAGCTGGCTCTCCAGCTTGATGGTCGCCCCCAGCAATGTCTTGAGGGCCCCGGAAGGCACGTAGTCGGGCGAGGCCGGAGCCGGAGCCGGGCCGGCGTCCTCGGTGGACGTGCTCGCCGCTGGCACCGCGGCGACCGGTCCCTGCGGCGCGGCATCGGTGGCCGGGCCCTCTGCAGCGGACTCCTGCACCGACCGGGTCCTCCGCAGCTCGGCGAGATGCTCGGAGACGGCCTGCTCGAAGGTCTGCCCGCGGGTCCAGGAACGCCGGTAGAGGTATCGGATCACCTCGACTTCCACCGGGTACCGCGCCAGCTCGTCGCGCAGCTGTTCGGGCAGCCTGCGGACCGCCGCCTCGGCCGACTCCGGACGGCCGCGGCCGTCGGCGTGGAAGACGCGGCCGTCCCGATCGATACGGTATCGGGCGGTGCCGTCGACGCCGGCGTGCTTCACCAGCACGTCGCGGCCGAGTTCGCGGGCGATACGCCGGCCCAGGTGCACGGGATTCGGGTGCGACCACCTGGCCGCCACGGTGGGCGGCAACTCCAGCGGTCCGGGCTGCACCGGCCGCTCGCCGCGGGGATCGACCGCGTTCCCGGACACGGGCGCGGATGCCTGTTCCGTCAACCATTTGATCAGCTCTACCGACCGGTCACTCCACTGCGTCGTCTCCCGCTCACCCGGCAGGATCTCCCCGATCCTCGCGGCCTCCCTGAACCACCCTCCGTACAGTGCGAGTTTGGCCTCCAGCAGGCCGATCGACGGGTCTGTCGGGTCGCTCTCGCGACGCCTGCCACTCTCGTCGTCGAGCCATTTGCCGAGTTCGGCCCGCTCGGCCCAGGCCATCACCTCGCGGTAGACAAGGTACTGCTGGACGGACTCGCTGGTCTCCAGCACGAACGGGGGCAGTCCGCGTCTGGTGGCGACATGTTTCGGACCCCGGCCCAGCTCCGCACGCACCGAGTCGACGACAGCGGCCTCGACCCGTGCCGCATCGGCCGCGGACGCCGCCGCCAGGTGCTGGTCCAGGTTCACCCGAGGGGCGTGCCGGGAGACGGGCCCCACCATCTCCGGCGGGCGAGCGTCGCGATACTGCTCCACGGACTGGCGCTGCCACTCGCGCACCTCGTCGGCGAACATCTCGGCGTAGACGTCTCCGGTCACCGGGTCGCTGTAGAGGCGGTCCGACCCCGCGACCTCCACGATGGTGCCGTCGGTGTCCTGGTGCACCGTCTTGGCGACGAACTCGGCCCGCACCTTCATCCGTACCAGGTAGACCGGGCCCTGCTGCTTGAGGTGCTGCTCGCGCCGGTAGTTGTTGGTCTCCGCGGCGCCCTGATGCTGCGGTGACAGGCGGTTCCCGCCGGTGCTCTCCGAGAACGAGTCCTTCGCCCACGACTCGTTGGCGTGCCCGGGATCGTGAACGCCGATGACGTCGCCCTGGTTGGCGCCGACGTCGACCGAACCCGCCAGCATGTCGGTGTTGCTGCTCGCGGTGGTGCCGGTCTGGTGCTTGATGTACCGGCCGACACCGGTGGCGTTGACGACCTCCCCCACCACGTGCACGTCGAACACCTCGGCGGTCATGTCCAGCGTCATCTGCTCGGGCGACGCGCCGGGCAGGAACAGGCTGTCGGCGACCCGGTAGCCTTCGGGCCGCAGTGCCTCGGGCAGGTGGTTGGCCAGATGCGTACGCGTCAGCAGCGCCGGCACCGCGATGGCGCCCCGGATGTCGGTCCGGGCGGCAGCCGGGCCCAGGGCGCGGCCGGCCAGCTCCTCGACGGCGGACAGCGTCTCGTCCAGCAACGCCGCGGTCAGGACGGCATCCCCCGGCAGCTTCGGCATCGTCGTCAGGTGCGGAAGGGACTCCGGTCGGACCGGCGGTGCCGGGAGCTTCGCCTCGGCCAGGCCACGTGGGATCTTCAGCTCGACCGTGCCGGTCCCGACCCGCAGCACCGGCCGGCGCCGCCGCACCAGGAACCGGTACACCTGCATCATCTTCCGGTTGAGCGGCCGCCGGGCCATGTCGCTGCGGCTCACCTCGACCTCGACCTGCTGGCCGAGGCCCACCCGGTAGTGGCCGGTCCAGTCGTAGACGGTCTGCTCCGTCGTGCCCACGACAGCCCGCGTGGTGGACCGGCTCTTGCCGTGCGCGAGGCCGAACGCCGGTCCCCCGCTGGTGCCGGACTCGCCCGACCCCCCGTACATGTAGTCCAACGAGCGTGAGCTGTCGCGGCCGGAACTGGTGACGTGCCGGACGTAACCGTGGCCGTAGTTCTCGATGCCGGAGTCGCCGATCAGCGCGCGCACCTCAGGATCGCCGGTGAGCTTCATGCGGATGTTGATCGTCACCACGTCGGCGTTGCCCCAGCCGACGGGATTGGTCAGCTCGATCTTGATGCCGCGGCGGTGCAGGAGCTCCTCGATGAGCGCGTGGTCACGGCCGCTGGCGAACATGCCCTGCAGGGCGTCCAGGGCGCCCTGCACGCGGCCGATCGTGCCCTGGGTGTTGTCCCACAGGTCCGGACGGCGGCCGAGCAGACCCGGCGCCGCCTGCTCCACGGCCTCGTGGACCATCGTGTACAGATCGGTCGACTTCTTGGCCTCGTCCACGAGAGTGGTCGAGTGGACAGCGGAGTGGCCGAGCGCCCGGTCGCCGTCCTTGGTCAGGTACTCTGGCAGCCGGACGTTCGCGAACGCGTTGACGGGATCAGCCAGGGTCACCGGGAACGCCTCGGCGAACCGGCGCCGCACGTCCTTGTTCATAATCGGGTTGTTCAGGTCGGCGTGCCGCTTCGCCAGGGTCCTGGCAAGCTCCGCCAGGCGCTGCCTGCTCGCCGCGGCCGAGCTGTCGGACGCCCCCGCCGTGGCGAGCTCCTTCCGCCATCGCAGCAGCACCTCGGCCACCACGTCACCGGGCAGCAGCAGCGGCTTCTCCGCCTCGTCCGCGGCCTTGCCGTCCGTCTCCCCAGCCGGCGGCTCCGCCTTCTGCTCGGCCTTCTCGCCCACCTGCCAGCGGGTCAAGGCGTCCTCGAGCTGCTCGTTCGACAAGGGCACCGCGCCCTCGCCGTAGCGGGCCAGCGCCTCCGGCTCGGCCAGCAGGTAGATCATGTTGCGCTCACCCAGCTGCCTGGCCGCACTGCGCCGCCGGTGGCTGAGCAGCCAGATCTTCTTGCCCTTGAACATGACCATCTTTCCGCGGCGCTCGTACTGAGACCGCAGCGTGAGGTCGACCGGCGCCCGGAACGCGTACGCGCGGTGGAAGTCGAGGTCGAGGAACTCCTTGCCGCCCGTTCGCCCGCTCGTCTCCGACGTGCTCTGGCCCCAGTGCAGTTGCGCGGACTTCTCCTGGCCGACGTTGGTGAGCCGGGAGTCCGGATTGCCGCCCAGGCCGACGGTGGCCGGCGACACGCTGAAGCCGCGAACCTTCGATCTGGCCTGTGACGCCTCCACCAGCTGCAACTTGATCAGGCCGAGCACGTACTTGTCGTTGGTGGCCCCGACGAAGGAGCTGTCGCCCAGGCTGCCGCCGATCGACACCGCGCCGTGCCGGCTGGCCCGCATCCCGGCCCTGAAGAGGGTGTCCGTGGCGTACCGATCCTGCAGGATCTCCTTGAGGTGCGCCGCCACCATCACGGTGCCGCCGAAGTTCGACACCTCCTCGTCGTTCGCCTTCCCCGGCCCGGTGAGCTGCGGCACCATGTCGCGCAGGGCAGGGACGACACCGGTGGTGTCGAAGTAGTAGATCGCCGCCTGGTCGAGCACCGATGGGTCGTGCCTGGTGGACGTGGAGCCCGCCGGCTGCCCACTCTGCGCCGCAGGTGTCGCCGGGCGCCCGGGCCGCGTTCCGCGGGATCGCCAGTCGCGCCACCATCGGCGACGAGGTTGAGCGGCCGGCTCGGGCCGTGCCGTCGCGTCACTGGCCGCGTCGTCGTCAGGAGCCACGGCCTCGGTCGACGCGACACTCGCCACGTCCTCATGGACCGGAGGCAGCACGACCCGACCACCGTGCGCGTCGTCCCCGAGTTCCGCCGCCGGAACAGCGGGCGTGTCCGCCGGCGGGTCGGCCGCCGGAGCGGGAGAGGGGTTGAACGCGGGGATCAGATGAGTGGTCGCGACGTAGTCGTCCGAGAACGACGTGGGCGCGGTCCCGTCGTCGTACTCGACCCTCACCCCGAACTCGCTCAGCAGCCGGTACTCGTCCACCTTGCCCGGGTATTCCAGCAGTTCCGGCCGATTGGTCAGGAAGCCGACGTTCTGCCGGGTGTTGCTGCCGAGCGCGTACTCCGCGCCGGCGCGGAAGTATCCGGCGAACGGCATGTTCTGCGAGCCCGCCTTGGCCTTGGCGCCGGCCACCCACTCCCGCCCGCCGCCCGCCCCGTACCCGAAGTTGTCCATGCCCATGGCGAGGTTGACGGTGTGGTACTCGCCCGTGCGCCGTTCGGACACGGTGCCGGCGTCGAACTTCTTCTTCGCGAAGAGGGTGACCCGGGCGCTGCGGACCTGGCCCAGCTCTCCCCTGTCGTGCACGGTGAACGGCAGGCCGTCCTGGTGGAGGGCGTTGTAGTGGGAGTTGAGCCCCGCTTCCGACACCATCTGCTGGATCAGGCCGAGGTTGTCGAGCCAGCTGTCGAGCCGCGTCTCGCTGTTCAGATCCAGCGGGACGCCCGGCATCCAGAACGGGCGGTCCAGGTCGGGCGGCACGAAGCCCTTCTTCGACAGCTCGTCCAGCAGCATGCCGCGCAGGTCGCGGGCTGCGGCCTCGTCGACTCGCACCAGGCCCTGCCCGATGCCGTGGCCGTCGAGCACGTGCAGGGGCAGGGGAACGCCCACCGGATCACCCGGCGTCGAGCCGCTGTTGCGGAGCAGGTCCGGGTCGTACGGCACCGTGGGACTCGGCTCACCGGGCTTCTTGCCGTCAGGTGTCCGCGACACCGCATCGGCGTCGACGGAGAATCCGAACGCGAACGCGTCGGGCTCCGGAATGCGCAGCAGCGCACTGCCGCTGACCTCGGGTGTCTTCTGCGCGTCCTCCTTCGGCTTCTGAATCACGGAGACGGAGGCCGTGTACTTGAGCTTGAGGTCGTGCCCGCCGGTGAACCCGGTGTAGCGGGAGACGTGCACCCACAAGCCGGCCCGGCCGGCGTACATGCTGTCGAAGTTGTTCCAGTTCTTGCCGCCGTACACGGACCCGGTCACGCCCACCTCGGGTATCGGGACCAGGTTCGCGTCCACGCTCACCCGCGCGCTGGTGGTGTTCCTGATGCCGGTGTCGCCGCTGTTACCCGAGATCGCCGTGCCGACCCGCTCGATGTGCGCCTTGTCGCTCGTGCTGCCGACCCGCTCCGGCGCGTCCGCCAGCCGACTGGCCTTGACGTACACCTCCGCCACGACGCGGCCGTTCTCGTGCAGGGTGATCCGGTGGCCCTTGGGATCGTTGACCGCGGTGTTCAGCCCGGTGTCGAGGCTGGTCAGCTTCTGGTGGAGCTCCTTGCGCAGGTCACCGCCGATCGACACGTCGGCGCCGCCCTCACGGAGCAACGTGATGATCTCGTCGCCGAGCTTCGACAGACCGGTCAGGCCCGAGGCGAAGAAGGTGGGCGGGATACGCGCGGCGTTGTCCGCGAACTCCGCCTTCAGCTCTTCCTTCACCGGCGGTACGGCCCTCACCTGGGGACCTGTCTGCTGCAGGTTGTGGTCGGCGACGGCCAGGATCAGCCGGTCCGGGGATGTGCGCGTCACGTCGACCAACGGCGACTGCTCCCACGTGGCGGCGGGATCGGACCGGAGCCGGAAACGCCACTGCGAGTCGAACGCCAGCAGGGTCGAGTCGTCCCGGGTGTCCTCCACCCGGGCCACCTCGGCGTCCTTGATGTGTCCGGTGCCGCGGGTGATGACGTTGGCCTGACCGGACACGGAGGCACCGACCGAGACGCTGTTCAACAACCCCGGGGCAACCCCGAGGCCCGCGTTGCCGGAGGCCCGCAGCCGCAGCGCGCCGGCCTGCCCCGACTGACGCTGACCGTGGGCACCGGTCTTGAACGACCCGTTGGTCGCCTGATTGGCATGGTAACGACCGTCTTTCGTCTCCCTTCGGCCGGCCGTCTCGTCGGTCGACACCTCCGGCGCCGGCCGGTTGTAGGAACCGGCCGGGTTGTCCAGCCGGTATCCCTTCTCCCCGACGACGAGCTGGACGTTCACCTCGGTGCGGCCCAACGTCACCGGGTAGCCGTCAGCCACCAGGTACCGGTAGTTGGCCAGGAGCAACTGCGGCAGCGCGGTCCAGTCCGCCGCCGGCACGTGCCGCAGCTGTTCCTCGGTCATCTGCTGCCGCAGCGTTTGGATCAGTTCCGTCATCATCGGCAGCTCCCCTCGGGGGATGCCGACGCTGTTCGAACGCCGATCGACGTCCACCGCCCTGCCCACTCCCGGGCTGTCCGGATCGATCGGCGCGGATCCCGGCGTCCCCGGCAGCGCTTCCGGGTCCGTCGGCGGGACCGTTGACCCACCAGGTTCGGCCGGCCCACCGGGATCCTGGGGCGCGCCAGGGTCCATCCGCGGGGCCGGCGGCGCACCGGCGCCTTCGACGATGGTCGACGGGCCGGGCACCGGGCCCGGTGCACCACCGGAGCCGGCCGCCACCAGCGGAAGCTGCCCGGCCGCTACGGGACTCGGCTCCCGGAAAGCCTCCACGGCCGGCTTCCCCGGCAGGCCGAGCACTCTGCTCACGTCGACGCTCGCCAGCACGCCTGAGGACGTGGCGGGATTTCCGGACACAGCGGCGAGTGAGCCGTCGGCCGGAGCTACGCCGTGGTCGGCGGGCCGGGCGATCAGATGGGCGATCGGGTGGGCGAGGACCGTGGTGGGCACCAGCGCCGGAGCCACCGACACGTCCGTCAGGGCGGTGTCGGCGGCGGGCGCGAGGATCGTGCGCGGATCGAACTTCGCCACGTCGGGCTCGGTCGATTCGGTGGTCGCGCTGGCGGCGTCGTCGAACAGCGACGGCGCGGTGTCGGCGCTGCCGTCGCTGCCGTCGCTGTCGCTGTCGTAGCCGGAGGTCGCGATGGCATCGGCCGGCTCAGGCAGCGGGTGTGCGCCGGTCGGCGGCGCGTCGGACTCGGTCACTTCGGTGAGCACGGTGTACACGCTGGCCGTGTCGTCGAACGGCGACGGCGCGCTGTCGCGGTCGCTGTCGGCGTATCCGGGCCCGGTCGCGGCCCCGGATACGGCCCCGGTCGCGGGCCTGGTCACGAACTCGCCCGGCGACGGCCCGACCGGCGGCCCCGCGGCCGCGGTGGCGGAGGCCGTTTGCAGCGCCGTGTTCGCGGGCTGGACGACCCGCGGGGCGGAACCGGCCGCGGGCAGCGGATCAGCGGTCGTGATCGCCGCCACGCGCGGTGGGACCGCGCCGGCCGCGGTCGGCGCCGGTGTGAACGTGCCCGACAGGAAGAACTTCCGGTCGAAGTTCCCGGCGCCCTGCAGGGTGCCGTGGCCGTTCGGCTCGATCGCGCGGTTGGTGATGATCCCCTCGAAGCCGCCCTGGTAGCGGCCGTCGCCGGTGAACGTCCCGGTCATCGTCGACCCGTCCGGTCGGGCCAGCGTGCCGGTGATCGTGATCTTTCCGTCGAAGGTGTCGTCGGTGGAGAACCTCCCGGACAGCTGAAAATGGCTGGTTCCCAACAGTACGAAGCTGCCCTGGATGTTCGGCGTGGCCCTGCTGCCCGGACCGGCCGGGCCCCGGCCGGTGTCAGAGGGTGCTCCAGTGCCGCCTGCCGGCCCGTCACCTGGTTTCTGCTGGGATCCGCCGGCGGGCGGCAGCGCGCCGTCGAGGTTCTTGAGACCGAGATTGCCGACGTCGCCGTCCAGGCCCGCCGCCGCGCCGTTGCGGCGGCCGCGGATAAACCCGCCGAGCTTGTCGACACCGCCCTCGACCGCGCCGTCGATCGCTCCCGCGGTGACCGCCGCCCACGGGTGGTCCGACTGCATCGCCCGGCCGGTCAGGATCTGATCGGCCAGCTGCTCGGCCGAGAACTCCGTCAGCGCGCCGACGAACATCTGACCCGGGATCGACCCCATCGCCCGGTCACCGACATCCGGGCCACGCCGCCCACCGATCGTCTTGGTGATCACCTTGCTCAAGCCGGTGAACACCACCGGGCCGATGACCCCGCCCAGCAACCCCGCCAGCACCGCGCCGCCCGAACGCCTGCCGTCCCAGCGCCGGCGGGTGTTGGTGATGTACAACTGCGTGAACTGGATCGCCACATCCAGGCCCAGCTGCAGTCCGATACCGACCACGACCGACATGACCAGACGGCGGAAGAACGTCTGGGACATGTACCGTCCGAACGCGATCAAAGTCGCGATCCACCCCGATGCCGCCGCCGACGTCGGACCGAACGACACCCACGGCAGCAGCAGCACGATCTGCGCCGTGAGGATCGCCAGCTGACCGATGATCGACGCCTTCGCGTACTCCACATTCGTGCCCGCGTCATAGACGAACTGCGACACCTTGCCCGCCGCCTCGACCAGCGCGTGCAGATCACCGCTGTCGACCAGCTGTGACAGTTTCACCTGCACGGCCACGGCGGTGTCACCCTGCCAGTTCGCGCCGCCGATCGAGTGCTCGACGGCGACGACCTCCTCTTCCACCACGATCAGGACCGCCTCGAGCACGGCCCACAACCGGGCCAGCGCCCACAGCTCGTCCTCGTCCGCCTGCGGCCACGACTCGCCCGTCACGATCAGGAAGAACTGGCGCACCCAGCCGGGCACCTGCATGCCCATGGATCAGGCACCCCCGCCCGGCGTGGATGCGGCCATGCTCAGCTTTTCTCGACCGAGTCGAGCGACTGTCCCGAGGCCCGGATGTGGCGACCCATCTCCGTCAGGAACTCGGCGAGGTTCGCCGTGGCCTCCGTGACCTCGTTCTTGCTCACCAGATACGTCGCCTCGAAGGTGCGGGCGAACTCGTCGTCCTGGCCCCACGGCTCGCCCAGCGCGTCGCAGCCGCTGAGCAGGCTCTCCAGGGCATCGTCGACCTGGCCGCCGAGCGAGATCAGGCGCGCGGACACGTTGCCGACCACGCCGTCGTCGAATTCCAGCTGTCGCGCCATTGCGACCGTCCTCTCTACTGAGCGGCTCAGACCGTCCGGCCTGGCCGGTCGAAACCGGTGATGTCGATCTCCTCGGGCAGCACCTGGTCCCAGTCGACGCGGCCCTGCATCATGTCCTGCAGGCTCACCCCGGCGACAGTGGTGGTCGGGATCAAGCCCATGACCTGTTGAAGAGCGCTCTCCCGGGCACGTGTGATCGTGTCGAGCACGACCTGGGCGAGCTCGGCCGGCGGCATCTTGCGGTAGTCCTGGGAGTTGAAGGTCAGCGTGGTCAGCTCACCTTGATTGCCGACCGTCACCGTGACCAGTCCCTGCGACGAGGTGACGGTGGCGGTGATCTCGGCCATCCGCCGTGTCGACTCGACGACCGCGGCGCGGTGTCGGGCGAAGTCGGCCGCGATCTGTTCCATCGTGCGTTCTGACTGCATCGTTTTCTCCTTACCGGTTCAGCGTCCGTATCGACCGGTGGCACCGGTCGTGGCCTGATCGGGACGGGGTCGCCCCGGGGTGTACACCGGAACCTCAGCGGTCCCGCTCACATCGCCTTCCGCTTGCGCCGGATCGCCACCACGGATGATTCCGGGCGCCAGGTCGCCCGCGACGTTCCAGATGTCGCGGTCCTCCTGCAACCAGGTGGTGCGTTCGCGCTCGTTCTTGTCGTCCTTGCCGCCGCCGGCCGCGCCGCCGCCCATGGGCGGCATGAACGGCATGCCGCTGCCGCCCTGCCGCGAGCCGAGCGGTGCGTGCATCGCCTCGCTGACGAGCCCGCCACGGGGCACACCGCCGGCGCCGCCGAGCCCACCGGCGCCTGTCCCGGCCGGCCCAGACCCGGTGTACGGAAACCGCGATGCCACCGCCGGCGAGCTCGGCGCGCCCACGCCACCACCGGCGCCCGACCCGCCGGAGCCCGACCCGCCGGAGCCACTCCCACCGCCCGCATTCGAGCCGGTCGAACGAGGTGGGGCCGCGCCCGGCACGTACGGGGTGTTCCCAGGCCCGGCCGGTCCGCCAGGCCGGCCTGCGCCACCGCCCGGGCCGCCGACACCGCCACCGAGCGGCGGCACGTTCGCGCCGCCGGATGTCCCGCCCGGCGGAGGCGAACCCGCCGGGGACCGCTCCGGTCCGTCGCCGGCCGCCCCTGGCGTGGGCGCACCCTCAGGATTCGGAGCCGGTGGCGGACCGCTCAACTCCGGAGACGGTGTGGGCTCGGGCAACTCCGGAGACGGCGTCCGCGTATCCAGTTTCGGAGTGGGCGGCCCGTTCGTCTCCGGAGGCGGGGGGCCGCCATTCTTGAGATCGGGAGAGGGCGTCGGGTCGCCCAGATCCGGCGACGGCGGGCCGCCGCCCTGGGACGGCGGATCCTCGGCGAGGGCAGCGGCCGGGGGCAGCTCCGTGACCGGCTCGCGCATCTCCAGATCGTCCTTGGCCGCGCGGTACGCCCAGGCGAGGCCGGCGATGATGACCCGGGCCTGTCCGGTCATCCACTCGAAGATGTCCGGGTATGTTCGGGCGTTGTAGACGATCCGTCCGCCTTGGATGTTCCATGCCGGCACCGCGAACTGGCCCGCGGCCACCAGTTCGTCGTAGCGCGCTTTGGTAAGCCAGGCGCCCTGGTAGTCGAGGTTGTACATCGCGGTGGTCGACGTCTCTGTCACGGTGATCAGGTCGTCGATCACGGCAGGCCAGCCACGCCCCTGGCCGAGCCGGTCCAGGTTCGACCGGATCATGCGCACGATGCCACGGATCTTGACGTCGAAGGCGTCAGCGGCGCTGCCGGCCCAGTCGCCGTCGCCGATGAGGCGGCGGCGTTCAGCCAGCACGTCACCTTGAGTCGCGCCCAGCTCGCGGTGGAGTTCGGTCAGCCTGCCCCGCGCGGCGTGCAGCGCCTGCACATTGGTCCAGGCCCCGTCCTTGCCGATCACGGCGTCGCGGATCTGGTGGTAGTCCCACGCATCCCATTCCGGCATGGTGGTCCTACTTCCCGATCACGTCGATGTCGTCCAGCACGAATTCGTCGTTGGCGTCGTCGGCGTCGCGCAGCAGAGTCGCCGCACGACGCAACGCCCTGCCGGAGTCGTCGCAGGCATCGGACATCACCGTGAGGGCGAGCGACCAATCCTGGTAGCCGGCCTCGATGGTCTGCTTGAGCGTCGTCGCATCCTCGAACTGGCCGAGATACAGGATCGGAAGCACACCGAGGATCTCCCGCGCGCCGTCGAGCCGGTCCCTGGTCGCCAAGAAGGTGTCCGCCGCCCGCGTCATCGCGGCCGGGTTCACCCTGATGCCTTCGGGCATGGACGTGTTCCTTCCCGTAGCTGGGGCCTGGTCACATCTGCGACGCGCGGCGGTCGGCGTCCCCGAAACCCTCGGGCATGGACGACCTCCTCCGATGACGACGGGCTCACGAGTGTCGAGAGTGTCGGCCACGACGCCGGACTCTTTCGATCACGTGAACATGCTGCGAACGTAACGAGGCGGTAATAACCTTCACAGACCCAAACACGGCGCTGGGTCTGCAGGCCCATCCCGGGCGGCAGACCGGCTGCCGTCCGGCCTGGGGTCCCTGCGACCCAGCGCCGTGTTCTGATGTGGAAAACCGTGTCGCCGCCGGGCTTCGGCGGCCGCGGCCGGTGGATGTCGCCGCGGTGAATGGCGCCGGACTCGCGTCCTCGGCGACGTCGAGGATGACGCGCCGCCCCCGTGCGCCGTCTTGACGTTCTTCAGCTTGCGGTCTGATCGATGAACTCGGGCCGGCTCCGGACGGCCGGACGCCGGCCGCCCCGTCATAGGCCGCTCTCGACGGCGACCGGTGGTCAGATCTGCGACGCGCGGCGGTCGGCGTCCTGGTAACTGGACACCCGCTGCAGCAGCCGCTGGATGCTGGCCTCCATGTCGGCGTGCATCACCTCGGCCTGACGACGCCACGTCGACGCCACGCTCACATACGTGCCCTCGCTGGTCGCGCTCCAACCCGCGAACCGGTCCCGGGCCGTGGCCTCCATCCGATCCACCACATCGTTCAGACGCCCGTTCTCCGCACGCAGCCGATTGGCCGCGTCGAGCACCACGTCATAAGTGATCCCAAAACCATCAGGCATGAGCAACCTCCTCCGACTTCGACAGGATCAGGAATTCGACGCTTCCACGTCCTGCATGATCATGATCATGTTCTGGAACCAGCCCAGCAGCTGGTCCATCGGCTGGGCCACCATCGCCTGGTAGTCCGACAGCCAGTTGTCGATCTCCGCGTTGTACGTCGCGCGAGCCGGGCCGTACCAGTGGCTGCCGATCCCGCGCACCCCTTCGTCCACCGCCCGGCGGACCCGCTCCGCCTCCTGCTCCAGCTCGCGGAACTGCTGCAATGCCATCTGCAGCTCGGCCACCGGAATATCAAGCGTGTTGGCCACGTCTTCTCACCCTCCACATTCGACAGACAGACTCCGGACAACCTGACCGTAGACCCGGCCGCGGCGCTTCCACAGGCCCAAACCCGCTGCTGGGCCGGGGGGCCTAACCGGCCGCGGCCGCGGCCGGATCGAGCAGCGGACCCGCCGGCACCAGCGCCAGCAGCGTGGCGGGCATCGTCACCGGGGCGACCCCGCTGTAGCCGAGCGCGGCCACCGCCGCGTCGCTCATCGGGTACCGCACGCCGATGTCGGTGATGAGCCAGGTGGCGCTGCCCGGGGTGCCGGGCGCGGTCTCCGGCCGCACCAGCACCCCGCCCCCGGCGGCCACCGCCAGCCGGGTGGCCGAGCGCTGGTCCACGGCCGGCGGCGGCGCCGCGCTGACCCGCAGGTGGCCGACCCGCGCGGCCACCAGCTGCAGGCCGGAATCGGGTCCGAACGAGGCCCGGGCGCAGAGGACCCGGTCACCGAGTTCGGCCGGGTCCATGAGTTCCGGCGGGCGGACCGGCAGTCCGCGGTCGCCGATCGCGCCGGCCGAGGCGGGAGCCGCGACCACACCGGCCGTGCTGACCGGGATGGCCCGGGGCCCGCTGTCGTACGCGTCGCGGCTGCGCGGATCGGCCAGGATCAGCTCCGCCACCGTCGGCGTGAGCGAGGTGAGCCCGTCGGCGAGCACCAGCCGGAAGCTGGTGCCGTCGTCGGCGGCTCCGGACACCCGCAACACCTGCCCCACCCTGGTGGCGACCCCGTCGACGGACGGCCCCGGGGCGCCGCGGCCGGGCACGTCCGGCGGCGCCAGGTCCGGTCCGGGCGGGATGCTGTTCAGCCAGGTGTCGGCGACCGGCACCGGGCGGATCGCGTCCAGCCCCAGCGCGACCGCCGCCGCCGGGTCGGCCACCCGCATCCGGCGGTTGCCCCAGACCAGGTGCCAGATGTCGCCGGTGCTGGCGACCAGCGCCGCCCGGTCCACCGGCGTGCTCTCCAGCCCGGCGGAGTGTCCGGCGACCACCAGCACGTCCGGTCGGGACTGTCCGGTGACCTCGGTGCTGCTGGTGGCGCAGACGAGCCACGGCTCCCGGCTGAGCCGGGCGACCCCCGGCAGCGAGTCGGGCGCGCCGGAGATGCCGACGGGCAGGCCGTGCGGCACCCCGTCGAGCGAGGCGGTGGACACCGTGCGCACGGTCGCGTCCGCGCCGGCGAGCAGCCGCGCCGAGGCGTGGTTGCGCACCGGGCGCAGGAGCCCGGCGGTGCTGTCGTAGACGTACGCGGTGCCGGTCTCCTCCTCCACGATGATCGTGCCGGGCTCCTGCCAGGACGTGTTGCCGCCGGGGAAGAAGTAGCCGTAGGCGCCGCACCCGGCGGCGATGAGCGCGCCGATGAACAGCCCCGCGAAGGCGGCGACGCTGAACCGGCGGGTCGGTGTCTCCAGCGCGTCGGGCTCGCCGGTCAGCAGGGCCGACCGCAGCCGTCCCACCACGAAGTTGTGCGCCTGCAGCTGGTCGCGTTTGGTCTGCATCTCAGCCGGCCAGTCCCCGGGCGTACTCGTACACGCCGAGCACGGCCAGCAGCAGGGGGATCATCGCGAGCGCGAGCGTGGTCTCGGTGATCTCGGCCGCCCTGCCCCAGTAGGGCCGCGGCCGCCGGTTCTCCGGCATCCGCACCGCGGCAAGCAGGCCCACCCCGAGCGCCAGTGCCGTCAGCGGCAGGCCCAGCATCCCGAACCCGGGCCCGGTGGTGCGCAGCGCCAGCATGAGCAGGCCGAACCCGGCCGCGGCCGTCAGCACCCAGCGCGACCACAACCCCGTGATCAATCGGGTACGCAGCAGCAGCAGCGCGGTCATCACCCCGGCCAGCACCGGCGCCGCCCAGCCGCCGCCACCGCTGAGGAACCACAGCCCGGCCGCGGCGACGATCGCGACGGCGACGTGCCCGGCGGTGAGGTAGCGGTCCACCACGACCGCGCGTTCCTGCAGCGGCGCGTCGGGCACCGGCTCGACGTCACGGGTGATGTCCTCGGGCGTCGCGGGCAGGTCCGGCAGCCGGAACCCGGCCAGCCGGAACGCCAGCGACGGCAGCTGCGGGCTGAACAGCAGCGCCAGCACGGTCACCACACCCGCGGCGGGCACCGCGTCGAGCAGGCCGCTCGCGGTCAGCAGCGAGCCCAGGGTCACCGCGACACCGGCCGCGACCACCACGAACACCACGGGGCGCAGCCCGCCGACGGCTATCGCGACCGCGACCGTGGCCACCGCGGCCAGGGCCGTCGCGGCGGCCAGCCCCGCGGCGAGCACCGGCGGCTGCCCCGCCGCCGTGCCGACGAGCGCGGGCAGCAGGTAACCGGCCGCGGCGGCGTACAGCACCGCGGCCGCGCCGAGCACGAGCGCGGCCGCGCGGTCGCCGAGGGCGCGCGCGGCGAGCCCGGCGGCCAGCGCCAGCACGGCGGCCACGGCCCCGGCGACCACGGCGTGCCCGGTGCCCGCGACGGCGGACAGCGGCCCGGCCAGGCCCACGGCGAGCGCGGCTCCGGCGGCCGCCCGCAACGTGGCGCGGGCGCGCTCCGGCGTCCAGCGGCCGGGTCGTGTGCGCACCCCGGCGGCCACGCCCTCGACGAGGTCGTCGTGCGCGAAGGCCGGCATCGGATTGTCCCGGACGCTGAGGTAGACCACGTCGCCGTCGCGCAGCCCGAGCGTGGCCGCGGTCAGCTCGTCGTCCAGCGGTCTGCCGCCGAGCCGCTGCAGCACGACGCCGCGGCCGGCCACCTCACGGGTCGTCTCCTCGCCGAGCAGTTCCACAATGGCCGGTGTCACGTCGGCCAGCGACATCGTGGCCGGGACGGCGAGGTCGACGCTGCCGTGGGGCCCGACGACGGTCAGCCGGCAGCGGTCGGCGGAGGTGCTGAGGTTCACTGTCACCCTCTCCGTGCCACAGGCGTGGCGACCACAGCAGGCTAGCGGCGCTGACCGGGCCGAACATGGGCCCGCGGACCCAAGCCGCGGGCGGTCGCGGCACGCAGAATGAGCGGGTTCCGGCCCCTCTACCTTTCTGGGAGTGCCATGACCACGGTGGTGTTCCGGCGTCCGGTGCGCCAGCCCGGCCCTCCGCTCCCCCGGGGCGAGATGATGCTCCAGGAGCCGCCGACGCTGCCGGAGCTGAACGGCGTCGACATGTCCTCGATGCTCACCTACCTGCCGATGGCGCTGAGCACCGGCGCGATGGCGCTGATCTTCATGCAGCCCGGATCGTCGTCGCTGACCTACATGGCCGGCGGCATGATGGGCGTCTCCGGCATCGGCATGCTGGTCACCCAGCTCGGTCGCGGCGGCGGCGAGCGCAAGCAGCGGCTGCGCGGCGAGCGGCGCGACTACCTGCGCTACCTGGGCCAGATGCGCCGCCAGGTGCGCCAGCTGGCCGAGAAGCAGGCCACCTCGCTGTTCTGGAACCATCCCGACCCGCAGGTGCTGTGGTCGCTGGCCGGAAACCGGCGGATGTGGGAGCGGCGGCCCAGCGGCGGCGACTTCGCCGAGATCCGGATCGGACTGGGCAGCCAGCGGCTCACCGTGTCGCTGACCCCGCCGCAGACCAAGCCGGTCGAGGACCTCGAACCCCTGTCCGCGCAGGCGCTGCGCCGGTTCCTGCAGGCGCACTGGACGGTGCCGGGCACACCCATCGCCGTGCAGCTGCGCGGCTTCGCCCGGGTCCTGGTGCGGGCCGCCGACGACCCCGCCGACCCGGGGCAGGACGGCGCGGAGGCCGACGAGCACGGGCTGGGGCTGGTCCGGTCGATGCTCGGCCAGCTGGTCACCTTCCACAGCCCGGACGACCTGCGCGTGCTGGTGTGCGCCCCGGCCGAGCGGCAGCACCGCTGGGACTGGCTCAAGTGGCTGCCGCACGCGCAGCACCCGAACCAGCACGACGGCGCGGGCGCGGCCCGGCAGCTGGCCGAGTCGTTCGCGGACCTGGAACGGCTGCTCGGCCCGGCCTTCGCCGACCGCCCGCGCTTCGACGACCCCGCGCTGCCGGGCCGCGACGAGCCGTACACGGTGGTCGTGGTCGACGGCGTGCCCGTCCCGGCGACGTCGCGGTTCGCGATGAGCAGCGTGCGCAACTGCACGATGATCGACCTGACGGCTTCGCTGCGCTGGGCGGTGGACCCGCTGACGCTGCGGCTGCGGGTGCGGCCCGACGTGATCGAGATGGTCGGCGCCGACGCCCAGGGCCGCGACGACGCCACCGCGCTGAGCACCCCGGACCGGCTGAGCACCGCCCAGGCCCGGCGGTTGAGCCGCCGCCTGGCGCCGTACCGGCTCGGCTCCTCGGCCGAGGCCGTCGACTCCCTCACCACCGACCTGGACCTGACCGCCCTGCTCGGGCTCGGCGACCCGGAGACGTTCGACCCCGCCACGGCGCGCACCGGGCGCTCGCGGTGGGACCACATGCGGGTGCCGATCGGCGTCTCCGCCAACGGAACCCCGGTCGAGCTCGACCTCAAGGAGGCCGCGCAGGGCGGCATGGGCCCGCACGGGATGATCATCGGGGCCACCGGCTCGGGCAAGAGCGAGCTGCTGCGCACGCTGGTGCTCGCGCTGACCACCACCCACACCTCCGAGGTGCTCAACGTCATCCTGGTCGACTTCAAGGGCGGCGCCACGTTCCTGGGCCTGGAGACCCTGCCGCACACCTCGGCGCTGATCACCAACCTGGCCGACGAGCTGCCACTGGTGGACCGGATGCAGGAGGCGCTGCAGGGCGAGCTGGTACGCCGCCAGGAGATGCTGCGCACGGCCGGGCACAGCTCGCTGCGCGACTACGAGAAGGCCCGCGCCGGCGGCGCGCCGCTGGCCCCGATGCCGACCCTGCTCGTGGTGGTCGACGAGTTCAGCGAGCTGCTCGCGACCAAGCGGGAGTTCCTCGACACCTTCGTCATGATCGGACGGCTGGGCCGCAGCCTCGGAGTGCACCTGCTGCTGGCGTCGCAGCGCCTCGACGAGGGGCGCATCCACCAGCTGGAGTCGCACCTGTCCTACCGGATCGCGCTGCGCACCTTCTCCGCGGCGGAGAGCCGCACCGTGATCGGCGTGCCGGACGCGTACACGCTGCCGTCCGCGCCGGGCAACGGCTACCTGCGCATCGACACCGCCACGCTGGTGCGGTTCAAGGCCGCCTACGTGTCGGCGCCGCCGAAGAAGGCGCTGCGCCTGCAGCGCCAGGAGCAGGCGCGACTGGACCTCACCCCGTACGTCGTGGGGCCGGTGCCGATGCCTGAGCAGGCCGCGCCGGCCGCGGCGGTGGACGAGTCCGCCGAGGACGGCGCGCACAGCGGGCCGCGCCTGCTCGACGTGATCGCGGACCGGCTGCTCGGGCACGGGCCGCAGGCCCACCAGGTGTGGCTCCCGCCCCTGGACCAGCCGCCCACCCTCGACCAGCTGCTGCCGCCGGTGCGTATCACCACCGACCGCGGGCTGGGCGTCGTGCCGCCGGCCGGTGTGGACGGCCGGCTGTACGAGCCCGCCGATCGGCTGCGGGTGCCGGTCGGCGTCGTCGACCGGCCGACCGAGCAGCGCCGCGACCTGCTCGTCGCCGACCTGAACGGGGCCGGCGGCCACGTCGGCATCGGCGGGTCGCCGCAGAGCGGCAAGAGCACCCTGCTGCGTACGCTGATCACCGCGCTCGCGCTCACCCACACCCCGGCCGAGGTGCAGTTCTACTGCCTGGACTTCGGCGGCGGCAGCCTCGCCGGCCTGGCCGGGCTGCCGCACGTCGGCGGCGTCTGCGGCCGGCTCGACCGCGACCGGGTGGCCCGCACCGTCGGCGAGGTCACCGACCTGCTGGCGCACCGCGAGCAGCGCTTCGCCGCGCTGGGCATCGACAGCATCACCGAGTACCGCGCCCGCCGGGCGCAGGGCGCCCTGCCCGACGGGGCCGACGACGGCTACGGCGACGTGTTCCTCGTCGTGGACGGGTGGTCGACCATGCACCAGGACTTCGAGACGCTGGAGTCGGGCTTCTCCGAGCTGGCGACCCGGGGGCTCAACTACGGCATCCACCTCATCGTCACCGCGTCCCGGTGGTCGGAGGTCCGGCCCTGGCTGCGCGACCTGCTCGGCACCCGCTTCGAGCTGCACCTCAACGACCCGGTGGACTCCGAGGTCGGCATGCGGCAGGCGGCCAACGTCCCGGCGATCCCCGGCCGGGGCCTGTCCCGCGACGCGCTGCACTTCCTGGCCGCGCTGCCCCGCGTGGACGGGATCGCGCGCACCGACGACCTCAACGAGACCGCCCGCGACCTGGCCGAGCAGAGCGCCCGGGCCTGGTCCGGCCCGCACGCGCCGAAGGTGCGGCTGCTCCCGACGCTGCTGCCGGTGACGGCCCTGCCCAGACCGGCCTCCCCGCGCCGGGTCGCGCTGGGTCTGGACGAGGCGCGGCTGGAACCGGTCTGGCACGACTTCGACGCCCAGCCGCACCTGATGGTGTTCGGCGAATCGGAGTCGGGCAAGACGAACCTGCTGCGGCTGATCGCCCGCAGCATCGTGCGCAACAACACCGCCGCCGAGGCCCGCATCCTGCTGGCCGACACCCGCCGGCACCTGTACGACGCGGTGCCGCCCGACATCCAGGTGGGTTACGCCGTGTCCACCGCGGCGCTGACGGACCTGGTCAAGCAGGCCGTCGACGCGATCGCGCCGCGGCTGCCCGGGCCGAACATCACCCCGGAGCGGCTGGCCCGCCGCGACTGGTGGGCCGGCCCGCACCTGTTCGTCATCATCGACGACTACGACCTGCTCGCCGGCGGGTACGGCAGCCCGCTGGAACCGCTGCTGGACGCGCTGCCGCAGGGCGCCGCGGTGGGCCTGCACCTGGTGCTGGCCCGCAGCACCTCGGGGGCGTCCCGGGTGATGATGTCCGACCCGGCCCTGCGGCGGCTGTGGGACCTCGGCACCAGCGCGCTGCTGTTCTCCTACGACAAGTCCGAGGGCTCGTTCCTGGGCGAGGCCAAGCCGCGGCGGCTGCCGCCGGGCCGGGCCCAGCTCGTCAACCGCCGCCTCGCTCCGGCGCTGGTGCACACCGCGCTGCAGCCGGCCGGCTCGGACTGACCGTGCGCGACGTCAACCGAACGGGGTCAGCGCGGAAGTCCCTGCCTGCGCCGGATCCGCGGCACGGCCAGGGCCACGACCGTCGCCAGCAGAGCGAGCACACCGGCGACCGCCACGGCCACGGCGGCGGTCCGGAACGCCTGGTCGTCGGCCTGCCCGGGGCGGGCGACGACCGCGCGCGGCACCGGGGCGGCGGACAGGCCCGTCCCGTGCTCGCCCGGCAGCACCGCGGTGACGGCCGCGTACAGGTCGAGGCAGCCGTAGCCCAGCGCCGGGTCGGGCACCTGCCGGGGCACCCGGTCGCTGGTCGCCAGCAGGCGCTGCTTGACCTGTGCGGCGGTCAGCCGCGGGTGCCTGGCCCGGACCAGCGCGGCGGCGCCCGCCACGAACGCGGCCGCGTACCCGTTGCCCTCGGACAGCAGGTGACCGGGGCCGCGGGGGCCGACACTGACCAGGGCGGAACCGGGGGCGACCAGGTCCACCGGTGCGGCGGTGCCGGTCATGGCCGCGCCGTCCAGGCCGAATCCGCCGACGGACACGACCCGCTCGGCGACCCACGGGTCCACCGGCGCCGGGCTGTCCGCACCGGCCCAGGGCACCACGATCACCAGGGCGTCCCGGCTCTGCGCGACCGTGAGCGCCGCGCGCAGTTCCGCGCCGGCCCGCACGATCGGCGTGCCGACCAGGATCACCCGCGCGCCGCGCTCGGCGGCCGTACGGACGGCCGCCGCCGTCGCGGCCGCGGGCGGCAGCTCGTCGGTGTCGGTGGTGACCCGCAACGGCAGCACCCGGGCCTGCGGAGCCAGCCCGGCGAAGCCGACCCCCGGCTGTTCGGCCGCCGCCACGATGCCCGCGGCGAAGGTGCCGTGCCCGGAGCAGTCGGTGTCGGCGCGGCCGCCGCCGGCCAGCACGTCCAGCCCGGCCTCGACGCGGCCCCGCAGCTGGCGCACCTGCCCGTCCACTCCCGAGTCCACCACCGCGACGGTGACCCCGGCGCCCTGGGTCAGCGGCCAGATCCGCTGCGGCTGCAGCCACTGCTGGGCCCAGGGCAGCTCCGGCACCACGGTCCGGGCGGGCCCCACGCACTCGGCCGCCGCCGCGGGCGCCGTCACGGGCAGCGTTCCTGCGACGGCCAGCGCCACGACCACCGCCCACCGGCACCACCGTGTCATCCGTCCCATGAACCCTCCCGGCTGCTCCCGTCGCCCGCACCGGCACGTGGCGGCTGGCGGCACTCTACGAACCCGACAACGCCCCGGCATGGGTCCGCGGACCCTGCTCGGGCCCGTCTCCGGAAGTCGCCTCCGCATGGAAAGGTCCCCCGGTGGATCATCGAGTACTCACCGTCTCCGCTACCGCGCCCGACTCCTACCGCAGCATCTCCGCGGCGCTGCGGGCAGCGAAGCCGGGCTGGATCGTCAGCGTCCTGCCCGGCACCTATGCCGAGGCGCTGGCCCTCCACCAGCCCTGCACCATCACCAGCGAGGAGGGTCCCGGCACGGTCGTGATCTCCGCGCCAGCCGGCAGCGCGATCGTCATGGAGGCCGAGGAGGCGACGCTGAGCGGGCTCACGCTGGTCGCCGCCGACCCCGACCTCGCCGCGATCGACGTGCCCATGGGCCGGCTGAACCTGGTGGAGTGCGAGGTCCGCGGGCAGGCCGGGGCGGCGCTGTATGCCAGGGCCGGCGGTGAGCTGACCGTCTCGCGGTGCCACGTCGGCAACACCGGCGGCGCCGGGATCATCGCCGTCGACCGCGCGAGCGTGCTGGTCGAGGAGAGCACGCTCAGCCACGTGCGCACCTCGGCCGCGGTGGTGCGCGCCTCGGCGGCCATGGTGCTGCGCGACACCATCGTGGCCGACATCGGCGGCAACGGCGTGCTCGGCACCGAGCAATCCCGGCTCACCGTCGAGGGCTGCACGCTGTCGCGGGCGGCGGGTCCGGCCATCGCCGTCGAGGGCGACTGCGAGGCGGTGCTGCGGGCCACCGCCGTCACCGACACCCCGGAGGCGGGCCTGCTGGTGACCGGACGGGCCAAACCGCTGGTCGAGGAGTGCCGGTTCGCCGGCACGGGGGGCGCGGGCATCGTCGTCGACGGCGGAGCCGACCCCCGGGTGCTGGCCACCTCGATCGCCGCGGCCGCCAACCACGGGATCATCGTCACCGGCGGAGCGACCGGCACCTACGTCGATCTGGCCGTCGACGACTGCGGCGGCGGGCTGGCCGTGGTCGGCTCGGCCGATCCCGTGTTCCAGCGGCTGGCGGTGACCGGCACCCGGGGCCACGGGATCACCGTCTCCGGCGAGGGGCGCGGCCGGTGGGAGGACTGCACCGTGTCGGGCTCGCTCGGCACCGGCCTGTACACCGCCGAGGGCGGCGCGCCGCTGCTGCTGCGTACCAAGCTGACCGGTGCCGGCGAAGCCGGGGTGACCGCCGCCGGGAACGGCTCCGGGACGCTGCGGGAATGCCACATCGGCGAGTCCGGCACGCACGGCGTGCTCGTGCAGGGCGGCGGCCGGCTGACCCTCGACGAGTGCACCGTGGCCGGCAGCGGCGGCAACGGCGTGCTGGTCGAGAACGAGGGCACCGCGCAGCTCACCCGCTGCGACGTCTCCGGCAGCGCCGCCGACGGCATCCGCCTGGACGAGGTCCGGGACTCCTCGGTGAAGGCGTGCAAGCTGCACCACAACCGCGGCAGCGGCCTGCGCCGGTCGGCCGCCGAAGGCGAGGTCTCGCTGACCGATCTGGACAGCCACGACAACGGCATGCCCGACCAGACGACCGAGAAGACGCGGGCCGACGCGACGCCGGACCACACGGCCGACCGTTGGGCCGACCATGACGAGCGGCACCTGCCGACCGGCGAGTCCCGTCGCGCCGCGCCCCCCGCCGCGCTGGAGGCGCTGCTGACCGAACTGGACGCGCTGGTCGGCCTGGCCGGGGTGAAACAGGAGGTCAACATGCTCGTCGACCTCCAGCTGCTGGCCGGCCGCCGGACCGCGGTGGGGCTGCCGCCGCCGCCGATGAGCCGCCACCTGGTGTTCGCCGGTCCGCCCGGCACCGGCAAGACCACCATCGCCCGGCTCTACGGGCAGATCCTGCGGGCGCTGGGCACGCTGCGCAAGGGACACGTCGTCGAGGTGGCCCGCGCCGACCTGGTGGCCCAGATCATCGGCGGCACCGCGATCAAGACGACGGAGAAGTTCGAGTCGGCGCTCGGCGGGCTGCTGTTCATCGACGAGGCGTACGCGCTGACCGACGAGGGCTCGGGCTCCGGGCCCTCGTTCGGGCAGGAGGCGATCGACACGCTGGTCAAGCTGATGGAGGACCACCGCGAGGACATCGTCGTCGTGGCGGCCGGCTACTCGGCGCAGATGCGCTCGTTCCTGTCCTCGAACCCCGGCCTGGCGTCCCGCTTCACCCGGACCATCGAGTTCGAGAGCTACTCCGACGACGAGCTGGTCACCATCGTGGAGAACTTCTGCCGCCTGCACCGCTACACCCTCGACTACGGCACCAGCCAGGCCCTGCACCAGCTGTTCGCGCGCACCCCGCGCGACGCGAACTTCGGCAACGGCCGTACGGCCCGCAAGGTGTTCGAGGACGCCATCGGGCGGCAGGCGCAGCGGCTGTCGCGCACCGAGGTCGTCTCCGCCCCGGAGCTGACCCGGCTGCGTCCCGAGGACATCGGTCCCCCGCCGACCGGGGGCATCCGCCTGGGCGGCGACGCCGAGCGCCCCGACCTGGCCCAGCTCCGGGCCAGGCTGGACGCCATGGTCGGGCTGGAGGAGGTCAAACGGGAGGTCAACGACACCATCAACCTGCTGGCCACCTCGCGCAAACGGGCCGCGGCCGGGCTGCCGGTGCCGTCGCTGGGCCGCCACCTGATCTTCGCCGGTGCGCCGGGCACCGGCAAGACCACCGTCGCCCGCCTCTACGGGCAGGTGCTGGCCGCGCTGGGCCTGCTGGCCTCCGGGCAGCTGGTCGAGGTCGGCCGGGTCGACCTGGTGGCCGAGTACGTCGGCCAGACCGCGCAGCGGACCAGGGAGGTGTTCGAGCGGGCCCGCGGTGGGGTGCTGTTCATCGACGAGGCGCACACGCTCGCGCCGGTGGAGCGGTCCGGCGACTTCGGCCGGGAGGCCGTCGACATGCTGGTGAAGCTGATGGAGGACCACCGCGACGACGTCGTCGTCATCGCCGCGGGCTACGACGCGGAGATGGCCGCCTTCGTGCAGGCGTATCCCGGCCTCGGGTCGCGTTTCGCGCACACCGTGCACTTCGCCGATTACACGCCCACGCAGCTGGTCACGATCCTGGAGCAGCACGCCGCCGCGTCCGGGTACGAGCTGACGATGGACGCGCGCGCGGCGCTGCTGGAGCACTTCACGGGGATGCCGCGCGAGCACGGGTCCGGCAACGGACGGCTGGCCCGGCTGACGCTGGACCAGATGATCGTCCGGCAGTCCGGCCGGATCAGCAAGATCGCCGCACCCGCCAGGGAAGACCTGGTCACACTCCTGCCACAGGACATCGTGCCCCGCTGACCCCGCAGTCGCCTTCCCGGGCGCCCGGCCCGGGAAGGCACGGCCGGGCAGGTGGTGTTCACCTGCTTCACATCCACTGGTCGCGGCCGACGGTACGGCCGTTCATCCGGCGGCCACGCAAACTTCCCCGAAACCTCCTACGTTGCTGGCAGAACGGCGGCGGTGACAGCGAGTCACCCGCCGGCAGCGAAGGAGCTCCACCGGCATGCTCACCCAGGCCAGCCTCGGCGCGACACCCCGCATCCGGGCCCTCATCAGCGACGACAACCTGCTGGTGCGGCTCGGCATCCGCTCGGTGCTGGAGACCAGCGACCGGATCAGCGTGATCGGCGAGGCGGCCTGCCCGGCGGAGACCGCCGGCCGAGCCGTGAGCCTGGCCGCGGACGTCATCGTGACGAGCCGTGCCGTGCCGAGCGGCCACGACGCGCCCCGGCCTGTGCACCGCCCCGCCGTGCTGGTCGTGGCGCACAGCGCCGAGCAGCATCTGGTCGTGCAGGCGCTGCGCGACGGCGCGATCGGGTATCTCGTGCACGGCCAGTTCGCCGCCGCCGACCTGGTCAAAGCAGTCGTGGCCACGGCGGGAGGGCATCCGTACATGTCCCCGGGGGCCGTCGCGGCGGTGGTCGAGTCGCTGCGCACCCCGGCGTCCACGCCCGAACCGGAACCCGAACCCGAACCGGGGCCGCGCGGCCTGGTCTCGCGGCGCGAGGCCGAACTCATGGACAACATCGTGCGCGGGCGCACCAACCGGGAGATCGCCGGACGGCTGTACATCACCGAGAAGACGGTGAAGAACCACGTCAATCACATCTACCTGAAGCTCGGCGCCCGGACCCGGGCCGAGGCGATCGCGATCTGGCTGGGCCTGGCCGACGGTCAGCCGGCCGCCTGATTCGGCTCGGGCGCCGGAGTGAACAGCGCCATGGTCGCCCGGTGCACCGCGACACCGTCCACCGCGGGCGCGGTGAAACCGGCCGCCCTGATCCACGCCGCGAGGTCCGGGTCGGGCGCCAGCCGGTGCTGCGCCAGGTAGTAGGCGACCGCGTCCGGCCAGATCCAGCGGCCGTCGGTCCGGAACGTCATCGGCACGACCTCGCCCCGCTCCGGGGCGACCACGTCGGCCAGCAGTGAGCTCGTCGCCAGCAGCGGCGTGCCGGCGTCCAGGTAGGCCAGTGTCCGCTCCCGGTCGGCGTCGTCGGCCACGCGCGGGTGGAACAGGTCGAAGTACGGCCCGGTGACCGGGTCCGCGCCGTCGAAGACCCGGGCCAGCCTGATCGGCTCGGCTTCGCGCGCCGCCCAGAGCAGCGCGCCGAACGCGCGGGCGTGGCGGTGGAACACCGGCAGCCGGTCCGGGTCGGCGTAGCACTCCACCAGCGGGTCGGCCATGCCGGCCGCCGCCAGGGCCGTCTGGAGCCGCCCCGTCACCTCGGGCAGCCGGTCCGCGGCGTCCGCGCTCAGCTCCACGAGGTACATGCGCCGGGGCTCGGCCCAGGGGGTGTCCGCGGTCGGATACCGCCACACGCGCCAGACGCCGCACACCGCCGGCAGCCGCGCCGCCGCCTCGGCGACCGCGACGTCCGGCAGATCGGTGCGGTGGCGGTCGCCGGCCGGATCGGCCGGGACGGTCAGGTCGAGGCAGGACGGGATCTCGTCCCCGTGCTCGATGAGCGCCTCCGGGCCGACCGGGGCCAGCCCGTACGGCGGGATCGTCTCCTCGCCCCGGGCGGGTGGGGCGCCGACCAGGATCGCCTCGTCCGCGGGCAGGACCGGTGCCAGGGCGGCCAGCCAGCCGCCCACCCGCTCGGCGACCTCCACCAGGCGGCCCTCGGCGAGCAGCCCGCGTGCCTCGGCCAGCATGCCGTCGGGGATCCGTCCCGACAGCCGCAGCAGGACGTGGTGCCAGAGCACCGGGTCGGTGGGGGTGGACATGTCGACTCCTCGGTTCATTTCAGGAGCTCCGCCAGGGTGGCGGAGAACGTGTCGAGCGCGTGCCGCCAGGCGGCGAACGCGGCCCGCCGGTCGTGCTCACGGCGGACCCGTTCGGCCGCCAGGTCCGCGTCCACGGGCGGCGTCGACGGCCCCTCGGTCAGCGCCTGGTTCGCCGCGGCGAGCTCGTCCAGCGCGGTGGCCAGGGCCGCCCGGTCCAGGCCGCCGAGCAGTGTGGGCAGGTGCTCGGCGAGCGTGGCGGCGGCCTTGCCCAGCCGGATGAGCGCGCGGTTACGGTCGACGATCACCGACGGTTGCTGCTGTCCCGCCAAGGGCGACTGCCCCTTCACGGCACTGCGCAGTTCCGCCACCGCCTGACCGGCCGCCCCGAACGCGGCGTCCAGGTCGGCCAGCGCCGTCCGCGCCGTGTCCACTGCGACCGGCGCGGCGGTGACCGCGGCGTGCAGCCGCTGCCGTGCGCTGTCCCAGTCGGCCAGGGCTGCGCCGACCCGGTCGGCGGCCCGTCCCGGCGCGGTGTCCGCGGCCGGCCCCGCCCCGGCGGGACCGGCCTGCTCCCGGCGGCCGATGCTGAGGCCGCCGCTCGCGGAGTCGCTGCGGCCGGTGCGACGCAGGGTGTCCAGCTGCGACCGGGCATCGGTGAGGATCTCCCCCATCCGGTGGCCGGCGCTGCCCACGGTCGTGGTGTCCGCGGCGGCGAGCGCGGGGGCGGTGCCGGCCACGGCGTGGCGCGCCGCCTCGATCGCACCGGTCAACGCCCGCAGCTGCTCCGCCCGCTGCCGCTCGGCCCGTTCGGCCACCGCCGCGGTCGCGTCGAGCAGCGCCTGGTCGGCGTGCTGGAACGCCTCCGTCGTCGTGAGCAGTTCGGCGTGGGCGGCCAGCACCGGCGGCAGGGCGCTCGGCCGGCGGCGGGCGGCCCCTTCCAGCGGGCCCCCGTCGCCGGTCGGCGGCACGACCCGCACGCCGTCGGCCGTGTCGACGGGGATGCCGGTGAGCGCCGCCAGGGACACGGCCGCCGCGTGGTCGTGGCCGTCGGCACGGAGCACAGGTGGCGCCGAGCCCTGCGGCAGTCCCGCCAGGAACGCCTGGACCTGCGTATCCGTCACGCCGGAGGCGACGACGAGGGCCGCCGCGGAGTCGGACGGCAGGTCGGTGAGATCCCCGACCGGATCCCCGGCTCCCGGAACCAGGTGCAGCCGGCCGGCGCGGACCTCCAGGTGCGTGCCGGCGTCGACGGCGACTTCGGCCAGGTCGACCGGATCGCCCAGGCGTTCCCGCCAGCCGTACATGCCCAGCGCCCTGACGTCGCCCTCCCAGAACCGCACCAGGGCTCCCTTCTCGACCTGCACCGACCGGGGGCGCAGGGTCAGGCGCTCCTCGACGACGGGCAGGTGCTTGCCGTCCTGGCCGGGTTCGACGTAGAGGACGAGGTCGGCGCTGTACACACCGGACCAGCCCTTCTGTTTGATCTTCGGTCCGCCGCTGACGCCCTGGCCGGACATGGTGGTGTCCCGCCCGCCGGAGCTCATGCCGCCCTCGTAGTGCAGGTTGTTCGGCTGCCAGTCGAGCGCCTCACGGGGCGTGTCCGTCGCCGGCTGGCTGCCGATGGCCTGGCCGTGCTGCAGACCCGCGTTGCCGGCGTTGAAGTCGACACCGGACGAGCCGGACTCGCGCTCGACCTCACCCGTCTCCTGCTGCGCTTCCTGTTCGACCGTGCTGCTGGTGTGCACCAGCAGGGGCCGGCCGTGCAGGCGGGCGGTGACGGAGAACCCGCCGACCTTGACCCTCAGGCCGGAGTCGTCGAACAGGTCGCCGGTCCGCAGGCGCCCGTCGAGCATCGTGCGCACCCGTGCGGCCATCGTGGCCCCGCCGGTGATCCGGTCGAGGACCAGGTCGGTCGCGTAGTCGCGCAGCATCCGGGGCACGCTGCCGTCCTGCGTGAACGCCTCGGTGACGGCGTCGTGCAGCGCCGCGCCCGCGACCGCCCCCTCCAGCGAGTACGACGTGCCCGGCGGCAGGGCCCAGGGGCCGTGATCGACCGGCGCGTACACCCGATCCGGCGGGCTGTCGTCGCCCGGCTCGTGGCGGCGTACCTCGTGGTGGCCGATCCGGGCGAGCTTGTTGGCGAGGCCCGGTGCGCGGTTCACCGCGTCGACCGGCACGGCCAGGGTGACCGCGCGCTGCTGGCGCACCCAACTGCCCTGCCACACCGTCCGGCGTACGGCGTCCATGAAGTGCGTGACGACGCCGACCAGCAGCGCCTTGCCGAGCGCCGTGGACACCCGCTGCCGGGTCACGGTCACCTGGTAGCTGTGGTCGACGTCGATTCCGGTCAGCGGTCCGGACTTCTCGACGTAGCCGGAGGCGGTCTGGCTGGTCGTACGCTGCTGGACCTGGTTGCGCACCAGGCTGAGCGCCGCCGACGCCCCCGTGGGGACCGACTGCAGGCCGGTGCCGTCGCCGTCGCCGGTGGTGAGCCGGGTCATGCCGCTCCAGACCACCGGCACGCCCACCCCGAACACCCGCTGCCGCAGTTGCTGCCACTTCCGGCTGGTCGTCGCCGCCGTGAACAGGGAGGCGCGCAGTGGCGCGGGTGGCTGGTGCAGCGCCGCCTGGTGGTCGACCGCCATGGCGTTCACCTGCACCTTGACCTCGTCCCGGTAGAGCCATCCATCGACGGTGAACGTGTCGGGCAGGCCCCTGTCGTAGAGGCCGTCGATGGTGGGCTTGAGCCGGTGCAGTTCGAGCAGGTCGGCGGCCACCCGCGCGGCCCGGCCGCGGAGGAGGTCCGGCATGTCGGCAGGCAGCGAGCGGGCGAACCGGTCCTGCAGCGACCGCCACCCGCCGTCCTTCTCCGCCGGCGCGACGGCACGCGGGGACACGGCACCGTGCACCACGCCCAAGCCGACCATCTTGGTGAGGTACGGCGGCGGCAGGGCCATCACGACCCCCGCCGCGGGTGCGGGTTTGCCGAGCGGCACCGTCAGCCGGTCCGCCTCCGCCTCGGTGACCAGGAACAGGGCGGAGTCGGGCGCGACGACCCGCACGCTCAGCTCGGGGCTGCCGGGGGACGGGTTCATCCCCGGCGCGGACACCCCGCCGGTGAAGGTGATGTGCAGGTCGCCGAGCATCGCGGTGCCGGCCTCGTTCTCGACGACCTCCCGGCGGGCGACGGTGTGGGTGTTCTCGCCCTCCTCGCGCTTGCCGGTGCGCTTGCTGTAGCCGGCCTGCGGCGTCACGTTGAGCCGGTGCACGCTGCGCGGGTCGTCGGGGTCGGTGGGCACGACCTCGTTGTTGGTGTGGACACCGACGGTGAGGTCCTGACCCGACTCGGTGCGCCGGCCGGTGTCGGACTTCTCGGTGAACTCGGCCGAGTCGTAGATGTTGTAGCCGGTGTCCGCGCTCAGGGCACGGCGCGGGTTGACCAGCCGCACCGTCATGGTCAGGTCGCCGACGATGTCGGTGAAGGTGCCCCCGCGCATCACCTTGGCCGCGCCGCCGCCCCGCTGGTTCAGGTCGAGCGCCGACCGGATCGCGTCGGGGGTGATCCGGCCGCGGATGGCGGTCTCGGCCGGCGAGCCCGGTTCGGTGAGCGCGGTGGACTCGTACCGGTAGGTCCGGCCGCTGGTCGAGGGCACCGGGCCGGACTCCCGCCAGCTGGTCCAGAACATGCCCACCGGGCCCCGCACGGGCAGCGGCGGCACGGCCGGGCTCGGCACGCCGGCGGGCGGCTCGTCCACGGTGACCTCAGCGCCGAGGGCGATGTCAGCCGCCGTGAACAGCGCGTCGTCGGGCACGTGCACGTCGAGGAACTGGTGCGGCCCGGTGATGGACACGGCCTGCGGCGTCGCCGCGTGGACGCTGTCGACGAGCTCCACCCGGGGCCGGCCACCGCTCAGCGTGAGCGCATGCACCTGGTCGAACTCGGGCAGCCCGACGCGGAACGCGTCAGGGACCGTCAGCGGCGGCAGTCCGTCGCCGACGATGATGTGACGGTCACGGACCGGCCGCAGCGGCGCGTTGAGGGTCCGGGGTCGCTCGGCGTACTCGGCGTGCACGGTGAACGACAGCCCGGCCTGGTGCTCGTGCAGCCGGCGATCGACCTTGACCAGGTGGGCCGTGGCGGGGGCGTCGCCGCCGGACAGCGTCCGCTGGTGCTTCCAGAACATCATGGCGGAGAGCCGGACCAGGAAGGCGCGCAGCCTGGTCCGCTCCCGGCTCGGATGCCCGGTGCTCATGCCCAGCTGGGCCTGGGCTCCCGCCCGGCCGCCCAGGCTCACCGAGTGGCCCTCCGTGTGGCCGTGGGCGACGCGGGTCGTCTGCTCCAGCTGCGTCCCGTCGACGATCCCGTCGCGCCGGGTCAGCCGGTCGGTCAGTTTCGCCTTGATCACGACGGAGACGTGGCGAGAGCTGGTGACGGCGTCGTGTTCGGCGTTGTCGGGCCGTTCCAGCGACACCCGGATGCCGGATTCCAGCAGGGTACGCCAGTTGCCGCGCAGGTGGGACTGGGTCACCGCCTTCTGCAGCGCCTCCAGGTTGGACACCTGCCGCCGGGTGGGCACCGCCCCCTGCCGCGGCAGCAGGTCGGGTTCGCCGATCGCGTCGACGGTCCGCAGCACCCGGTCCCACAGCCGCTCGCCGTCGGCCGCGGTGGTGCCGATCTCGCGCACGTCCGGCAGCGCCATGGGCTGCCAGTCGCCGACGCGCGGGGGCAGCGGGGACGCGGGTATCGGTCCGTGCGGGGGGCGTGGCGCGGCGGCGCCGGGGTAGCCGAACCGTGCGGCGTCCAGCGGGGTGACCCACAGGTACACGTACGCGGGGCCGCTGCCGATCGGGCGGGTCTCGTGCGCGGTCGGCCCGACGTGCTCCTGGGCGGACAGCTCCAGCGGCACCCGGTAGAGCAGCATCTCTCCGGTCGCCTTGCTCTTGACCTCGGTCTGCGTGCCGGTCTCCGTCGAGCTGCTGCTGCCGGAGCCCCGCTCGACGGCGCCCACCGCGGAGACGTTGACCAGGCCGTGCTCCAGGCCGTCCTGCGGGTTCTCTCCGAACGCCACGCCGGCTCCCGCGCTGCCCTGCACCCGCGCCATGCTCTCGTGGCTGTGCGAGGTGCTGTCGGACGCCCCGGTGCGCAGTGCGGACTCGGTTCGTCCGGGCAGCGCCAGCGGGTTGAACATCAGCACCGGCGCGCCGACGGTCGCGGTGAGCGTGACGAAGCCCCGCCGGGTACGCGTGACCGGCCGTTTCCACCACGGCGTGGCCTCCCCACGCCGCGATGTGATCTTGCTGGTGGACAGGCCCTCGCCGACCAGTCTCGCGCGGTTGAGCCCGAGGTTGTCCGCGTCGACGAGGTCGGCCAGCTCGGCGCGGTGCGCGCTGCCGGGTTTGCGGAACCCGACCGGGAGCCGGCCGCCCAGCGCCAGGTCGTCGAACAGGTTCGCGGGCACGGACGCCGTCTCCAGGACCGCGCTGGGTGGCAGCCGCCACTCGCGCGCCGCCGGTCCCCGCCGCACGGCGGGCACATCGGACAGCGACGTCAGCGCGTTCAGCGCGGACACCGTGACCCGCACGCCGCCGGTCACCCGGGTGTCCGCGACACCGCGCCGGCTCACGGACACGGTGACCTGTGCCGTGGTGCGCCAGGCACGAGCCTGGGCCGGGTCGTCGCCCGCGACCGGCAGCGTGATCTCCTCGTTGGTACGCAGCCGCGTCTGCGCCGACTGGCCGCGCGCGGTGCTCGTGCCGGCCTGCACCGACACCGCGCCGAGCGGCGTCGCGGTGACGTACGGCGTCGCGGTGTCGAATCCGGCGAGCGCCGAGTAGCCGACCGCGATCGTGGCGCCTCCGGTGCTGTTCTCGCCCAGGGTGGTGTCCACGAAGGTGCGCTGCGGTGTGCGGCGGTCGGGGCTGCCGCCTGCCGACATCGGGTCGGCGGTGGCGGCCGAACCGTCGAACGACGCCGCCTGCGCCCGCTCGCCTGCGACGGCCCGCAGGCGCAGCTCGACGGCGTCACGGCCACTGCCGAGCGTCACCGCCCAGCCCGAGCCGTTGAACAGCGGCTTGTTGTTGTCGAGCAGGGCCGTGTCGGAGAGCTGCCGTTCGACCGCCGCGCTGATGGCCGCCTCGTCCCAGCCGTGCGGCGCCGCGGCCACGAGATGCCTGACGACTCGCGAACGCAGCGCGCCGCCCTCGTCGACGATCTCGTGAACCGGGACGTTCTGGCCGCCGATGACGCCCGGTTCGGACAGCATCGGCGGGGTCGGGCGCGCGGGCCCGTACGCGTCGGCGGCGGGCAGCCAGGGGTGCCACGCCGGGGTCACCGCCGCCGGCGAGCCGCCGGGTTCACCGTCCGCCCGGTGCGACGGGCGCCCCGCCGCCGCGCCGCTCGTGACGGCTGGGCGCGCGTCGAGGGTTCCGCCGAGCTCCACGGTCCGCACGCCGCCCGCTCCGTCCGGCAGGTGTGCCACGAAACGGCCGTCCGGGCTGCCGTCGGGGGCCAGCCTCGGGCGCATCCGGCCCGCCGGGTCGATCGACGCGGCCACCGCCCGGGTCCACGCGGGCATGCCGGGGCCGACGGCCGTCCACACCGGAGTGTCCGCGCCGATCACCGTACGGCCCAGCAGCACCGCCAGGTTCCCGGCCAGTGACCCGGCGGTCCCGGTGGCGTTGCAGCTGATCAGCTCCACCGTGCCGGCCGACAGCCCTTGCAGGAGCTGGGCGAACTGGGCGGCCGTCAACGTCCGGCCGCCCACCTGGACCAGGCCGTCCCGGGCGTGCACCAGGACCCGGACCGTGCCCGCGCCCGGCGGGATCCAGCGGGCCGCGGCCAGGTCGGCTGCCCGGTTCGGGCCGGGGAACAGGACCTTGCCGGGCGCGATGACGGCATCGGCGAGCAGCTCGTCGACGAGCGTCCGCGGCAGCACCCCGTCCATCGAGGCGACGGGTGCGGGACGCGCCGCGACGAGCGGACCGCGGCCGGCCCCGGGCGTGTTGTCGATGACGGACATGTCGCCTTCGGCACCGGCGCTGGTGAGGGTCGAGCCGAGTCGCCGGGTGTCCACGCCGCCGTCGCGGTGGGGAACGTGCAGCACGAAGTCCCCGTCGGGGGTGCCGTCAGGTCCGAGCCGCGGGCGCAGCCGGCCCGCCGCGTCGGTCGACGCGCCGGCCGCCCAGGACCAGCCCGGCATGCCCGGGCCAACGGCCGACCAGACCTGGGTGTCCGCGCCGATCACCGTACGGTCCAGCGCGGCGGCGACGGTCGCCGCCAGCGGGCCCGCGGTCCCGGCCGGGGCACGGTTGACCAGCTCCACGCGGTCGGCGAGCGCGCCGTCCGGCAGCGCCGCCAGCACCTGGGCGAACTGGCCCGCCGTCAGCACGCTGCCGGCCACCCGGACCAGGCCGTCGCGCACGTGCGCCACGACCCGGGTGGTGACCTGCCCCGGCGGCACCGGCGACAGCCGGTCGGCGGCGGGGTCCGGTCCCGCGAACACCACCCTGCCCTGCTCCACCACGGCATGGCCGACCAGCTCGGCGACGGACTCCGCCGACAGCTCGCCCTCGGCCGGCGTCGCGGTGGACTCCTGATCGCCGGCCCGGTGCCCGGGTCCGGCCGGGCCGCCGTCGGCGACGCCCACGCCGGCCTGGTCACCGCGCAGGGGCACGTGGGCCACGGTGCCGTCGCCGGCGAAGTAGAGGCCGAAGAGGTCCGCGCGGACCAGCGCCGCCGCCGCGCCCGCGGTCTCGGACAGGCCGGTCAACCCGCGGACCCACCGGCCGTCGGTGGTGATCAGGATGCGCTCGCCCGGATGGGCGAAGCCCTCCGACACGGCCCGCCAGCCGTGAGCCGGCGCCGCCCAGTCGCGAACCTGCACCGTGCTGCCGGACTGCGAGGCGGTCTGCGGCGGAACCGTCGCCGAGCCGTGGTCCGGTGGAACCGTCACCTGGGCCTGCGGACCCGGTGCCGCGGACAGTTGTGCCGCCACGGTCGGCACGGCCGTGGATCGCCGCGGCTCGGCACCCACCGGGGTGTCGGTGGCGGCGGTGGCCGTGGACTGTCGCGGCACGGCACCCGCCGGGGCGTCGGTGGCGGCCGGTCCGGTGGACGGCGCGGTCCTCGTGATGGCCACGTCCCGTTCGGCCACGATCGGACCCGTCGTGGCGTTCGCCTGAGGTGCGGGCCTGCCGCCGCCCCCCGCAGGTCCCGCTGCGACGGCGGGTCCCGCTCCCCCGGCAGGCGCGGCCGTGACCGGACCCGTGGCGGTGGGACGCGCTCCCGCCAACGGCGCACGCTCCGGAGTGGACCCGCCGCTCAGGCTCGGCCGCCTGCCGGAACCGCCGTCGTCGCGTACGTCGGCCGCCGTCGGCCCGTCGCCGTCACGAGAGCCCCGTCGGGCGTCGACACCTCCGCCCTCCGACCGGTTGACGCCGGTGAACACTCCCGTCCGACCCGCACCGTCACGCGGTGTCGGCGTGCCACCGACGCTCACTGCGCCGGTGGGCGGTCGCTCCGGAAGGTCCGCCGTCGCCGACAACACGACATGGGCCCGTACCACCTCGTGACCCTCGGGCCGGGCCTTCGGCCCGGCACCGTCGCCCGCCGTGTCGGGATCGGGGAGACCACCACCCGGCGGGCCGTCACCGGCCAAGCCGAGATCACCCACCCCACCGTCCAGACCCACGATCGCGCCACCACGAGGGCGGGTACGCTGCCCGATCCAGTCGACGGCGCCTTCCACCGCACCGGCCGACGCGGGCGCCCACGGATGATCGGACTGCTGGATCCGGCCGTTGAGGATCACATCGGCGAGCTGTTCGGCGGAGAACTCGGTCAGCGCCCCGGTGCCGGCGAGCCCCGGCAGCGACGTGACGATCCGCTCGCCGACGTCGTCGCCGAACCTCGGCCCCAGCGCCCGCGTGAACGCCCGGCTCAGCCCCTCGAACACCACCGGACCCACGACACCGCCGATGAGTCCCGACAGCGCCGCCCCACCCGTACGCCGCCCGTCCCAGCTGTGCCGCGTGCCGGTGATGTACAGCTGCGTGAACTGGATCGCCACGTCCAGGCCGACCTGCAGTCCGATGCCCACCACGACCGAGGTAACCAGGCGGCGGAAGAACGTCTGCGACATGTACCGCCC
>NZ_BONI01000060.1 GCF_016862635.1 Catellatospora coxensis | reverse complement strand
CTTAACGCCCACCGGCCGTCGTGGCAGCACGACGGCCGGTGGCGTGTATGGCCTAGCCTGCGGGCAGACACCGAGGAGGG
Source organism: Catellatospora coxensis (assembly GCF_016862635.1). Lineage (GTDB taxonomy): Bacteria > Actinomycetota > Actinomycetes > Mycobacteriales > Micromonosporaceae > Catellatospora > Catellatospora coxensis. Next base: position 61,227 of record NZ_BONI01000060.1, on the reverse strand, counting down.
CCCCATGAGCGACGAGCAGCCGGCGAAGGTTCCGCCACCGCAGCAACCGCCGTACCCGTACGGCTACTACCCACCCCAGCCCCCGTACAACACCTACGCGATCCTGTCGCTGGCGCTGGGCATCTTCGTCCTGCCCCCGCTGGGCATCTACTTCGGCAACAAGGCCAAGCAGCAGATCGCGGCCTCCGGCGAGCGCGGCATCGAACTGGCCAACGCCGGGGTCATCGTCGGCTGGGTGCTGACCGGCCTGTTCCTGGCGTTCTTCGTGGTCTGGTGCCTGATGGCCGGGATGATGTTCGGCATGTTCGGCCTGACCACCGCCACCACGGTCGGCGTCGCGTCCTGACCGGCTGCCGCGTCGCAGCGGGCAGCGGGCAGGCGGGCGAGGCGTTACCGTGACCGGTCACCGACCGATGAAGGAGCGCCCCGCCGTGGAGTACGAGCTGTGCCTGCGCCTGTGGCAGGAGGAGCGGGAGCAGATCCGCCACCGCCTGCGCCTCGCCGTGACCTGGAGCGCCACCTGCCTGGCCGCGGCGGTGGTGCTGTGCGGGCTGCTGCTGGTCGCCGAGGCCGCCGAACCGACGCGGCTCTCGTCGGCCGCCGACGGCGCGAGCGCCCTGGCGGGCGTGATCCTGGCGCTGATCGGCGGGCTGGGCGTCGCGGTGGTGATGGTGGTCCGTTCGGAGGTCGAGACGCACCGCCGCCGCGCGGAGGCGCTGTTCGCCGAGTTCGCCCTGCCCGCCGAGGACCGCGCCCGGCTGCCGCAGGGCAACCGGGGTGTCTACAACACCGCGGACGGGGAGGTCATGCTGACCGCGCCGCTGCTGGCGGCACACTGGGCCACGGTCATCGGCGGTGTCGTGGCGCTGTTCGCCGGGGCCGCCTGACCGGTGTCGTGATCAGACAGGCGGCACCCGTTCCAGGATCGCGGCGAGGTCGAGGCCGGCCGGCAGGGTGCCGAAGGCCAACCCCCGGTCGCCGGCGAGCCGCGAGGCGCAGAACGCGTCCGCGACCGCGGCGGGCGCGTGCCGGACCAGCAGCGAGCCCTGCAGCACCAGCGCCATGCGCTCCACGGTGCGCCGGGCCCGCAGCTCGGCGTCGGCGGTGTCGGCGAGCTCCTTGCGCAGCTCCTGCCAGGCCTGGTCGAGCCGGGCGTCGCCGCCCAGCCCGGCCGCGACCTCCTGCTCGTACGCGGCGAGGCTCTGCGGTTCCCGGGCCAGCGCCCGCAGCACGTCGAGGGCGTTGACGTTGCCGGAGCCCTCCCAGATCCCGTTCAGCGGCGCCTCGCGATACAGCCGCGGCATGCCGGAGTCCTCGGTGTAGCCGTTGCCGCCCAGGCATTCCAGGGCCTCGGCGACCATCGCCGGCTGCCGCTTGCACACCCAGTACTTGGCCAGCGCGGTGGCCAGCCGGGCGAACTCCTGCTCGCCGCGGTCGCCGCGGGCGGCCCGGTCGACCGCGCCCGCCACCCGCAGCACCAGCGTCGTGGCGGCCTCGGACTCGATCGACAGGTCGGCCAGCACGTTGCGCATCAGCGGTTTGCCCAGCAGCGGGCCGCCGAACGCGTGCCGGTGCCGGGCGTGGTGCACGGCCTGCATGAGCGCGGCCCGCATGCCGGCGGCCGAGCCGAGGCCGGAGTCGAGCCGGGTCAGCGACACCATCTCGATGATGACGGCCACGCCGCGGCCCTGCTCGCCGACGAGCCAGGCGACGGTGCCGTCGAACTCGGGTTCGCCGCTGGCGTTGCTGCGGTTGCCGAGCTTGTCCTTGAGCCGCTGGATGCGGAACGTGTTGCGGGTCCCGTCGGGCAGCACGCGCGGCACCAGGAAGCACGACAGGCCGCCGGGGGCCTGGGCCAGCACGAGGAACAGGTCGTTCATGGGCGCGCTGGTGAACCATTTGTGTCCGCGCAGCAGCCAGGCGCCGTCGGCGGCCGGGGTGGCGGTGGTGGTGTTGGCGCGTACGTCCGAGCCGCCCTGCTTCTCGGTCATGCCCATGCCGGCGAGCAGCCCGGCCTTGCCCTCCGGCGCGCGCAGGCCCGGGTCGTACACCCGGCCGGTCAGCAGCGGTTCGAAGCGCGCGGCGAGGTCGGGCTGGTGGCGCAGCGCGGGCACGGCGGCGTACGTCATCGAGATCGGGCAGGTGTGGCCCTGCTCGACGACGCTCCACACCAGCAGCCCGGCGGCGCGGGCGACGTGCGCGCCGGGCCGCGGGTCGGCCCACGCGGCCCCGGCGAGCCCTTCGCCGACCGCGACGCGCATCAGCTCGTGCCACGACGGGTGGAAGTCGACCTCGTCGACGCGGTTGCCGTACCGGTCGTGGGTGCGCAGCACCGGGGTGTGCCGGTTGGCCTCGTCGCCCCAGCGCTGGGTCTGCTCGGCGCCCGCGAGCCGGCCGAGCCGGCGCAGGTCGTCGAGGTGCCAGGCCGCGCCCTCGCGGGCCGTCGCGGCCAGCAGCGCCGGGTCGGCGGCGACGTCGTGCCCGGCCAGTGGCGGTGCCTGGTTGAAGACCTCGTGGGTGGCGGCCATCCCCACATCCTGCCGCATGAACTGAACGAGCGTTAGCCCTCGCGATCGGCCCGCACCGGCGAGCTGCGGCGCAGGCCGCCCGCCCCGTTCGGGCGCCGGCGGCCCGGGAGCGCCCCGTCGCGCAGGGCTGCGCGCGGTCATGCCTCCGGCAGCGGCGCCGTCGGGGCGGACCCGCCCGGCACGGTCGCCCCGGCATCGGCCGATGCGGGCGGCGCGACCGCCGCGTCACCGGGGGCACGGAGCAGCCGCACCCAGCCGGCCAGGTTGCCCAGCGCCACCAGCACGAGTGCCAGCAGCGCGAAGCCGAAGCCGCCCTGGTCGTGTACGAAGTCGCCGATCTCCTTGCCGGCCGGCAGCGGCCCGGTGAGCTGCTCGCGCAGCCGCTCCTCCACCAGCACCCGCACGGTGGCCTGGTTGACCAGCAGGAACAGCGCCGCGATGGCGGCCAGCGCGGCGACCACGCCCCGGCGCGTACGCGCCCGCCCGACGCCGATCGCGACGAGTACGCCGACGACCAGCACCACCAGCACCGTTCCGGCCAGGGGCTGCGGGGCGAGCACGTCGCTGCGCCGCTGCTCGGGCGGCAGCAGCTTGTCCGCGGTGACGTCGGGGGTGCTGCCGGTGGCCAGATCCCAGCCGGTGTACGTGGTCGTGCCGCCCGGCGCGGCCCGGCCGTAACCGCCGGGGGCGTCGCAGGACACGGTCAGGAACGGGGCCAGGAACAGCAGGCCCGCCAGCACCAGCCCGGCCGGGCTGAGCAGCCGGGAGAACCGGCGCACCGATCGACGCTCGTCGTCTGCCATCGCGACAGCGTAGGCGGCCGCACCGCTCCCGTCACCCCCACCCGTCCGCGCCGCCCGCCGTGCGTCCCCTGGTGTCCGCCCTGGCGTCGCCGTCGAAGATGCGCCCACCCCGGACGTGAGCACGGTCGCCGACCGCACCAAGGTCACTCGACTTGCCTGGCACCTGTGGGATGGGGCCTGCAAGATACGCACGAGTGCCAGGCAAGTCGGACGATCATGGTGGTCCGGGCGCGGTCGGGCTGCGACGGGCATACTCGGCGGGTGCTTGAGGAACTGTGGGTGACGGCGGCGCATGTGCGGGCGCTCGACGAGCGGGTGCGGGGGCTGGTGACGGGGTTGTTCGTCACCGGGTCGGTGCCGCTGGGCGACTACTGGCCGGGGCGCAGCGACATCGACTTCGTGGCCGTGATGGACCGGGAGCCGACCTCGGCCGAGCTGGCCGCGCTGGGCAAGGTCCACCTGTCGCTGCCCGACGAGATGCCCGGCCCGGATTACGACGGCATCTACCTGACCCGCGCGCAGCTGGCCGCTCCCCCGGCCGACGGCGACACCGCGCCGCAGATCCTGGCCGGCGACTTCCAGCCGGCGAAGGCCGGTGGGCAGCTCAACCCGGTGACCTGGCTCGAAGTGGCCCGCCACGGCCTGCCGATCCTGGGCGAGCGGCCCGAGGTGGCGCTCGACGAGGACGTGCTGCGCCGGTGGCTGCTGGACAACCTGTCCGGCTACTGGGCCCGCTTCGCCGAGCAGGCCACCCCGCAGTTCGCGGCGCTGCCACCGGACCTGGCGATCCCGCCGGACCCGGTGCTGTGGGCGGTGACCGGGCCGGGCCGGCTGCATCACACGCTGGCCACGGGCGAGGTGACCACGAAGACGGGCGGGGCGCGGCACACCGCCGAGGTGCTGCCGCAGTGGTCGGAGCTGTGCGAGCGGGTCGTACGCTCGCGGGCCGGCGGCGACGAGCCGTTCACCGCCACCGACGGCGTGGCCTGCCTGCGGCTGGTCGCCGACGTCGTCGCCGACGCCCGCACCCGCTGGCCGGGCTGACCGGCCGTCGCCGTGTCCTCGCCCACCCCGCGACTTGATAGACGCCGGCCTATCTGATCGAAAAATCTGAGATCAGACTCGACGTGATAGGCCAACGTCGATATAAGGCGGAACGGCGCTCAGGCGGCGCATGCCGGAACCGGATCACCTTCTCGCGAACTTCCAGCAGCTCAGAGTGCACGGTGACCGTGTCGCCGGCGAAGACTTCGCGTTGGTACACGATGTGCTGCTCCACTGCTGCCATGCCGCGCGCGGCCGACCGGAGGTAGTCCGGCGTGAGGCCCAGCGTGCTGAACAGGTTCCAGGTCGCCTCGTCGAACTTGCCGACGTACCACATGACGTTCACGTGCCCCATGTGGTCGCAGTGCCACGGGTACACCGCGCCCCGGTAGGTCAGGACCGGCTCGGCCATCGCACGCTCCTCCGCCATGACGATCATGCGCGGTCCAGCGCAACCGAACGTTCGTTAAGTCCGGCGCGGAGCGCAGGTCACGGAACGATTAACCACTACGTCCATCTATTCGCATTAATCATTTCGATGGCTAGTCTGCGCCTGCCGGTAACCCCCGGCACACCCCGTGATCCCCTGAGGAGTCAGGCCTTGCGACCCTACGCAGCAACACGCGCCCTGCTCGCGCTCGCCCTGGCGGGCACCGCGCTGGCCGCGCCCACGGCCGCCACCGCCGCCCCGGCGCCCGTCGCCGCGCGGGCCGCGGCACTCGCCCTGGCCGCGCCGGACATCTCGCTGACCAACGTGAAGGCGCACCTGCAGCAGTTCCAGACCATCGCCACCAGCAACGGCGGCAACCGCCGCTCGAACACCGCGGGTTACACGGCGTCGGTGAACTACGTGTACAACAAGCTGGTCGCGGCGGGCTTCTCCGTGGTCAAGCAGAACTGCACCTCCGGCTGCACCAGCGGGGCCGGCCCGAACGTGATCGCGGACTGGCCGGGCGGCGACGCCAACAACGTCTACATGTTCGGCGCGCACCTGGACGGCGTCGCGGCGGGCCCCGGCATCAACGACAACGCGTCGGGCTCCTCGACCGTGCTGGAGATCGCGCTGACCCTGGCGGCGACCAACCCGTCGATGCTCAACCACGTCCGGTTCGGCTTCTGGACCGACGAGGAGCAGGGCCTCAACGGCTCGGAGTTCTACGCCAACAGCCTGCCCTCCGCCGAGCGCACCAAGATCAAGGGCTACTTCAACTTCGACATGGTCGGCTCGACCAACGGCGGCTACTTCATCAACCGGATCACCTCCAGCATCGGGCAGGTCCTGAAGGCGTACTACGACACGAACTTCCCGGGCCTGAACCCGGAGGAGAACGTCGAGGGCGCGGGCCGCTCCGACGACGCGTCGTTCAACGCGGTCGGCATCCAGACCTCGGGCGTGGCGGCCGGCGCGAGCGCGAACAAGACGTCGGCGCAGGTCACCAAGTGGGGCGGCAACACCGGGGACTACGACCCCTGCTACCACGCGTCGTGCGACACGTACCCGTCGAACATCAACGACACGATCCTGAACCGGGCCGGCGACGCCGCCGCGTACGCCCTGTGGACGCTGGCCACCGGCACCCCGGCCACCACGGTGTGGACCGACACGTTCGAGACGGCCACCGGCTGGACGACCAACCCGAGCGCCACCGACACCGCCACCACCGGCGCCTGGGAGCGCGGCGACCCGGCCGACACCAACTCCAGCGGCGCCAAGCAGCTCGGCACCACCGTCTCCGGGACCAACGACCTGGTCACCGGGCGGCTGGCGGGCGCCGCCGCGGGTGACTACGACCTCGACGGCGGCGTGAGCAGCGTACGCTCCCCGGCGGTGACCCTGCCGGCCAGCGGCACGATCAACCTGTCGCTGAACTGGTACCTGGCGCACGGCTCGAACTCGTCCAGCGCCGACTACTTCCGGGTGTCCATCGTGCACAGCGGCGGCACGGCGACGCTGTTCACCCAGGCCGGCGCGGCCAGCAACCGCAACGGCTCGTGGGCGTCGGGCACCTGGAACATCTCGGCGTACGCCGGCCAGTCGGTGCGGATCCTGATCTCCGCCGCGGACGCCTCCACGGCGAGCCTCGTCGAGGCCGGCGTCGACGACGTCAAGATCACGGTTTCCTGACCCTGGTCGATCAACCGGGCCCCACCTGCGCTGTTCGGCGGCGCGGGTGGGGCCCGGAACACGTCCCGGACCGATCGTCACCCACTCGGGGTATGAGCATGAACACAGTGCGTCGCGGCATCCCGAGGGCGATCCGTTCACCGTTTGGCCCTAGACTCCACCGTCGGCAACCACACGGGCCGCATTCACCATTTTCACTGGAGGATTAGCGAGACGATGGCGATGACCAACGGCAAGACCCTGGTCACCATGATCGCGGCAGGAAACCGCGAGATCCAGGACTTCCTCGACTCCGACCAGCGCGAGACTCCCTACCTGGTCATTGATCTGAAGGTCGCGGCGCAGCAGTTCCGCCGCCTGACCGACGCCTTCCGCGAGACGACCGTCTTCTACGCGGTGAAGGCCAATCCCCAGCCGAAGCTGATCAGGCGACTCGCCCAGCTCGGCTCCTCGTTCGACGTGGCGAGCCCCGCCGAGATCGATCTCTGCCTCTCCGAAGGCGCCGATCCGAGCAGACTGTCGTACGGCAACACGATCAAGAAGGCCGCGGACATCCGCTACGCCTACGATCGCGGTGTCCGCATGTTCGTCTTCGACAGCGAAGCCGAGCTGCGCAAACTCGCCGAGAACGCCCCCGGCTCCGCGGTGTTCTGCCGCCTGCTGGCCGGCAGCGCGGGTGCGCAGTGGCCGTTGAGCCGCAAGTTCGGGTGCTCCCCGGACATGGCGGTGTCGCTGCTGGTCCAGGCCCGAGAACTCGGCCTGCGACCGATCGGGGTGTCGTTCCACGTCGGCTCGCAGCAGCTCGACCCCACCCGCTGGGATCCCAGCATCGCGCAGGCCGCCCAGGTCTTCCGCGAGGTGGCCGGGCACGGCATCCACCTGACGCTGCTCAACTGCGGCGGCGGCTTCCCCACGGGATACCAGGTGCCGGTCGAGCCGATCGAGGCGTACGCCGAGGCGATCAACTCGGCGGTCGAGCGGCACTTCGGCCCGTACCGGCCGACGCTGGCGATCGAACCGGGCCGCTTCATCGCGGCCGACACGGGAGTGCTGCGGGCACAGGTCGTGCTCGTGTCCCAGAAGTCCTACGACGACGACCACCGATGGGTCTACCTGGACATCGGGCGCTTCGGCGGGCTGGCCGAGACGGAGGGCGAGGCGATCCAGTACCGCCTGGTCACCTCCCGCGACGGGGAGCCGACCGGCCCGGTCGTGCTCGCCGGGCCGACCTGCGACAGCGTCGACATCCTCTACGAGAAGGCGCCCTACCGGCTGCCGCTGGACCTGGAGCCCGGCGACTACGTCGACATCCTCGGCACCGGCGCCTACACCACCACGTATTCTTCCGTTGGTTTCAACGGCTTTGCACCTTTAGCAACGTTTTGTATCGGAGACAGCGCGTGACGACGATCCCCAAGCTGGCCTTCAGCGGCCGCATCCTCCTGCTCGGCAGCGGCTCGGTGTCGCAGTGCCTGCAGCCCCTGCTGCTGCGCCACGTCGACATGGACTTCACGCGCCTGACCGTGATGGACTTCGAGGACCTCGCCCACACCGCCGCGGAGGTCACCGCCGCCGGCGCGACCTACGTGCGTGAGCGCATCACCCCGGAGAACATCGAGACCAAGCTCGCCGAGTACGTCGGCGAGGGCGACGTCCTGATCAACCTGGCGTGGAACATCGACACCGGCGTCATCATCGACTGGTGCCAGCGCCACGGCACCCTCTACGTCGACACCTCCGTCGAGGAGTGGGACCCGTACGCCGACCAGCTCAACGCCACCCCGCAGTCCCGGACGCTGTACGCCCGGCACATGAAGCTGCGCGAGCGGGCCAAGGGCTGGAAGTCCGACGGCCCGACGGCCATCGTCGAGCACGGCGCGAACCCCGGCCTGGTCAGCCACTGGGCCAAGATCGCCCTGATGGACATCGCCACCGCGATGCTCAAGGAGCCCGAGCGCCTGACCAAGCCGCTGGACGCCGACCGCAAGGTCAAGCTCGAGGAGGCCCTGTCCAACCGCGACTTCGCGGCCCTGGGCATGCTCACCGGCACCAAGGTCATCCACATCTCCGAGCGCGACACCCAGGTCAGCGACAAGCCCAAGCAGGTCGGCGAGTTCGTCAACACCTGGTCCGTCGAGGGCTTCTACGAGGAGGGCATCGCGCCCGCCGAGATGGGCTGGGGCACCCACGAGCCCACGCTGCCCGACAACGCGTACACCCACGAGTCGGGTCCGCAGAACCAGATCTGCCTCGCCCAGACCGGCATCACCACCAAGGTCCGCTCCTGGGTGCCGCTCGGCGGCCCCATCATCGGCATGGTCGTGCGCCACGGCGAGGCGTTCACCATCAGCGACCACCTGACCGTGTGGGAGGACGGCAAGGCGGTCTACCGCCCCACCGTGCACTACGCGTACCAGCCCTCGGACGCCGCGCTGAACAGCCTGCACGAGTGCCAGATGAACGGCTACACGCTGCAGACCGACCAGCGCATCATGAACGACGAGATCATCAGCGGCATCGACGAGCTCGGCGTCCTCCTGCTCGGCCACGAGCTCAACGGCTGGTGGGTCGGCTCGCAGCTCGGCATCGACGAGTCGCGTGCCCTGGTCCCGCACCAGAACGCCACCACCCTGCAGGTCGCCGCCTCCGTCCTGGGCGCGGTCTACTGGATGGTCAACAACCCGAACCGGGGCCTGTGCGTCCCCGACGACCTCGACCCCGAGGCCGTCCTCGACGTCGCCAACCCCTACCTGGGCCCGGTCCCGTCGGTCCACACCGACTGGACCCCCCGCAGCTCCTACTACGAGCCGTTCGCCAACTTCCGCCCGAAGACCGGCGACGACACCGAACCCTGGGCCTTCGCCAACTTCCTGGTCTAAGGCAAAGGAAGGGCACCTTCACATCGCTCTGCGTTGTAGAAGGGCACCTTGTTAACGCCGCGGCCCCGGCCACCTGCGGGTGGTCGGGGCCGTCGTGCGTCTGCCGGCGGATCAGGCGGGCAGCGATTCCAGCCGGTGGTCGGCAGCCGTCATGATCCGCTCCAGCCACCACTCGGCGGTCCGCTGGTCCGGGCCCATGCTCGACACCGTGGTCACCACCCCGCCGCGGCCCAGGTAGGCGTAGCAGTTGACCGACCCGGAGACCGCGAAGCAGGCGGCGGCCCCCTTCACCGCGACAGGAAGCTTGATCTTGTTACTCGCCGTGCGGCGGTAGCTGTCGCCGTGGTCGGTGTAGCTCGCACAGCCCTTCAGCATGCTCGCCGCCTTGGCGACCACGTCCTCGGCCCGCTGCCGGGGCAGCACGTGCACCTCCTGCGTGAGCACCGTGCCGTTGACGACCCAGGCCCGCACGTGCGCCTTGACCTGCTTGGCGTCCTTGGCCGCGGACACCGGCCGGGTCCCGCAGGCGGTGACGGTGCCGGCCGGGAAACCCGGCGCGCGCTCACCGTCGTACGCCCGCTCCAGGTCCGTGCCGGACTCGGTCAGCTCAGCCGCCAGCACCTCGTCGGTGACGAGGACCGCGGTCAACTTCTGCGCCGGGGTGAGCACCGCCGCGGGTGACGGGGCGGTCGACGCGGACGGGGCGGCCGGAGCCGACGGGGCGGGAACCCACGCCGCCGGGGCGGAGGGACCGCAGCCCCCAGCGAGCAGCGCCGCCACGACGGCGAGGGGGGCGAGGCGTCTCACGAACGTGCTCATCTCCGGCGGTCGGCGAGGGGACGTCGCAGGATACCGCCACGGCGGCCGTGGCCGCCGACCGGCGGCGCAGCTGGAGCACGGCGACCGACGCCAGCACCGCCAGACCCCCCGCGGCCTGCACCGGAGTGAGGCGCTCGCCGTAGACCAGGGCGGTGGTGGCGACCGTGACGGCGGGCTCGGCGCAGGACAGGATCGCCGCGGCGGACGCGCCGACGTCGCGTACCCCGACGAACATTCCCGCGATCGGCACGACGGTGGACACCACGGCCAGCAGCCCGATCCACAGCCAGCCCGACGCCTGCCCCGGCGCGTGCAGGCTGCCGGTGGCCAGGCCCGCGACCACCATGCTGACCGCGGCGGACGTGCACACGACCGCGGTCACCGCGAAGATGTCCAGGCCGGCGGGCAACCCGGCGGAGACGGTCAGATAGAGGGCGTACGCCACCGCGGCGCCCAGCGCCAGCAGCACTCCCCCGGTGGCGGCCGAGCCGCCGACCCCGCCCGCGCCGAGCATCAGCAGCATGCCCACGGCCGAGCAGCCCAGCGCGGCCAGCCGGCGGCGGTCCGGGCGCTCGCGGCGCAGCGCGATCGCGAGCACGGTCACCAGCGCGGGGTACGCGTACAGCAGCAGCGCGGTCAGCGAGGCGTCGATCTGCGCCAGCGCCCCGAAGTAGAGGCCCGCCTGCAGCGCGTAGCCGAGCGCGCCCAGCCCGACGCAGACCGCCAGGGCCCGCCCCCGGGGCAGCGGCGCGCGCCGCCACGCCACCACGGCCCACAGCAGCACGGCGGCGAGCACGAACCGGCCGGACAGCATCGTCGGCACGTTGAACCCGGCCGCGTACGCCTGCTTGGCGAACACCGCCGACATGCCGAACCCGGTCGCGGAGACGAGCACCAGGACGGCGCCACGGCGGGCCGAACGGGCGCGCGGCGTGCTCACGGGGGCGGGCGCGGAGACGGTGGTGGTCATGGAACAGAACGGTAGGTCGAATCCAGCCATCGAGGTAGCCTTGGTTTCCAGCGTTGTCCGAAGGAATTTCCTATAGATCAGGCGAGGCCGAACCTTGCTGTCGCTGCATCAGCTCCGCTGCTTCCTCGCCACCCTGGAGCACGGGTCGTTCACCGCCGCCGCGGGCGCGCTCGGCTACGCCCAGCCGTCGATCTCCGAGCAGGTCCGGCTGCTGGAGCAGCAGCTCGACACGACACTGTTCCGGCGGGTCGGGCGCGGCCTGGTGCCGACCGAGGCGGCCCGCGCCCTGCAGCCGCACGCCTCCGCCGCGCTGGCCGCCGTCGCCGAGGCGGGCCGGGCCGTCGCCTCGGTGCGCGAGCTGCTCACCGGCACGGTGCGCTTCGGGCTGTTCCGCACCGCCCGGTTCTACCTCACCGCCGACCTCGTCGCCGACGTGCTGCAACGGCACCCCGGCGTGCGGGTCGAGCTGGTCGGGCAGAACTCGGCCGAGGTCCTGGAGCACCTGCGCAAGGGCCGCCTCGAAGCGGCGGTGATCGCGCTGCCGGTCGAGGACGAGAACATGGTCGTCACCCCCGTGCTGCGCGACGAGCTGGTGTACGTCAGCGCCGACCCGGCCCGGCTGCACACCCGGATCACCCCCGCCGACCTGGCCGCGGCCCAGCTGGTGCTGCCCGACGCGAGCTGGCGCGAGACCGACACCACCCGCCGCCAGCTCGCCCAGGCGGTGCAGCGCACCGGCCACCCGCTGCGCCCCCGGATCGAGGTCGAGGACACCGAGACGGCGCTGGAGATCGCGGCCCGCGGGCTGGCCGACACCGTCACCTGGCGCGGCGTGCTGCACGGCCTCGGCGACCGGCTGCCCGCCGGGCTGGGCTGGGCCCCGCTGCGCCCGGCGATGTACGAGACGTTCGCCGTGGTGCACCGCGAGGGCGAGCTCTCCCCCGCCAGCCGCGTCGTCGTCGACCTGGTCACCGCCCGGATGCGCGACCTCGACCGGGCCATGCGGGCGAGGACCGCCTGAGCCCCCCGCCTCCCGCGGTGCCGCCGCGAAGCGGCCGACGGTGCGCTCCGCCTGACGTCGCCGGTGGCAGCCGACACCACCGCCGGGCCGTCCTAGGCTGCTAGGTGAATGGCCCGATCGGACGAGCGCGGGTGTCGCCGTCCACACCGGATCACGACGGGTCGCGTGACACTTCGCCGTCTAGCGTCACTCTTCTATGTGTGGTAAAAATCTTCCCATCGCTGCGCAGCGGACGGCATTTACCTCCAACACCCCAGGAGCACCCCCATGTCCCGCTTCGTACCCCGGGCCCTCGCCGTGGTCGCGGCCGGTGTCATCGCGTCCGTGCTGGCCTTCGCCAGCCCCGCGCACGCCGCGACCTACCTGACCCACTCCGAGGCCGCCGCCCAGCTGCGCGCCGCCGGGATCACCTGGTCGTCCAGCGGCAACTGCAGCGACCGCAACAACTCCACGTGCACCTCGTTCACCAACGTCCGCCAGGTGACGATCACCGGTATCAAGACGCTGAAGAGCGCCAGCGGCTGCGCCATCAACATCACCGCGGGCACCGAGGCCGGACACTCCTCCGGCACGTACAGCCACTGGAACGGCTACAAGCTCGACATCAGCAAGTACACCTGCATCGGCAACTACATCAAGAACAACTTCACCTACGTCGGCTACATCTCCGGCTGGGGCTACCAGTACCGCTCCGGCGCGGGCAACCTCTACACCGACGAGGGCAACCACTGGGACATCCTGTACTACACCTGCGGCTGCTGACCTGCCATCGCAGCCCGCGCGAGGCCGTGCCCCGGGGCACGGCCTCGCCGCGTCACCGGCGCGTGCGGGTGGGCACGGAACCGTCGGGGACCAGGAAGATCTCCTTGTTCTCGGCGACGAACAGCAGGTCGTGCGTGCCGGGCACGTAGCTGCCGCCCTCGACGGAGGCGTTGCCCGCCGCCGACTCGAACGTGGCGGTGTGCACGGGTTTGCCGCTCATCGCCTTGCGCAGGAACTCGTCGCCGGTCAGCTCCGGGTCGGCCGCGAACACCCAGTACCGCGCGTGGCCGGCCAGGGTCAGCCGGGTGCGGTCGTCGGAGACCGTGCTGACCGAGATCTTGTTGACGTTGTAGTCGAACTTCGCCACCGGCAGCAGGGTGACCGGCGTGTTGCGCTCGGCCGGCAGCACCGCCCGGTACACCGGGGAGTTGGCGGTCTTGGCGAACAGGTAGAGCTCCCCGTCGAGCCAGAGCATCGCCTCGGCGTTGCGGGTCTTGCAGCCGGGGGCCGGATCGGGGAAGGCCAGCGGATACTTCGCGGTCACCATGAACGGGTCGTCGGTGTCCGGGTCGGGCTCCAGCGTGCGGTAGAGGTACTGCCTGCTCACGCAGTCGTTGGCCCCGATGTCGCCGATCCAAAGGTTGTCGTCGTCGTCGATGACGACGTCCTCCCAGTCGGCGTTCGGCGCCTCGAAGACCTGCGCGAACGGGAAGTTCTCGCCGCGGCGCACCGGATGGGACTGGGCGTCCTCGCCCAGCCGGATGGTCCACAGCGCGGCCCGCGGCCGCTGCGTCGTCGCGCCGCCGCCGTCGCGCAGCCAGTAGAAGACCCCGGCGTGCCGACGGCTGGCCACCAGGCCGGATGCCTCGTTGGCAGGCAGGTCCGCGGTGTGGATGGCGATCGGCTGCCCCGCCTTGGCCGCCATGCCCGGCATCGCGAACCGCCCGTACGGCGCGGCGGGCGCGGCCGTCTGCGCGGCAGGCGACACCGCGGTCTCCCCCGGCGCGGCGGGGTCGGCCAGGCCCACGGCGGCCGGGTCGGGCTTGCCGGGCCACGGCCGGTTGTCGGGCTCGGTCGCCGACAGCAGCGCCACGGCCGTCGCCAGCACCGCCGCTGCGATGATCACCACTCGGGTCATACCCTGCTAACGGGGCAACCCGCCCCGGCGCAACCGGCGGCCCGCCCGTGGCGTCTAGACATTCATGAACAGCTTTCGATTCACCGGCCGCGCCTTCGCCGCGCTGCTGATCGCCGCGGCCCTGACCGGCTGCGCGGGCCAGGAAAAGGCCGCTGACGAGGCGGCCGCCCCGCCGCCGACCCTGGACGGCGCCGGCACGCCGGGCTGCGGCCTGGCCCGGCCCACGCCCAGCCCCATCGAGACCGCCGGGTCGACCATGTGGCCGACCAGCGCCTCCCTCGACGACGTGCTCGGCCGGATCGGCGTGGCGGGCGAGGGCCGGTTCGCCGAGCACTTCGCCGGCCTGGAGGTGGTGCCGGAGAAGGGGCACGCCATCGTCTACCGGGTGCCCTCGGCCGACTTCGACGCGTTCGTCACCCGCGAGGCCGGGAACGAATGCGTCTACCTGCGTGACGCCGCCTTCGGCAGGGCCACCCTGCAGACCCTGGCCGACCGCGTGATCAACGACTCCGCGTACTGGCGCAAGCAGAACATCCAGATCAACTCGACGTCGGCCGGCAACGACGGCACCGGCGTGACCGTGGGCGTGCTGCCCGCCGACGTCGCCCGCGCCCGCGCCGAGCTGCCCAAGCGCTACGGCACCGCGGTGCCGATCATCATCGAGGAGCAGGAGCCGATCACGCCGGCGTGGTGAACGCGGTGGGCAGACTCACCCGCCCCGCCGTACGCGGCCGGGGCGGGCAGGCGGCACACTTCCAGGGTGACCGACACCGCCGCTGACTTCGTCCGCTCGTACGCCGCGCTCGCTCCCGTGCCCTTCCTGCCCGAGCTCAAGCTGCACCTGGCCGACGAGCCGATCGGCCTGTGGGAGCTGACCGAGGGCGAGTACCGCAGCGAGCAGCCGCCGCCGTTCTGGGCCTTCGCCTGGGCCGGCGGGCAGGCGCTGGCGCGCTACCTGTTCGACCACCCGGAGACGACGGCCGGCAAACGGGTGCTGGACCTGGCGTCGGGCTCCGGGCTGGTCGCGGTGGCCGCGGCGCTGACCGGGGCCGCCTCGGTGCGCGCGGTGGACATCGACCCGCTGTCGGCCGCCGCGATCGGGCTCAACGCCGCCGCCAACGGCGTGCAGGTGTCCGTGGAGCAGGCCGACATCCTGGGCGGGGACGCCGCCGACGCCGAGGTCGTGCTGGCCGGGGACGTGTTCTACAGCCAGGCGATGGCCGACCGGATGACCGGTTTCCTGCGCCGCGCGGTCAAGGCCGGCGCGCGGGTGCTGGTCGGCGACCCCGACCGGGCGTTCCTGCCCAAGCCGCTGTTCGGCGAGCTGGCCGCGTACGACGTCCCGACGCCGTTCGCGCTGGAGAGCGTGACGGTCAAGCACACCCGGGTGTGGGAGCTGCGCGGCCCGGCCAGGAGCTGATCAGCGGGGCACCCCCAGGCCGCTGAGGATCAGCAGCCACACGCCCTCGAAGTCGGTCTTGATCTCGGGGTCGTTCCACTCCGCGAGGTGCGCGGGGTTGTGGAAGCGGCTGGTGGCGTCGAACACGGCCCGGCCCGTCCGGAACGGGTCGGCGACCGTGAAGTCGCCCCGGCCCACCCCGTCGGCGATGATCTCGCCGAGCTGGACCGCCAGCGCGTTGACGTGCGCCCGGACCACCTCGTCGGCCTCCAGCGCCAGCTGGTAGTACGTGGTGAACAGCTCCGGCTCGTCGCGCGCCCGGCTCTGCTTCGCGTCGCACAGCGCGTCCAGCCACCGGCGCAGCCGCGGCTGGGCGGGGCCGCGCTCGGCGGCGATCTCGGCCAGCGGCTCGGCCAGCCGCGCCAGCCAGCGCTCGGCCACGGCCCCGCGCAGCGCCGCCTTGCTGGGGAAATGCCGGTACACGCTGCCGTGGCTGACGTTCAGCGCGCGCGCGACATCGACGACGTTGGCCTTCGCCGGTCCGAAGCGGCGGAGGGCGTCCTCCGCCGCTTCCAGGATCCGGTCAGGTGTGAGCGGAGCGTCTGCCATAACGAGGCAGACCTTACCTCTCGCTGTCGAGCGCCGACATCGAATGCGGGTCATAGCGGTCCCCGGACACCGCTCCGGCCGGCACCGCCGACGCGATCCGGGCCAGGTCGGTCTCGGTCAGCACGACCGGCAGCGCGCCCAGCGACTCCTCCAGCCGCGCCCGGGTGCGCGCCCCGACCAGCGGCACGATGTCGCCGCCCTGGGCCAGCGCCCAGGCCACGGCGATCTGCGCGACGCTGGCGCCCTTGTCCTGCCCGACCTCGCGCAGCGCCTCGACCAGGGCCAGGTTGCGGTCCAGGTTGTCGCCGGCGAAGCGGGGCAGGTGCCCGCGGAAGTCGCCGGGCGCGGTGGCGCGCTCGCGGGACCAGTGGCCCGACAGCAGGCCGCGCGACAGCACGCCGTACGCGGTGATGCCGATGCCCAGCTCACGGGCGGTCGGCAGGATGTCGCGCTCGATCCCCCGGGAGATCAGCGAGTACTCGATCTGCAGGTCGGCGATGGGGTGCACGGCGGCGGCCCGGCGCAGCGTCGACGCGCCGACCTCGGACAGCCCGACGTGCCGGACGTAACCGGCCTTGACCAGGTCGGCGAGCGCCCCGACGGTCTCCTCGATCGGCACGTTCGGGTCGAGCCGGGCGGGGCGGTAGATGTCGACGTGGTCGGTGCCGAGGCGCTTGAGGGTGTACGCGAGGAAGTTCTTGATCGCGATCGGGCGGGTGTCGACGCCGTTCCAGCCGCCCGTGGCATCGCGCAGCGCGCCGAACTTGACGCTGATGACGGCGTTGTCCCGGTCGCGGCCCTTGAGCGCGTCGCGCAGCAGCAGCTCGTTGTGGCCCATGCCGTAGAAGTCACCGGTGTCGAGCAGGGTGATTCCGGCGTCCAGGGCGGCGTGGATCGTGTTGACGCTCTCCGCCTCGTCGGCGGGGCCGTACAGGTCGGACATGCCCATCAGGCCGAGCCCCAGCGCGGAGACGCGCGGGCCGGAGGTGCCGAGCGGGCGGGTGGTCATGGTGTCGGTAGCCATGCCCAGAACCATAGGGATGACAGATGACAGATTTCAAGTTTTGTCAGTCGTATAGTGATCACGGTCACCCTGATCGTGGCGCCCACGCCGGGAGCGGGCCCTGCGGCGGACTCGGCGACCCGGCCTGGGCACGGGCAGGTCGCCGTAGCGGTCCCGGACGTCGCGGCGGTATGCCCAGGCCTCGTGCCAGACGTGCAGGTAGACGCCGCGGGTGAAGTAGCGGCCCGGTCCGGTGATCGGGTAGCCGGCGTGATCGTGGTAGAGCCACCACACCGGCAGCACGCTGAACAGGGCGTAGTTCAGCCCGACCAGAGGCAGGTAGAGCGGCCCCAGCAGGCGCGCCTGGCGTACGTGCAGATCTTCGTGGCGCTCGTTGGCCGGGGTCCCGCCGGCGATGACGTTGCCCAGCGTGGTGGCGTACCCCCGGACGGCCTGCTCGTGAAGGTCGATCCGGCCGCGGTGGCAGCAGCGCGGCGGGTCCAGGTGATGCCCGCGGGCGAGGTTGACGGCCAGGAATCCGGCCCCGGCGATCGTGTTGACCAGGCTCCAGCTGTGGTCGACCGCGAACAGCGCCACCCCGCGCAGGCTCGCCGGATACGCCCGCACCCGCCCGACCGCCCAGCCGTACGGCACCGCCACGCCCGCGACCGCCACGCCCGCGACCACCGCCCAGCCCGCACCCAGCAGCGACCCGGCCGCGACCGCCGCCACGACCTGCACCAGCGCCGACAGCGCCCCGACCGCATACGCCCCTATGCCCGCACCCTACCCACCCGCCACACCCCGGGCCGTCTCGATCATCCGACTTGCCCGGCAGTCGGGCGTATCTTGGACCGCCATTCGCCCATGTGCCAGGCAAATCGGATGATCATCCGGCGCGGCGGGCGGGTCAGCCGATGACGTCGAGGAACGCGCGGGCGATGACGGCGTGCCCGGCCAGGTTGGGGTGGATGCGGTCGTGGGCCCAGTCGGCGGGCCGGGTCGAGGCCAGCACCCGGTCGAACGCGGCCTGCACGGGCACGTGCAGCGCGCCGAACTCCTCGGCCAGCGCGGCGACGGTCGCGGCGTAGTCGCCGGTCATCGCGTACTGGGGGTCGTCGTGATCGGACTCGATCAGGTACGGGTCGGCGAGGATCAGCCGGCAGCCGGTGCGCTCGACCGCCGTGGCCAGCAGCGTACGCAGGGTGGCCGTGTACTCGTCGAGCGGCACCGCGGCGTCGGGCCGGTTCTCGAAGAAGCGCCAGACGTCGTTGATGCCGATCTTCACGCTGAGCCAGTCGGGGCGCTCGCCGACGACGTCGGTCTGCCACCGGGCGGCCAGGTCGCGCACGGTGTCGCCGCTGACGCCGCGGTTGACCCAGCTCAGCCCGAGGTCGGGGCGGGCCGCGGTCACGAACGCCTGCACCAGGCTCATGTAGCCGTCGCCGTACGGGGCGGCGATGTCGCGCCGGCCGCAGTCGGTGATGCTGTCGCCGATGAACACGATGCGCTGATCCTGCTCGAAAATCACCGGCCCATGGTAGGTGCCCGGCAGCGCGGGCGCGACCCTCAGCGCGGCGAGAACAGCCAGGGCTCGGTCAGGTCGTGATAGGACAGCATGGACGTCAGCTCCTCGGCCCGGTCCAGGGCGCCCTGCAGCTCCGGCGGCAGCCGTCGCTGCTCCCCGGCCCGCGCCTGCTCCAGCGAGGTGAAGTACACCGCCTCGGTGAAGGTGCCGTCGTGGTGCAGCGCCACCGTGCCGCCGATCAGGTCCGGGCGGAACTGGTGCAGGCTGGCCGACAGCCGTACCACGCTGTCCATCATGCGGTCCGGGTCGCTGGTCTGGCCGGTGATGACCTGCACGAACCCGGCGTCGTCGGAGCCGGTGGCCAGGTAGCCGCGCACGTCGGCGCTGTCGTGGAAGGTCGGGTCGAACACCAGCGGCGCGGTCTGCCGCCACCAGCGGTCCTGTTCGGGACGCCTGCTGTTGGCCCGGGCCGCCTCCTCCGAGGCGAACCGGGCGAGCACCACCAGCCGCCCGTCGGCGGTGACTCCGCCGGTCGTGCCGAGCCAGCCGTCCGCCCCGGGCGACAGGTCCCGCACCCAGCCGTCGAACGCCTCCCGGGCCGCCTCAGGATCGGACACGCGGCCGCGGATGACCTGAACGAACATGGCGGACCTCCCCTCCCCCCGACGGTACGTCCCGCCCGGCCACCCGGGTCGCCGAAGCCGGATCTCGGCCCGTTCCGCCTGCATATACTGCTTGGCGAGGTGGATGCCATGGACCTGCTGAACGGCTACCGGGCCAGTCTCGCCGAGTTCACCGACCGCGTCGCGCAGGTGCGGCCGGAGCAGTGGACCTCGCCCACACCGTGCACGGAATGGGACGTCCGTTCGCTCGTCAACCATCTGGTGGGCGAGGACCGGTGGACCGTGCCGATCTTCGCCGGGGCGACCATCGACGACGTCGGCGACCGGTTCGCCGGCGACCTGCTGGGCGCGGACCCGGTCGCGGCGGCCGCCGACGCCGCGCGTGAGGCCGAGGCCGCGGTGACCGCGCCCGGGGCGATGGACCGCATCGTGCATCTGTCCTTCGGCGACACCGCCGCCAGCGAGTACGCCTACCAGCTCACCGCCGACCACCTCGTGCACGCCTGGGACCTGGCCGTGGCGCTGGGCGTGGACCCGCAGCTGGATCCGCAGGCGGTGCGGGTGGTCGCGGACTGGTTCGACACCGAGGAGCACGCCTACCGCGGGGCCGGGGTCATCGGGCCGCGAATCGACCTGCCCGACGGGTCCGACCCGCAGGACCGGCTGCTGGCCGCGTTCGGCCGCGACCCCGCCTGGGCCCCGGACTGAGCCGGGGCCGGTGAGCGCGCGGCGAGCGGGTCAGGCCGCGCTGTACGCGGTGGCGTGGGTGGGCCGGTAGACGCCCAGGGTCGCGCCGCCGGGCAGGCGCACCACGGCCTCGGTGCCCCACTCGCGCACGGTCGGCGCGACGATGACCTCCAGGCCGCGCTCACCCCACTGCGCCACCGTGGACTCGACGTCGTCCACAGTCAGGTAGAGCTCGCAGCGGGTGTGCGCCTCGGCCGGGTGGAACGCGATCTCGGCGGGCGGAGCCTTGAAGATCAACCAGCCCTCACCGGTGTCCACGTGCGGGAAGCCGAGCACGTCGCGGAAGAAGGCGCGGTCGGCGTCGGCGTTCGTGCTGTAGATCAGAGCATGCATACCGTTGATCATGTCTTGATTTTATGCCGCCTGACCTGCACGGCAGCCCGCTTCACCGGGGTCCGTTTCGCACGGACGGCTCACTCGAAAAGCGAGTGCGGCGCGCCGTGGTCCTCGCGGCGGCGCTGCCTCCGGCGGCGGGTGATCACGATCAGGTCGACGACCGTCACGGCCATCAGCAGCACGCACAGCCAGCCCAGCCAGCCCAGTCCGAAGGCGAACGAGATCACCGCCAGCACGCCCGCGAACACCAGCCCGAACCCGGCCAGCGCCAGGCGCAGGTTCAGCGCGCTGTACGGATGGTCGTGGGTGCCGTCCGGCGGGTGTCTGGTCATCGTGGCCTCAACCACCATGGTAGTCCGTATCGCGGCCGCTCAGGACGACCCCGCAGGCCGGGCGCCGAGCATCACCCGGTCCAGCACCGGCCGGAAGCCCAGCGCGCGGTACTTCGCGCCCGCGGCCGCGCTCCCGGCGAAGACCAGCACATGGTCGGCGATCTCGGTGGCGGCGGCACAGGACGCGGCGAACACCGCGTCGGCATGGGCGTCGTCGCCGCCCGGCGCGTGCACCGCGCCCAGCCGGACCATCCCGGCCACCAGCCTGCTGCGACCCGCCATCGCCACCGGCCCGGCCGCCTCCTCCCACAGCGTGATGCCGCCGAAGCCGAGCGGGTCGTCCACCACGTACGCGGCCTCGCTGGGGTCGTCCGGGTAGGCGGCCATCAGCTCGTGGAACCAGGTCAGAAGCAGGTCCCGGTCGGCGGGCCCGGCGACGCGGGCCCGGCCGGGCGGCGGCGTCGGCGGCGTGAACTCCGCGAGCCGGTACAGCGTGATGCGCGAACGCTCGACGGGCCGGTCGCCGCGAGCGGCCCGCCACGCCTCGGCCACCCGGTCGACCAGGCCGCCGTCCACACCCACCGCGTCGACTTCGCCGAGCGCGTCGAACAGGGCGGCGATCGCCGTGTCGGGCAGCAGGGACAGGATCGGCGCGTGCCCCGGCGCTCGCAGGAAGGCCCCCGCGACCTCGCCATCGCTTCCCCGCCACCAGCCGTGATGCTGGTCGGGGACGGCGCTCGGGCGGGCCTGGAGGTAGGCGGCCTCGGTGAGCAGCGCCGTGTGCTCGACCGGGCGCGAGCGCAGGAACTCTCCCGCCGCGTCGAGCAGGGCGTGGACGTCGGTGGCGGTGGACCAGGTCACGGTCACATCCTTGCGGTCCCCGTCGTCGCGCCGCCAGCCCCGTCCCGCAGCGGGCGCATAACATGAGAAAACACTCCAGCAGGCAGGAGATGCCATGTCCGAGGCGACGATCGCCGTCACCGGGGCCACCGGCCGGCTCGGCGCGCGGGTGGCCCACCGCCTGGCCGAGGCCGGGCTGCCCCAGCGCCTCGTGGTGCGCGACCCGTCCCGCGCCCCCGAACTGCCCGGCGCGGAGGTACGCCGCGCGGCGTACGGCGACCGCGCGGCCGCCCTCGACGCGCTGACCGGCGTCGACACGCTGTTCATGGTCTCCGGGGCGGAGTCCGCCGAGCGGGTCGCCGAGCACCGCACGTTCATCGACGCCGCGGTCGCCGCCGGGGTGCGGCGGCTGGTGTACACATCGTTCTTCGGCGCGGCGCCCGACGCGACGTTCACGCTCGCCCGCGACCACTGGGCCACCGAGCAGCACCTGCGGGACACGCCGCTGGCGTGGACGTTCCTGCGCAACAACCTTTACCTGGAGATGCTGCCGCTGTTCGCCGGGCGCGACGGGGTGCTGCGCGGCCCCGCGGGCGACGGCCGGGTCGCCGGCGTCGCGATCGACGACGTGGCCGACGTCGCCGCCCTGGTGCTGCGGGAGCCCGGCCGCCACGGCGGGCAGGTCTACGAGCTGAGCGGGCCGCAGGCGCTGACCCTGGAGCAGGTCGCCGAGATCATCACGTTCGTGACCGGACGCGAGACCGGCTACCACGACGAGACCGTCGAGGAGGCGTACGCCTCCCGGGCCGGGTACGGGGCGCCGGACTGGCAGGTCGAGGCCTGGGTGAGCACGTACCTGGCGATCCGTGACGGCGAGCTGGCCACCGTCACCGACACCGTCGAACGGCTCACCGGCGTGGCCCCGCTGACCCTGGACGACCTGCTGCGCCTGGGCTGACGCCGGTGCGGCGGCCCGGCCCGGCCGCGACGTCGCCGCGCGGCCGGGCCGGGTCGGGTCAGCCCCGGGGCAGCCAGGTGGCGTGGGTCAGTGCCGAGGTGGCGTGCTGCTCGTACACCGCCGCGGCCAGCCAGGCCGTGGTGAACGCCTCCGCGTCGTCGCCGGTGAGGCGGCCGAACGCGTCCCGGGGCCGGAACCGGGCCGCGCCGCTCAGCTCGGCCAGCAGGTACGCGCCGAGGTCCAGGCGGGCCCGCCGCAGCCGGCGCTCCTGGCCGTCGGCGAGCGCGTGCACCGCCCGGCCGCCGCTGACCACCCGCTCCAGGTGGCGGCGCAGCAGTTGCAGCGCCGGATCACCGGTCACCGGCGGACGCCCCGCCACGGCCGGCGGCTGCTGCCCCGACAGCAGCTGGCTGCGGTGCAGGCGGTCGTAGCCCAGGTCGGCATGGCCGGCCCAGGCCTGCGGCAGGCGCAGCCCGTCACCGGTGCCGGGGGCCGTCCCGATCGACAGTGCCTCGACGGTGGCCCGCCGGCCGGGGTCGGGGCGGCCCACCACCAGCAGTTCCAGGCCCGCCGCCGCTCCGAGCAGCCGCAGGTTGTCGCGGTAGGCCAGCTCCGGGTGGTCGTCCGCGACCGTGAGCAGCACCGGAGCCCCGTCGAGGGTCTCGGCGAGCACGGCGTCGCCGGTGGCCGCGCCGCGCAGGCGCACCGACAGGAACACCAGGTCGGAGCCGGCCACCCGGTCGCCGACGGGCTCGGCCAGCGCGCCGAAGGCCCGGCTGACCTGCTCGTCCAGCGGCTGTTCCCACAGCGCGCGGAGCGGCGGTTCGGTCCAGGCCGCTCCGGTGGCCCGCACCGCGCGCACCGACCGGCCCGCGCCGAGCCGCCCCGAGGCGCTCGCCGTACCCCCGGAGACGATCATGCCCGCGCGAGTGAGCTGCCGGTGGCTCAGCCCGGCCTCGCCCAGCGCCACCACGGTGTCGCCGGAGCGGGCGGCCCGGTCCGCGCCGCCCGGGGCGACGTCGGTGACCGTCCACAGCCGACCGTCGCGGTCCGCGACGTACGTGACCGTGCCGGCATATCCGGACTCGGCGACGACGGGCACCGTGCACAGGCCGTACAGGCGCAGCCCGGCCTGCGGGTCGTAGCCGCGGCGGGCCACGCCGAGCAGGTCCGCGGACTGCTCGGCGGGCAGTTCCCCGGCCCGCAGCCGGTGCGCGACGGTCAGCACCTCGCGCAGGTCGTCGGTGAGCTCGGCGAGCCGGAACTGCGGCTGCGCCTCACGCAGCGCCTGCAGCCCGGCGGCGACCCGGGTGCCCGCCGCGGCGGCGCGGTGCAGGCCGTTGGCCCGGCCCTCGTGCACGGCCCGCAGCAGCGCGGTACGCAGCACCAGCCCGCTGCCCGAGGTGCCCGCCGCGAGCACCGCCGCCGCGGCCCGCCACAGCCCCTCGGCGGCTTCCCGCTGCCGTGGCGGGAGCACGACCGGCTCGCCGCCTGGCACGCCGCCGTCTGCTGCCACGTCACCGGTCACCGCGACGGAGGATCCCGCGTCACCGGTCTTCGCCGCACCTGGCCGCTGCCCGTCCGCGGCGCCGAGCCCGCTGTCCGCGGTCGCGGAACCACCGGCCACCGGCGATCCGGCGACCGCTCCGCCGGACCCGGCCGGCTCCGGCTCGTCGTCGAGGCCGTCGTGTACCGGGGCCAGGGCCAGCACCGCCACCCGGTGCAGGCAGTTGGGCGCGAGCAGGCAGCTGCACCGGGCGTCGGCCCCGGTGCGCACCACGCCGCCGGTGAGCACCAGGGTGACCGTGGTGCTCTCGTCGACGGTGACCGTGACCTGGCCGTCGGCCGTGGACACCGGCCAGGCGGCGGCCCGGGTGACGGCGTCGTCGACCTTCTTGCGCAGCCGCCCCGGCAGCGCGTCGAGCGTCTCCGCCAGCGCCGGGGCGGTCACCGCGGGAAGCCCGCTCATGCCCGCTCCTCGCTGCGCTCGTCACGTGCCCGAGCCACCCGCTGCCATGTGGTCCGCTCGCCCTGCTCGCTCGTCGTGGTCATGCGCGCACCTGCTCTCCGACCCAGCGGGCCAGTTCGAGCGGGCTCAGCGCCGCGATCGGCATCCCGGCCGCGACCAGCTGTCCCGCGGCCGACACCGAGTACCGCGGCCGTCCCTCGTCGTCGAGGCTGGCGCAGCCCAGCACGGTCGCGCCGGACTCCACCAGCGCGCGCACCTCGGCCAGCAGGCCGCCCATGGGGTATCCCTCCTCGAAGTCGCTGACCAGCACCACCAGCGTGCGGGTGGGCACGGTGACCAGCGAGCGGGCGTGCCGCAGCCCGGCCGCGATGTGCGTGCCGCCGCCGACCTTCACCTCCAGCAGCAGGCTCAGCGGGTCGCCGACGCGGTCGGTCAGGTCCACCACCTCGGTGGAGAACGCGACGAAGTGCGTCGTCAGCGCGGGCACCCCGGCCAGCACCGACGCGGTCAGCGCCGACCAGATCACCGACGCCTCCATGGAGCCGGACACGTCCACGACCAGCACCAGCCGCCAGTCCACGCCACGGCGGGCGCGGGTGCGGAAGACGGGACGTTCGGGCACCACGGTGACCCGGCCGTCCGCGTCGCGGCGGCTGGTCGCGAGGTTGGCCCGCAGGGTGCGGGCCAGGTCGAGCCGCCCGCCCGGCCGGGAGGTGGGCCGGGGCGTGGTGAGGCCGTTGAGCGCCGGGCGCAGCGTGGTGGCCAGTTCCCTGGTCAGCTCCGCGATGATGCGGGCCACCAGCGGGCGCAGCCGGGCCACGATGCCCTCGGGCAGTCCCCCGGCCAGCGACAGCACGTCACGCAGCAGGTCCATCGAGGGGCGCACCGCGGCGGGGTCGAGCTCCAGCGCGGCGTCGAGGCGGCCGGACTCCACGGCGGCGGCCAGCACCTCCTCACGTACGCCCGGCCCGAACAGCGCGGACAGCTCCTCGGACCATTCGCGTACGCCCGGGAACGACGGTTCGCGCCCCGCTCCCGCGCCGCGGTCCTCACGTGCGCCCTCGCCCCGCCCCCTGCCGTAGAGCTCGTCGAGCGCGGTGGCGTACCGCTTGGCCTTGCCGCCCATGCCGCTGCGGTCGCGACCCAGGATGAGCCGCCAGCGGTCGGCCGGCGACAGCTCCGCGCTCGGCGGTCGCCGGACGGGCTCGCCGGTGAGCCGCGCCGGGCCGCCGGTGTTCCCCGGATCAGCGGCCGGAAGATCCGGATCCGTCGCGGTCGGACCGGCGCCGGCACCCTCGCCGTGTTCCGGTCCGGTGGCCGCGAGCAGCCCCAGCTGCTCCAGCGCGGCTCGCCCGGCCCGGTCGGCGAGCAGCCGGGCCAGCAGGGCGTCCGGGTCGTCGACGTCGCCGAGGTCGGCCACGTCGTGCCCGCCGAGGCGTTCGTCGACCACGGCCAGCAGCCGGTCGCGCCCGGCGGGGCTGGCCGTGTGGAAGCCGCCGCGCAGCGCGGGCAGCCGGTGCAGGAACGCCTCGTCGGGCAGGTTCTCGACGCGGTCGAGCAGCCCGGTCAGCACACCCTCGGCGGCCTGCAGCAGCGGCTCGGCGACGGCCAGCAGGCCGCTGACGTGCCCTTGCAGGGCGCGGCGGGCGTCGTCGGTGCCGGCGGTGTCCACCCAGGACGCCACCCGCACCCCGAACTCCTCCGGCGGCACGTGGCCGAGCAGCACCCGCACCGCGCCCGCCGCGGCGGCCATCAGCGGCGTACCGCGCGCGGCGAGCCGGGCCAGGGCGTCGGCCAGGCGCAGCGCCGACCCGGACGCCTCGGCGCGCTGCGCGAGCGCGGCCAGCGCCCGCGCGTCGTCGACGGCCTCGGAGCCGGCGAGCCCGTCGACCTGCCGGACGGCGGCGGTCTCCACCGCCTCGGCGGCTTCGGTCACAGCGGCCCGGTCGGGTTCGGGCAGGCCCGGCACGTGGCCGTGGCGCAGCCGGTCGAGCAGGGCCAGCGCCGCCATCGCCTCGGTGAGCGAGCCCTGGGCGGGCACCACCGCGGCGACCTCGGCCAGCCGCCGCGCGGCCAGTGCGGGCAGCCCGCACATCGCGGCGGCATGCAGGCCTTCGACGACCTCGGCCGCCGTCGGGCCGCCGTCGGCGGTCTCGCGGCGGCGGCGCTCGCCGAGCGCGCCCTCGGTGGCCTGTTCCAGGGTGACACCGCGCAGCCCGGCGACCTCGATGCCGGCCTCGGTGTGCGGGGTCCACTGCAGCCGCCAGCGGGTGGTGATCGCGTCGACGCCGCCCGCGCCGCCGTCGCCGGCGATCGGTTCGGCGTACCCGACCCCGCAGGTGGAAAGCCGCTGCAGGGTGATCTCGCGGCGGCGGTCCAGGTCGGAGCGCAGCGGGTCGAGGCGGACGTCCTTGGCGGCGTCGCCGGGGCCGGGCAGCCGCAGGGACGCCAGCAGCTCGCGGACCGCGGGTCCGAGGCCCGAGCGCGGGGTTCCCGCGGCCAGGCGGCCGCGGCGGTCCCCCACCATCACGTGCTCCATCGCGGTGGCGACGACGCGGCCACGGCCGAGCACCTCGCCGTGGGCGAGCACGCTCTGCAGCGCCTCGACCAGCTCGCCGCGGCCCGGCGCGGGCAGGCCGCGCAGCCGGGCCAGGTCGACGGCGAGCCGCACGGCCTCGCGGGCCTCGGCGGGCCCGGCCGGGTGCCCGGCGGCGCGCACCCGGGCGGCCACCGCGACGACGGCGGCCAGCGCCGCCGCCTCGACCTGGGCCGGGTCGCCCGCGGCGGCGAGCACGGACTGCTGCCACTGCGGGTCGCGGATACCCGCCGGATAGCCGGACCGGGCGTCGAGCAGCCCGAAGGTGTACGGCACCAGCGAGGTGACCACCTTGCCGCCCACCGGGGCCGGGTTCGCCGGTCCCGCCGCGCGCAGAGCCGGGGCGTGGAACGCGCCGACCAGCATCGCGACCTGCTGCCCGGCGTGCTCGGCCAGGCAGCCGCGCATGTACGCCTCCCGGCGCAGGTCCAGGGTGGACACCCCGTCCCCGGTCTCGGCGTCGCGGCGCAGCGCCCAGCCGACCAGCAGCGCCGCCCGGCGTACCGCCTCGGCGTCGGCGCCCGGCGCGCGGGCCTCGACCATCCGGTCCCACATGTCCTCGTCGGCGCGGCCGGTCGCGGCACCCTTGAGCGCCCCGGCCAGCGACAGCCGCTGCCCGGCCGGGCCCGCCGCGGGCTGTTCCCGCTCGTGCCAGGCGCGGTCTGCCAGCGGCAGGTCGCACGGCACCACGGGCACGCCGTGCCGGTGCGCCCAGCGCACGGCGGCCAGCTCCGGGGAGAAGTCCGCGAACGGGTAGAACGCCAGACCCGCGTCCCCCACCGCGCCCGCCAGGGCGACGGGCGCGGTGGTGTCCGGGTCGGCCAGCCAGGGCAGCCACTCGCCCAGCTCCGGGGGCAGCTCCAGCAGCAGCGCCTCGGGCGCGTACCGGTCGAGCAGCTCGGGCAGCACGACCGACAGCGCGGGCGAGTGGTGCCGTACGCCGATCAGGAACGGGGCGCGCTGCCCGGCCAGCTCGGCGACGGCGACCGCGGGGTCGCCGTCGAGCTCCGTAGTCACCTCAGCCACCGAGGACATCACGCAGTTCCCACAGTCGCCGCCACAGCCGCGCGCCGTCCTCGGCGCGGCGGCGCACCGCCCCGTCCCAGTAGCCGAGCAGCTTCGCGCCGTCGGCCGGGTCGTCCTTGCGCACCACGCCGAGCAGGTGCCCGGGCAGCAGCGACAGCACGTCCCGGTCGCCGGGGAAGTACGCCTGGGCCAGGCCCAGCGACGTCGCCACGGCGACCGCCTCGGCGGTGCTCATCACCGTCGACGGGCGCTCCACGTCCCAGCCCTCGACCGAGCGGCCCTCGCGCAGGTCCCGGAACGCGGTGACCAGCGCTTCGAGCACCGCGTCGTCGACCGCGAACGGGGCCTTGACCCGCTCCAGCGCGGCGCGGGCCTGCTTGCCGACCAGCGCGGTCTCGGCCGCGAGGTCGCCGATCGGGCCGACGGTCTCGAAGTTGAAGCGGCGCTTGAGGGCCGCCGACATCTCCGACACGCCCCGGTCGCGCAGGTTCGCGGTGGCGATCAGGGTGAAGCCGGGCGCGGCGTGCACCGTCGCGCCGTCGGTGCCGGCCAGCTCCGGCACCGCGATGCGGCGGTCGGACAGCAGCGACACCAGCGCGTCCTGCACCTCGGGCAGGCAGCGGGTGATCTCTTCGACGCGGGCCACCGCGCCGGTGCGCATCGCCGACAGGATCGGCGAGGGCACCAGCGCCTCGCTGCTCGGGCCGTGGGCCAGCAGCAGCGCGTAGTTCCAGCCGTAGCGCAGCTGGTCCTCGGTGGTGCCCGCGGTGCCCTGCACGACCAGCTCGCTGCTCCCGCAGACGGCCGCGGACAGCAGTTCGGACAGCATCGACTTGGCCGTGCCCGGCTCGCCGACCAGGAGCAGGCCGCGCTCCCCGGCGAGGGTGACCACGCACCGCTCGACCAGGGCGCGCTCACCGACGAACTTCGCCGGGACCGCCAGCTTGTTCGGCAGGCCGTCGCGGCGGTCCTCCTTGGCCAGCTCCAGCTCGCGGCCGTCGCTGCCGGTGATGAAGGTGACCACGGCGCGGGGGGTGAGCCGCCAGCCGGGCGGGCGCGGCCCGCCGTCGTACGCGGCCAGGAACGCCAGCTCGCTGGCGTACGCGTGCTCGGCAGGGTCGACCTGCCGGGCAGGGGTGGTGGTGGTCATCGGCGCCTCTCGGTTACCAGTTCGTCGAATCGGGGTCCGTCGCCCGCGGTGATCCTGTCCCAGGCCAGCGCGAACAGCTGCGGCGCGGGCGCGACCGGCAGCACGATGTCCAGGCCGGACACCCCGTTCTCGCCGCCGATGAGCAGCGGCAGCTTCCACCGCTCCAGGGGCAGGTGCGGGGCCTTGAGCGCGAGCCAGCCGCAAGGCAGGAACAGGCTGCGCCCGGCCCGGGGCCGCTTGGCCTCGACCACGAGGTCCGTGGCGGCCAGCGCGGCGCGGGCCGCCTTCAGCCGGGCCGGCTTCCAGCCCGTCCACAGCGCCGTGTTGCGGTCGGTCGGGTCCGGCAGCGCGAGCAGCTGCAGGTACAGCGCCGCCGCGTCGGCGGTCAGGCCGCGCTCCTGCGCGACCCGGGCCACCAGGTCGGGCACGGACCGGGTCGGGTCCTGGGCGTACCCGTCGATCCCGGCCGGCACCGGGTAGCCGACCAGCCGCGCGAGCTGGCCGCCGAGCAGCGCGTGCAGCGCCGCGTCGACACCGTCCTGATGGCTGTCGAGCCTGGCCCGCAGCACGTGCCGCACCGGGTCGTCGACGCCGGTCAGCAGCGCGGGGCGCAGGTGCACGACGCGCCAGCCGGTGTCCGGCGGCAGCAGCACCGCCCCGGCCGAGATGCTGCCGTCGGCGCCGTCGACCCGGGTCGCGCCGGTCGCCGCCAGCATGCCGTCGGCCTTGCGTTCGGTGACGTAGCCGATCGGCAGGGACAGCGCCGGGTCGGCCAGCCGGGCCTGGGCCAGCTCGACCGTTCGGGGTAGCGCGGCCCGGATCGGGTCGTCGGCCGGCAGGTGGTAGACCAGCCACGGCAGGCACTTGGCGAGCGCGACGAACACATCGTCGTCGTCGATGCCGTCGACCGTGCCGTGCAGCCAGCGGCAGGTGTCCGGGTTGGCGATGCCGTGGATCAGCTCGGAGGCGTTCATCGAGCCGTCCACATCGGCCTTGTCGATGGCGACGATCAGGTCGTCGCGCACCGGGCGGCGCACGCCGTGGCGCTCCGTCCACGCGGCTGCGAACTGCCCGGACGCCGGACCGGACCGCCACAACGCGGCCAGGTCAGACGGCAGCAGCAGGGCCAGCATCCGCGCGGTCGCGGTGACGCTGCCCGACCGCATCCGGCTCGCGGCGGCGGCCGCCGCGGCGGGGTCGACGCCGAGCAGCTCGCGCACCCATTCCGACTCCGGCTTGTGCCACGCCTGCTGGGGCAGGCCCGCCAGCACCATGGTCGCCTCAGCGAGGCTGATCCCCGCGGCGTCCGAGAGCGCGGCGACCCGATCGGGCTGCCACGCGGTCGGCCCGTTCGCGGCCAGCAGGCGGGTGAACTCGGCGAGCACGGCGGGGGTGGCGATGCCGGTGTCCAGCACCCGCTCCCTGGTGATGGCGTATCCGGGCAGCGCGCCGAACACCCCGTCCGGGGCGTACTCCAGCCCCTTGACCTCACGGTCGTCGGCGTCGGCGGACAGCACCAGCAGGCGGCGCGCGCCGAAGGTCAGCACCGTGCCGGGCAGCCCGTCCTCGTCGACGGGCTGGTCGGCCTTCAGCTCGAGCTGCCGCAGCCGGGAGCCCGGCGTGAGCAGCCCGCTGCGGGCGCACACGTCGAGCAGTTCCAGCAGCGCGGCCCGGTGCTCCGGGCTGGTCACCGGGCTCGCCGCGCGGTACATCGCCGCAGGCAGCACGCCGAGCACGTCGAACCAGTCGTCGTCGGCCTCCAGGTCGAGGTCGCCGGTGGGCGCCTCGGCGGCGGTGAACGCCGCTCCCGTCATGGTGAGCAGGCGCACCGCGCTGTCGCGGCGGCTGTAGCAGTACGGCATGAGGCCGGACAGCGCGTGGCTGAGCACGTGGTCCTGCACGCCGCCGGTCCACTCCTCGGCCGGCTTGGCCGCGGTCTCGACGGCCCGGCCCGCGCACCGGTCGCGCAGCCCGGCGAGCCGGGTGACGTGCACGGTGGCCCGCTCGACGAGCCCGGCGACCCCGGCCCGCAGCGCCGGGTCGGTGATCTCCGGCAGGCGCTCGGCGACCAGCGCCTTCAGCGCCGCGTGCCCGGCCGCGGCGTCCTCCGCGGCGGTGACCGCCGCGGCTGCCGCGTGCAGCAGTTCGGCGCACCGCTCGTCGGTGAGCGCGCGCAGCGCGGCCGAACCGGCCTCGTCGCGCGGGCGCAGCAGGTGCCAGTAACCGGCCCCGGGCACCAGCCGGGTGCCGCGGGCGTACGCCGACGGGCCCTGCGGGGGCGTGTACTCGCCGAGGATCATGCCCGCCGGGTCGACCAGGGTCAGCGTGCTGCTGCGCCAGTTGTTCGAGGTCAGCACCCCGCAGACCACGTCGGAGCCGGGCAGGCGCAGCGCGCCGGTCAGCTCGCCCTTGGCCTTGGCGCCGGCGGGCAGCGTGTACGCGGTGCCGTCGGTCGCCACGCCGGTCAGGCTGCCGTCGGCACCGCGGCGCACCCGCCAGCCGAGCAGCTCGGACGACGGCATGGCCGGGTCGCGCGGCGCGAGCCGGGACGCGGTCAGCACCAGCGATTCGCCGTCGGCCGCGCCGTCCTCGAAGAACGCGGGCAGGCTGGCCCGGCCGCGCTCGCCGGTGACCGGGTTGAACTCCTGGCTGACCAGCTTGTCGCCGTTGTGGCGGATCACCCAGTGCGTGACACCGTCGGTGAGCACCCGGCCGACGCGGCGCTCGCTGCGGTCGCCGACGTGCAGCGGGCGGCCGCCCGCGGTCCGGCCGCCGCCGGGCAGCGGCTGCGAGGCGGTGTTGCCCGTCTCGAAGGCGTCGTCGGGCACGATGAACACGTCGTCGGGCGCGCCGCTCCAGTAGCCGGCCCGTTCCCGGCCGATGTCCCAGCAGACCAGCAGCTGCCCGCCGGTGTAGCGCAGCACCAGCCGCCACAGGTAGTGGCGCTGGTCGGCGGGGATGCGCAGCATGTGCTCCATTTCGACGCCGTTCTCGCCGACGACCAGCACCAGGTCGCCGCGGCGCAGCACCAGGTGCGGCCACTGCGCCACCACGGCGAGGTTGTCCTCGTCGTCGTCGACGGTCACGCCCAGCCGGGCGACCGCCTCCTCCAGCGCGGGCCAGCCGAGCTCGTCGAGCACCCCGGCGCGCAGGGTGCGGCCCAGCAGCGCGGCGACGTCGTGGCCGAGCACCCGCTCGGCCGCCTCCGGGTTGACGGCGACGCCGTCGGAGCAGCCCAGCAGGGCCATCCGGTCCAGGTGCGCGGCGAGCGTGGGCAGGCCGTGCCCCGCGCCGTCCGCGGCGAGCCGGTCCAGGAAGGCATGGGCCGCGGTGCGCAGGCCCGGCACGGCGGTGACGGCACGCACCCGCTCGGGGTCGCCCGCGGTCTCCCGGTAGTTCGGCCGCAGGTGCTGCTCGACCGCTTCGGCCAGCGCCCGCAGGAAGCGGCCGTCACCGGCGATCGCGACCAGGTCCCGGCGGCCCTCGCCCTCATCGGACAGCCAGCGCGACACCTGGTAGCGGGCGTTGCCGTCGGGGTCGGCGATCGGCACGCCGGCCGCCAGGCAGGCGTCGAGCAGGTCGAGGTCGACACCGCTGTGCCGGCGGCACAGCACCACGGGCAGCCCGTCGGCCTTCAACCTGCCGGACATCCGGTCGAGCAGCGCCAGCAGGCGGGCCGAGCGGCTGCCGCCGTTGCGCCAGCCGCGGCGCTGGCGGTGCACGTCGAAGCGGCCGAGCCAGCCGGCCGGTCCGTCGGGCGACTCGGCCGCGGCGGGCACCGTGCCCTGCGGCTCGGTCAGCGCGGCGGTCGCCGCGGCCCGCTCCAGCACCTCCAGCCAGACGTCGTCGGCGACGTGCTGCGGGAACATGCCCAGCAGGCGGCCGCGCAGGGCCGGGTCGGCGGCGGCGAGTTCGGCCAGCGCGCCGGCGTACGCGGCCCAGAAGCCCTCCGGCGCGCGCGACAGCGACGGGGCGGACAGCAGCTGCGCGAGCACCTGCCGGTCGGCCTCGGCCTGGTCGAGCTTGGCGGCCTTGGCCAGGCGGCGCAGGTCGACGTGCATCTGCGCGTACGGCGGCAGCCCGCCCAGGGTCCGCTCCACGCACAGCCGCAGGAAGCGGTCGTACGCGTCGGCGGGCGTGCACCGCGCGGCCAGCTCGCGGGCGTGCTGCGACAGGGCCTTCGCGGTCAGCGCGCCGGCCAGCGCGAACTCCAGGAACACCGCGTGCTGGCGCTCCTCGTCGATGCGCAGCGCGTACGCCCGCTCGGCGTCGCGCGCCTTGCCGAACATCGTCGCCGCGTACGTGGTGCTGTCGGCGGCCAGGAACGCCCGGCCCGCCTCCTCGTAGTAGGTCGGCAGGAAGTGCGGCACGGCACGGGCCAGCCGCTCGCCGAGCGCGTTGAAGCCGTCCTTGGCCGGGCCGATGCGCGACTTCGCCTGCCGGGCCAGCCGCTCGATCTCCTTGACCAGGGCCAGCGCGTGGTGGCCGTTGGCCGGGTCGTGGACCAGCGCCCAGGCCGGGAAGCCCAGCGCCTGCTGGCGGACCAGTCCCACCTCGTTGACCGGCGCGGGCTTGTCGAAGCCGAGGAACTCCATGCTCAGGTCCTCGGCCGCGCCGATGGTCCCGGGCACCAGCCGCACCACGGTGCGCTCGCCCAGCACCGGGTGCCGGTAGGCGCGCGAGGTCAGCGCGTCGACGGTGTCGTCCTTGACGACCGCCGACCCGGCGGGCAGCACCGCACCGGCCTCCAACAGCGTCAGGTTCTGCTCGCTCATGCCAACTCCTCGGGGGGTGGGGTGCGCGCTCATTCGTCGTCGTCCTCGTCGTCCGTGTCGTCCGCGTCGTCACCCGACTCGTCGGCGTCCTCGTCCTCGTCCTTTTCCACCACGCGCCCCGCGTACAGGGCCGCCGCCATGCGGGTGCCCTCGGACCAGGCGACCGGGCCGACCTCGGCCAGGGTCAGCGCGGTGCCGTTGCGGTCGGTGAAGACCAGGTCCCCGGTCTCGGTCTCGTAGTACGGGTCGTCGGAGCCGACCCAGGAGCGCGCCTCGACGGTCACGCCGCCCTCGAACACGCGGCAGACCGCGTTGCCGCCGCGCACCGGGTAGCCGAGCTTGGTCGCGCGGGCCGTCAGGTGGCGCAGCTCGGCGTACTTGCCCCCGGAGTACTCCGCGACGCGCCGAGCGGCCGGATCCGCATCGGCCGGGCGGACGAAGATCTGCCGGAACAGCTGGTCCACGGACTGGGACACGCCCAGGTCGGCGGCGAACTCCCGCAGGTCGTCGAGGTCGGGCAGGGTCACCGGGTGCGGGATGACCACGCGCTGCGCGGGCAGCCGCACCGTGTCGCCGTCGAGGTTCACGATGCCGATCTGCCCGGCGGACGCGTCGCGCAGGAAGCCGACCTCGTCCGGGTCGAACGCGCCGTCGTCGTCGAGCACCCCGACCACCAGGTCGGTCAGCGCCGCGCGCCAGGTCTCGTCCGGCCACACGTCGGCCAGCACCGCGACCGGCACCGGCAGCGAGCGGACCATCCACCGCTCGATGTCGGCGCGGCACTGCGCCTCGTGCCGGCCCAGCCACTCGGTGAGCTGCCGCAACCCGGTCACCACCGGGTCGTCGCGCAGCGCCGACGGCACCGACTTCAGCTCCTTGCCCTTGGCGTTACGGGCGATCAGATCGCTCCCGCGCAGGGTGACCTCATAGCCACCCGATGCCACCAACCATCCCATGTGGACGGCCACCTCCCTGTCGAAGACACCGGACGCTAAACCACCGCGCCGACAGTCCGGCCAACGGCTGGTCGCGGCCCCGCCCCGTCCGCGGCATACCGACCGGGAACCATTCGGCCACACCGCTCGCGGCGGCGCGCAGCGGGGTCCCCGCGCGGCCCGCACCCCGGCCGTGAGGTGTGGAAAGCCATGTCAACGGGTATATGCAGGCATGACCACGCGTCTCGGGAGTACCGTCGAAGGTCCAGCGCCGGGCACGCCGCCGGTCGGCCGCAGCCGCACGGATGCGGGCGTCGCAGGGCCGCTGGGCGGTACGTCAGCGGTGACGAAGGAGGCGGCGGTGAAGGGCAGAGCGCTCGTGCTCGGTGGCGGCGGGGTCACCGGCATCGCGTGGGAACTGGGCATCCTGGCCGGACTCGCCGAAGCCGGGGTCGATCTGAGCACCGCCGACCTGCTCATCGGCACGTCGGCCGGGTCGGTGGTCGCGTCGGTGATGGCCACCGAGCCCAGCCTCGAGCAGCGGTACCAGACCCAGCTGGAGGATCCGAAGGACGAGGTCGCGGCCCGCATCAGCACGCGCACCCTGCTGGCGTACGGCTGGGCGATGGTCCGCAGCCGCGCCCCGGAGCAGTACCGCGCCCGCCTCGGCGCGCTCGCGCTGGCCGCCGCCTCGATGACGCCCGAGGAGCGCAAGGCCGTCATCGCGTCCCGGCTGCCCGTGCTCGAGTGGCCCGACCAGCCCCTGAAGATCACCGCGTCGGACGCGCACACCGGCGAGTTCACCGTGTTCGACCGCGACAGCGGCGTCGAGCTCATCGACGCCGTCGCCGCCAGCTGCGCGGTCCCCGGCGTATGGCCGCCCGCGGCGGTCAACGGCCACCGCTACATCGACGGCGGCATGCGCTCGGCGACCAACGCCGACCTGGCCCAGGGGCACGAGCGGGTGGTCATCATCGCCCCGGTCACCGTCGGCGGCGGCCTGGTCACCAGCACCGCCCGGCACGTCGCCGAGCTGAAGGCGGCGGGCGCCCTGGTGACGGTCATCAGCCCGGACCGCGACGCCCGCACCGCGATCGGCCGCAACATGCTCGACCCGGCCCGCCGGGCGGCGTCGGCCCGCGCCGGGCGCGCCCAGTCGGCGTACGTCGTCGAGCAGGTCGGCGCCGTCTGGTGCTGACCCGCCGCCGAACGTCCGTTCAGGATCTCTGCGCAACCTCCCCGGCGACGCGCATGACGGTCGCTACCGCAACGCCCCGACCAGCCGAAACCCCGTGTGACGCCACTCTCCCCGGCCGGCGCGGACCCGGAGTGGCCAAAGCTTTCGGCTAGCGCTATGCTCGACCGTGACGCCCGTCTTGGCGACTTCCCCCGTGGTTGCCAAGACGGGCGCTTTGTTTTGCCCGCGCCCCTTCCACACACCGTCCACTGTGGAAGGAAGGGCACCTTCACATCGCCATAGGTAGAGCAAGGTGCCCTTCTTAACGCCCCTCTGCCGCGTACCGCGCAGCCGGGTTGCTCGATTGTCGGCCGGGTCGGGTATCGTCCCGCGCGGCGAGGCTGTAGCGCAGAGGTCGTCGCGCCTTGACTGCAAGCTGGAGGACGTCGGTTCGAATCCGACCAGTCTCGCCCCTACCTGACCCCGGGGAGAGTGCATGCCGCACCGCAGCACCGACGTGCCGGCGGCACGCGTGCCCGCGGACGGCCCGCCCGGCCTCGGGGACGCGCCGATCAGCCCGTCCGATCTGGACGCCTGCCTGCGGGTGCTGGCTGCCGCCGGTCGTGGCGCGCTGGACGGTCCGGCCGCGCTGGCCGTCGAACGGGCCGTCGCCGAGGCGCACCGCGGCGGCAAGAAGCGCCGCAAGGCCGACCGCGCGGCGACCCGCGAGCAGGCCGACCGGCGGTTGCTGGCCACGGCCAGCCGCTACCGCGAGGAGATCCCCGCCGCCGCGCCCCGGCCCCAGCTGGGACCACCTGAGCAGGCGGCGTCCGCGCTGCTGCACCGACCGCGCCGCTGCTACGTGTGCAAGGAGCTGTTCCGGCAGGTCGACGCCGACTATCACCAGCTGTGCCCGCCGTGCGCCGAGCACAACCGGCAGCGCCGCGACGCCCGCTGCGACCTGACCGGCCGCCGCGCGGTGGTCACCGGCGGACGCGTGAAGATCGGTTTCCACATCGCACTGAAGCTGCTGCGCGACGGCGCGGACGTGCTGGTCACCACCCGCTTCCCGCGTGACGCGGCGCGCCGCTTCGCCGCGCTGCCCGACGCGCCCGAGTGGTCGCACCGGCTGCACGTGCACGGCGCGGACTTCCTCGACCTGGCCGGGGTGGTCGGCCTGGTCGACGCGGTCGGGCAGCGCTGGGGCCACCTGGACATCCTGGTCAACAACGCCGCGCAGACCCTGCACCGGCCCGCGGCATACCACCGCGAGGTGCGGGCGGCCGAGGCGCTGCCGCTGACCGGCCCCGCCGCCGCGATCGGCACCACGGCGACCCGGCACCGCCCGGACACCGCCGTCGCGCTGCCCGAGCTGGCCCAGGCGCTGTTCCCGGCCGGGCACACCGACGAGACCGGCCAGCCGCTGGACCTGCGCGAGGTCAACAGCTGGACGCTGCAGGCCCACGACGTCAGCCCGCGCGAGTGGCTGGAGGTGCACGTCGTCAACGCCTTCGTGCCGTTCCTGCTGACCTCCCGGCTGCGCCCGCTGCTGGCCACCGCCCCGCACCCGGTGCGGCACGTGGTGCAGGTGTCGGCGATGGAGGGCAGCTTCTCCCGGGAGAACAAGACCCGACGCCACCCGCACACCAACATGGCCAAGGCGGCGCTGAACATGCTGACCCGGACGCTGGCCGACGACTACCACGGCGACGGCATCCTGATGAACAGCGTGGACACCGGCTGGGTGACCGACGAGCGGCCGCACCCGGACAAGCAGGCCCAGCGTGAAGCGGGCTTCCGGCCGCCGCTGGACGTGATCGACGGCGCGGCGCGGGTGTACGACCCGATCGTGCGCGCGGAGGCCGGCGACCCGGTGCACGGGGCTTTCCTCAAGGACTACCGGCAGGTGGCATGGTGACCGAACCCGAGACCCCCGCGAACCCGGTGCGCTGCCCGGCGATCAGCCATCCCGAGTCGGGGCTGGCCGACCCGGCCGACTTCGACGCCCTGCTGTCCCGGCTCGCCGACCCGGCCGGGGTCGCCGCGTCCGAGGACTTCCCGCGCGGCACGCTGCAGCCCGACGGCCGGCTCGACCTGTGCAAGCAGGGCCTCGGCCCGCAGGTCGCGGCCCGGGTGGTGCAGGCGGCCGTACGCTTCCCGCACGCCACCCACCTGCTGCTGGGCACCAACGGCCTGGGCAGCGACGGGGCCCGCGCGGTCGCCGACGCGCTCGCGCCCGGCCACCACGTGCAGACGGTCTACCTGGGCTGCAACCGCATCGACGCGGACGGCGCGGGCGCGCTGGCCGACCGGCTCGCCGGCGACGCGACGGTGCGGGCGCTGTGGCTCAAGCGCAACCCGATCGGCGACGAGGGCGTGGCCCGGCTGTGCGCCGCCCTGGCCGGCAACACCACCCTGCGCACCCTGGACCTGGTCAACACCGGGCTCACCCGGCACGGGCTGGCGGCGCTGGCCCGGGTGCTGGCCGACCGGAGCACGCCGCTGGAGCGGCTGTTCCTGGGCGGCAACGGGCTGCGCCCCGACGCGGTGCCCGCGCTGTCGGCGATCGCCCGCGACGGGCGGGTACGCGAGCTGTACCTGGCCGCCAACCACCTCGGCGACGAGGGCGTGGCCGCGCTCGGTGAGGCCGTCGAGGGCCTGCCGATGACGCTGGGCCTGGGCGGCAACGGCCTCACCCCGGCCGGGGTGACCGCGCTGGCGGCGCGGCTGGGCGCGTGGACGGCGCTGGACCTGGCCCGGCCGCCGTCGGAGCGGGCGCTGGGCGCGCTGCCCAACACCGTCGGCGACGAGGGCGCGGCGGCGCTGGCCGCGGTGCTGCCCGCGAGCCGGCTGCGGCGGCTGGACCTGCGCTTCACCGGCATCACCGGCCGCGGCGCGAAGCTGCTGGTCGCCGCGCTGAACGACGACATGCCGCTGCGCTACCTGGGCATCAACCACGGCGTGCCGCGCCGGCTGCGACGCCTGGCCGCGGCCACCCTCGGCCCGGCCGAGCTGCCGCACCCCGACATCAGCGCGATCGCGAGCGTGTACCGGTGAGCGACGCCGAACTGACCGTCTGGCAGCGGGTACGCCGCTACGCCGTGCCGTCCCGCATGATCACCGAGTGCACGGACCGGCGGCTGGCCGGCGACTGGCGCGGCGCGTGTGCCGCGGGGCGGGTCGACACCGACGTCGACCTCGCCGCGGTGGCCCGCAGCCACGGCGCCGCGGCCGCCGAGCGGATCGGCGCGGAACTGGCCGGGTTCGCCCCCGACCTGCTGCGCTGGCACCTGCCGCGGGCGCTGGGCGGGCGCACCAGCCTCGCCACCAGCCTCACCTTCACCCTCGCGCCGCGGCTGGAGGTCGTCGGCCAGGACACCCCGGCGCTGCAGGTCGAGCTGCCCAAGACCGTGGACGGCTCGCAGCGCCTGCGGCTGACCGTCGCCCCGCTGGGCAAGGCCCCCGGCCCGGAGCTGCCCGGCCACCTGTGGCACGCCGACGACGCGCCGCAGCTGCGAACGGCGTACGGCGGCGACGCGCACCGGCTGCCCTTCCTCACCTCCGGCGGCGCACCGGTGCCGGTCGCCGGGTTCGCCGCCGCGACCGGTGACGGCACGCCCGCGCGGGCGGAGCGCGCCGCCGCGCTGCTCGCCGCGGACCAGCTGGTCGAGGCCTGGCGCGAGGCGGGGCTGGAACTCGACGAGACGCTGCCCGCGTTCCGGTACAGCCACTACAAGGTGTCCCGCGAGCAGGTGCTCGGGCAGCGGCTGCACCTGGTCGCGCTCGCCCCGGCGGTACGCCGGCTCGCCTCGCGGTACGCCGCCGAGGGCGTGGTGCTCAGCGCGGACTGGCGGCTGCGTTTCCTGTTCATCCCCGACGGGGACACGGTGCGGGTCCGGATGCTCGGCGAGAACGATCGCCGCGCCGAGCTGCCGGTGCTGGCCGAGCCGCTGTACCGCGTACCCCCCGATCTGGAGCTGCTGTATCGCGGCCTGATCTCGCCGGCGGACCTGCACCCCCTGGTGCGCGCCGCGCTGTTCCCCGACGCGCCCGGTGGTGTCCCGGCGGCGCGCGGCCCCGTGTTCGGGCCGGTGCGGGTGCGCTGCCGGGGGCAGTGGCACCGGATCGACAACGCGGGCGGGCGGCTCGTCCCGCTCGACCACACGCCCGAGGAGGTGCAGCGCGAGCAGGCGCTGCGGGCGCTCGGCGGCAAGGTCGCCGGCTGCTTCGCCGCCCAGCAGGGCTGGACCGACGGCAGCACGCGGCTGCCCCGGGCGCTGCAGGACCAGCGCCGTGAGCTGATGCAGACCATCCTGCACGGCGACACGCAGGGACTGCTGGCGCTGCTCGACGCGGGGCTGGACCCGCACGTGCGCGACGGCCGCGGCTCGACGCTGCTGCACCTGCTGCGCTGCCTCGACCACGAGGCGCTGCTCCCCCGGCTGCTGGCCGCGGGCCTGCCGGTCGACGCCCGCGACCACCGCAGGCGCACCCCGCTGCACGTCGCCGTGGGCTGGGTGGGCACGCCCGCGCTGGTGCTGGCGCTGCTGGAGGCGGGCGCGGACCCCAAGGCCGAGGACGACAACGGCACCTCCGTCGCCGACCTGGTCGAGTACAAGGGCTTCGAGTACTACGAGGACGAGACCGGCGAGAACCACGCCGACCTCAAGCTGATCTCCCAGTACATCCAGGAGCGTTCATGAGCGAGCGAAGCGAGCGAACCATGGGCGGCTGGCCCGTGGGTGACGAGCGAAGCGAGGAGCACGCGTGAGCGAGGCTTTGCGTACGGCGGACGAGCTGATCGCGGCGACCCGGGCGTGGCGCAGCGAGCCGGTGGCCGACCCGCGGGTCGAGGCGCTGGCCCTGGCCGTGTCGGCGAACCTGCCGGTGCTGCTGTGGGGCGAGCCGGGCATCGGCAAGTCCGCGTCGCTGCAGCAGCTCGCGGCCGGGCTGGGCGTGCCGCTGGAGACGGTGATCGCCAGCGTGCACGAGCCGTCGGACTTCTCCGGCCTGCCGATCGTCGGCGACGACCCGGCCGCCGACGGGGTGCCGATGGCCCCGCCGGACTGGGCGGTGCGGCTCGCGCGCAGCGGGCAGGGCCTGCTGTTCTTCGACGAGCTGTCGTCGGCCCCGCCCGCGGTGCAGGCGGCGCTGCTGCGGGTGGTGCTGGAACGCCGGGTCGGCAGCCTGGAGCTGCCCCCCGCGATCCGGATCGTCGCCGCGGCGAACCCGCCGTCCAGCGCCGCCGACGGCTGGCACCTGAGCCCGCCGCTGGCCAACCGTTTCGTGCACCTGCACTGGACGCACGACCCGCGCGTGGTCGCCCGCGGCCTGGCCGGCACCTGGCCCGCGATCACCGTGCCGACGGTGCACCCGGCGCGCATGGCCGGGGCGGTGGCCCGCGCCCGGGGCACCGTCGCGGGTTTCCTGACCGCGCGGCCGGGCCTGGTGCACCACCTGCCCGGCGACGCCGACAGCCGGGGCGGGGCGTGGCCGTCGCCGCGCAGCTGGGAGATGGCGCTGCGGCTGCTGGCGTTCCACCTGGCCACCGACACCGGCCGGGACGCGCTGACGACCGCGCTGGTCGGCGCGGTCGGCGACGGCGCGGGCCTGGAGTTCGGCACGTACCTGGAGGAGCTGGACCTGCCCGACCCGGAGCGGGTGCTGGCCGATCCGAAGGCGTTCGCGCTGCCCGACCGGGGTGACCGGCAGCTGGCGTTCCTCACCGCGGTGGTCTCGGCGGTGCAGGCCCGCACCACCCACCAGCGCTGGGACGCGGGCTGGGTGGTGCTGGCCAAGGCCGTTGACGCCGGGGTGCCCGACGTCGCCGCCCGCGCCGCGCTGGACCTGGCCGCGCTGCGCGACACGAACTGGCCGGTGCCGGCCGAGATCGACGCGTTCGTCGAGGTGCTGAGCCTGTCGGGCATGCTGCCGGCCGCGCGATGAACACGCCCGCCCCGGCGCGGACCGGGCAGCAGCCGCCTGCCGGGCAGGATGCCGACGCCCGCGGGCCGGCCCGGACCGTGCCGCTCGACCGGGCGAAGCTGCTGGCTGCCCGGTTCCGGGCCGCGGGCGAGCGGCCGTACCTGGCCAGCGCGCTGTACAGCCTGACCGTGGTGCCCAGCGACCGGGTGCCGACGATGGGCGTGGACCGGCACTGGCGCTGCTACGTGTCTCCCGCGTTCGTCGAGCGGACGCCCGTCGAGCAGCTCGCCGGGGTGTGGATCCACGAGGTGGCGCACCTGCTGCGCGACCACCACGGCCGGGGCGACCGGCTGGCCGCCGACCTGCGCTCCGACCACCACCGGGTCAACCTCGCCCAGGACTGCGAGATCAACGACGACCTGGTGGCCGACGGGCTGCCGCTGCCCGAGGGCCGCATCCATCCCGACCTGTACGGCCTGCCCACCGGCCAGCTGTTCGAGCAGTACCTGCCGTCGCTGCCCGCCTCCCCGCCCTGCCGCGGACAGTGCGCCGGGGGCGCGGCGGCGGGCGGGGCCGGGCAGGGAGCAGGCGGCGCGGGCGGCGGGGCGGTGTGCGACTGCCCGCCCGTCGAGTGCGGCTCGGGCGCGCACGGCCACCC
Source organism: Catellatospora coxensis (assembly GCF_016862635.1). Taxonomy (GTDB): domain Bacteria; phylum Actinomycetota; class Actinomycetes; order Mycobacteriales; family Micromonosporaceae; genus Catellatospora; species Catellatospora coxensis. Next base: position 18,552 of record NZ_BONI01000060.1, on the reverse strand, counting down.
TGCACCGTGGGACCTGCCCGAAGGGGGCGCGCCGGCCGTGCGCGGTGTGGAGGCCGACGCGATCCGGCGGCAGACCGCGCAGTCGGTGCGCCAGCACGTACGCGGTCGCGGCACCGTGCCCGCGGGCTGGCAGCGCTGGGCCGAGCAGGTGCTCGAACCGACCATCGACTGGCGGCAGGCGCTCGCGGGCGCGGTGCGCGAGGCGGCGGCCTGGGCGGGCGGGGCGGTCGACTACACCTACCGGCGGCCGTCGCGGCGCGGGGCGGCGCTGCCCGGCGTGGTGCTGCCGAGCCTGCGGCGGCCGCTGCCCCGGGTGGCGATCGTCATCGACACCTCGGGCTCCATGTCGGAGGACGACCTGGCCGCGGTGCTGGCCGAGGTCGGCGGGGTGCTGCGGGCGGTGGGCGTACGCGGCAACCGGGTCGCGGTGCTGGCCTGCGACGCCGACGTGCACGCCGCGCGGCGGGTGTCCACCGTCGGCGAGGTCGTGCTGGCCGGCGGCGGGGGCACCGACATGCGGGTCGGCATCAGGGCGGCGCTGGCCGTGCCGGAGCCGCCGCATTTCGTGATCGTGCTGACCGACGGGTACACGCCGTGGCCGGACGCGGCGCTGTCGCGTACCCGGATCATCGCCGGGCTGGTCGGGGCGGACGCCCCCAAGCCTCCATCCTGGATCGAAGCCATCCCGATCATCATGACTTCACGCAAAACATGAGCTGCGTCCGAGAAAGGGTGCTTTTGTAATACCCAGCAGATCTTCGGATCTCGGGGAAGGAAACAGCCATGGGTACGTCTCTTCGGCGTGCGGCCCTGTCCGCAGCCATCGGCGCCGCCGCCGCGGCGCTGGTCTCGCCGGCGGTGGCGCTCGCCGCGGCCGACGTCACCGTCAACCCGTCCGCGGTCGCCCCGGGCGGCCGGTTCACGCTCGCCGCGTACTGCGGGGCGGGCGCGGTGTCCGCCTCGGTCAGCGGCACCACGATCGGCGGGCCGTCCGAGATCACGCTGAACCCGTACACCGAGGGCGGGCCGGGCGCGTTCAACGCCGAGCTGACCGTGCCCTCGACGACGCTGCCGGGCACGTACCAGCTGAACGTCACGTGCAGCGACGGCGAGACGGGCGCGGGCACGCTGGTCGTCTCGCCGACCGGCGCCCCCGCGGGCGGCGGCGGGTCCACCTCCGACGGCCCCAGCCGCGCCCTGCTCGGCGCGGGCTCCGGCCTGCTGGCGGCGTCCGGCGTGGGCGGCGTCGTGCTGCTGGTCCGCAGCCGGAGGTACCGTGGCCACCACTGCGCCTGAGCCACCGGCCGGGACCGGACCCGGCTCGACGCCGGACGCCGCTGCCGTGACCGGGCTCGGACCCGTCCTTGAGGCCGGTCCCACGGTAGAGGCCGTGCCCACGGCCGCGATCCTGGCCCCGCGCGGGCGGCACCGCACGGCCGGGCGCACCGGGCGCAGGGCGGTGCTGCTGCTGGTGGGCGCGGCGCTCGCCGGGCTCGGCCTGATCGCCGCCGCCTTCCTGATCACCCCGGTGGGCCCGCCCCAGCCGTCCGACGACGCCTCCGGCCGCTACCAGCTCGTCGACACCGACCGGCGGCCCGACGCGCGCGGGATCCGGCCCCTGGACCGGTCCGCGCCGGTGCGGGTGAAGATCCCGTCGATCAAGGTGGACGCCGTCGTGGTCACCGTCGGCACCAACCTCGACGGCAGCCTGCAGGTGCCCGAACTCAAACACCCGGACCTGACCGGCTGGTACCGCTACGGCCCCAGCCCCGGCGAGCGCGGCAACGCGGTCATCGTCGGGCACGTCGACACCCGTACCAGCGGCCCTGCCGTGTTCTTCCAGCTGGGCTCCCTGAAACCCGGCACGAAGATCGAGGTGCAGCGCCTCGACGGCTCCCTGGCCACCTTCACCGTCGACGTCGTCAAGTCGTTCCCCAAGGACGAGTTCCCCGCCCACCGCGTCTACGGCGCCACCGACGACATGGGCCTGCGCCTGGTCACCTGCGGACCGCCGTACGACCGCACCGACCGCAACTACCTCAACAACATCGTCGTCTTCGCCACCCTCACCAAAACCCGCGCCGGCTGACGGCTCGCCGGACCCCGGGCCGCCGCGGCGGCGGACGGGGTCAGTCGGGGACGCCCCAGGTGAAGCGGTGGACGTGGATGCCGAAGTACGGGAACGACTCGATCGCGGCCACCCCGGGGACCGGGCGGATGTGGTCGTTGACCAGGTCGGACAGGTCGGCCATGGTCGCGCAGACGACCTCGGCGAACAGGTCGAACGAGCCGGCCGTGGCGACCAGGTAGACCACCGCGTCCAGCTCGCCGAGCGCCGCCGCGACCGCCCCGGCGTCGCGGTCGACCCGGATGCCGAGCAGCGCCATCACCGGCCGCCCCGTCTTCAGCGGGTCGGTGACCGCGGCGATCTGCATGACCCCGGCGTCGGTGAGCCGCTGGATGCGCTGGCGTACGGCCGGCCCGCTCAGCCCGACCTCCAGCCCCAGCTCGGTGTACGACGCCCGCCCGTCCACCTGCAGCCGCCGGATCAGCGCCTTGTCGGTCGCGTCGAGGTCCATCAGCCGACCAGCTCCGCGACGGCCTGCTCGAACACCTCGGCGTGCTGGGCGATGTCGGCGTCGGTGGTGTCCGGGCACATCAGCGCCATGTTGTGGAACGGCGTCATGAGGATGCCGCGGTTGAGCGTGTACAGGTGCATGTACTCGTCGAGCAGGTCGTCGGCGGCCGCCGCGGACTCGCCGCCGGAACGCGGGGCGGGCCGGGTGAAGCGGTACTCCGCCCGCGCGCCGAGCTGGGTGACCGACCACGGCACGGCGGCGGTGTCCAGGATGCGCCGCACGTCCTCGGTGTAGTCCCCGGCGAGTGAGATCATGTGCGCGAACGCGTCGTCGGTGAGCACCTCGTCCAGCGTGGCCCGCATCGCGGCCAGCGACAGCGCGTTGCCCGCGAGGGTGCCGCCCACGCCGCCGACGTCGACGATGTCCGCGCTGCCGGTGGCGGTGATCCGGTGCACGCGGTCGGCGATCTCCTCGGTGAGGCCGTACGCCCCGCACGGGATGCCGCCGCCGAGCGACTTGCCGATGACGAACACGTCCGGGCGCAGCCCGTCGCGGGCCGTCATGCCGCCGGGGCCGGCCGAGATGGTGTGCGTCTCGTCGATCATCAGCAGCGCGCCGTATCGCGTGGCCAGCTCGCGCAGCCCGGCCAGGAAGCCGGGTTCGGGCAGCACGATGCCGATGTTGGTGAGCGCGGGCTCGGTGAGGATCGCGGCGACGTCGCCGTGGGCCAGCTCGCGCTCGACGGCGGCGAGGTCGTTCCACTCGGCGACCCGGGTGGTCTGGGTCGGGTCGACGGCGGGGGCGACGTTGCCCGGACGGCTGCGCGGTCGGCCGTCCGGTCCGACCACGATGAACGTCTCGTCGACGGAGCCGTGGTAGCAGTACGAGAAGACCAGCAGTTTCGGCCGGCCGGTGACCAGGCGGGCCAGGCGGGCCGCCCAGCGGTTGGCGTCGGTGGCCGACAGCGTGAACGACCACCGGGGCAGGCCGAAGCGGCGGGCGAGTTCGGCGCCGACCCATTCGGCGTCCTCGGTGGGCAGCATGGTGGTGATGCCGCCGTCGACGGCGATGCGCCGGTGCACCGCGGCGACCGTGGCCCGCGGGCTGTGCCCGGCCATGGCCCCGGTGTCGCCGAGCGCGAAGTCGAGGTAGGTGTGGCCGTCCACATCGGTGATCCGGTTGCCGTGCGCGGTGGCGTACGCGAGCGGGAAGCCGCCCGCCCACTTGCTCATCCACGTCATCGGCACCCGCCCGAACAGGTGCCCGGCCTGCTCGTGCACGCGCAGCGACCCCGGGTGCGCCGCGCGGTAGGCGTCGCGTTCGCGGCCCACCAGTGCGCTCACCCGACTACGATCAATGGTGGTCATGGCCGCACAGTAACACGATTTCTGAAGCAGAAACCCGACCCTGCTTTGAAATCCGAACCAAAACCATGGCATGGCGTACGCCCATCGCGCGCGTCAAGAAGGTGCCCTTCCTTGCTCAGGGGAGGAGTTTGGCGAGTTCGACGCGGGAGCGGACGGACAGTTTGGCGAAGATGTTGCCGAGGTGGTGCTCGACGGTGCGGGGGCTGAGGAAGAGCTGGGCGGCGATCTCGCGGTTGGTGGCGCCCTGCGCGGCCAGGCGGGCTATCTGGCGCTGCTGGGGGGTCAGTTCGCCGTCGCGGTCGGGCCGGCGGGGGCGGGCCGATTCGCCGGTGGCGCGCAGTTCGGCGCGGGTCCACTCGGCCCAGCGGTCGGCCTGCAGGCGTTCGAACGACTCCAGGGCGCTGCGCAGCTCGGCGCGGGCCTCGGCACGCCTGCGGCGGCGGCGCAGCAGCGAGCCGTAGAGCAGCTCGGTGCGGGCCCGCTCGAAGGCGCGGTCGCCGACGGCGTGCAGGTCGAGCGCGGCCCGGAAGTGCTCCTCGGCCTGGGCTCCCTCGCTGAGCAGGGCCCGGCAGCGCGCGGCCAGGGCGAGGTTGTCGGGGCTGCTGGTGCTGTCGGCCCACGGCTCGAACGTGGTGAACGCGGCGCGGGCCGCGTCGGCGGCCCCGGTGCGCACGGCGGCCTCCACGTACGTGGGCACCGACAGCGCCGCCACCGCCATGTGGCCCTGGCCGGGGCCGGCTCGCGCCAGCCCGCGCAGGCGGCCGGCGGCGTCGGCGTGGCGGCCCAGGGACAGGTCCAGGAACGCCAGCGCCCACGTGCTGAGCGCGGCGGGCAGGCCGAGGCCGTACAGGCCGGCCCGGTCCAGGGCGGTGCGGGCACGCAGCCGGCAGGTCTGCTCGTCGCCGTGGATCGCGTCGAGCAGGGCCAGCGCGGCCAGGTGGTGGCAGGCGCCGTTGCCCTGGCCGGTCTCCGTGGCGGCGCGCAGGCCCTCCAGCGCGTTGGCCGTCGCGGCGGCGTGCCGCCCGGTCCAGAACTCGGCGTACGCGCTGAACTCCAGCGCTTTGGGCACCATGGTCAGCGCGCCGCGCCCGCGGGCCAGCGCGACCGCGCGTGCCGCCATCACCCGGCCCTGCGCGTTGTCGCCGAGGATCAGCGCCGCGATGCTGGCCCAGATCAGCGCGGACGGGTCGTCGATGCGCGGCGCGCCGTCCAGCACCGCGCGCAGCGGGGCCAGTGCCGCGCCGAACCGGCCGAGGAAGATCGCCGACAGCGCCTCCAGGTAGTCCAGCATCACCGTGGCCTGCGGTGAGCGCGCCGTTCCGCGCAGCGCGGCCGCCTGTGCCGCGACCTGGAGGAAGCGGCGGTGGTCACCGGCGTACACGCCCGCCTCGCCCGCCCGCATCATGGCCCGGACGGCCAGCTCCGGGTCGACGGGCGCGAGCCGGTGGGCGGCGGTGAGCAGCGCCTCGTAGGCGTCGCCGGCCCGCCCGTCGCGCAGGTCGATGTCGCCGCGCAGCAGCTCCAGCTCGCCGCGGGCGGCCGCGCCCGGGGCCGCGGGCAGGGCACGGTCGAGCAGGTCGCGGGCGCGCGCGGAGTGGCCCGCGTGCCAGGCGTCGCGGGCCGCCGCGGCGAGCCGCCGCGCCTTGGCCCCGTCGTCTCCGGTGCTCAGCTCGGCGGCGCGCTCGTAGGCCGCGGACGCGGTCGCGTACCCGCCGCGGTGGCGCGCGGACGCGGCCGCCGACTCCAGCTCCTCGGCCAGCTCGTGATCGGGGGCCAGCCCTGCCGCGGCCCGGTGCCAGGCCCGGCGCAGCGGGTGGCGGGCCCCGTCGAGCAGCCGGGCCAGCAGGGCGTGCGCGGCGCGGCGGCGGGCCAGCGGCGCGGTCTGGTAGATCGCCGCGCGCAGCTGGGGGTGGCGGAACTCCACGCCCGCGGGACCGACCCGCACCAGCCCGGCGGACTCGGCCGGTTCCAGGGCGGCCAGGTCGAGGCCCGCTTCGTCGGCGGCGCGTACCAGCAGGTTCGTGTCCAGCTCGGTCTCGGCGGCGGCGATCAGCAGCAGCCGACGGGTCTGCTCCGGCAGCGCCCGCACCCGGCGCAGGTGCGCGTGCTGCAGCCCGGCGCAGGGCGGCAGCGGCTCCGGCAGCGGGCGGACCCCGTGCAGCTGCTCCGGCGTCAGCGCGGCGACGAGTTCGGCGGCCGCCTGCGGGTTGCCCGCCGCCGCGGCGGCCAGGCGCAGGCGTACGCCCTCGGCGACGGCGACCGGCGCGACCTGGTCGACCACGGCCGCGCAGGCGGCGTCGTCCAGCACGGACAGGGTGAGCACCGGTAACCCCGGTGGCGGCAGCTCGTCGTCGTCACCGCAGGTCAGCAGGATGACGACGGCCTCGCCCGCGGCGCCGCCGAGCCTGCGGGCGGCGAAGGCGAGCGCCTCCCGCGACGGCGCGTCGAGCAGGTCGGCGTCGTCCACGCACACCAGTACCGGCGCGTCCCGGGCCAGCAGGACCAGCAGGGCGAGCAGCGCCGCGGGCAGCAGGCAGGCCGCGTCGCCGGGTTCGCCGGGTTCGCCCGCCTCGCCGTCGAGCACCCGGCGCAGCGCCTCGGCCTGCCGCGAGGACAGCTCGGGCAGCCGCCGGGCGACCGGCCGCAGCAGCCGGTGCAGGCCCGCGTAGGGCAGGTCCGCCTCGGGCTCGACCCCGCAGCCGGGCAGCACCTGGAAGCCGTCGGCCGCGCCGATCGCGTACCGGAGCAGGGCGGTCTTGCCCAGGCCGGGCTCGCCGCGCACCAGCAGCGCGCCCCCGTGCCCGGCCCGCGCGGCGTCCAGCATGGACGACAGCGACAGCAGCGCGCTGTCGCGGCCGTGCAGCGGGGTGAGCGGGGTCACGCCCAGAAGTTACTCACAAGTTAACGTTCCGCGAAAGACCGATGCGTCGTTTCACGGATGCGAAGCACGTACGACATCGCGCACGCTCTGTCCCACTCAATTCCATCGAGGAGGACAGATGCGGAAGTCAGCTGGCGTGCTCAGCGCGCTGTGCGCCGTACTCGCCATGGTCGTGGTCGCCCCGTCGCCGGCGCAGGCCGCCGAACGTGATCCGGTCATCTTCGTGCACGGGTACAAGGGCGGGGCGTGGAACTGGAACGACATGATCGCCGATTTCAAGGCCGACGGGTGGAGCGGCGGGAGACTGTTCGCGATGTCGTACGACATCGCGCAGTCCAACAAGACCACCGCCGCGCAGCTGCGCTCCCTGGTCGACTCGGTGCGCGCGCAGACCGGCGCGGCGAAGGTCGACATCGTCGCGCACTCCATGGGCAGCCTGAACTCCCGGTGGTACCTGAAGTTCCTCGGCGGCACGTCGTACGTGGACCAGTGGGTGTCGCTCGGCGGGCCCAACCACGGCACCAACCTGACCCCGATCTGCTCGTGGCTGATCACCTCGTGTGCGGAGATGGCCCCGGACAGCTCGTTCCTGCGCGATCTCAACGCCGGGGACGAGACGCCGGGCGGGGTGCGCTATCAGACGTACTGGTCCAGCTGCGACGAGTTCATCAACCCCGACCAGAGCAGGATCCTGACCGGCGCGGCCAACACCAACGTCGGCTGCATCGAGCACGCCTGGCTGCTGGTCAGCGACCCGGTCTCGCTGAAGGTCCGCACCCTGCTCAAGTCCTGACTCGTATCCGCAGCTCAAGGGCATCTTCGCGTTAAGAAGGTGCCCTTGCTCTACGTATGGCGATGGGAAGGTGCCCTTCCTTCGGTCACATCGCGGCGCGGTGGCGGGCTTGGGTGATGGACCAGGCGGCGTTGATGAGGCCTATGTGGCTGAAGGCTTGGGGGAAGTTGCCGAGGAGTTCGCCGGTGCGGGGGTCGACTTCTTCGGCGAGCAGGCCGACGTCGTTGGCGTAGGCGATCGCGCGTTCGAAGACCTCGGTGGCGCGGTTGACGCGGCCGGCTTCGGCCAGCGCGTGGGCCAGCCAGAAGGTGCAGAGCAGGAAGGTGCCCTCGTCGCCGGCAAGGCCGTCCACGCCGCCCTCGGTGCGGTAGCGGTAGACCAGGCCCCGCTCGTCGGTGAGGCGGTCGGCCACGGCCTCGATGGTGGCGAGCATGCGCGGGTCGTCGGCGGGCAGGAAGCCGACGATCGGCATCATCAGGCAGGACGCGTCGAGGTCGGTGGAGCCGAAGTACTGGGTGAACGCCCCGGCGGTGTCGCTCCAGCCGTCGCGCAGCACCCGCTCGCGGATCTCGTCGCGGGCCGTGGACCAGGCCGGGACCCGGTCGGCCGCGCGCAGCCGCTCGGCCAGGGCGATCGCCCGGTCCAGGGCCACCCAGCACATCACCTTGGAGTAGACGAAGTGCCGGGGCTCGCCGCGTACCTCCCAGATGCCGTGGTCGGACTCGCGGCAGCGGACCACGGCCGTGTCGGCCAGCGCGACCAGGAACGCGCGCATGTCGTCGTCCATCTCGGAGATCTTGTCGGCGAGCAGGTGGGCCGCGCCGAGCAGCTCGCCGTACACGTCGATCTGGTGCTGGTTCCAGGCCCCGTTGCCGACCCGCACCGGGGCGCTGTCGCGCCAGCCGCGCAGGTGGGGCAGGGTTCGCTCGGTCAGGTCGTGCTCGCCGTTGACGCCGAACATGATCTGCAGCGGGTAGTCCGGGCCGATCGCGCCAGCCGCGGCCGTGGTCATGAAGGTGAAGAAGTCACCGGCCTCGTCCGGGCAGGCGGCCACCCAGAGCGCCTCCATGGTGAAGCTGGCGTCGCGCACCCAGGCGAACCGGTAGTCCCAGTTGCGCCCGCCGCCGATGCTCTCCGGCAGCGACGTGGTCGGCGCGGCGACGATCGCGCCGCTGGGCCGGAAGGTCAGCCCCTGCAGCACCCGGCCGCTGTGGTGCACCAGGTCCCGCCAGGGGCCCTCGTAGTTCTGGTGCAGCTTCGACCAGGCCCGCCAGGACTGCACGGTGACCGTCATCCAGTCGGCGATCTCGTCCTGCTCCCAGATCCGGGCCGGTTCCAGCCCCCACGTGGAGCGGTGCAGGGCGAACCACAGCTCGTCGCCGACGCGCAGCGTCACCTCGCCGTACGCGGTGCTCTCCGCGCAGTCCAGCTCCATCGGGCTGGACAGCATCAGCCACTCGGGCCCGCCGCGCACGTTGAGCCCGCCCGGCACGTGCGTCATCAGTGGGCGCAGCAGGCCGTACTCGGCGCGCGGCTCGAACCGCAGGCGCATCCGGACCTCGCCGTCGCGGCAGCTCACCGCGCGCACCAGCATGTGCGGCGCGCCCACGCCCAGCGAGTGGCCGTGCGGGTGCTCGTTCGGGCCGACCGCCATCGCGTCGGTGACCGCGAGCGTGCCGGTCGGGGTGTGGAAGGTCGTCTCCAGCACCAGCGTCTGGTCCAGGTAGCGCCGGGTGGCGGTGAACGGGCCGACCGGCCTGATCGACCAGTGCCCGGCGTCGTCGTCGAGCAGCCGCCCGAACACCGACGGGCTGTCGAAGCGCGGGCAGCACAGCCAGTCCACGGAGCCGTGCCGGGTGACCAGCGCCGCGGTATGGCAGTCCGACAGCAGGGCGTGGTCGGCGATCGGCACGCCGCTCATCGGCTCAGCCCCCGGAGTGCGCGGCGACCAGCTCCGGGTCGACGCCCGCGGCCAGGCACTCGGCGACGGCCTCCTGGCGGGCGGACTCCCAGTGGCCGCGCCGGGCGGCGATGGCCGCCGCGATCGCCGCCAGCTCCCGCACGGAGCGGGAGTCGGCGTCCGACGGCGGGTTGGTGCGCGCGGCGTCGAACGCGCCCGCGATGGCGTCCGGCTCGGCCTCGGCCAGCTCCGCGATCTCGTCGAGCTCCCAGTCGTGGTGCACGACCAGGTTGGCCGCGTACAGGTTGCGGTTGGCCGCCACCACGTCCAGGTGGTAGCTGGTGAAACGCACCATGTCGGTCGCCTTGAGCACCTGGGCCAGCGGGTCGGCGGGCAGCACGAGTTCGGCTTCGCGCAGGTGGCGCACCGCCGTGGCGCGGGCCTCCGACAGCAGGTCGCGCAGTTCGTTGGCGAGCTGCTGGCGGTGCAGCAGCTCGTGCCCGGCGTCGTACAGGTGCTGCGGGGCGCTCGACCACTCCGCGATCAGGCGCACCCGCCGCTCGTGGGCGCGGTGGCCGCAGATCACCTCGGCCAGGTCCTCGGTGGTCCAGTCGCGGTTGCCGTGCAGGTAGGCCGCCGCCTCGTCGCGGGCGCGCAGCGCAGTGCCGTACGCCTGGCGGATGTCCGCGCTGACGGTGCACGCCTGCATCGCCCCGGAGCTGGTGCCGAGCGCCTGCACGGCCGCCAGGTCGGAGCGGAGCCGGGAGACATTGATATGAGCCAGCGGGTCGCTGCCGACGCCCGCCCGCGCTGCGTCCATTTATGCAGCGTACGCCCATCGGCGGCAGCTCGCGGCCGGTCACTTCAAGGCGCCGCGGGCCGCCGGACGAAGGTGACGGCGACCGCGAAACCACCCAGGAAGCGCAAGCGTTGTCGCCGAGTTGCATCTCCGAAGAAATATTTCAGTGTATGGATTGACGACGAAGCTCTCCGCCGCCCATGATGTTCGACAAACGTCGATGGGCCCATCGCCGCTCCTCCTGGTAAACACCCCCCACCACGAAAGGAGGCGGACAGTGGCTGCCCTCACCGGAACGATGTCCTGGTTCTGCTGCGGCAACTCCTGGGGTCCGTGCGGCACCGCCGGGCACGGCGCCTGCGGCACCTGCAACAGCGGGAGCTACCAGCACGCCTGGCCGAACGCCTCGGCCGCCTGTTTCGACATCACCCGGCCCGACCGCTGCGGTGTCAGCATGACCCGCCGCGGCTGCGGCTTCCGGCACTACACGACCAACCGCTGCAACGGAAAACGCGTCGGCACCACGATCGCCGACTGCGGCCCGCAGACCGACCTGTGGTGCGGCGAGCGCGCGTGCTGCGGCTCGGTGTGCGGCACCAACCGCATCGTCGACCTCACGCCGGCCGCGTTCAGCCAGATCGGCAGCCTCTCCTCCGGCCTGCTGCCCTGCAGCGTCGACACCGTATGAGCCGGGAAGGAACCGACATGACCGAGACCGTGGACCGTCGCCGCCTGCTCACCTCCGCCGTCGTCGGCAGCGCCGCCCTGGCCGGCGCGACCGCGCTCGGCTCGCTCGCGCCCGAGGCCGCCTTCGCCGCCGACGCGCAGCCGGTCGAGCCCGGCGCACCCGATCCGAACTTCGCCGAGGGCCGCGTCACCGGCATCAGCGCCGGGATGCTGTTCGTCACCGGCTCCGACATGGCCCTCTGGCGCATCCGGATCACCGGCGGCACCAGCGTCTGGAAGCTGCGCCCCACCACGTTCGACCAGGTCGCCGTCGGCGACGGCCTGTACGCCCGCGGCCTGCGCCTGCCCGACGGCACGCTGGCCGCGGACTCGGTGTGGGTCAACATCGTCAACGTGCACGCCCACATCGCCGCCATCGGCCGCAACGTGCTGCACCTGGATCACAAGGGCAAGCGCATCGTCGGCCACGTGGTGCCCGGCACCTCCGCGGCCCGCTACAACGACACCCCCGCCGTGGCCGACATGTCGCTGCTGCGCGTCGGCAAGCACGTCCAGGTCATCGGCGCCTGGGTGCCCGACACCAACGAGGTCGAGATCGCGACCGTGTACGCGGCCGCCTGAACCGGGCGGCGCCGCCCCGCGCCGCCGCCGAACCGGGCGGACGCTCCAACCCCCCGAGCGTCCGCCCCCTCCCCTACGACGCCCTTCGACACCCCGGAGGATCGATGATCTCGTGGATCGCGCCGCTGCAGCCGCTGCTGCTCGGCCTCGTGCTGCTCTGGTCGGCCCGGCTCAAGCTGCTCTCCCCGCTCGCCGCCGCGGCGGCCGGCCGCAGCGCGCTGGCCCGGCTCGTCGGCGACACCCGCGCGCTGCCCGCGTACCGGCTGGTCGGCGCGGTGGAGGCGGCCCTCGCGCTGGTCCTGCTGGCCCCGCCCGCGCTGCCCGCCGAGGCGCTGGCCGCCGCCGCGCTGTCGCTCGGCTTCACCGGCTACCTCGCCTACGCCCGGATCGCCGCGCCCGAGTCGTCGTGCGGCTGCCTGTCCGCGACCCGTACCCCGATCCGCGGGCGCGCCTTCGCCCGCACCGCCGCGCTGCTGGCCGCGAGCCTGCTCGCGCTACCCGCGACCGCGGGCTGGGCCGAGGCGCTGTCGGCCCGGCCGCTGCCCGCCGTCGCGCTGCTGCTGGCCGAGGCACTCCTGCTGGTCGCCCTCTCCCCCGAACTGGACCGGCACTGGCTCGACCCGCTGCGCCAGCTCAAGGTCCGGCTGACCCGACCCCTGCCCGCGGGCGGCTTCGACGTGCCCCTGGCCTCCACGGTGGAGCAGCTGCACCGCAGCCCGGTATGGCGCGAGACCGCCACCCTGCTCACCTCCGACCTGCGCGAACACTGGGACGACGACGACTGGCGCATCCTCGTCTTCACCGCCCGCCACGCCGGCCAGGAGGCCTCAGCCGTGTACGCGGTCCCCCGCCTGCGCTTCCAACCCGCCGCGGTGCGAGTGGTCCTGGTCGACGAACCCACCGGCCAGATCCTGCTCAGCCTCCAGTCCCCTCCCGACACCCCCACCCCCGACTGGACCCGCCCCACCCCAGCCCCAGCCCCAGCCCCCGCCTGACCCACCCCCCCTCCGCGTTGATCATGAACTTATGGCACGGCTCGACGGCGTGTCGTCGCCATAACTTCATGATCGACCGGGAAGCGGCAGCGGTCGGGGGTGGAATCCGGTTTCCCGAAGGGTGGGCTTTCGGCGGCGGGGTGAGGTCCGGTGGTGTGGACTGTAGGCACGAGCGCAGCGTCGGGCTCTCGCGGCGACCACCCCCGCCGCACCACCGCGTCGCGCTCCCCACCCCGAGTCGCGTACGCCGCGACCTCCGGGAGTCACCGTGCTCGCTGCCGTCCCCCCGTCTCAGGCCGCCGCGCTGCGTCACGCCGCGACCGGCCTGTCGACCACCACCACGCTGCTGGCCGGACGGGGCAGGCGCACCGCCGACGCCTGGCCGGGCCTGCCCGAGCTGCCCGCCGCCTGGTCGGCCGATCCGGACAGCCGGATCAGCACCGCCACCCAGCGCTTCACCGCCTACCGGCGGGGCGCCACCGAGATCCAGCTGCACTCCGTGCTCGGCTTCGACGAGGACAGCCTGGAGCGGCAGATCGCCCGGATCAACCTCGGCCCGCACCGGGTACGGGTCAGCGCGGGCACCACCTGGCGCGGCTTCGAGGCCCGCTGGGCCTGCGACGACATCGCGCACCGGCTGGTCTGCCGGGGCCCGCAGCGCCTCGCCGACTTCCTCGACCTGCTCCTCGGCCTCGGCTGGCACTGACCGCGGGGCGGCCACCGGGAAGGTGTCCCACCGGCCTGCGATCATGTGCGCCGTGGACGGTGTGACGGCAGAGCTGGTCGGGTCCGTGCGCGTGCCGGGAGAGCCCGGTGTCGACGATCCCCCGCGGCTGCTGACCGGGCCGGGCCGCCAGCCGCTGGTGCTGGTGCGGCGGGACGCGGAGATCGCGGTGTACGAACTCGGCCGGCTGCGCGCCGGCGACCCGACGCCCGCGGCGGTGTTCCCCGCCCCGTGGCCGCGCGCCGTCGGCGGGACCGTCGCGGTGAGCCCCGACCTGGCGTTCGCGGTCTTCCCCGGGGTGCACGCCGTGCGGGCCGTCGAGCCGAGCGGGCAGCTGCGCTGGGAGGTCCGGCACACCTGCTGGGCGGGCCTCTGCCTGGGTTACCACGAGTCGTACGCGGAGTACGCCGGCGACCGGGAGCACCGCTACCCCGACGGTGGATCGAGCTGGGTCGGCCACGACGGCACGACGGTGTGGGCGCACGTCCGCGGCCCGCTGCCCGCCGACGACCGGTCCACGGAAGACGACCCGCGAGCGAGCCACGAGACCTGGCTGGTGCTCGCCGCCGCCGACGGGCGGGTGCTCGCCCGCGCGGCGACCGGCACCTACGCGGCCGGCTCCCACCACGTCCCCCACCCCGACCCGGCGGTGATGGGACTCGGCGTCGGCGAGGGGCAGGACGGCGCACCGCTGCTCTGGGGTCGGCTGCACGAGGGCGGCCTCGACGTGCGGCGCTTCGGCGACGACGCACACGTGCTGGTCGGCGCTTCACCGGACGGGAAGCGGTTCGTCACCATCGACCACGCGGCTGGCGAGCAACTCGCCGTGCACCGGCATCCGGACGGCACGGTCACCGGGATCCTGTTCGCCGACCTGCCGCCGTACGGCGATCCGGCGGCCGACATCGGGCGCCGCGGCTGGGATCTCATGGACCACGGCTTCCTCGACGACCGGGTCATGGCCGCGGCCACGAGCGTGGGCTACGGCGAGGACCCGGTGCGGCACTGGCTCGTCGACGTCGCCACGCTGAGCGGCGAGGGCCCGATCAGCTACCCGCACCCCGTGCGGGACCATCCGCTCGGCGTCGGCGGCGGGCACTGGGTGACCCGCGACGGCTTCGACCTGCACGTCTGGCGGCGCGCGCCGTCCCGGTGACTCAGTCGAACAGGCGGCCCAGGTGGGAGCCCTGGCCGAACGCGACCACGTGCGCCTGGTCCAGCGGCATCCAGTGCAGGTCGAAGCGGATCGGTTCGTGGACGCCGTCGCCGGTCTCGTACGCCGTCCAGCATTCGGGGACCTCGTCGGCGTCGACGGCCAGCTCGTAGAAGTGGCGCACGTGCACGGCGTCGTGGGCGGGGCGCGCGTCGTACTCGCCGACGCCCAGGTAGCGGATCAGGCGCAGGCCGGCGAGCCCGGTCTCCTCGTACGCCTCCCGCAGCACCGCGTCCTCGGGCAGCTCACCGGGCTGGATCGTGCCGGCGGGCACCTGCAGCCCGGCCAGCGCGAGGGTGTCGTGGTCGCCGTGCGCGAACACCACGACCCGCCCGTCGCGCACGATGTACGCGACGACCTTGCCCACCCGCTTCACGAGAAGAACACCCTGGTCACGGTCTCGGCGACGCAGCAGGGCTTGTCAGAGCGGTCGGTCTCGATCGTCATCCGGGCGGTGACCTGCACCCCGCCGGGGACCTCCTCGACGGAGGCGAGGGACGCCGACAACCGCACCGACGCCCCCACCGGCACGGGCGCCGGGAAGCGCACCTTGTTCAGCCCGTAGTTGACGACCATCCGCGCGCCCTCGAACCGGTACAGGTCGCGTACCAGCAGCGGCAGCAGCGACAGGGTGAGGTATCCGTGCGCGATGGTCCCGCCGAACGGCCCGGCCGCGGCGCGCGCCGGCTCGGTGTGGATCCACTGGTGGTCGCCGGTCGCGTCGGCGAACGTGTCGACCCGGGCCTGCTCGACAGGGTGCCACGGGCCGGGCCCGATGCTCTGCCCGACGGCCTCGGTCAGCTCGGCGGCGGAACTGAACACTCTCACGGCATACCTCCGGATCACGGCTGGTCCGGGTGATCCTAGTCGGCTGCGTAACCGCCTCGGCGAACCGTCGTGGCGTAGACGTTGGCCTATCTCATCGAGTTTCCGAAGATCGAACTCGATGAGATAGGCCAACGTCGATCAGTAAGGGACGGGCTGCCCGCGCCGCCGAGCAGCCCGTCGAGGGTGGCTCACGGCCCGAAGGGAGGGAGCCGTGAGCCGGGGGTCGTCACGGCGTGGCGCAGGTGAACCCGCTCGCCGTGCTGTTGTCGCCGCTGGGCCGGGCGACCTGGAACCCGAACGTGGTGCTCGCACCGGGCGCGAGGCTGCCGTTGTAGGCGGCGTTCTTGGCCGTCGCGGTCTGGCCGCTGGTGGTGATCACGCCGTTCCACTGGCCGACGAGCGTGTGGCCGGGCGGCAGCGTGAACGTGACGGTCCAGCTGCTGATCGCCGAGGTGCCGGTGTTGGTGACGGTGATCGGCTGCATGACGTAGCCGCCGTTCCACTGCGTCTGCACGGTCGCGGTGACCGAGCAGCCGCCGCCGGTGCCGCCCCCGGTCGTGGTCACCGTGACGGTGTTGGACACCGCGGAGACGTTGCCGGCCGCGTCACGGGCGCGGACCTGGTACCGGTACGACGTGTTCGCCGACAGGCCCGTGTTGCTGAACGACGCTGTGGTCGACGTGCCGACCTGCGCGAACGAGCCGCCGGAGGTGCCGGGGGCGCGCAGGATGTCGTATCCGGTGACCCCGACGTCGTCGGTGGACGCGGTCCAGGACAGGTTGGTGCTGCTGGACGTGGTGCCCGACGCGGCGAGGTTGCCCGGCGTGCTCGGGGCCTGGGTGTCGCCGGTGCCGCCGCCGGTCGTGGTGACCGTGACCGTGTTCGACACCGCGGAGACGTTGCCGGCCGCGTCACGGGCGCGGACCTGGTACCGGTACGACGTGTTCGCCGACAGGCCCGTGTTGCTGAACGACGCCGTGGTCGACGTGCCGACCTGCGCGAACGAGCCGCCCGAGGTGCCCGGCGCGCGCAGGATGTCGTACCCGGCCACGCCCACGTTGTCCGTGGACGCGGTCCAGGACAGGTTCACGCTGCTCGACGTGATCCCCGAGGCGGCCAGGCTGCTCGGCGTGCTCGGGGCCTGGGTGTCGCTCGTGCCGTTGTCGAGCGCGTTGTGCACCGCCGTGTAGGCCGGTTTCTGCTGGTAGTTCGCATCGTAGAGCAGCGCCGCGCCCTCGCTGGGGAAGGTGTCCGGGACCCAGGAGTACTTGTCGGTGAAGCCCCAGATGGTGACACCCGCGCAGGCGGTGACGGCCATGCACGCGTTGACCACGTTGCTGTAGTACGTCGCCTGGGTGGTGTCCTTGGCCGTGCTGCGCGGCATCACGATGCGCACGTCGAGCTCGGTTACCCGGACCTGCACGCCCAGCGCCGCGAAGCGCTGCATGTTCTGCTGCAGGTCGCTCGGGAAGCCGTACTGCGTGGCCAGGTGGCCCTGGAAGCCGACGCAGTCGACCGGCACGTTCTGTGCCCGCAGCGACTGGACCAGGTTGTACATCGCGGTGCTCTTGGCGTTGATGCCCTCGACGTTGTAGTCGTTGATGCACAGGCGCGCGTCAGGATCGGCGGCGCGGGCGTAGCGGAACGCGTCGGCGATGAAGCTCTGGCCCAGCGTGTTGTACCAGAAGCTGGACCGGAAGCCGCCGTTCTCGTCGAACACCTCGTTCACCACGTCCCACGACACCACGGACGCGTTGTTGGCGTACCGGCCGACGAGCGTGGCGATGTGGTCCTGCATCGCGGTGCGCATCGCGGTCGCGCCCAGGCCCTGCACCCAGCCCGGGGTCTGGCTGTGCCAGACCAGGGTGTGCCCGTGGACCTGCTGGTTGTTCGCGACGGCGAAGTTGACGATCTGGTCCGCGCCGCTGAAGTTCCAGTTGTTGTCGGACGACTCGGTGGTGTCCCACTTCATCACGTTCTCAGCGGTGATCTGGTTGAACTCGGTCTGCGCGATGGTGCGGTAGGCGGCCTCGTTGGCCAGCGGGCTGGTGGCCGCCGCGAAGCCGATGAACTTGCCGCGGGCCGCGGCGTGGGTGCGCAGGGGCCCGGAGGCGCTGGCGGGCGAGGCCGACAGCACCGGCACCGCGAACGTCGACAGCAGCGCCACCACGGCGAGCTGGACGAGGCGGCGGCGTGATCTGCGGACGGGGACGCGTGGGGGCGTCATGGGTGTCCTCCTCATGATGGCGGAGCGTCAGTGCGGCGCCTGGAGCGGCCTCTCCCGCGTGGAACGGTGCGACGTCTGGTCCGGGCAGGGGACGCCGGCGGTGGAGGACACTCGGTGTAGGACACGGCACACATCGATGGAAGCGCTCCCAATCCTGCGCCCCAGCATCGCCGTAAGTCAATAACTTCCGGAAACTATCGGCCGGCGATCAGGCGCGCGGCGGCGCGGTGCTGTCGCGCACGACCAGCTCGGTGGCCAGCTCGATGCGCGGGCTCTCGATCTTCTCGCGCTGGGCCAGGCGCAGCAGCGTGCGCGCGGCGACCATGCCCATCTCCGCGAGGGGCTGCCGGACGCTGGTCAGCGGTGGCGAGGACCAGCGGACCTCGGGCAGGTCGTCGAAGCCGACGACGCTGACGTCGTCGGCGACGCGCAGGCCGCGGCGGCGGATCGCCTCGTACACGCCCAGGGCCATCTGGTCGCTGGAGGCGAAGATGGCGGTCGGCGGGTCGGCCTGGTCCAGCAGCACGGTGCCGCCCGCGTAACCCGACTCGTGATAGAAGTCGCCCTGGTAGAACAGGCTGTCGTCGACGGGCAGCCCGGCGGACTCCAGCCCGGCCCGGAAGCCGTCCAGGCGGGCCCGGCTGCACATGAGGCGCGGCGGTCCGGCGATGAAGCCGATGCGGGTGTGGCCGAGGCCGATGAGGTATTCGGTGGCGCGCAGGCCGCCGGCCCAGTTGGTCGCGCCGATCGTCGGGGCGTCCATCGTCGACACCCCCGCCGGGTCGACGATGACCACGGGGATGTTGAGGCGGCGCAGTTCGGCCTGCAGCGGCGGTTCCAATGCCGACGCCACGAAGATGACGCCCTCGGTCGCCCGGGCGCGCATGTTGTCCATCCACTGCTTCGCCGAGGCGGAGCGGCGGTGGATGGCCGAGACG
>NZ_BONI01000059.1 GCF_016862635.1 Catellatospora coxensis | reverse complement strand
ACACCCAGGCCGCCACGACGACCGTGTCGTACTACGTGCGGGCGCGGGACAACGCGGGCAACGTCTCCGGCAACAGCAACACCGTCACCCGCACCGGCACCCAGCAGCCCGGCTGCACCAACGTCGCGGCCGGCAAGACCATGACCGCGAACGGCTCCACGTTCACGTTCACCCCGGACAAGGCCAACGACGGCCAGCTCGGCACCTACTGGGAGGGCGGCGGCTACCCGGCGACGCTCACCGTGGCGCTCGGCGGCAACCATGTCGTCACCCAGGTCAACGTCAAGCTGAACCCGGACGCCTCGTGGGGCACGCGTACCCAGAACTTCCAGGTCCTGGGCCGCGAGCAGTCCTCCTCGACCTACGCCAACCTGGTGTCGGCGGCCGGCTACCAGTTCACCCAGGGCAACAACGTGGTGAGCGTCCCCGTCTCGGCGACCACCGCCGACGTGCGGCTGTCCTTCAACTCCAACACCGGCGCCCCGTCGGGCCAGGTCGCGGAGTTCGAGGTCTGCGGCACCCCCGCGCCGAACCCGGACCTGACCGTCAGCAACGTGTCGTGGACCCCGTCGTCGCCGAACGAGGCGTCGAACATCTCGCTGACCGCCACCGTCAACAACATCGGCGACCTGGCCGCCCCCGCCTCCAAGGTGGGCCTGTATCTCGACGGCGCGCTCAAGGGCACCGTCGACGTCGCGGGCATCGCCGCGGGCGGCTCGCAGTCGGTGAGCCTGCCGATCGGCACCCTCGGCCAGGGCACGTACGCCGTCAGCGCCCGCGCCGACAACGCGTCCACGGTCGTCGAGAAGAACGAGAACAACAACACCGCCAACGCCGCGAGCAACCTCGTCGTGGCCCAGGCCCCCGGCCCCGACCTGCAGGTCACCGGCATCTCCACCAACCCGGCCAACCCGGCCGTCGGCGCGGCGGTCAGCTTCACGGTGACCGTCAACAACCGCGGCACCGCGGCCTCCGGCACCACCACGGTGACCCGGGTGACGGTCGGCTCCACCACCCTCAACACCAACACCGCGTCCATCGCCGCGGGCGCCACCGTCAACGTGGCCGTCAACGGCACCTGGACCGCCACCTCCGGCGGCGCGACCATCACCGCCAGCGCCGACGCCACCAACGTCGTCACCGAGACCAACGAGACCAACAACTCGCTGACTCAGTCGATCGTCGTCGGCCGGGGCGCGGCCGTCCCGTACACCTCGTACGAGGCCGAATCCGCCGCCTACCAGGGCGAGCTGCTGCAGACGGACGCGCTGCGCACCTTCGGGCACACCAACTTCGCCACCGAGTCCTCGGGCCGCAAGTCGGTGCGCCTCACCACCCAGGGCCAGTACGTCGAGTTCACCTCTACCAACCAGGCCAACTCGATCGTCGTCCGCAACTCGGTCCCCGACGCCGCGAGCGGCGGTGGCCAGGACTACACGATCAGCCTGTACGTCAACGGCACGTTCAACCGGAAGCTCACCCTGTCCTCGGTGCACAGCTGGCTCTACGGCACCACCGACGACCCCGAGGGCCTGACCAACACCCCGCAGGCCAACGCGCGCCGGCTGTTCGACGAGTCGAACGCGCTGCTGGGCACCTCGTACCCGCCGGGCACGAAGTTCAAGCTGCAGCGCGACTCCGGCGACAACGCCTCCTTCTACATCATCGATATGATCGATCTTGAGCAGGTGGCGGCGCCGCTGAGCAAGCCCGCCGAGTGCACCTCGATCACCAACTACGGCGCGGTGCCCAACGACGGCCTCGACGACACGGCGGCCATCCAGGCCGCGGTGACCGCCGACCAGAACGGGCAGATCAGCTGCGTCTGGATCCCCGAGGGCCAGTGGCGGCAGGAGCAGAAGATCCTCACCGACGACCCGCTGAACCGCGGGACGCACAACCAGGTGGGCATCAGCAACGTCGTCATCAAGGGCGCGGGCATGTGGCACTCCCGCCTCTACACGCTGACCCAGCCGCAGAACGCGGGCGGCATCAACCACCCGCACGAGGGCAACTTCGGCTTCGACATCGACAAGAACACGCAGATCTCCGACCTGGCGATCTTCGGCTCCGGCCGGATCCGCGGCGGTGACGGCAACGCCGAGGGCGGCGTCGGCATCAACGGCCGGCTCGGTGTCGGCACGAAGATCACGAACGTGTGGATCGAGCACGCCAACGTGGGCGCCTGGGTCGGCCGGGACTACTCCAACATCCCCGAGCTGTGGGGACCCGGCGACGGGCTGGAGTTCAGCGGGATGCGGGTGCGCAACACGTACGCCGACGGGATCAACTTCACCAACGGCACGCGCAACTCGACCGTGTTCAACTCGTCGTTCCGCAACAACGGCGACGACGCGCTCGCGGTCTGGGCCAGCAAGTACGTGAAGGACACCTCGGTCGACATCGGCCACGACAACCGGTTCGTCAACAACACGGTGCAGCTGCCGTGGCGGGCCAACGGCATCGCGGTGTACGGCGGGTACGGCAACAAGATCGAGAACAACCTGATCTACGACACGATGAACTACCCGGGCATCATGCTGGCGACCGACCACGACCCGATCCCCTTCACGGGTCAGACGCTGATCGCCAACAACGCGCTGTACCGCACGGGTGGGGCGTTCTGGAACGAGGACCAGGAGTTCGGGGCCATCACGCTGTTCGCGGCGACGGTCGCGATCCCGGGGGTCACGATTCGTGATACCGAGATCTACGACTCGACGTACGACGGTATCCAGTTCAAGGCGGGTGAGCTTCCGGGGGTGGTCATCACCAACGTGAAGATCGACAAGTCGAACAACGGCGCGGGCATGCTGGCCATGGCCCAGGCCCGGGGTAGCGCGACGCTGTCGAACGTCACCATCACGAACTCGGGCACGGGCAACATCGTCACCCAGCCGGGTTCGACGTTCACCTTCTCGGGCAGCTGATCCGGCCCGGTAGGAAAGCAAGTTCGGGGGCCTGCCGGCTGATGCCGGCAGGCCCCCGGCCTCGATGCGGAATTCGGCGTACAGGTCGACTCGCCCGTCGTCCTCATTGGTCGCGCCCTCGGCGTGTTGGTCGCCGTTTGACGGCCTGGCGTCGGCCTTCAACTACGGATTACCGCAACACGGTCGGAGGGCCGAATCACGGGGTCAGCCACTCGGATGTATCCAGTCAGCGTGGCTGGCGGACGGCGACGTCGCTGTACTCCGCTGCTGTGCAGCCACAGATGCGCCTGCTCGCCGCTCTACCTTCTGATCCATAGGGACAGTTGCAGCGTTAGAACTGTTCGGCCTCCAGGTTCATTTCACTCCTGGCCGCGACAATAATGTTATTAACGCCCTCACTAATCGCCTCTATAGTTGCGATGCAATTCGACCTAGCCCGTTCGCGCTCCTCGACTCCGACTGCCTTCCAGTCGCTCACTGGAAAGTTCCAAGAAACCCACAAGCCCCACAGCTCGTAGTTGCTATAGTGGATTTCCTCAAGGGCCGAATGGATGCGCTCGCTGCCGTGGGTCGTTGCTACTTTAAATATCGCGCGGGACTTATCGGAGGCTCGGTCTGAAAATTTGCTCCAAATGCTACCGATTTCATTACCCCCGCGTCGACTCGCGTCATTGATCATCTTTGCTGTCCGGGCTAGATAGATGCGGAAGTCGATACATTGGGCGATTATGTCCTGATAGGCCTCGCGTTGGATTTCGCGTCGTTCGCGATGTAGTTGATCACGTCGGTCCTCGGCCCTCCGGCGGTCCTCAACCTTCGCCTGCGAGCGCTCGCGCCACCATTGGACGATCTGACCGACGCCAGCTCCCACGGCCGCACCAACGCCGCCAGCTAATGCCACCCATAATGACGTGTTGGACACGCTGCGGAAAATACTCGCGTCGAAGCGGTCGAGGAATCCAACTGTCGTCTAGCTGTCGCGCATGCGCACGGCTTCCTGTGACGCATAAACATGTTCCTGTTCTGTGATCATGGCTTGTCTCGCTGACGCCCCGTCTATCGTCTGTTCGCACCCGCGATCGCTTGATCCGACCAGCAGTTCGACGCCGGGGTCCTGAACCACGGATTACTCGCAACACGGTCAGGAACGGCCGGTTGCAACGTCAGCCAATCAGGTGTGCGCGAACATCGCCGCTGTGGGGTGGCCTCGTTGCTGTACGGACGGCCCGTAAGCGGTCGCGCTCCGAACATGATTGACGGCGGTCACTACCTTTGGGATATGCAGCTAGTCCAATGGCTGGTGCCAACTGTCGCTTCCGTGGTCGCGGTCATCCTCAGCGCCTACGCCTTACTGGCCACCAGGTCGCATAACAGGCGTGCTCTGTTTCTGGACATGCACGCCAAAATGCTCGATCCGGAGATTTTTCGAGGTCGCCGCGTTCTGCTAGAAAAGATCAACAGCCTGGAGGACGCGCGTGCCTTACGCGAAGCTGACCCGCTCCAATATGAGCTAGTCAATCGGGCGGTTGCCATGCTGGACGTGCTGGCCTGCTACGTTCGCCGCGGTTACCTTGATCGAACTTTAGTGCTTGAGGAGTGGGGTTACCTGTATGCCGCCGCGTGGCCTCATGGACGCTACTTTCTCCTCGCCCGACATCAGGACTTGGGCCACGATCGACTGCCGTGGCCCCACTTGCGCGCGTTTGGTCCAGTAGCAGTCGCGTGGACGCTTCGACATAAGCGCCAGCAGGAAAGCGCCCACCACGACGAGGTGCTGGCACTTCAGTTACTCGCAGCGTCGAACTCACAGCCGGAACAACCCGTAACGACACACAGCACTGAGACCGCCACGCAGCCGCTCGATTAGGAATAGCACTGTAAATCCGTCGCGAAACTACATTGGTGAGTTCCATCGCACCATTGGATCAAACGGCTCACGTCGCCGGCAGCGCGCCTTCCGCGCCGTCTCAGCCGGCCTGTTGACGGGAGCGGCGGATCCGTATGGTCCAACGGACGGCGTCGGGGTGCGACGAGGTGTCGAGCAGATCGCCCAGCTTCAGGCGGTTCAACCGGGCGACCAGGGCGTCGTCGAGTTCGTGGTACTGCCCCAGCCCGTCCGCGCCTTCCCGAAGAGGCCGGATCACCATCACCTCATCCTCGGCGAGCATCGACAGCTCCGCGCCGAGTACGTCGCGTGGATGCAGATCTCCGGTCGTCCGTTCCTCCGGCTCGATCCACACCTCCGTGGGCGGCTGATGCGGCGCGATCGACGCGGCCAGCTCGATTCCTGCCAGGAAGTCATCGAGGAGACGCCGGCGGAGCAGCGGCGCCGGCGCCGCCAGCGCATGGCGATCGACGGTGACGGACACCTCGACGACCCCGTCGACCAGTTCGGCTGTCGGCTGTCGCGGCGCATCGTCGCCCAGGACCGACACCCCGAAGCGGAACCGGATCGGCCGGGCGACGGTCGCGCTCACGCATCCCGGCCACTGCTCGATCCAGGACGCGGCCGACCCGGCGGCGTCCCGCAGCGCCCGCTGGTGTCGTCGCCCGAGGTCGGACTCACCCAGCGACCAGCTCACCAGTTCGCGCGGATCCGCCACGTCATGACCTTCTTGCCGTCGGGGAGGGAATGATCGTCGTGCTCGACGAGGTCACCCATGTTCGCGATGAATCGGTCCAGGCTCGTCGCCGTCCGTGCGGACCGCTCGGTGCGGGTCGCCACCAGCATCTCGTCAGGTCCGACTTCCTCCAGCAGTCCTCGCAGCCGCTCGGAGGCGGACGTCATGGCCGCATGCCGGTGCAGGGGTGGGGCGGTGAAAGGGTCGTCCGGCACGTCCCCGCCGGATGGGGGATTGCGTACCGGTATGACACCCAGCCCGTACTGCATGCCGACCGCGTCCAGCGTCTCAAGGACGGCGCGGGTCGACTGCACGGCCCGCAGGCCGTCAATCGGTCGGCTCAACCAGGCGCGAGGCAGCAGCAGCTCGCACCAGATTCCCTCGCGGCCTGGTTCATCTCGTTGTCGGATCGGGCCGACCACGGGACGTTCCGTCTCCGTCAGGACCGGGTCAATGATCACCTGCTGGCGGCTCATTCCACCCGCGGCCTGCCACTGCCGTACCTGAACCAGCTCCTGGAGGCGCGCGCCGACAACTCTGAGCAGATGGAGCAACTGTGCATGCCGACGGTCTTCGTCGGCGTCCTGGCACCGCACCATCGCGGTCCCGTGACTTTCGGCGAACAGTCCATGCACGGCCACGAACAGCCATTCAGCCATCTTCACCTGCAGTGAGTCATGTCTTCCCGGTTTAGCGTCAATCGTGACGCGTTGCGTGAGCAAACGGATATCGACGTGCTGCTCCGCACCGCCCCAGCCACCTACTACACCGTCACCGCCCCCGCCCTGCACCGTGCGGCCCTGCCCGGCGGCGCGTCCGGGAACTCGCTGCTGGCCGGCCTGACCGTGGTCCGCCGGGTCGACGGGGAGATCGAGCAGGAGTCGGCCGCCGCCAAGGACACCGTCGAACCGCACAAGCTCAAGGGCGTCTCCGGGGTCGCGCACTCCGAGTTCCAGGCGTTCCTGGCCTGGGTGGAGGCGGCCGCCGTGAACCTGAACCAGGCGACGACGCTGGCCGTCGTCATCGAGGCGCACCAGACCAACAGCCCGTGCTCGACCTGCCAGAAGCTGATCGGCGGGGTGATGGTCCGGCTGGCCGCCGAGTACGACAAGCCGGTCATCTTCCGGGGTTCGGCGCTGCAGGCGTACGAGACGGCACCGGGCGCGCTCGGCCGGATGCTCCTGTCGGTGCGGTCCGGCACCGGCAGGTATGACACCCAGACCCCGCCCGTCATGAACGACGTCCTCGGCACCCACCTGATGGTCCCGCTGATGCGCTCCTGACCCATGGTCAGCCCCCAGGTGACAGCGCCGGCGGCGCGTCGGTCGTACGTCTCCCGCAAGCGGGCTGCCTGAGCGCGAGGTCAGGACGAGGGTCGTGGCGTGGCTGTGGGTGAGATGCGGACGTTCGGATTCGGCTGGACGACGAACCGTGCCACCTTCCAGCCCGACCCGACGCGTTCCAGGGTGACCATGACCTCGCAGTAGGTGATCTCAACCCCGGCCAGACCGTTCGCGGTGCGTCGCTGGGTCACGTAGGCCAGCACCCTGCCCTGTTGTCGCCCGTGCTCGCGGACGCCCACACCGTGGGCGTCCGCGGTGACCACGGTCTGCTCCGCGAGGGCGGTCGTGCGCAGCGATGCCATGGCGGCCGTGTACTCGGCGGCGAACGGGCCCGTGAGGAAGGACTGCCCACGAGCCACGGCGCCGTCGAAGTCGCGGTAGTCGTATCCCAGCAGCGCACGGATCGCCGGGAACACCACCGGCGCGTACTCGGCCAGGGCCGCCTGGCGCGCCTGCTTCTCCTGCCGTGCCTGGTACTGCTGCCAGTGCGGCCGGCCGAAGAACAGGACCAGCCCGGTCACGACCGCCAGCGCCAGCACGATCCGGAACCACGTCCGGTGCCGTCTTCGCCGCCGCAGAATCTCCTCAACCCAGGTCACGTCCCTGGCTCCCCCCGCTAGCCCGTCCGATGGCGCGCCCATCCTAAGCTGCGCCTTCCAGCCGGTTCGGCCACCGAACCAGGAGGGCAGGACATGCGGACGCTGACGCCCGAACTGCGGCAACGCGCCTTGGCACTGATGGCCGAGCTGGTGTACACACCGGACGAGGAGGTCGATGACAAGGTCGAGGAGCTCGAACGCATCACCGAGTGCCCGCACGTCGTCGACTACCTGTTCCACCACACGCCGCACCTCACCGATGAGCAGGCGCTCGAAAAGGCCCTGGCCTACGAGCACATAGCGCTGCCCGGCGCCTGACGGTACGGCGACGTTGAACAAGTCGTGTTCAACATGATGTTTACAACGTGTCGTTTTTCTGATTGGCTGTGGGCATGGCTGACATCCACTACGAGGACCCCTTCGCGCCCCCGGACGCCGGGCGGGCCCGTGCACATCGCGACTTCGCCGCCCTGACCCGCCTCGCCGAGCGCCACGGCGCGACCCCGAGCCGGCGCGACCGCTGGCGGCATCCGTACGTGCTGGACCCGTACGAGGCGGTCTGTCTGTCGGTGTCGCTCGCCGCGGGTTCGGCCCAGCCCGAGCCCGACGAGGAGCCGCTCGACGAGACGGACCTGACCGCCGCGCTCACCCTCATCCCGCGGGTGCGGGCCGACCTCGACGCCCTGGAGGCGGGTCTGCTCGACCTGGCCCGCGCGCGGGGCCTGACCTGGCAGGCGATCGCGTTCGGGCTTGGCCTCGGCTCGGCGCAGGCGGCCCGGCAGCGCCACGAGCGCCTGACCGACCGCACGAGGCCGACGGCCGCGGACTAGTCCGCGGCCCGGCCCTCGCCGCGCCGGGTGCGGCGGATCCGGATCGCCCGGTCGGCGAGCTCGTCGACGGCCGCGCCGATCTCCGGCGGCAGGCCGCCGTCGCCGCAGCAAGGCGGTTTGGTACGCGGGTCCGTCGGCGGCTTGACCCCGGCGAGCTCATACAGCGCCGCGTACACGTCGATACCCGGATCGGCCTCGTCGTGCCGTCCGATCAGGAGCACGCACGCCTGCCTGCCGGACCGGAACGCGACCACGATGCGCAGGTCGCCGACGTGCTTCACGCACAGGCGGTCGAGCGGGGCCCCGCCGGTGAGGCGGTAGCCGAGGGCCGCGCAGCCCTCCGCTTCGAGGTGGCGCAGGAACTGGGCGACCTGCTGCTGCTGGCGGTTGCGCAGGCCGTCGAACTGCTGCTCGGCGCGGGGCGTCCAGTCGAGGGTGACGGGCACGTGACCTGCCTAGGCCGGGCTCTGCCGCGTACGCGCGAGCAGCCCGTGGACGTCGATGGCCTTGCCCTCGCCGCGCTGCATCTGCGCGAGGCTCTCCCGGAGGTCGTCGCGTTCCAGCAGCGCGGTGTCCTCCAGGTAGCGCCACACGGCGTCGAGCAGCCCCCGGGTCTGCCCGGCCTGGCGCAGGTCCTTCACCAGGTGCCAGACCTCGTGGAAGCGGCGGGGCTCCAGCCGTGACTGCCCGTTGACCTGCACGATCAGAAACACCCCGGCGCGGGCCCACTCCCGCACCGTCGGCTCGCTCAACTCAAGCAACTCGGCCGCGATCACCGGCCGGATGGGCTCACAGGTGGCAAGCCACCGCCGCGCGATCCGCAGCAGCCGAGTACGCCGCTCGTCGTCGAGCGTGCGCGCGACGTCCTCCAGCTCCTCCACGGACGTGAGCAGCTCGGCGATCTTCTCCCGATCGGATGCGACGGTCATGGCAGGCTCCTGCCCCTGGAGAGCCGGTGCTTACGAGTATGGCGCACGAATCCACAAGCCGCCGCCGCGTACCGGCCCAACGGGTGAAAAACACCGGGCGGCCCGCGACGACGACGCCTCGCATGTGCCTTGATCGTTCGAGTTGCCTGGCGCCTGTGCGTATCTTGACCCGTCATACGCCCGATTGCCAGGCAACTCGAACGATCTCGGTGTGGGCTCCGCCCGCGCGGTCGACGCAGAGGTCCGGGCCGCCGCGGGTGCACTGGTAAGAATCGGCGTCCGGGGCGCACTACCTGGTGACCGAACACCTTCACGGCGAAGGAGAAGGAGCCAGTGACCCATGACGAGCCGAGCAGGCGGTTCACCGCCATCTACCACCGACATCATCGCCAGGTGTACGCGTACGCGGTGAGCCGTGCCGGACGCGCCCTGGCCGACGACGTCGTCGCCGACACGTTCCTGGTGGCCTGGCGCAGGCTGGACGCCGTGCCCGAGGGGCCGCTGCCGTGGCTGCTCGGCGTGGCCCGCAACGTGATCCGGGAACGCTTCCGCGACGACGTACGCCAGACCGGCCTCGCCCTGGAGCTACGGGCCTGGGCCGTGGAGGCCGACGCCGACGTGGCCGACGGCGTCGCCGACCGCGCGGCGATGCTGGCCGCGCTCGCCGGGCTGGCCGAGGACGACCGGGAGGCGCTCACACTGACCGCCTGGCAGGGACTGTCCGCCAGGGACGCCGCCCGGGTCGTCGGCTGCTCGACCGCGACCTTCTTCGTCCGCCTGCACCGGGCCCGCAGACGCCTGGAGCAGGCCATGTCCGACGCCGCGCCGGTGGACCGCCGCCGCCCGGTCCGCCTCACCGCCCAGGAGTACTCCCGATGAGCCACCGCGACACCCTGCGGGCCCTGACCGCGGCCCGCCCGAACAGCCTCGACCCGACCGAGCCGCCCGCCGACCCGATGACGATCATGTCGTACCCCCAGGAGGAGACCGTGTCCCGCACCGCCCGCCGGCCGGTCGGCCGCCTCGTGCTCGCCGCGGGCCTGCCCGCCGTCGCGCTGGCCGTGACCGGCGCGATCCTGCTCGGCAACACCTCCGGGACGGTCCCGGCGGTCACGCAAGAGCCCACCGGCGCCCCGGCTGCCAGCGCCCCCGCCGTGCCGCCCACCGACGCCGGCGGTGTGCTGCTGGCCGCCGCCCTGGTCAGCGAGACCGCGGCGGCGTCCGACGGCGACTACTGGGTGCTGCGCGCCGAAAACGGCGAGGGCTCCCGGCGTGGCCAGCACCAGATGTGGCTGGCCGCGGTGGAGGGTCTGCCGTCGAGCGCCTACATGCTCCGCGCGGACGGGTCCTGGGCTCCCCGCCCGATGCAGGGGCACACCGCGGCGAACAACTTCCTGCTCGCCGGAATGCCTCGTTCAGTACGGGAGCTGGCCGCGCTGCCGACGGACCCGGCACAGCTCAAGAAGCACCTGCTCCGCTGGCACGACGTCAACGACGGGGAGGCGGAAAGCGCCCAGGAGTTCCTGTTCCACGCCGGTATGGGTCTCGTCATCGACCTGCCGGTCAGCCCGCGGGTGCGCGGGGCGGCGTACCGGATGCTGGCGGCGCTGCCCGGCGTGACGTCGCTGGGCCGGGTCACCGACCAGCGCGGACGGTCCGGTGTCGCGATCGCGGTGACGCGCCAGGGCGACTTCGCCAAGGCGCAGACCCGGCTGATCGTCGACCCGGTGACCGGCCGGGCCCTGGGCAGCGAGAGCTGGTCCGGTGGCCGGCTGTACAGCTGGATGGTCCTGCTCGACGCGCGCTGGGCCGACGGCCCGCTGCCGGATGCCTCGACCCTGGGCTGACCTCGGGGGTGAGCCGAGTGGCGCGACCCGATCCGGGGCGCGCCACTCGTGTGCGATGACCGGTGTCGTTCGATCAGCCGGGCAACACTGTCCGTCGCGGTGCTGCGACCCGGCGCGGACATTCAGTAGCGTCGTCGTCCGGTACTGCCTCCACACCGGACTGGGGAACGACGTGACGCTGCCACTCGATCCGTCCCAACGGCCCACGCCGGTCGCGGCGGCCCGCCCGGCGATGGGCTGGTGGCGGCGGCACCGGGTGCTGCGCAACTGGCTCGGCGGCGTCGCCTCGGCGGTCGTGGTGTCGGTGATCAGCGGGGTGGCGCTGGCATACCTGACCCCGGGCGCGGACACCCCCGGTGGCACCCCGCCGACCTCGGCCGCCGCGGACCAGACCCCGTTCAGTGTGGACGTGCTGTCCCGGGGCGACTACTGCAAGCCGTACGTCGTGAACGCCGACCCCGGTGAGCTGGCCAGCCCGTACCGGGTGATGAACGCGGAGTCGCGGGACTGGCCCGCCGACGACGAGGTGGCCGAGTGGGCGCAGCGGGTCGAGGCGATCCCGTCCCGGTCGCGCGTCACGCTCACGCTGCAGGGCACGTCCGACACGTCCGTGGTGCTGCATAGCCTGGAGGTCGAGGTGAAGCAGCGCGGCCCGGCCCTCGACGCGCCGCGGGTCTTCTTCACCGAGGAGGGCTGCGGCAGCGGCGCGGTGCCGCGGTTCTTCCGGATCGACCTGGACAAGCCGAACCCGCGGGCGCTCCCCCAGGCGGGTGAGGACCTGGCCCGCAAGGAGATCCCGGCGGTCGCGTTCCCGTTCAAGGTCTCCGACAGCGACCCGGAGATCTTCGTCATCGAGGCCGACCCGGGCGCCTGCGACTGCACCTGGCAGCTGCGGCTGCGCTGGTCGAGCGCGGGCCGCAGCGGCGCCCTCGTCATCGACGACCACGGCAGGCCGTTCCGCACGGCCGCTTACGTCGAGGCGAGCGCGCAGCGCTTCGTGGTGCACGCGGCCCACGGCTGCCCGGGTGACCTGGCCTGGTGCGAGGCCGCCTGACCCGGCGGATTACGGGGTCAGCGCGGCCTCGTTGAAGGCGTCGGCGGGTTGCTGGCCGGACAGGGCCTGGATGGCGGCCATGATGTCGTCGGTGGCCTGGCGGCGGGCCCGGCCGACGCTGATGCCGGGCGGCTGGGTGAAGCGCAGCGGCGCGCCGAAGCGGATGGTGACCCGGCCGGGCCGGGGGAGCTTCGCCCCGATGGGCTGGACGCGGTCCGTGCCGAGCACCGCGGCGGGCACCACCGGCGCGCCGGAGGCCAGTGCGAGCCAGGCCACGCCGGTGCGGCCGCGGTAGAGGCGGCCGTCGCGGGAGCGACTGCCCTCGGGGTGGATGCCGAACGCACCGCCGCGTTCGAGCACGCCGAGTGCCAGCTCCAGGGATTCCTGGGCGGCCCGGTGCCCGCCGCGCTGCACCGGGATGGCCTCCAGGCCGGTCATCAGCTCGCGGACGAGGCGGCCCTTGCACCCGGTGCCGGTGAAGTACTCCGCCTTGGCCAGGAACGTGACCGGCCGCGGTGTCATCAGCGGGATGATGAAGCTGTCCAGGAACGACAGGTGGTTGGCGGCCAGGATGAGCGGTCCGTCCAGCGGGATGTGCTCGCGGCCTTCGACGGTCGGCCGGAACGCCACCCGCGACAGCGGGGTGAGCAGCATCCGGGTGATGGACTGGATCGACACGTGTCCTCCGGTGGTCAGGCCGGGCCCAGGTGGGCGTCCAGCGCGGCGCGTAGCAGCGGGTCGACGTCGTCGGTCTGCACCGTCATCTGCAGGCTGCCCCAGAGCCAGAGCTGGGCGATGCCGTGCAGGTTGGCCCACAGCGCCCCGGCGACGACGACGGGCTCGGGGCCGGTGAGGCCGTGCCGGGCGCGGCCGACCAGGTCGACGAGCACGCCGAACAGCTGGCGGCTGGCGTCGCGCAGGCCGATCTGGTTGCCGCGCAGCAGCTCGTGGCGGAACATCAGCTCGAACATGCCGCGCTGGGTGCGGGCGAAGTCGAGGTACGCGCGGCCCAGCGCGAGCAACCCGGCGTGCGGGTCGGTCTCGTGGCGCAGCCCGGCGATGCGCCCGCCGAGGTCCTGGTAGCCGACCTGGGCGATGGCGGACAGCAAGGACAGGTGGCTGGGGAAGTAGCGGCGCGGCGCGCCGTGCGACACCCCCGCCCGCCGGGCGATCTCACGCAGTGTCAGCGACCCCGGCCCCTCGCGGCTGAGCAGGTCCACGCCCACCTCGACCAGGCGGGCGCGCAGGGTGGTGTCCGGGTCCGGCATAGACAGTGTCTACCAGAACTCGTAGACACTGTCTACCGCCGGGCCGTCAGCGCCGGCGCCGGGCGCTCAGGACGGCTTCGGCTTCGGGGTCTGCTGCTGGCCCGACAGCAGCCCGAACTGGGCGTTGTCGAGGGTCCCCTTGCCGGTGACCCGGTAGCCGGGGCCCATCGTGCCCAGGCTCAGCGCGATCTCGGCCTCGTTGCGGATGTACCAGCGCTTGCGCGGGGCCTTCTCCCGGGCGGCGGGCAGCACCGAGCCGGTCTGGTTGACGTACGGCCGTCCGGGCACCATCCGGTCCGTCGCCGACATCGTCACGATCGCCGAGTTCTCGCCGGTGTAGTTCCACTGCACCTCGGCGAAGTCGTCCTCCTCGCCGGTCTGCATCTCGGTGGCGTTGAGCGTGTCGTCGTTGTACGCCGCCACCAGCCGCTTGCCCGCCTCGGTGTCGTCGATGAGCAGCACGGTCAGGTCCGTCGAGTCGTACTTGCCGCGCAGGTGGATGTCGCGGGCCAGCACCGAGTAGCGGTCGGCGACCCCCATGCCGATGCGCCACCGGTCGACGAACTGCGGCAACGGCAGGTTGCCCCAGGTGTGGTCGTGGTAGCCGGTGCCGATGAACTCGCGCTTCTCGTTGTAGAACACGATGTGGCCCTGCGCCTTGCCCGACGGCACCGCGGCGAACCACGCCTGGTACTGGTCGGGCCCGCCGAGGTAGACGTGGCCGGTGCCGGGCCGGAACGGGGCCGCGGTGCTGGTCAGGTCAAGGTTGAGGGTGATGTCGTTGGCGGTGCCGCGCAGCTGGTAGCTCTTGAGGTCGCCGGTGAGCGTGAACGGGCCGACCTTGACGTTGCAGCGGTCCTTGGCGCTGGCGAACTCGTCCCAGCTGTACGTCTGGAACACGCTGAACTCGTTGCCCCACGGCGTGGTGATCAGCAGGTTGACCGCGGGACGCCGGTCGGACTCGGCGGTCAGGCCGTCGCCGGGGCGGGTCTTCAGCGTGAACGAGACCACGATGCCGTCGTCGCCGGTCAGCTCGGTGTGCCACCATTCGTACGTCTGCGGGTCGGTGTTGGTGTCCGCGGTGCGGAAGCCGTCCTCCCAGGCGTAGAACGTGTCAGGCTTGAGGTTGAGCAGCGCGTAGTCGTTCGGCGCGGTGCCGTAGCGGTTGAGCGTCGGGCCGGCCGCGGGCGGGGCCGGCGGCGCGGACCGGCTGCACGCGGACAGCCCCGGCAGCGCGACGAACGACCCTGCGGCCAGCGCCCGCAGCGCCGTGCGGCGGGAGAACCTTCCAGAAGCCTCACTCATCTTGCTCGCCGTCCCATCACGCCGCAGCGCCGGCCTTTCAGGTGGTTCACCCTATTGCCCTGGTTTGCGTAATGTAGCTCGCGTTCGCCCGGCCCGTAGGCGAGATCGCGAAGGTCATGCAGGCGAGCGCCCGGAATTTGCCGACGATCCCTATGCTGCGGCCATGCCGCGATGGATCCGGCCCTATGGAGATGCCGACCGGCACGAGTTCCGGATGGGCCTCACTGCGCTGCTGACAGCCGTCGGAGGGGCGCTTCCCCTGTGCGGCCTCGCCGCAGGCGAGCTCACGGCCGTCACGGCGCCGATCTATGCGCTGCTCTCGACAGGCTGGGTGATCGCCGTCTGGCGGGTCGCGCTGGTCGGCGTGTACGTCGGCGACGACGGCATCAAGATCCGTCATGTGTGGAGCACCCGGGTCGTCCCCTGGGCGCAGCTGAACCGGGCGTGGGCGGGCCAGGCCGACGACTTCGACGCCTGGCAGATCTGGGTCAGCGGTGGGGACCCGGAGCGCGACCACCCCACCCCGATCTGGCGCGCGGGCAGCCGGGCGCGCCACCGCAACCGCATCGTGCTCGACCAGCAGGAATTCATCGCAGTGCTGGCAGCGCTCAACCGGCGGCCCTGAGCCCTGCCGAACCCCGGACCGGGCCGGCGGGGGCGCGGTCGCGGCGCGCGGAATGAGCGGGGCGCGTGTCGCACCAAGGTCGTTCGACTTGCCGGGCACATGGGCGAAAGTGGGCTCAAGATACGCACATGTGCCCGGCAAGTCGGATGATCAAGGACGCGGCGCGGCGGCAAGGGCGGGTCAGCGGGGGACGCGGAGCCAGATGTTGGTGCAGGTGGGGG
The DNA here is from genome assembly GCF_016862635.1 of Catellatospora coxensis. Lineage (GTDB taxonomy): Bacteria > Actinomycetota > Actinomycetes > Mycobacteriales > Micromonosporaceae > Catellatospora > Catellatospora coxensis. Next base: position 46,611 of record NZ_BONI01000059.1, on the reverse strand, counting down.
TGTGGGTCACGCTGAGCTGTTCGAGGCGGGTGCCGTCGCCGCCGGGGCGGTCGAACAGGCGGGTGCCGTCGCCGAGCAGCGTCGGGACCACGTGGATGAGGACCTCGTCCAGCAGGCCCGCGTCCAGGCAGTCCTGGGCGATGGCCGCGCCGATCAGCACCGCGTACCCGTCGCCCGCGGCGGCCTTCGCGGTGGCGACGGCCTCGGCCAGGTTGTCGACGAAGATGTACTCGGGGTTGGGGTCCTCGGGGACGTCACGGGTGTAGACGAGTTGCGGCCCGGTCCAGGCGCCGCCGTACACCCGGCCTTCGGCGGTGGGTCCCTCGCCGGTGGGGCCGAAGTAGGTCCGGTGGCCGATGAGGACGGCGCCGATGCGGGACAGCACCTCGTCGACGGCGGGGTTCGGCCCCTCGTATCCGGCCATCCAGGACATGTCCCCGCCCGGCCCGGCGACGAAGCCGTCCAGCGACATCGTGATGTGCCACAGCACCTTGCCCATGTGTTCCTCCCGTGGATGCGCGTCGTCCTGCGTCGTGCCGGACCGTACATCCGATCACGACGGGCCGCATTTCTGAAAGTTTCAGTGCGTCTGCGGCGATATGAGGCGTCGATGAATGGATATGTTGCGAAGGGATTACCGGGGCCTTAAGCTCTGCTCGATGGGAGCGCTCCCGGTCTCTGGCCAGGGCGTTTGCGGCCCCCTCATTGCCCGATGAGGGTCCGTCCGGCGCGCCCCCACCCCGATCCCGACGAAAGGCTCGTCATGAGACTCCTCCCGCGCGCGTCCCGGCGCGCCCTGATCGCGGCCGGCGCGATCGGCGCGCTCGCCATGGGCGTGACGATCGCGCTGCCCGCGGTCAACGCCATGGCCGCCAGCGGCTGCGCCGTCACCTACACCACCAACCAGTGGCAGGGCGGGTTCACCGCGAACATCACCATCAAGAACCTCGGCGACCCGATCAACGGCTGGACGCTGGGCTTCACCTTCCCGAACGGGCAGCAGGTGACCCAGGGCTGGTCGGCCACCTACACCCAGAGCGGCGCGGCGGTCATCGCCAGGAGCATGGACTACAACGGCTCGCTGGCCACCAACGCCTCCACCGGCATCGGCTTCAACGGCAGCTGGACCACCGCCAACGGGACGCCGACCTCGTTCACCCTGAACGGCACCGTCTGCACCGGATCTACCACGCCGAGCTCACCGGCCCCGAGCAACTCGCCGTCGGCTTCGCCGCGGCCGTCGGCGTCGCCCTCGCCGAGCCCGTCGCAGCCGGCCGGGACCCCTGTCTCGATCAACGGGCAGCTGCGCGTCTGCGGTGTGAATCTGTGCAACCGGTTCAACCGGCCGATCCAGCTGCGCGGCATGAGCACCCACGGCATCCAGTGGTTCGCCAACTGCTACAACGACAACTCGCTGAACGCGCTGGCGAGCGACTGGCAGGCCGACCTGCTGCGGGTGTCGATGTACGTGCAGGAGCAGGGTTACGAGACCAACCCGGCCGGGTTCACCAACCAGGTGAACAACCTCGTCGAGGAGGCCACCGAGCGCGGCCTGTACGCGATGATCGACTTCCACACGCTGACCCCGGGTGACCCGATGTACAACCTGGAGCGGGCGAAGACCTTCTTCGCCGCGGTGTCGGCGCGCCACGCGGCGAAGAACAACGTGATCTACGAGATCACCAACGAGCCCAACGGCGTGAGCTGGTCGACCATCAAGAACTACGCCGAGCAGGTCATCCCGGTGATCCGCGCGAACGACCCGGACGCGGTGGTCATCGTCGGCACCCGGGGCTGGTCGTCGCTGGGCGTCTCGGAGGGCGGCAACTCCACCGAGATCATCAACAACAAGGTCAACGCGACCAACATCATGTACGCGTTCCACTTCTACGCCGCCTCGCACAAGGACAACTACCGGGCCGAGGTGGAGCGGGCGGCGGCCGCGCTGCCGATCTTCGTCACCGAGTTCGGCACGGTCACCTACACCGGCGGCGGCGCGGTCGACGCGTCCAGCAGCACCGCCTGGCTGGACATGCTCGACCGTCTCAAGATCGGGTACGCGAACTGGACGTACTCCGACGCGAACGAGGGCAGCGCCGCGTTCAAGCCCGGCACCTGCAACGGCAGCCAGTACGCGGGCACTTCGGTGCTGACCGAGTCCGGCAACTTCATGCGCAGCCGCATCCGCACCCCGGACAACTTCCCAACGACCTGAATCCCGCCCCGATCAGCGGCGCGGCCCCTCGTTGCCCGGCGAGGGGCCGCGCCGTGTTATTCCGCTTGACCTGGAGCGCGCTCCAGCTTCTAGCGTGAGGGTATGAAGACGGTAGAACTCGGGCGCACCGGCGAGCAGGTCGGCCAACTGGCACTCGGCGCCATGCTCATGGGGACCAGTACCGACGAGCCCACCTCGGTCGAGATGCTCGACCGGTTCCTCGACGCCGGCGGCAACCTCGTCGACACCGCCAACTGCTACTGCTGGTGGGCGCGGGAGGGCAGCCTCGGCGGGGAGAGCGAGGAACTGCTCGGCCGCTGGCTGCCTGGCCGCCGCGACCGGGTCTTCCTCGCGACCAAGGGCAGCGCCATGGTCTGGGACCAGGACGGCGTGTGGCGCGACGGCCGGCCCGACTGGCCGCTGGCCCGCACGCGGTCCGAGGGCGCGAGCGCGGCGACCCTGGCCAAGGCGATCGACGACAGCCTGCGGCGGCTGCGCACCGACCACGTCGACCTCTACTACGTGCACGTCGACGATCGGGCCACGCCGCTGGAGGAGACCCTCGAAGCGCTCGCCGGCATCGTCGCCGCGGGCAAGGCCCGCTACATCGGCTGGTCGAACGTGCGCACCTGGCGGCTGGAGCGCATCCGGCAGCTGTGCGCGGCCAACGGCTGGCCCGCGCCGGTCGCGCTGCAGCAGCAGCACACCTACCTGCGCCCGAGGGCGGGGCTGGACTCCGCCTCCATCGTGGACGACGAGCAGCTGGACTACCTGCGCGAGCACGACGACCTGTCGCTGGTGGCGTACTCGCCGATCCTCAAGGGCGTCTACGACTCGGCCGACAAGCGGACCGGGCACTGGGCCATGGAGAACTACGAGGGCCCCGACGCGCAGGCGCGGCTGGCCGCGGTCGCCGAGGTGGCCACCGAACTCGGCGCCACCCCGAACCAGGTGGTGTTGGCCTGGCTGCTGCGGGCCACGCCCACGACGATTCCACTGGTGGGTCCGCGCACCTTGGCGCAGTATGAGACGGCGCACGCCGCGCTCGACGTGGTGCTGTCGGACGAGCAGGCCGCGCGGCTGGATGCGGCCGGGGCCTGACGTGTCGGGTTGTCGTGCTGGTGCCGGACGCGTACTGTCGTCTGCCGCTGGGGAAACACGACGGGTGTGCGCGTCGTTGCGTCACCAGAGGCCGTTTTCAATCGTGAGGAGCTGGTATGGGCGAGCGCGTGCTGCGGGGAAGCCGACTTGGCGCCGTCAGCTACGAGTCTGACCGCAACACCGAGTTCGCGCCCCGGCAGACCCGTGAGTTCTCGTGCGTCAACGGGCACCGGTTCGAGGTGCCGTTCGCCGTGGACGCCGAGGTGCCCTCGACGTGGGAGTGCAAGTTCGACGGGGCCGTCGCGCGGCTGGTCGACGGCACCGAGCCGGAGCAGAAGAAGGTCAAGCCCCCGCGTACCCACTGGGACATGCTGCTGGAGCGCCGCTCGATCGAGGAGCTCGAGGAGATCCTGAACGAGCGGCTCGCCGAGGTCCGCACCAAGCGTGGTCGCTGACCCGACATCGCCGATGCCGGCGCCGGTCCCCGAGACCGGCGCCGGCATTCGTGTGTCCGGAATAACCCGGGGCGGGGCGGCGGGCCGCTCGGGTAGCGTCCCGGCGCATGGGTGAACTGCAGCGCCTGACCGCCGCGCACGCTGCGGCGCTGCTGGCGTTCGAGACCGCCAACCGGGCCTGGTTCGCCCGGAGCATCCCCGACCGGGGCGACGACTACTTCGCGGACTTCGCGCAGCGGCATGCCGCGATCCTCGCCGAGCAGGCCGCCGGGCTGCACCACTTCCACGTCGTGGTCGACGCGGCCGGGGCGATCGTGGGCCGGGTCAACCTGGTCGACGTCGCCGAAGGGCGGGCCGAGCTGGGATACCGGATCGCCGCGAGCGCCGCCGGAAAGGGCCTGGCCACGGCGATGGTGGCGCAGGTCTGCGCGCTGGCCGCCGGTGCGTACGCGCTGACCGGGCTCACCGCCGTGACCACCCTCGACAACCCCGCCTCGGCCGCGGTGCTCCGCCGCAACGGCTTCATTGTCGACGAGCCGATCACTCTCGGTGACCGCCCCGGCCTGCGTTACCTCCGTGACCTGGAGATCCAGCCGGATTGACGTCTCCCGAGGGCTTCTCCGTCACGTACCGCGACCTCGGAGACTTTCCCGCGCCGCCGCAGCGCGGTAATCTGCCTGGCGGCCGCGCCCGTACAGAGTTCCCCTCACCCCTGGCGGCCGCCGCCGCGCGCCCGTGTCCGGCGCGGCGGACGACGGAAGGATTCCGCACGTGCCCACCCCGGTGCGCCGCCCCCGGCCCGCGTCCCTGCTCGCCCTGCTCGTGGCCGCTGTGTTGCTGGTCACCGGGTTCGGGACGCCCGCTCACGCCGAGCCCAACGAGATTCCGTCGACCAAGGTCGCCCAGGCGCGCCAGAACCTGGAGAGCGCGGCCGGGCAGTTCCTGGAGGCCGAGGCGGCGCTGGCGAAGGCCAAAAAAGAGCAGACCTCCATGAACCAGACGCTGCTCGCGGCGGAGAACAAGTACACCCGGGTCCGGGCCGGCGTCGCCAAGTACGCGGCCGAGGCCTACAAGTCCGGCCGGCTCGGCGTCATCGGCGTCATGCTGAACGCGAACTCGCCCGACGAGTTCCTGACCCGCTCCGCCGCGCTGGAGAAGCTGACCGCCCGCGACGAGTCCCGCATCAGCGAGCTGGTCGCGGTGCGCACCGAGATCAACAACGCGAAGGCCGCCGTCGACGCCTCCGTCAAGGAGCAGGCCAAGCACCTCGCCGAGATGGCGAAGCTGCGCAAGGCGGCCGACAAGGCGCTCAGCGCGCTCGGCGGCGAGGCCACCCGCGGCTGGGTGGACCCGGACTCGCCGCTGGCCATCCCCGCCAAGCGCAACGCCGACGGCACCTGGCCGAAGGAGATCTGCAGCATCAACGACCCCACCCGGCCCTCGTCGAGCGCCTGCATCACGCCGCGCACGCTGCACGCCTACGAGCAGGCGCGCGAGGACGGGTTCAAGCGGTACACCTCGTGCTGGCGTCCCGGTGACATGTACGAGCACCCCAAGGGCCGCGCCTGCGACTTCTCGGCCGCGGCGGGCGGCTTCGGTGGCACGGCCAGCGGGGGAGACCGCACCTACGGCAACAAGCTCGCCGCGTACTTCGTCAAGAACGCCAGCGCGCTCGGGGTCATGTACGTCATCTGGTTCTGCCAGGTCTGGACCGCCACCGGCGGCGGCTGGCACCGATATTCACCGACCGGCTCGAGCTGCGGCGACTCCCCCTCCGCCGACCACACCGACCACGTCCACCTCTCCGTCTACTGACCGAAAGGAAGGGCACCTTCACATCGCTCCGCGTAGTGGAAGGTGCCCTTCTTAACGGGTCCACCGCGTTCGGCAGCGGTAGGTGCTCGGTGCGGCGGCGTGGTCACGGGCCGCGACCGGGCGGGCCGGATTTCCGGCACGCGAGCGGGGGCCGCCGCTCGCGTGGACAGAAATTCTCGCGTTGGGTGTAATGGCGCGACCGGTAGCGGGACTTATCAGCGAGACACCGCTACCTCGGGAGGCAGTCATGCGGTCAGACACGTCCCTTGCCAGGGCCGCCGCGGCAGGCGACCGCGAGGCCTTCGACCGGCTCTATCGGCTGTACCGGCCGGGGCTGCTGGGTTTCGTGTCCCGGCAGGTCGGCGACCGGCACACCGCCGAGGACGTGGTGCAGGAGACGTTCCTGGTCGCCTGGCGTGACCTGGCCAAGCTGCGCGACCCCGAGGTGATCCGGACCTGGCTGTTCTCCATCGCGTACAAGCGGGCGATGTCGGCCGCAGCCCGGGTCGCCCCCGCGCCGCTGCCCGATCCGGCGCTGCTGGTCGACGACACCCCGGGCCGCCACCCCGAGCAGGCGGCCGAGCAGCGGGAGGCGTACGAGCTGGTCTGGGCCGCCGCGCACGGGCTCGAACCGCGCCAGCGCGCGGTGCTGGAACTCAACGTGCGCTGGGAGCTGTCCAGCCGCGAGATCGGCGAGGTCCTCGGGGTCGGCACCGCCCACGCCGCCGTGCTGGTGCACCGCTCGCGGGCGGCGCTGGGCAGCGCGGTGCGCACCGTGCTCATCGCCCGGCGGCACGGCCGCTGCGCCGGGCTCGACGCCATCGTGCACGGCCGCAGGCGGCTGACCTCCCGCGAGCGGTCCCAGGTCGACCGGCACGTGCGCGGCTGCGACCAGTGCCGCCGCCTGTCCGCCCGCAACGGCGCGTACGCCGTGCTCGCCGCGCTGCTGGCGCTCACCGACGGCCCGGTCCCGGGCAGCTCGGGGCAGACCAGCCCGGCCGCCGCGATCGCCGCCGCGAGTGCCCGGGGGCTGCGGCTGCCCGGCAAGCTGGCGCTCGGCTCGGCGGCCACCGTGCTGGCCGCGACCGGGGTGTACGCGCTGGTCCCGCTGGCACTGGAGGTCCCGTCCGCCGACCGGACCGGGACCGCCGCTGCCGCCGCCGCCGCGGGCGCGGCCGCCGGGTCCGCGTCGCCGTCGGTCGCGGGGTCGGCGTCGCCGTCGGCGGCTGCCAGCCCGTCGGTCTCGCCGTCGGCCGCCGCGTCGGTGCGGCCCAGCCCCACCAAGGCCGCCGTCCCGTCGACGCTGGAGGGGCAGATGCTGGCGCTGGTCAACCAGGCCCGCAAGAGCGCCGGCTGTGGCGCCCTGCGCGCCGAGCCGAAGCTGGACAAGGCCGCCCGGCTGCACAGCGCCGACATGGCCAAGCGCGACTACTTCTCGCACACCACCCCGGACGGGGTCAGCCCCTGGGACCGGGCCAAGGCGGCCGGGTACACCCAGCCGTCGGCGGAGAACATCGCCGCGGGCAACGCCACCGCGAAGGCGACCATGCAGCAGTGGATGAACTCGCCCGGCCACAAGGCGAACATTCTGAACTGCTCGTACAAGGCCATGGGCGTGGGCCGGGCGACCGGCGGCACCTACCGCTACTACTGGACCCAGATGTTCGGCTTCCGCTGACGGGCGAGCTGCTGTACGGCGTCGATAACACTGCGCTACCCTCAAAGTATGACGGAACTCGAGGGAGAAGCCGGGGCCGGCACCTTCCGGACGTCGATCACGATGCCGGTCAGTCTGGCGGAGTTCGCTCGCGCGCGTTCCGGCGGCAACTTCTCCGCGTACCTGGCCAGCCTGGTCGAGCGGGACCGGCGACGGGATCTCGCGCACCAGCGGCTGGCCGAGTTCGGTTACGAAGGTGACATGGCGCCCACCGAGGACGGCCGGGCACGGGCTCGGGCGGCCCTCGAGGCGCACCGGGCGCGCAGGCGGACCCTCGGCGGCTCCGGTCAGCGAGCCGCGTGAGCATCGGCCTGGTCCTGGATCCCTCTGCCCTGCTGCTGCACCTGCGGCTGGAGCGTGTGTCGATCGGCGAACTGATAAGTGAGGTCATCGACGCCGACCAGCTGGTGGGTGTGCCGGCGCTCGCCGTGGTCGACGTCTGGCCGCACCTGGATCGCGACGACCTGGTTCGAGTGGAGCGGATGCTGTCCTGGGACGACAGCGGCATCGTGGTGCTGCCGCTGACCGGAGATGCGCTGCTCGACCTGCACAGGGCGCTGCCCCTGGTCAAGGGCGGCCACGGAGTCGCGCACGCGGTCGTGGAGGCTCACCGGTACGGCTGCCTGCTGGCCACCGATCGACCTGGTGACATCGGCGATGCCATGGACCCCGACGACCTGGTGGAACTCTCTTAACCGAGGAATGGGGCGAGGCCACAGCCGGTACGGACCCGGCCGGGTCCGCACCGTCTCTGCGTGCGATGTCAGCCGGCCGAGGGCCGCACCAACAACTTGATCGTCGCCAACACCTCGTCGGTGGAGGCGTTCGACGCGGTCCCATAGCGGTATACGAAGGCGAAGCTGTGCTCATCCGCCCAAGCGCAGTAGACCCCGGAGGCTCCCTCGAACGAGCCGCGATCGCAACCGATCAGGCCCTTGACCTTAGGGTTGGGCCCGACCCGGATGCCGCCGTTGATGTCGAATCCCAGGGGGACCCCGGCATCGACCAGGAAGCCGAGCGAGTATGCCTGGGCGTTGGCGGTCGGCTTCTCCTGGGCGACTGCGGCGACGAACATCAGGTTCTTGCTCTTGAGGCTGCCGTAGAAAGCCGCCACGGCCGGTACGTCGGCCTGGAGATTCGGACGAGCGCCGATGAGCACCAACGATGCGACGCGGGTGTGCTCAGGATCGGTCGACTGCACCCGTTTCCCGATCTTGTCCGGTAAGGACACAGTGACGCGTGCCGCGGCGACGGCTGCCGGGCTGGGTGAGGCGGCTGCTTCCGGAGACGGACCTGCCGAGGCGCTCCTGGGTGCCGCAGGCGGGGCGCCGTCGTCGTTCGGCGAGCACGCGGCCGTGAACACGGCGGCTGCGGTGATCGCGATCATGACGAGGAATGGTGGTCGGGAGATCCTCATGCATCGCCTTCTCTGCTGACGGTCCGATGGGGTGCTCTGTGCGCCTGGGTTCGGGCAGATGCCATCGTGGAGGGCCGCGTGCCGTTGGACAAGATCCGAACGGCCTGGAGGCGTCTTCACCGAACCCGGTCCGGAGGCCACCGATTGAGCACATCGGCGGGTGACCTTCGCCGCATCGAGGGTGACCCCGGTGCCATGCCGCCTAGGCTCGCGTCATCGGATCATGAGTATCCGGGTGGCGGCGACCTGTCGGCGTCGACCGGCCCGGGGAAGGCGCGGCAAGGATGCAGACGACGCTGACCGTCGCCGAGGGCGCGGTGGTGCTGCTGGCCGGGATGGCCGCGGGCGGGATCAACGCGGTGGTGGGCTCCGGCACGCTGGTGACCTTCCCCGTGCTGCTCGCCCTGGGGTACCCGCCGGTCGTCGCGAACGTCTCCAACACCGTCGGCCTGGTGCCCGGCTCGCTGTCCGGGGCGTACGCCTACCGCCGGGAGCTGGCCGGGCACGGCCCGTTGCTGCTGCGCCTGGGCACCGCCTCGACGCTGGGCGCGCTGCTCGGCGCGGTGCTGCTGCTGTGGCTGCCGCCCGGCGCGTTCAAGGCCATCGTCCCGGTGCTGATCGGCCTGGCCCTGGTGCTGGTGGTCCTGCAGTCGCGGCTGGCCCGCTCGCTGGCGACCCGCCGCCCCGACCGGGATCGCCGGGTGGGGCCGGTGCTGCTGCTCGGCGTGTTCGGCGCGGGCGTGTACGGCGGCTACTTCGGCGCGGCCCAGGGCGTGCTGCTGCTGGGCCTGCTCGGGGTGCTGCTCTCCACCGACCTGCAATGGGTCAACGGCATCAAGAACCTGCTGGCCGCGCTGGTCAACGGCGTCGCCGCGGTGCTGTTCATCGCGCTGGGCATGGTCGCCTGGCAGCCCGCCCTGCTGATCGCGGCGGGCTCGGTCGTCGGCGGCCTCATCGGCGGCCGCTGGGGGCGCAGGCTTCCCCCGACGGCGCTGCGCGCCCTCATCGTCGTGATCGGCCTGATCGCGATGTTCCAGCTGCTCACCTGAGGTCAGGCGCGGGCGGCGGCCTTGCGGGCGCGGTACGCGGTGACGGCGGCCCGGTTGCCGCAGCCGGCGTCGCAGAAGCGCTTGGACCGGTTCTTGGACAGGTCGACGACGACGTCCCCGCAGTCGGGGTGCTCGCAGATGCGCAGGCGGCTGAGCTCGCCGCTGCGGACGACGTCGACGAGCGCCATCGCGGCCTCGACCGCCATCCGGGTGGCCAGCGGCGCGTCGGCGGGTGTGGCGTGCAGGTGGTAGTCCCACTCGTCGTGCTTGACGAGCTGGGGGAGCGCGTTCGACTCGCGCAGCAGCGCGTTCACGATCTCGACGACCTCGTCCTCGTCGGCCTCCCAGATACGGCGCAGCCGCGGGCGCAGGGCTTGCACCGCGCGCAGCTCTGCCTCGGTGTGCTCGCGGCCGCCGGTCCAGCCGTACGCCCGGAAGAAGTCGTCGAGCGCGGCCAGGTCGGGCAGCTTCTCGCCGTCCGAGCCGGTGGTGTTGACCAGCGCGGCGGCGGCCACCAGCGCGACTTCGGTGTCATGGGCAAAAAGCATCTTGACTCCTGTCACCCGGCCCGTCTACTGTCATGAGTGTAGCGGTGTTTCACTCATTACGTTCAGCGTAGTCTCCGAGGTGAGTTCCATGCAGACCCAACGCTCCGCCGGTGTCGGCCTCGGTCTGGCCCTGCTGTCGGCCGCGACGTTCGGCACCTCCGGCACCTTCGCCCGGTCCCTGATCGAGGCGGGCTGGTCGGCCGAGGCCGCCGTCGCCGCCCGGGTGGGCATCGCCGCCCTGATCCTGGCCGTGCCGACCGTTCTCGCGCTGCGTGGCAAGTGGCACGTGCTGCGCGCCAATCTCAGCTCGATCGGCGTCTTCGGGCTGCTCGCCGTCGCCGGGGCGCAGGTCGGTTTCTTCAACGCCGTCCGCTACCTGCCCATCGGTGTCGCCCTGCTCCTGGAATACCTGGGCATCATCCTCGTCGTGTTCTGGATGTGGGCACGCCACGGCCAGCGGCCGCGCGCGCTGACCCTGGCCGGGTCGGCCGCGGCGATGCTGGGACTGTTCTTCGTGCTCGACCTGACCGGTGACGGCGGCTTCGACCCGGTGGGCGTGCTGTGGGGCCTGGGTGCGGCGGTCGGCCTGGCGGCGTACTTCGTGCTCAGCGCGCGGGTCGACGAGCGGCTGCCGTCGGTGGCCATGGCCAGCAGCGGCATGGCGATCGGCGCGGTGGTGCTGCTGGCGCTGGGCGCGGTCGGCGCGCTGCCGCTGCGGGCGAGCTTCGGCGACGTGACCTTCGCCGGCGAGCGGGTCAGCTGGCTGGTGCCGATCGTGGGGCTGTCGCTGGTGGCGGCGGTGATCTCGTACGTATCCGGCATCGGCGCGGCCCGGATCCTCGGCGCGAAGCTGTCGTCGTTCGTCGGGCTGACCGAGGTGCTGTTCGCGGTCCTGATCGCCTGGCTGTTCCTGGGCGAGCTGCCGGTGCCGGTGCAGCTGCTCGGCGGCGTGCTGATCATCGGCGGCGTGGTGCTGGTCCGCATCGACGAGCTGCGGCCCGCACCGGCCCCGGCGGACGAGGTCGCGGCCGTCGAGCGGCGGGTGCTGGTCAGCTAGCGCAGAGAGTTAAGAAGGGCACCTTCTACAACGCGGAGCGTTGTGAAGGTGCCCTTCCTTGCTTTAGGGGCGGGGGTGGGCGAGGAAGAAGGTCCAGGAGAGGGCGGTGGCGTCGGGGCCGGAGGGGTCGCCGTAGAGGCTGCAGGGGCAGCCGCCGGGGTATGCGTGGCCGGCGCCGTCGATCATGTACTGCTCGACGAGGGGGCGGCCCGCGGTGTCGCGGTAGGTCAGGTGGGTGAAGGAGCGCCCGGCGGAGACCTGGCCGGTGACCACGGTGTCGGCCACCGGGTCCGTGCCGGCCACGGTCGTCCACTGCTCGGCGATGCGGTACGCCGTGGACGGGGGGACGACCAGGTCGGCGGTGCCCTGGAAGATGATCGCGGGTACGGGGCGCAGGCGGCTGCCCATCTCCTGCCGCGCCTTGCGGCCGGACTCCTGGGCCGTCTGCAGTTGCAGCACGTCGCAGTCGTACTCGCAGCCGGCCATGACGGAGACGGACGCGAACAGGTCCGGGTACGTCACCCCCATGATGTTCGCCATCACGCCGCCCGCGGAGACGCCGGTGGCGTGGATGCGCCTGGCGTCGACGGTGTACTGCGAGCGCATCCGGTTGGTGATGCCGGCGATGATGGCGGGCTCGCCGAAGCCGCGGTGCTGGTTGGTCTCCAGGAACCAGTTCCAGCAGGTGGCGGGGTTGACCACGTTGCTCTGGTCGGGGAAGACGACGATGAAGCCACGTGCCTCGGCCTCGGCGCTCCAGCCGGAGAGCAGGTCGAAGCCGACGTCGTTCTCGGTGCAGCCGTGCAGGGCGACGAGCAGGGGCATGGGCGTGCCGGGACGGTACGACGACGGCACGTAGCCGTGGTAGTCGCGGGTGCCGTACACGCTGGCGTAGACGCCGTGGAAGAACCCGCCCGCGGCCTGTGCCGGGGCGGGCACCGCCAGCTGCGCCAGGAGCAGGGCGAGCGCGGTGGCGGCGAGGGTGGCGAGGCGGCGGAGCGGTGCGACGGCGGTGCGATCCGGGGACGGGACGGACACGGCAGGCTCTCCTCTCGGTTCCGGTTGCCAACCAATCGATTGATTGGGTGGACGGATTGCTAGCGACTATGCGCCCGGTCGGTTACGGTGTCAACCAATCGTTCGATCGGTTGAGGAGAGCGTGTGACGACACCCCGGTGGGAGCCGCGGCGGCTGAGCGCCGTCGCCGTCGAGCTGCCCGAGGGCGTCACCCCGCCCGGCACCCGCGGCCGGATCCTGCTGTCGGCGCTGCGGCTGTTCGCCGAGTACGGCTTCCACGGCACGTCCATCCGCGACCTCGCCGGGGCGGCCGGGATCAACTCGGCCACGCTGTACGCGCACTTCCCGGCCAAGGAGCACGTGCTCGCCGAACTGGTCCTGCTCGGGCACGCCGAGCTGCACCGCCGCCTGCAGCAGGCGCTGGTGGAGAGCCCGGCCGGGCCCGCCGCGCAGCTCGCCGCGCTGGTGCGGGCACAGGTCGGCGCGCACGCCGACTTCCCGCTGCTGGCCCTGGTCGCCAACGCCGAGCTGCACGCGCTGTCCCCGGAACGGGCCGCGCCCGCCCTGGCCCTGCGCGAGCAGTCACGTGAGCTCGGCCTGCGCGTGCTGTGCCTGGGCGTCGAGCAGGGTGTGTTCCACGTCGCCGACCCCCTGCTCGCCGCGACCGCGATCGGCTCGATGGGCATGCAGGTCGCGCACTGGTTCGGCCCCGACCAGCCGTACACCCGCGACCAGGTCGCCGACACCTACGCCGGTTACGCCCTGCGGCTCGCCGGGGCAGCGGCCGCTCCGGCAGGCGAGCCCGCCCACCCGACCTCCGCCAAGACCGTCCGCGCCGCGGGCGCCACCCCGACGAAGAAAGGCTGATCCATGCGCTCGATCGAGATCCCGGTTTCCGGCGGTTCGCTGCACGCGCTGCGCTTCGGCGAGGGCGCGAGGATCGCGCTGGCCGCGCACGGCATCACCGCCTCGGCGATGTCGTTCCGTGCCGTGGCCCGGCACCTGCCGGCGGACTGGAGCCTGATCGCGGTGGACCTGCGCGGTCGCGGCGGCAGCGCCGGCCTGCCCGGCCCGTACGGCATGGACGCGCACGCCGCCGACCTGGCCGCCGTCGCCGAACACCTCGGTGCGCCGGTCGCGCTGACCGGGCAGTCGATGGGGGCGTACGCCGCCCTGCGCGCCGCCGTGCGCCGGCCCGAGCTGTTCAGCCGCCTGGTGCTGGTCGACGGCGGCCTGCCGCTCCCGGTGCCCGCCCAGTTCGACCCGGACCAGCTCTTGGAGCTGACCATCGGCCCGGCCGTCGCCCGGCTGCGCGAGACCTACCCGTCCGTGGACGCGTACGTGGCCTTCTTCCAGGCGCACCCGGCGCTGGCGGGGGAGTGGAACGACGACATGGCCGAGTACGTCCGCTACGACGGGACCGGGGAGCCCGGCGCGATCCGCTCGCGCACCAGCTCCGAGGCGGTCTACGCCGACGGTCGGGACCTGCTGGTCAACGGCCCGGAATTCGGCGACGACCTGGTGAAACTGGCCCTGCCGGCGTCCCTGCTGCACGCCCCGCGCGGCATGTTCGGCCAGGAGCCCGGCATGCTGCCGCAGGCGGTGGTGGACCACTGGGCGGCCCAGGCGCCGCGGCTGCGCCCGGAGCTGGTCGCCGACACCAACCACTACACGATCTTGATGACCGACCGCCCCGCGGCGCTGATCGCCGAGCGCCTCACCCGAGCATGATTCGTTTTTGTGGACGCTGGACGTCGTAATAGCGACGCCCAGCGTCCACAAAAACAGATCTTGGTCTGTGGAGCGGGTACGAGATGCCCTGTTATCGGGTAGTTAGTAGAGCTAAAGTGGTAGGCCGCTGACCTGGGGTCCCGTCATGGGAGCTGAGATGCGTGCCGACAGACGCGGCCGCCCGAGCGGTCGAAAATGATCAACTTATCTCGCCTGGTGCACCGGCGAGTGGCAGCGCTGAGGTCGCCCCTGCCGGGTGCGCTACGGGTGCCCCTGTCCCACGTCGGCCCGCGCCTGACCGTGGCATTCCTGGCCGTCGCGCTGCTGCTGCCGCTGGTCGGCCTGGTCGCCATCCGGGAGCAGCACGCCGCGAGCCTGCGCGCCGCCCAGATCGAGGCGGAGAACGTCGCCGAGCAGGTCGCGCACACGGTCACCAAGCCCACCGCGCCGGGCCGGGCACTGCTCTACCAGCAGCCGTCGCAGCTGCAGGAGTACGTCAGCGGCGTCAACCGGGACGGCAACCGCGACCTGGAGATCGTCGCCCTGAACCGGCGCGTGCTCGCCGACGCGATCCCGGCCAACCAGGGCAAGCTGTTCACCGAGGACCGCGGGGGTGAGGTCGCCGCGACCATGCGCGACGGCATGCCGCGGGCGTTCCGTGAGCTGAACGCCGACTTCCCGGCCGGGATCGAGCTGGTGGCGGTGCCCATGCGCGCCGCGCAGAACAAGATCGTCGGGGCGGTGCTGCTGGAGTACACCCCGCTCTACCGGCAGCTGCTGGCCGCCGGGGGCGAGACGCGCCAGCTCATCGTCACCGCGAGCCTGACCGGCATGGCGGCCGCGCTGGCGCTGGGCTTCCTGCTGTCGCACGGCCTGGTTCGGGACCTGCGCCGGCTGACCCGGGCCGCGGACCTGCTGGCCGCCGGGGACGGCAGCGCGCGGGCCGTTGTCGGCAGCCGCGGCGAGCTGGGCGAGCTGGCCGGGGCCTTCAACACGATGGCCGACCGGATCGCCGTGCAGAAGGCCACGCTCATCGAACTCGCCGGCCGCGACCCGCTGACCGGCCTGCACAACCGGCGCTCCTTCGCCGAGCGGCTGACCGGCGCGCTGGCGTACGCCGACCGCACCGGCACCCCGGTGTCGCTGCTCATGCTGGACCTGGACCACTTCAAGTCGGTCAACGACCGGTACGGCCATCCCGCGGGCGACCAGGTGCTGCGTACCGTGGCGGCGTTGCTGGTGCGGGAGCTGCGGGCGGTGGACGTGGCGGCGCGGCTCGGCGGCGAGGAGTTCGGCGTGCTGCTGCCCGGCATCGACCACCGGGACGCGACGGCGGTGGCCGGCCGGCTGCGGGCCGCCATCGCGCGCTGCCCGGTCGTGCACGCGGCGACCACCGTCCTGGTGACCGCGAGCATCGGCGTCGTCTGCTACCCCCGGCACGCCAGGACCGCCGACGAGCTGTTCGAGCGCGCCGACGACGCGCTGTACCGCGCCAAGCGGGCCGGGCGCGACCGGGTCAGCGGGCCGCAGCCGCCGCAGCCGGCCGGACGGTGACGACCGGCGCGGTTCCGTTGGAAAATCGTGATCCAACCGGGGGCCGGGTAGCCACTACGATGCGAGCGTGTTTCATGTTCCCCGCTCCCGGAAACCGTATCCGCTGCTCGCCGCGGCGGTCGTCCTGCTGCTGCTCGGCGCGGGCGTCGCCTGGGGCGTCGGGGACGCGCTCGGCCTGAGCCACACCGCGGCCGCCGTGCCGCGCGAAGACGCCGCCGCCGCACCGCGGCGTGAGGACGTGCCCGCGCCGCCACTGGCCTCGATCGTCGTGCCCGACCTGCTGCGCCTGACCAAGGCCGCCGGCGCGGTCGCCGACGCCTACGCCGCCCGCGGCCTGCCCCGCCCGGCGGTCACCCTGATGCCGTCGCTGCCCGGCACGAAGGAACCCGGAGCGGTCACACTTGCGGGGCTGAAGCCCGCCGTCGGGGCACCCGGCACGGGGGTGCCCGGCACCGGCACGCCCGGCGCCGGGGTGCCCGCGACGGCCGCCGCGACCGGGTTGCGGGCCGGTGTGCAGGCGAGCCTCGCGCCCGCGACCGACGCCTACCGGATCACCACGCGCGGCGCGGAATTGACCGTCGAGGGCTCCGATCTGGCCGGGACGGCGGATGGGCTGTACCGGATCGCCGACCGGATCCGCTCGGGCGTCGCCGTGATCCCGGCCGGGGACGACGGCCGGGTGATCACGCCGCGCCTCGGGCTGCGGCTGACCGACGCCGGTTCGGTCGGGCGCGAGCCGGACGCCGCCGCGTTCGCCGCGGGCGACGACTACAACCTCAACACCGACGTGGTCGGCGAGGCCCTGCTGCCGCAGGCCCCGTGGGTGGACGCGGCGGCGGTGGAACGGATCGGCGCGCAGTTCCGGCAGTTCGTGGACCACTCCGCGGCGCAGGGCTACAACGGCGTGGTCGTGCCGGGCTTCCTGGAGTACGTCACGTTCGCCAAGGTCGGCGACGGCCGGGCCGTCTACCCGGCGGGCGACACCCACGTCGACCGGGCCAAGGCACTGGTCGCCGCGTTCGGGCCGGTCTTCCGGTACGCCGAGGACATGGGCATGAAGGTCTTCCTGCTCACGGACATGCTCGCGGTGTCGCCGCCGCTGGAGGCGTACCTGCGGCACACCGTCGGCGGGCTGGACGTCGCCGACCCCCGGCTGTGGGCCGTCTACCAGGCGGGCCTGGCCGAGCTGTTCGAGAGCCTGCCGTTCGTGGACGGGCTGATGGTGCGCATCGGCGAGGGCGGCGAGGTGTACGCCCAGAACGGCTGGGACTACTCGTCGAAGCTCGCGGTCACCACCGACGCCGCGGTGCGCGCGATGCTGCGGGCGCTGCTGGACACGGCGGGCAGGGCCGACCGGGAGGTCATCTTCCGGACCTGGACCGTCGGCGTCGGCGCGGTCGGCGACCTGCACACCAATCCCGACTCCTACCGGCAGGTGCTCGGCGGGTTCGACGACCCGCACCTGATCGTGTCGACCAAGTACACCCTCGGCGACTTCTACAGCCACCTGCCGCTCAACTCGACCCTGCTGGCGGGCGAGCACCGCCGGATCGTGGAGTTCCAGGCGCGGCGGGAGTTCGAGGGCTTCGGCTCGCTGCCCAACGACCTGGGCGTGCTGCACCGGCAGGCGCTGCGCGAGTTCCTGGCCGCGAACCCGAAGGTCGAGGGCGTCTGGAACTGGACCCAGGACGGCGGCCCGCTGCGCGCCGGCCCGATGTCGCTCTACCTGCGCGACGGCTTCTGGCAGCTGTACGACCTCAACACGTACGCCGTCGCGCGGCTGGCCTGGGACCCCGACGCCGATCCGGCGCAGCTGACCGCCGACTGGGCGTACCGCACGTTCTCCGGCGACCAGGCCACGGTGGCGGCGATCGGGCAGGCCATGGCGCTGTCCCGGGAGGCGCTGACCAAGGGCCTCTACCTCGGGCCGTACGCGGACCGCACGGTCAAGGCGCTGGGCCTGGAGCCGCCGCCGATGATGTGGATCTTCGAGTGGGACATCGCCACCGGTGACTCGGCCGCCCTCGACAGCATCTACGCCGTGACCGGCGGCCGGGTCGACCAGGCGATCGCCGAGGGCGAGCAGGCCGTCGTGCTGGCCCGGCGCATGCGCGACCTGGTCGCCGTGACCGACCCGGCGACCTGGCGCGATCCGAAGCTGCGCACGTCGTTCACGAGCACGCTCGACTATCAGGTCAACCTGTTCGAGACGCTGGGCGCGTACCGCGCCATGGTGCTGCGCCACGCGCAGTGGCTGGACACCGGCGACCAGGCCGCCTACGACGGCTGGCGGGAGGCCGAGATCGTGTACCGCGGGGCGCGCGACGTGCACATGCAGCGCTACGGCGGCGACCTGGACCTGCCCGCGTACAACTTCACCGCCGCCGATCTCGGCGCGGTGCGGGCCGACCGCGACCCGGCGATGGCCTGGGCCGCCCGCGGGCTGCTGGCGCTGATCCTGATCGTGTTCCTGGTCGGCCTGCGGGGCCGCGGCCGGGGCGGCCGGGCCGCGCGGGCGCTGCTGCTCGGCGCGGTGCGCCCGTGGCGGGTGGCGCTGCTGGACTCGCCGCCGTCGCGGCTGGACCGGGTGCTGGTCTGGCTGGTGCCCGCGTTCGTGCTGGTGGCGAGCCGGGCCGTGTACACCTGGTTCGCGGCCCCGGCGCACCTGCTGGTGACCCTGGGCGGCTGGCTGCTGTTCGCGGCCGTGGCCCGCCTCGTCGTCGGCCGCCGCGACCCGTTCCACCTGTGGGCCGTCATCGGCGGGGTCGCCCTGTTGCGCAGCGTGCTGCTGCTGGCGGCGCTGGCCGGGCGCGGACCGGGCAAGTACTGGTTCGCCTTCTGGACCTCGCCGACCCTGCGCACGGTCTACGTCACGGTCGCCTTCGCCGCGTTCTGCTGGCTGTTCGTGGCCACCGCCGTCGTCCTGCGCGACCGGTACGGCCTGCTGCGCCGCCGCGCCGCCGGCCTCACCCTGGCCGCGATCGGCGTCCCGCTTGGCCTGATCGGCGGCCTGATCGCCGCCATCGGCCTGGAACGCGCCCTGACCGTCTGGAACGACCAGCTCGCCCTGCTCCCCTGGGGCCTGTCCCGCATCCTCGGCATCACCGTCTACCTCGGCATCCCCGCCGACCTGCCCACCTACGCCGCCTACGCCGGCCTGACCCTCACCACCTGCGGCCTCCTCCTCTCCCTCGGCCGCCCCCGCCGCCCGCTGCCAGACAGCGCCCGCTAGCAAAGGGCACCCGCTAGCAAAGGGCACCCGCCCCGCGCGAAAGGAAGGGCACCTTCACATCGCTATGCGATGTAGAAGGTGCCCTTCCAAACCTGACAGCGGGTGCAAGCTGGGCTTCTGCCACGTGCGTGTGGCGTCCGGCGTGGCGGCGGCCGGTGGCCGCCGGTCAGAAGTAGTCGTGCAGGGTGGGCGGCGGGCCGGCGGTGGCGGTACGCAGCAGCTCGTCGGTGTCCGGGTCGCCGCCGCTCAGGAAGCCGGTGCGGCGCAGCTGCTCCGGCGTGGCGGCACCGGCATACCAGGCGGCCAGGCCGCGCGGGGTGAGCCGGACCGTGCCCGCGCCCCCGGGCTCCAGCCGGCCCGTGCCGCCGGACAGGGTGAGCCGCCACCTGCCCTGCTGCCAGGGGCACACGTCGTCGACCAGGTCCAGGTCCACCTCGCCGGTCAGGTGGCGCGGCCAGCCGCGTGCCGCGACCGCGCCGGCCGCGTCCACGACCCGCACCATCCAGGGCTGCGCCGTGTGCACCTTGGCGTCGACCCGGGCGATCAGCGACCAGGCCGGGTCGGTCGCGCCCAGCCGGAGCACCGTGGTCGGCGCGACGCTGGCCCAGCCGCCGAACATCGCCAGCAGCGTGCGCGTCGCCTCCGGGGTCAGCCCGATCAGGTCGTCGACGGTGAGCCGGCCGCTCGCGTCGTAGCCCGGTCCGCGATCCCAGCTCGCGTAACCCACGATCACCCCGGCGTCGTCCACGGCGACGGTGAAGCCGTGGTAGTCGGCCAGCAGCTGGGCCGGGGTCGCGCCGAACGCCGGGCCGGAGCGCTCCATCAGGCCCGTGCCCGCGCGGGCGACCTGGCGGTAGATCTCGTACACGGCCGGGATGTCGTCCTCGGTCGCGGGCCGCAGCGTGGTCTTCGGGTCGGGGCGGATCGCGCCGAGCACCCGGGTGGACACCGTCCAGTAGACCAGCTCGCCGACCTCCTCCCAGCCCAGTGCCCGGTACGGCAGCGGGGTGGTGTCGAACAGGGTGCTGAGCACCGCCCCGCGCTCGCGCGCCCCCTCCAGCAGCCGGGTCAGCACCAGCCGCCCGAGGCCGCGCCCGCGCAGCTCGGGGGCGGTGGCGACCCCGGCCACGCCGCTGGTGGGCACGATCCGCCCGCCGAACCACTGGCCCTGCTCGCGGTCCACGGCCTTCGCGACCATCCGCCCGGCCGGGTCGAACACCCCGAGGGTGTGCCGGCCCGGGGAGTTCGAGTTCCAGGTCTCGGGCATGGGCTGCTCGTGGTAGCCGAAGGCGAGACTGCCCAGGTCCCAAGCCAGCTTGTTGTCATCCGGCCCCAACGGGCGCACCTCGTACGTCACCCGGCCATCCTGCCAGCCGCCCCGCGGCCCGTCCTGCGGTTATCCCCGACGCGGCGACCGGCCCGCCCGCTGCGGGGCCACCCGAGAAATCGATACGACTGGAAGCGGTTCCAGCCGGATGAAAGTTACAGATGGCAGGTGCCCACCACTGTTCGGCTGATGCTGGCGAAGGTTTCGGACACTTGTCTTGACGTCTTAACGCGACACTCCTATGTTGCAACTGGAAGCGCTCCCGGTTTTCCCCGGCTTCCGGGCAAGCCGGTGTGCTGGGCGTGAGCCGTCGCAGCACGGGATCCGGTGACATCAGCCGTGTGTCCTGTGCTCCGCTCCGTGTCCCGGTGGGAAAGTAGGGCCCGGGAGCGCTTCCAATAACCCTGCCGTGACGCGTACGCTCTTGCCACCGTCTCCGCAGAGGGGTGTCACGGCTCCATGGGTCCCAAGCGTCAGCCGACGCTCGACGAGGTCGCGGCACGGGCGGGTGTGTCGCGCTCCGCCGCGTCCCGCGTCATCAACAACGCCCGGCACGTCAGCCAGGCCAAGCGCGACGCCGTCGAACGGGCCGTCGCGGAGCTGGGCTTCGTGCCGAACCCGACCGCGCGGGCGCTGGCCACGCAGCAGGTCGGCGCGGTGGTGCTCGCGCTGTCCCACCACGACCCGGCCCAGTTCACCGACCCGTTCTTCGCGCAGATCATCCTGGGCGTCAACGCGGAACTGGAGAAGACCGACCTCGAACTGCTGCTGGTGCTGGCCAACACGACCCAGGGCCAGGCCCGGCTGCAGCGCATCCTCAAGTCGCGGCGCGCCGACGGCGTCATGCTCATGGCGCTGCGCGGCGACGACCCGCTCGCGGCGCTCGCCGACCAGCACGACGTCCCGGTCGTCTTCGGCGGCCGCCCGCTGCACGCCGAGCCCCGCTGGTACGTCGACGCCGACAACCGCGGCGGCTCCCGGCTGGCCACCGAGCACCTCATCGGCCTGGGCCGGCGGCACATCGCCGTCATCACGGGCCAGATGGACACCGACGCGGGCGCGTCACGGCACCGGGGCTACCTCGACGCCATGGCGGTGGCCGGGCTGAGCCCGTCCCGGGTCGAGCACGGCGACTTCACCGAGCCGTCCGGAGCCGCGGCGATGACCCGGCTGCTGGCGGCGTACCCCGAGGTGGACGCGGTGGTCGCCGGGTCGGACGCGGCGGCCGCCGGGGCGCTGCGCGCGCTGAAGGCGCACGGGCGCTCGGTGCCCGGCGACGTCGCGGTGGTCGGGTTCGACGACCTGCTGACCGCTCAGCACACCGACCCGCAGCTGACCACCGTCCACCAGCCCATCCACGGACTCGGCCGGGAGATGGCGAAGATGCTGCTCAGCCTGATCGCGGGCGAGGAACCCCACCCGCTGATCCTGCCCACCCGCCTGGTCCGCCGCGCCTCGGCCTGACGGCGTGCCGCCACCCGACCCCGCGACCGCCCGCTCTTCGCGTCCTGCAGTTTCGGGGAAACTGCAGGGATCACGGTGCACTTTCGTACAGTTTCCCGGAAACCGCGGTGCCCGTTGCCAGGAACTGCGGCCCGCGGAGGTGTCACGGGTGGGGTGCGGGATCGTTGAGGACGTCGACCAGGGCGGCCAGGGACGCGGCCAGGCGGTCCAGGCCCGGGTGCGGGTCGCCGCCGGGCTCGGACTGGTACGTGTCGCGGCGGATCTCGACCATCAGCGCCGACACCCGCTCGTCGATCCCGTGGTGCTTGAGCGGCACGTAGCAGCCGGCGAACGGGGTGTCGAAGGCGACCTCGTAGCCCGCGAAGGCCGTCGCGGCGGCGTCGCGCAGCCACGGCGGGGTGTGGGCGAGGTCCGTGCCGAGGCAGACCTGCGGGCGCGGGCCGTCGCCGTGCAGCTCGTACGGCAGCGCGAGCGCCGGGTAGGAGTGCACGTCGACGACGATCGCGCGGCCGGTCGCGGCCAGGCGCTCGTCGACCAGGTCGGTCATGCCCTGGGCGTACGGGTGGAAGTGCGCGTCGAGCAGCCGCTGCGCGAAGGCGGGGTCGTCGGGGCGCAACCGCTGCCCGTGCGAGGTGTGCGTGTACACCGCGCCCATGCCGACGGCGGCCATCTCCTCCCGCTCGTCGGGGAACCGCTCCGGGTCCACGACCAGCCGCGACCACTCGTTGACGAACGTCCAGGGCCGGACCCGGGCCGCCCCGGCCGCCCGCGCCGCGATCAGGTCGGTGTGCGCGTCGGTCATGTGGTCGAGTTCGGTGAGCAGCGCGGCGTCGTCGAGCCCGATCGAGGCCCGCGCGGGCCCGCTGATCTGCCGCGACGCGTGCGGCACGTGCAGGACGACCGAGGACGAGGCGTCGCCCTGGTCGATGCGGAACACCGGAACCGACATGCTGCCCACCCGCTCTCTGAAGATCACCGTGACGGTATCGGGCGGGTACGACACGCCGGCGCGCTCCGCCCCCGCGAGCGCGCCGGCGCGGCCGTCATCCCCAGGGGCGCAGCTCGGGGACCGGGGCGCGGCCCAGCGTCCAGGCCATCAGCGCCCGCTCGTCGGTGCGGCCGGCCAGCTCACCCAGCAGGATCGGCAGCCACCGGGCGACCAGGCCGTCGGGCCACTGCTGCCAGCCGTAGCCGAGGCCGAGGTCGGCGTGGTGCACCTCGACCTCGCGCCACCGGGAGAACAGCAGCTGGGTGGCCGGGATCAGCTCGCCGTTGCCGGCGCGTACCGTGCGCTGCCACACGCCGGGGGCGGCCCCGGCGAAGGCGGCGTCCACGGCGTGGTCGGCCGCGACCAGGTCGGCGATGATCTCCGCGGCGGAGCGGCCGTGCCCCGCCTCGATCTCGGCGGCCCGGCCGGCCGGACCGCCCGGGTACTGGTCGACCAGCTCGCCCGCGGCGGCGGCGGCGAGCCGCCGGACGACGCTGTCGGCGTTACGGGCCAGGTGGGTGAGCACGTGCCCGACAGTCCACCCGGGCAACCGGCTCGGTGCGCGTACCGTCTGGTCGTCGATCTCCTGCAGGGTCTGGTGCAGCCGGGCGTGCGACTCGGCGCACGCGGCGAGGTCGCCGTCGATATCGGACATGCCCTCATTCTCACCCCGCACCGCCCCGACCTCCACGATCATCGGACTTGCCGGGCACCTGGGTGAAACGCCGCTCAAGATACGCACGAGTGCCGGGCAAGTCGGATGATCATGATCATCCGGGGGCGTGTTGAATGGGCGGCATGGGTGAGCAGGAGCCGCGGTCGGCGGGGGAGTTGCTGGACATCGTCGACGCGCAGGACCGGGTGGTGGGGCAGGCGACACGCGCCGAGGCGTACGCCCGCCGGCTCACCCACCGCTGCGTGTTCGTGCTGGCCCGCACCGGCGACGGGCGGCTGTTCGTGCACCGGCGCACCGCGCAGAAGCTGGTCTTCCCGTCGTGCTACGACATGTTCGTCGGCGGGGTGGTCGGCGCCGGGGAGACCTACGACGACGCCGCCCTGCGCGAGGCCGAGGAGGAACTCGGCGTCTCCGGCCTGCCCGCCCCGCGGCCGCTGTTCACCTTCCTCTACGAGACACCCGAGCACTCCTGGTTCTCGGCCCTGTACGAGGTCCGCTGCGACCTGCCGGTGGACCCGCAGGTCGAGGAGGTCGCCTGGCACGCCTTCCTCACCGAGGACGAGATCGCCGCGCGGTTCGGCGAGTGGGACTGGGTGCCCGACGGGCAGGACGCCTGGCACCGCTACCAGGCCTGGCGCGCCCAGCACGGCTGACGCGCGTCAGGGACAGGTCGCGCCCGCGCACTGCTGCCAGGCGGACAGGGTCGCGGCGTCGGCGGTGACGTCGGGATCGTCGGCCGGATCGCCGTCGCCGAGCAGGTTGACCAGCTCCCCTGGGTCGGCCGCGAGGTCGTAGTACTCCTGCGAGATCGGGGCGCCGTCGAGGTCGGTGTACCGGGTGAACTGGCGTTCGCCGGGCGCGACGAGGGAGGCCCAGGTGGGGAAGCCGCCGTTGTGCGAGTCCTGCCAGTACTCCAGCAGCGTCGCGTCCCGCCGGCCGCCGCTGCGCAGGTCACGGCCGTCGAGCGGATAGCCGGCGGGCAGCCCGGCGGCGGCCAGCACGGTCGGGGTGACGTCGACGGTCGAGGCGAGCCGATCGTCGGTCCCGCGCGGGAGGTGTCCCGGCCAGGACAGGTACAGCGGCACCCGGTATCCGGCCGCGTACGGCATGAACTTCTCGTCGAGGCCGTGCTCGCCCCAGAACTTGGCGTTGTCCGAGACCAGGACGACGAGCGTGTCCCGCAGCTCGCCGAGTCGGTCCAGGTGCTCGCGGACCCGGGCCAGCGTGTCGTCGACCGAGAGCAGGGTGCGCAGCTGGCCGAGGCGGATGACGTCGCCCTCGGCCCGGGTCGCGCGGTGCCGGCGCACGTACGCGGGCTTGTCGGAGCGGTCGGCCTCACCGACGGCGGGGCTCGGTTCCCAGGCGAAGGCGCGGTTCGCGTACTGCGGTTCGGGGGTCCACGGGGCGTGCGGGGCGGTGAAGCCCGCGTACACGAACCACGGCTTGGCGTCGTCGGCCTCGAACCCGTCGAGGTACGTGTTGACCTGCCGGCCGACGAACGTCGTCGAGTACGGCACGCGCCGCTGCTTTCCGTCCACCACGAACCGGGCGTTGGTGTACCCGCCGCCGACCAGGGCGGAGTGGTCGAAGCCGGGCGGGGTCTGCTCCAGCGCCCAGTTGTTGGTGAACTTGCCGACGGCCGCGGTGGCGTAGCCGGCGGTGTGCAGGGTGTGCTGGAGCGTGCGGGTGTGGTCGAGGTTGCCGACGTCGGCCTGGTGCAGGACGCCGTGGTTGTGCGCGTACCGGCCGGTCAGCAGCGTGGCCCGGCTCGGCCCGCAGCTCGGCGTGGCCGCCACGGTGTTCGGGTAGGCGGTGCCGTCGGCCAGCCATGCCAGGGTCTGCGGCAGCGCGGCCATGCCCTCGGGCCGGGCGTCGTCGAGCACCACCATCAGCACGTTCGGCCGGGTCTGCCGCTCGCGGCCGGGCTCGGCGCGGACCGGGCCGCCGCCCAGGACGGCGGCGGTGGCGAGGGCCGCCGCCAGGACCGCGGCCAGCCGCCGCCCGCGGCGCATCACGTATCGCATCAGGACAACCTTTCACCCAAGGTCATCCGCAGCCCCGTTGAAACGCCAGTTCACGACATGATCAGTTTGTTGACGACCTTCGGCCCGGACCGCCGCCGGGAGCGGGCTAGCCTCCAGACGTGACCGTGTTGCTGACCCGCTCCGACGTCGACCGCGCGGTCGACGTGGACGAGGTGCTGGAGGTGCTCGCCGAGGGCTTCCGCGCGCCCGCTCCGGCGCAGCCGCCGCTGCGGGTGCGCACCGAGCTGCCCGGACCGGGGACCGCGACCTGCCTCATGCCGGGGCTGCTGCCGGGCGTGCCCGCGTACACGGTGAAGGTCAACGCGAAGTTCCCGGCCGCCTCGCCCGCGCTGCGCGGCGTCGTCTGCCTGCACGACCTGGAAACCGGCGAGCTGCTGGCGCTGGCCGACTCGGCGGCCGTCACCGCGTGGCGCACCGGGCTGGCCGCGGCCCTGGGCACCCACCTGCTGGCCGATCCGGACGCGGGCACGCTCGGTTTCGTCGGCGCGGGCGCGCAGGCCCGGGTCGTCGCGGCCGGGCTGCGCCGGTTGCGCGCCTGGCGGGAGGTGGTGGCCACCGACCTGGACCCGGGCCGGGCCGCGGCCCTGGGCGCGCTGCCGCTGGAGAGCGCGTCGGCGGTGGCGCTGGCCGCCGACGTGGTGGTGCTGGCGACCTGGTCGCGCCGCCCGCTGCTGCGCGCCGACGAGGTGCGCCCGCGCCAGCACCTGACCACGCTCGGCGCGGACGAGCCGGGCAAGGTCGAGCTGCCCGCTGACCTGCTGCTGGCCAGCCGGGTGGTGGTCGACGACCGGGCGCTGGCCGCGGCCTCGGGTGCGCTGGGCAACGTGGGGCTGGAGGCGGGGGTGGCCGCGGGCACGCTCGGCGACGTGCTGCGCGGGGATCTGCCCGGCCGCGACGGCACCGACCTGCCCACCGTGTACGCCCCCGTGGGCCTGCCCTGGCAGGACCTGGCCCTGCTGTGGACGGTCTACCGGCGGGTCTCCCGGGCCGAGGCGACGATCATCGACCTGCTGGGCTGAGGCCGCCGGTCAGGCCGTGTCGGCGCGGCGGGCGCGGCGGCGGGCGGCGTGGTCGCGGGGGACCAGGGTCGGGTTGACGTTGTCCAGCACCGTCGCCCGGTCGATCACGACGCGGGCCACGTCGTCGCGGCTGGGCACCTCGTACATCACGTGGAGCAGGATCTCCTCCAGGATGGCCCGGGTCGCGCGGGCGCCGGTGCGGCGCAGCAGCGCCTGCTCGGCGATGGCCGCGACCGCGTCGGTGGTCACCTCCAGCTCCACCCCGTCGAGCTCGAACAGCAGCTGGTACTGCTTGATCAGTGCGTTGCGCGGCTCGGTGAGGATGCGCATCAGGGTGGCCCGGTCGAACGGGCGCACCGTGGTCACGATGGGCAGCCGCCCGACGAACTCGGGGATCATCCCGAACGTGACCAGGTCGGCGGGCATGACCTCGTCGAGGCTGGGTTCGGCGGCCTGGACGCTGGCCGCGAAGCCGATGCCGCGCCGCCGCGAGCGCCGCTCGATGATCTCCTCCAGGCCGGCGAAGGCGCCGCCGAGGATGAACAGCACGTCGGTGGTGTCGATCTGCAGGAACTCCTCGGCGGGCTGCTTGCGCGAGTTCGGTTGCGGCACCCGCACCGTGCTGCCTTCGAGCATCTTGAGCAGGGCCTGCTGGACGCCCTCGCCGGAGACGTCGCGCACGGCGGTGCGGTCCGCGCCGCCGCGGGCGATCTTGTCGATCTCGTCGATGTACACGATGCCGGTCTCGGCTCGGCGCACGTCGCCGTCGGCGGCCTGGATCAGCTTGAGCAGGATGCTGTCGACGTCCTCGCCGACGTATCCGGCCTGGGTGAGCGCGGTCGCGTCGGCGATCGCGAACGGCACGCCCAGGGTGCGGGCCAGGGTCCGCGCCAGGTAGGTCTTGCCGCAGCCGGTCGGCCCGATCAGCAGGATGTTGGACTTGCCCAGCTCGACCGGCTGCTCACCGGCCCCGGCCGCGTTCCGGGCGGCGACCCGCTTGTAGTGGTTGTAGACGGCCACCGACAGCGCCGTCTTCGCGGCCTCCTGGCCGACGACGTACTGCTCCAGCGCCGCGTGGATGTCGCGCGGGGTCGGCGGGCGCAGCAGGGTGGCGGCCGCCTGCTCGGTGGCCTCTTCCTCGATCAACTCGTTGCACAGACCGACGCACTCGTCGCAGATGCAGACCTGCCCGGGGCCGGAGATGAGCTTGCGCACCTGCCGCTGCGTCTTGGCACAGAAGGAGCAGGCCAGCACATCGCTGCGGGTCACGGGCGCGCTCCTCGGGGTCGGCGACCTTCAGATGATACCGCCAGATGGTGACAACATTCGAGCGCCGCGTTATCTTACTGACCGGATGGACACGGGAGCAGTGATGAGCCGCCTCACCAGGGCTGAGACGCAGCAGCGCAACCGCGCCGGCGTGCTGTCGGCCGCCCGTGCCGAGTTCGCCACCCGCGGTTACCGGGAAGCCACCGTCGACGGCATCGCCGAGCGGGCCGGGCTGACCCGCGGCGCGGTCTACTCCAACTTTCCCGGCAAGCGGGCCCTCTACTTCGCGGTGCTGGCCGACGACGCCGAGCATGCCCCCGACCTGCCGCATCCGGCGCCCGGCCGCACGCCGGGGGAGGCGCTGGGGGCGTACGCCAGGGCGACCATGGCCCGCCTGCCGGTGACCACCGATGCGCCACCGGCCCTGGACCTGGTGCCCGAGGTGCTCGACGACGACCGGGTCCGGCGGCCCTACGCCCAGCTGCTCAAGCTCCAGGCGATCCTGCTCGGGCTGGCCCTGGAGCAGGCCGGTGCGCGCCAGGCCCCCGGTGGCCGGCCCCGCGCCGGACCGGCGGGCGCGCCGGGGCAGCGGCGGGTACGGGTGGCCGAGGCCGCGCTGACCACCCTGCAGGGTGCGAGCGTGCTGGCGCGGACCTCGCCCGGCTTCGTGGAGCCGTTCCACGTCGTGGCCACCTGCGAGCACCTCGGCGATCTCGACCTGGACGACCGCTGGCAGCCGCTGTACGCCGACTACGTCCCGCCGCCGCGCCCGGCCGACGAGCCGTGGCCGCAGCCCGCCACCGGCGGCGCGGACGCCGCGCCCCGCGACGCGGTCCACGGCGCGCCGGTGGACCTGCGCGCCGACGGCGTGGTGGCCGTGCTCGGCCTGCACCGGCTGGCCGCGATCGAGGACGCGGTGCGCGCCGCGCCGCCCGGTGCGCACGTCACCGCGATCCTCGTCAGCGGCACGCCGGGCGAGCTGATGCCGCTGGCGCGGCTGATGCTCGCCGAGTTCCGCCGCTGCCTGTCCGCGGCGTTCCCGCGCCGTGCGTGGCCGGGCCTGCGCATCGTGTACGACGAGAGCGGCGCGCTCGCCGCGGCGGCCGGCGTGGACGCCGTCAGCGACGCGACCGAGTCGGCGGTGCGCGTCGTGTCCGGACGGATCACCGCCCGCGCCGAGGGCTACGGCGCATGCCTGGCCGTGGCCGGCGCGGCCGGCGCGGTCGCTTTCCGGCACAGGGACGCCCGCGGGGCATGATTTCCGCCATGCTGGATAGGTGGTAGCCATGACGGGCGCGGACGCGGGGCTGGGCGGGGCACTGACACGGCTGCGCGACGCGCTCACCGAGGTGCGCTACCCGCTGGTCCTGCCGGGCGCGGCCGCCGCCACCAGCCTGGCCAAGGCCACCGCCGGGCAGCTCGACGACTACCTCATCCCGCGACTGGCCAGGCTGGACGCGCCGCTGCTGGCCGTCGCGGGCGGCTCCACCGGCGCGGGCAAGTCCACTCTGGTCAACAGCCTGGTGCGGGCCCCGGTCAGCGTCGCGGGCGCGCGCCGGCCCACCACCCGCGCGCCGGTGCTGGTCTGCCATCCCTCCGACGCCGCCTGGTTCAGCGAGGCCAACCTGCTGCCGCGGCTGGGCCGCACCGGCAGCGCCGGCGGCGGCATCGGCCTGCTGGTCATGCCGGTCGCGGTGCTCAGCCCCGGGGTCGCGCTGCTCGACTCGCCCGACATCGACTCCGTCGAGGAGGACAACCGGGCGCTGGCCGAGCAGCTGCTGGCCGCCGCGGACCTGTGGCTGTTCGTCACCACCGCGGTCCGCTACGCCGACGCGGTGCCGTGGGAGCTGCTGCACGCCGCCCGCGACCGGGGCACCGCCGTGTCGATCATCCTGAACCGGGTGCCGCCGGGCGCCGACGCCGAGGTGACACCGCACCTGACCGAGATGCTCGCCGAGCACGGCCTCGGCGGGGTGCCCATGTTCGTGCTCGACGAGCAGCGCCTCGACCAGCACGGGCTGCTGTCCGAACAGGCCGTCGCGCCGCTGCGCGAGTGGCTGGACGAGCTGGCCCGCTCCGCCGCGGCCCGCGCGGCCGTGGTGCGCCAGACCGTCGACGGGGCCGTCGCGGCGCTGACCCCGGCCACCGCCCGGCTC
Organism: Catellatospora coxensis; assembly: GCF_016862635.1. GTDB lineage: Bacteria > Actinomycetota > Actinomycetes > Mycobacteriales > Micromonosporaceae > Catellatospora > Catellatospora coxensis. The sequence goes on along the minus strand of NZ_BONI01000059.1, from coordinate 16,759 downwards.
GCCGCCGAGGCCGACGCCCAGGCCGAGGCCGTCGCGGCGCTCGGCGCGTCGGTCGACAACGCCTACCGCGAGGCCGCCAACGCCGTCGACCAGGGCATCCGCGACGGCACCATGTTCCGCGGCGAGGTGCTGGCCCGCTGGCAGGAGCTGGTCGGCACCGGCGAGTTCATGCGCGGCCTGCAGGCCAAGGTCGGGCGGTGGCGCGACCAGCTCGTCAGCGCGGTCACCGGCCGGCCCCGCCCCACCGACCAGCTGATCACGGCGATCGAGTCGCAGCTGGTCGTGTTCGTGCACGGCGCGGCCGCCGACGCCGCCGAGCACGCGGCCGCCGCCTGGCGCGCCCATCCGGCGGGCGGCGGGCTGCTCGCCGCCCATCCCGGCCTGGCCCGGGTCGGCCCCGACATCGACGCCCGCGCCGACCGGGTCGTCCGCGACTGGCAGCGCGGCGTGCTCGACCTGGTCCGCGACGAGTCCGGCGGCAAGCTGTTCGCGGCGAAGTTCAGCGCGTACGCGGTCAACGCGCTCGGGCTGTGCCTGATGATCCTGGTGTTCGCGGCCACCGCGTTCATCCCGACCGGCGCGGAGATCGCCGTCGGGGCCGGGGCCACCGTCGCGGCGCAGAAGGTCCTGGAAGCCATCTTCGGCGACGACGCCGTGCGCCGCCTGGCCGAACGGGCCCGGCAGGACTTCCTGGCCAAGGTGGACGGGCTGCTCCAGCAGGAGGCGGCGCGTTTCCATGCCGTGCTCGACGGCACGGGCGTGTCCACGCAGGACGGCGACCGCCTGCGCGCCGCCGCCGCTGCCGTCGACACCGCCCGCCGGGCCGACCCGATCTCCCAGGACGGGGCCGCCGGGTGAGCGCGCCGACGGTGGTCGAGCGGATGGCCGCGCTCGAACGGTTCACCACCGCGACCGCCGACCGGCTGCCCGAACGCGACCTCGCCCCGGCCCGCGCGCTGATCGGGCGGGCCGGGGAGCGGCTGGCCCTGTCGCAGCTGCACACCGTGGTGGCGCTGGCGGGCGCGACCGGCACCGGCAAGTCCAGCATCTTCAACGCCCTGGCCGGGGCGCCGCTGTCGCAGACCGGTGTGCGACGTCCGACCACCGGCGAGGCGCACGCCTGCGTATGGGGCCCCGACAACGCGGACCCGCTGCTCGACTGGCTCGGCGTCGGCCGCCGCCACATCCGCGACGGCGGCACCGAGCCCGACCTGTCCGGCCTGGTGCTGCTCGACCTGCCCGACTACGACTCGGTGCAGGTCGCGCACCGGGCCGAGGCCGACCGGCTGCTGACCGTGGTGGACCTCATCGTCTGGGTGCTGCATCCGCAGAAGTACGCCGACAAGCTCGTGCACGCCGGTTATCTGGCTCAGTTCCACCGCCACCGCGAGATCACGGTCGTCGCGCTCAACGCCGCCGACCTGCTGTCCGGCCCCGACCTTGAGGACTGCACGACGGACCTGCGCCGCCTGCTGGCCGCCGACGGCCTCGACGGGCTGCCCGTGCTGACCACCTCCACGATCGGCCCGCCCGGCCTGGACCCGCTGGTCAAGGCGATTCGGCAGGCGGTGGTCGCCCGACAGGCCGCGGTGCGGCGGCTGGCCGCCGACCTCGACGGAGTCACCGCCGCGCTGGCCCCGGTCGTGGCCGCCGACCCGCCGAAGGCCGCCCTGGACGCCGAGGCGAGCAGGGCGCTCACCGCCGCCCTGTCCCAGGCCGCCGCCGTACCGACGGTGGCCGCCGCGGTCGAGAACGCGTACGTGCACCGGGCCCGCAAGATGACCGGCTGGCCGCTGCTGCGCTGGATCCGCCGGACCCGGCCCGATCCGCTGGAGCGCCTGCACCTCGGCGATCACCGGGCCGCCGTGCCGGCCGCCACGTCGCTGGCCCCGGCCTCGCCCGCCGCCACGGCCGCGGTCACCAAGGCGCTGCGCGAGGCCGCCGACCGGGCGAGCGCGCCGCTGCCCGCGCCCTGGCAGGACGCCATGCTCGCGGCGGTGCGCTCGCACCGTGACGAGCTGCCTGACGCGCTCGACCGGGCGGTCGCGCAGACCGACCTCGGCGTCGCCCGCAAACGCTGGTGGTGGCGGGCGGTCGGGCTGCTGCAGTGGCTGGTCACCGCGGTGGCGCTGGCCGGGCTGCTGTGGCTCGGCGTACGGCTGGGCATGCAGGCGCTGGCGCTGCCGCCGCTGCGTACGCCCATGGTGGACGGCTGGCTGCCGATGCCGACGGCGCTGCTGGCGGGCGGCCTGCTGGCCGGGTTCCTGATCGCGGTGCTGGTGCGCCCGGTGGTCCGGCTGGCCGCCCGCGCCCGCCGCCGCCGCGCGACCAGGCGGTTGCGCGCCTCGGTGCAGGGCGTGGTCAAGCAGCTGGTCGAGACACCGGCGGCCGCGGTCCTCACCGACTACACCGCCGCCCGTGCGGCCCTGCGCGAGGCGGCCGGCACCGCCCGCCGGTGACCGGCCAAGCCGTGCCGTGAGCCGCAGACAGCTCCCTGAACAGGGAATATGCTTCTTGGAGGGCCTCCGCCAGGCCTCAAGGATCTGGCCTCCGCACAGGAGGGCTGCGAGGTATGGCCGCTGGTGAGCCGTTCGCGGTGAAGATGACCGGTCGGAGTGAGCGCGAGGCGGGCAGTCTCGGCTCGGCGCTGCGATACACCCATGCCGGGCGGCTGGAACTCGATCTGGCCCTGCAGCGCCTGCTCGACAGCGCCCGAGCCCTCGGCGCCGGCGACGAGCGCATCCGCAACCTGCTGCGGGCCAACCTGGAGATGGCCCGGGGGGTCGACCTGACCCAGGTGCTGCACCGGCTCGTCGCCACCGCACGACACCTGGTCCGGGCCCGGTACGGCGCGCTCGGCGTCGTCGAGGACGGTCACATCACCGAGTTCCTGTTCGACGGCATGGACACCGCGACCGCCGACCGCATGGCCCACCTGCCCGAGGGCCACGGGCTGCTCGGGCTGCTGCTGAACGAGCCGCACCCGATCCGGGTCGCCGACATCTCCCGGCACCCGTGCTCGGTGGGCTTCCCGGAGCACCACCCGCCGATGACGTCGTTCCTCGGGGTGCCGATCCTGTCCGGCGGCCGCCTGCTGGGCAACTTCTACCTGACCGAGAAGCAGGGGGCGGCCGAGTTCAGCGCCGCCGACGAGGAGCTGGTCACCCAGTTCGCCCGGGTCGCCGCGGCCGCCATCGGCAACGCCAGCATGTTCACCGAGGCCTGCCGCCGCCATGCCTGGCAGGAAGCGATGATCACGATCACCGAGCGGGTGCTCGGCGGGGTGGGCGTCGACGCGCTGATGGCCGAGCTCATCAGCCAGGCGGAGAAGGCCGACCGGGCCGACGGGGCCTGCGTCGTGCTGCTCTCACCCGACGGGTGCCAGGTGACCGCGATGCAGGCGATGGGAACGCTGAAGCTGCTCGTCGACGCCCCCGACGCGCTGCTGTCGGTGTGCGCCCTGGTCCGGGCGGAGCGCCGGGTGCTGGTCGTCGAACCGGGCGCCGATCCGCGCCTGAAGGACCTGCTCGGCACCGCCCACCCCTGGCAGATCATGATCGCGCCGCTGACCGGGCAGGAGGCCCCGCTCGGGGCGATCCTGCTGTCGAAGAGGCCCGACGCGGCCTGCTTCGACGCCGTCGACGTCGAGATGGCCTGCGTCTTCGCGGGCCAGGCAAGCCTGGCGCTCGAGCTCGCCGGGGCGGCCGCCCTCGACACCGACATCGAGATCACCGATCGGCACCTGGCGTTCGCCGAGGACCTGCGCGAGCGTTTCCTGAACCGGATGTCGCGGATCAGCTTCTCGCTGCGCTCGGTGGTCGACCGCTGCATGGACATCGAGCTGCGCGAGGAGGCCGGTTACAAGCTCGCCGAGATGGAGGCCCTGATCGACCACCTGCGGTCGCTGACGTTCCTGCGCACCGGCCGCTGAGCGCGGGCGCCAGGCGAGATCGCTGGTTGCGGCCATGATCTGTGCTCGGACCACGCCCGCTGACCGGAAACGGCGATCTTGCCTACCCGGCGACCTGGTACAAAGGTGGCTTCCGACGGAAGGATCTTCGTGATGGCCACCGAGCGCCCCGACGTGCCCCTGATCGCCGGCGAGCGGGAGACGCTGCGGCAGTTCCTCGACTACCACCGGGCCACGCTGGCCTGGAAATGCGACGGGCTGACCGACGAGCAGCTGCGCGAGCGGTCCATGCCGCCGTCGACGCTGAGCCTGCTCGGCCTGGTCCGGCACATGTGCGAGGTCGAGCGCACCTGGTTCCGCAAGGTCATCGCCGGTGAGGACATCACCCTGGTCTGGTCGCCCGACAACGACTACCAGGTGGCGTACGACGCGACCGGCGCGACCCGCGCGGACGCGTTCACGGCGTGGCAGGCCGAGGTCGAGCACGCGCGCCGCATCGAACGCGAGGCCGAGTCGCTGGACGTGGTCGCGCACAACCCCCGCTGGGGCTCCGACGTCTCGCTGCGGTTCGTGATGCTGCACCTGATCCACGAGTACGCCCGCCACAACGGCCACGCCGATCTCCTCCGCGAGGGCGTCGACGGCGTCACCGGCGCCTGACCGGCGCGTCCCTCCATCCGCGACGAGCGGCCGATTCGTGACCCGACGGGGCCACGCGCGGCCCGGCGCGTCCCGCACACTGTGCGACGCAGTCGTCGTCAGGGGAAAGGAAGAGCATGGTCAGCAACGAGGTCCGGCCGCGCACCGTCACGGTGGCGAGCACCGCGCTGGCGGCGTTCGTCGCGGTCGCCGTGACCGACGCGGTCGTCTCGGCGGTCTCGCTGGGCCGGTTCCCCGCCGCGGGCGACACGTTCCTGGGCTCGGGGCTCGCCGCGCAGGTGGCCGACCCGGCGGACGTCGTCGCCGTCGTACGGGAGTCGCTCTGGTTCGACCTCGGGGTCGCGGTCCTGGCCGTGGTGGCCTTCGCGGTCCTGGCGGTCGCGGTCCGGCGGCCGTGGCAGGCCGCCCGGGTCCTGGTGTGGGTCGCCGCCGCCCCGCTGGCGGTCGTGCTCGTCTGCGGCATCGCGGTGGGCCTGGAGTACGCGCCGCCGTCGGACATCGGCATGCCGGTGTACACCCTGGCGGACCTGGGACTGCTGCCCGGCTGGCACTCCACGGCCCGCAGCGTGCTGACCACGCTGGAGGTGGTGCTGCTGGCCGTGGCCTGCTTCCAGCTCACGCGGGAGGACTCGACGGACTTCTACCGCAGCCAGATCCTCGGCCCGAGCCTGGGCCACCTGGCCGCGGAGCAGCAGCGCCGGCGGGAGTCCGAGCCGACCGGCTGAGCCGCCGCGCGTGCCGGCGACGCGAACGCGGCCCGTGCCGGGTGGCGCGGGCCGCGTGCGTTCTGCCGGTTGTTACGGGGCCAGGGCGATCAGCGAGGTCTTGTCGTTGATGTCGCCGCCGACGAACAGGTGGTCGCTCTTGACGAACAGCCGGCAGGTGCCCAGGTTCTGCCCGGAGTCGTTGTCGCAGAGCACGGCGCGGCCCGCGCCGGGCACGCGCAGCGAGCTGACCGCGTCGTTGCCGACCGGGGCGAGGTCCGCGGCCGTGTAGACGCCGGGGCCGAAGGCGGCCGTGGCGCCCTTGAAGTCGCGGTCGGCGTACACGTTCAGCAGGCTGCCCGACGCCGGGCCGGCCTGCACGACGAGCGTGGAGATGGCGTCGTTGAGCGCGCTGCCGCCCAGGCTGGTCTCGCCCGCGCCGAACATCCGGCACTGGCCCAGGTCGCCCTGCCCGCTCGGGCCGGTGCTGTCGTTGCGGCAGCCGACGACCTTCCAGCCGTCGCCGACCCGCAGCGAACTGATCTTGTCGTTGCCGACGGTGGCCAGCTCGTTGGCGAGCCCGGTGTACACGCCCGGGTTGAAGGACTGGCGCAGGCCGCCCAGCTCGGCGTCGCTGGCGGCGATCAGCGGGGGCGCGCCCACGGCGACCAGGGAGATCTTCTTCTCCATGTCGCCGCCGACGGTGGCGTGCTCGCCGCCGCGGAACAGCCGGCACTTGCCGAGGTCGAGGGTGGCGGTGCCCGGCTTGGCGTCGTTGTCGCAGGCGACGACGCGGTATCCGTCGGTGACCTTCAGCGACTTGACCGAGTCGGCCAGCGTGGACAGGTTGCCGGCGACTTGGCCGAAGCCGCCCGAGCCCAGCGGCAGCGAGGTGCCGGTGAACTTGGTGTTCTGGAACGCGGTGACGGCGGTGCCCTTGACCGGCTTGCCCATGACGGCCAGCAGCGAGATCTTGTCGTTGAGGTCGCCGCCGACGAACTGGTGCAGCCCGGCGTCGAAGTAGCGGCAGGCGCCCAGCGAACCCTTGTTCACGTTGCCCTCGGAGCCGCCGTTGTCGCAGGCCAGGGCGCGGTATCCGGAGGCTACGTAGAGCGAGGTGATGGCGTCGTTGCCGACGACGCCGAGCTCCTTCTTGGCGGCGTCGAACACGCCCGTCCCGTAGGACTGCTTGGCGCCGGTGAAGTTGCGGTCGGCGTACGCGACCAGCGGCGCGGAGCCCACGCCGGGGATCACCGCCGCCTGCGCGGGCGTGGCGCTCAGCAGTGACGGCAGGAGCGCGGTGGCCACCGCAGCACCTGTCGCCAGGGACCTTCGAAACGACATGCCAGCCTCCGAACCCGAATCGACCGAGCCGACTCGTAGACCATGGACATTGCTGCTGGAGGCGTAGCGGCAGGCACAGGTGTCAGGGGGAGCCGTCGCCGGCACACCTGGAGCGCTTCCCCGCCACGCGCTCGATCAGGTATGCCCTTTGTATCGGATTTAGTCCTTAATGTCCATAATTGCCCACTTATCCGCCGTGCTCGACCGCGCTGCGCAGCGTCCGCTTGACGACGGTTGGCTAATGCCAGTAGCGTGTAAGCTACGCACATTAGCCAACGGAAGGGGGCGGCGACATGCCCAGGGCCGGACTGTCCACTCAGGCCGTCGTCCAGGCGGCCGTCGAGGTCATCGACGAGCACGGCGTCGCCGCGCTCACCCTGGCCGCCGTCGCGGCGCGCTGCGGTGTCGCCGCCCCGTCGCTCTACAAACACGTCGGCGGCCTCGCCGAGCTGAAGACCCAGGTCGGGATACGCGTGCTCAACGAACTCGCGGACCGCTTCGCCGCCGCGGCGATGGGCCGCAGCGGGGCGGACGCGATCACCGCCCTGATGCACGCCTACCGCGCGTACGTGGTGGCCCACCCCGCTCGCTACGCCGCGATGCCCGTCGACCCGCTGCACCACCCCGAACTCGCCGCGGCCGGCATCCGGCAGCTCGAAGTCATCCAGGCCGCGCTACGGCCCTGGCGGCTCGACCCCGCGGGCCAGGTCCACACCATCCGCAAGCTGCGCGTCATCGCGCACGGTTTCGCCTCGCTGGAGTCCGCCGGCGGCTTCGGCCTGCCCGAAGACCTCGACGAGACATACCGGCAGCTCATCGCCACGTTGCTCGATTCCCTGCCGGCTCACCCCTGAGGAGAAGACCATGTCCGCACCCCTTACCCGGATCCGCCTGGCGGCCGCCGCGCTGGCCGCCGCCGGAGTCCTGTTCGCGCTGTACCCGGGCCTGCGCCCGTGGCGGGACGAGACCACGCTGCAGGGCGCGCAGGAAGCCATGTCCTCGCCCTGGTGGGTCGCCACCCACCTGTTCGCGATGATCGGCTTCATCCTCGTGCCGCTCGCCCTGCTGGCGGTACGCCGCGTCGTCGACGGCACCCGCGCCGAACCGCTGGCGCTCACCGCCGCCGTCACCGCCTGGATCGGCGCCGGCCTCACCCTGCCCTTCTACGGCGCGGAGGACTTCGCCCTGCACGTGCTGGCCGCCGAGCACACCGCCGGCGCCCAGCTCGACCTGCTCGGCCTGGCCGAGGACATCCGCTACCTGCCGGCCGCGGTGACCACCTTCGGCATCGGACTGATCCTGCTGGCCGCCGGCGCGATCCTCGCCGCCGTGGCGATCGCCCGCTCCGGTGTCCTGCCGCGCCTGTCCGGCGTCCTGTTCGCGATCGGCTTCGCGACCTTCCTGCCCCAGTTCTTCACCCCGGCCGCCGTCCGCGTCAGCCACGGCGTGCTCGTCGCCGCGGGCTGCGTCTGGCTCGCGATCGCCCTGTGGCGCACTCCTCGCGCTTAGAACAAAGGAAGGGCACCTTCACAACGCTCCGCGTTGTAGAAGGTGCCCTTCACAACATCGCAGGCTCAGGACCTGCCCTCGTACGCGTCGCGCAGGCCCTGGATGTCGATCTTCGTCATGCCGAGCATGGCGTGCATGACCCGGCTCGCCTTCTGCGGATCGGGATCGCCCATCAGCTCGGCGAGCACCTTCGGCACGATCTGCCAGGACACGCCGTAGCGGTCCTTGAGCCAGCCGCACTGGCCCTCCTCGCCGCCCTCGGCCAGCCGCGCCCACATCTCGTCGACCTCGGCCTGGTCCGCGCAGTCCACGTAGAACGAGATCGCCTCGGTGAAGTGGAATGCCGGCCCGCCGTTGAGGCCGACGAACGGCTGGCCCTCCAACTCGAAGTTCACCAGCATCGCGCGCCCCTCGGGGCCGGGCACGACGCTGACGATCCGCGAGTTCTTGAAGATCGAGGTGTAGTGCGCCGCGGCCTGCTCGGCCTGGGTGTCGAACCACAGGTACGGAGTGATCTTCTGCATTACGGCCTCCTTGCCGACGAAGACGGGGAGCGGTGCGCCCGCTCCCCATCTAACGCCCGTCGCCGGACATCCGCCCCCGCTCAGCCGCTCGCGGCAGGGTCGAGCCGCGCTCAGGTCGGGATGCGGCAGACCGCGCTGACCGGGGTCGTCGGGCGCACCCGGCGGCCCAGCGCGCCCAGCAGCGAGTCCTCGACGTGGAACTCGCGCACCCAGAACCGGTAGCGCACCAGCTCCTCCGCGGTGGGGCAGAGCACCCGCGCCTCGATGTCGTCGTTGTCGATGTACCGCACGCCGCCGCGCTCCTGCAGGATCACCGTGTTGACGTCGTCGGTGCTGATCACGTGCCCGCGCACCTCCTCGGGCACCCCGGCGGGGGTGGCCACGGTGGTGACCGTCATCGGCAGCACCGGCGTCATCACCACCGGCACGGCCGCGATCAGCATCACCACCGCGATGCCGGGCTGCGCCAGCGCCGCCGCGGGCAGCACCAGCCACCGGGGCAGCGGCCCGCTCACTCCCAGCGCCAGCACCGGCGGCACGACCAGCAGCGCCACCGCGAACAGCTCCCCGGTCCGCCAGGCCTGCAGCACCGTCGGCGCGACCAGCCAGCCGTATCCGGCCAGCGCCACCGCCACGGTCACCGCCCACCGCCAGCGCGGCCAGCCCAGCGCGGCCAGCTCCCGCTGGAACACCGCCACCGCGGCCACCACCAGCAGCGGCAGGAAGATGATCTGCCACGTCGCCAGCGCGATGGCGAACAGCCCGGCCAGGAACCACGGCGGCGCGATCGCGTACCACCGCGCGAACAGCGGGCGCCGGCGCGGCCAGCCCTCGGTGCTCACGGCCAGCACCGAGCCGAGCGCGAACACCGTGACCAGCCCCGTGGTCACCAGCCGGGTGGCCGTGGTGAACAGCGCCGCCAGCAGGTTGACCGGCCCCACGTTGGCGACCAGCAGCAGCGTGGTCTGCAGCTCGCCGCCCGCCTCGATCCACAGCCGCATCACGGAGAAGACGGCCGGCACACCGACCGCCACCGTCCAGAAGCCCTGCCCGGCGCGCCATGCGGAACGCTTGCGGGGCGGCGGCAGCCCCGGCTCGCCGGACCCGGTCATGGCTTGCGGGCCTTCTCGTCGTAGTCCACCAGGTCGGGGGCGTCGATGGGCGGCTGGGTGGTGTCGTCGCCGAGCCACGGCCCCAGCGTGCGCCGATAGGCCGCCAGCCACGGGCTGGTGCCCGTCGACCGGCCCGCGTCATAGCTCTTGCGCAGGAAGTACGCCACCAGGTCGCGCAGCTCGGGGTCCTGCTTGGACACACCGATGCCGAGCCGCTCGTTCGCGCCGATCGGCACGTCGACGATGAACAGGTCCTTCGGGTGCTCGGACAGGTATCCGGCGAGGATCGTCTCGTCGGTGGAGTAGGCGTGCGACTTGCCCGACATCAGCCGCTCCAGGCATTCGCGGTTGGTCGCCGCCGGGTAAACCTTCAGGCCGCGGTCGGTGAACTGGCGCTCGCCGGTGGACCCGCCCACCACGCAGGTCTCCCGGCCGGGCTGGGCCAGGTCGCTGAGGTTGCGGATCTTGTCGCGGTCGGCGGTCCGGATCAGCAGTTCCTGCTTGGTGGCGAAGTACGGCCCGGCGAAGTCGATCTCCTTCTCCCGGTCGGGCGTCATCGAGTAGCTGGCCACCACCAGGTGCACCTGGCCGGACACCAGCGCGTTCTCGCGGTCCTCGGTCTGCAGCGGCACCCACTCGATGCGACTGTCTCCCTGGAAGCCCAGCGATTCGGCGAGGTAGCGCGCGATCTCGATGTCGAAGCCCTCGAACCGCCCGTTCACGATCTTGCCCATGAGCGGCTGGTCCTCGGCCACCCCGATCTTGATCTTCGGCTGGCCGTACACATCGGTCTTCCGGAACAGGTCGTCCACGGTCGTCGGCGCGTTGTCCTTTGGCCCGCAGGCCGCAGCGCCCGCCAACAGCATCGTCAGCGTCACCGCGGTCGCGGTCAGCAGCGGCCGCAACCGCGGCCGAGCAGGGGTCTCAGTCATCGGCGGTCCTCAGGTAGGTGGACGGCGCCGATCCAATGTAGTCGCCCGCCTCCATACCGTGACGCCCGCCAATACAACGTTTAGATGAAGCACCCCACGTGGCACCCGGGCCGCCTCTCGCTGCAGTTTCGGGCAAACCGCAGGAATCGGTGTCTCCGAAGCTGCGCTTTCCCCGAAACTGCAGCCAGGTCAGCGGCGGTGGAGGGCGGCGGTGGCGACGGCGGTGAGGAGGCGGGGGGTGAGGAGGCCGTCGCCTAGGCCGAGGGTGACGAAGCCGTCGAAGACGCGCTGGTCGCGGGCGGCGGCGCGCATGCCCGCGTCGACGACCCAGGGCCGTGCGGTCAGGCGGGCGACCAGGCTGGTGTGCCGCAGGTGGCGGGCCAGGCGGCGGCGCAGCGCGACGGTGTACGCCTGCCCCGCGGCCGGGCCGCCCGGCGACACGGCGGCCTGCCCGGCCAGCGACCCGGACAGCACCGCGTAGAAGATGCCCTCGCCGGTGAACGGGTTGATCAGCGACAGCGCGTCCCCGGCCAGCAGCAGCCGCCCGTGCCCGGCCGGCGGCCGCCACGTCGACAGCGGCAGGTGATGCGCCCGCGCGTCGGCCACCTCGGCCGCACCGGTGTCGCCGAGCAGCTCGTGCATCCGCTCCAGCAGATGCGTGCGGCGGAGCGGCCCGGCTGACGTCAGCTCCCCGTATCCGACGTTGCGCCGCCCGTCCCCGATCGGAAACGACCACGCGTAGGCGGGCCACCGCTGCCCGGTCATGACGATGCGCTGCTCCGGCCCGGAGGGGAGGGCGTGCGTCGCGTCGCGGTGCGGCCGCCCGGAGCCGGGGCGCGTTCGCGATACGACGTCGGGAGTGTAGGCGCGGATGGCCACGGCGAGCCGGTCCGGCGGGTTGCGGGGCACGCCGAGCGCCCGGCGCACGGTGGAGTTCGCGCCGTCCGCCCCGATCACGACCCGCGCGGCGAGGCCGCCGCCGAGGTCGACGCCGTCCGGGCGCACCGTGACGGCACGTACCGTGTGCTGCTCCAACGTCGCACCGGCCCGCACCGCTGCGGCGACCAGGCGGGCGTCGAACACCGCACGCGGGATGACGTACGCGGGCTCGGGCAGCTCCCGCGCCGCCTGCGCACCGCCCGGCCCGGTCAGGCGCAGCGAGCGGATCGGCGGGTACCCGTCGGTCAGCCCGGTGACCCCGAGCCCGGCCAGCACCTCGAGTCCCTGCTGGGCGATGCCGTCGCCGCAGGCCTTGTCCCGGGGGAACACGTCCCGGTCCAGCAGCAGCACCTTCGCCCCGGCCCGCGCGGCGGCGAGCGCGGCGGCCGACCCGGCCGGCCCGGCCCCGACGATCGCGACGTCGTACACGCCTCCAGCATCGGCCATGGGCGGGCCCGCCGCCACGGGAGCCGAAAATCCGTTGCCGGGCAACGGGGTCCGTGATGAAGTGATCTCGCCCCGGCGGGCTCATAGCGGGTGTCTGCCAGACAAAGTGCACTGGAATCCGTCATTCCATGCTGACAGGCCTCTTTAGCCTGATACCCGTCCTAGCCATCGGACCCGCTCCGGGGCGACCCTCTTCCCTTCACCATGAGGAATCGCCATGGGCGCCACCACAGAGATCATCATCAAGAACACCCACCGCGGCCTGCGCTACGAGGACGGCCGGCTCGTCGGCGTGCTGGAGGCCGGCCGGTACGAGCTGCCCGCCGCCGGCGGCCGCTTCGGCAAGCGCGGCCCGGTCGTCGAGGTGACCCTGGTGGACATGCGCGAGCGCGAGCTGACCCTGAAGGGCCAGGAGATCCTGACCTCGGACAAGGTCGCGCTGCGGGTGAGCATCCTGACCCACTTCAAGGTGGTCGACCCGGTCGCCGCGATGGAGCGGGTGGACAGCTACACCGACCGCGTTTACAGCGACGTGCAGCTCGCGGCCCGCCGCTCGCTGGCGTCGATGACGCTGGAGGACATCCTCACCAACCGCAACCAGCTGTCCGAGGACATCCTGCGCGACGTGCAGGGCGCGGCGGCCGGCTACGGCGTGGAGATCCTGCGGGCCGACGTGAAGGACATCGTCTTCCCCGGCAACCTGCAGGAGGTCATGAACCGGGTGCTGGCCGCGCAGCGGCTCGCCGAGGCGCAGCTGGTCGACGCGCGTACCAAGGCCGAGAAGGACGTGCTGGAGGCGCGGGCCCGCGCCGAGGCCGACCAGGTCACCGCGGCCGGCAAGCGCGACGCGACCCGGCTGGCCGCCGAGGCCGACGCCGCCGCGCAGCGCATCCGGGTCGAGGCCGAGGTCGACGCGCTGCGCCGGCTCGCCGAGGCCGCGGCCGTGTACGCCGAGCACCCCGCGCTGCTGCGGCTGCGCGAGCTGGAGACGATGACCGCGCTCGGCGGCAACGCCGAGGCCCGCCTGTACATCGGCTTCGACAAGCACAGCACCCCGAACTGAGCCCGCCGACGTGAAAGGAAGGGCACCTTCACATCGCTATGCGATGTAGAAGGTGCCCTTCTTAACGCCCAAATGTGCAGCACCCATCCGCCGGCGCGGGCACGCCCCTCGGCTTGCGGGACGGTCGCGATCCGCGTGTGCCGGCTCCGCGTGTACGCGACGCACTCGCGTAGCGCCGCGGCACGAGGTGTGCCAGGCTCGGCGGCGATGCCGCGGACCCGCCGGTCGACCGCGGCGAGATCACCCGACGGGCAGGGGGCGGCGATGTCGCAGCGGGGCGCGGAGACGGTCGTGACGGTGCCGGCCGGGGAGCGGGCGCTGATCGCCTGGGGCTTCCCGATCGCGGGCATGGCCCTCGGCTGGCTGCTCAAGGCCGCCGCGGGCTGGATCGCCGGGTTGTCCTGGGCGCCGTTCCAGGGCCCGTTCAAGCTAATCGCGGAGATCCCGGAGCCGTGGGCCACGATCGGTGCGCTCGTGCTGGGCCTGGTCGCCGGACTGCTGCTGGTGCTGACCGCGATCGGCGAGCGGCTCACGGTGACGGTTACCGACGAGGCGGCGGTGCTGGCCCGCGTCGACGGCCCGTCGCGTACGGTCGCCCGCGCCGACGTGGCCGCGGTGTTCGTCGACGGCAAGCAGCTCGTGCTGCAGGGCCCGGACGGCTGGGAACACGCCCGGGAGGGCTCCGACCTGCGCGCCGCCGACCTGCGGGCGGCGTTCACCGCGCACGGCTACCCGTGGCGCGACGAGGGCGACCCGCACGGCGCGCTGTTCCGGCTCTGGGTGCCCGACCTGCCCGGCCTGCCGGAGGGCGCGGGCGCGCTGCTGGCCGCCCGCGCGAAGGCGCTGTCGAAACGTGAGGAGGCCGAGTCCGCGCTGCTGCGCGAGGAGCTGCGCCGGTTGGGCGTGCTGGTGCGCGAGGAGCAGCGGCGGCAGTACTGGCGGCTGGTCACGCCCCCCGCGCCGGGCGACGGCGACGCCTAGGGCCCGCACGGCAACCGGGGTGCGCTGTTGTGCGTCGATCCAGTGACGTGCACCGCAGTCCCGGGGGAGAACTCATGACGCGCCGCCTGATCCGCATCGCCTGTCCGCTGCTCGCCGTGCCGGCGCTCGTGCTCGCCGGGTGTGCGCCGGTGCCCGCTCCGACGCCGGGTGCGGCGGTGCCGCTGGTCGCCGAGGCGTCGCCGCCCGCCGACGAAGCGGCACGGCTCGCCCGGTTCGCCGACTTCCCGGTGGACCGCAAGCCGCGGCCGATCCTGCTGCTGGACGGCCGGGTGCGGGAATACGGCTACCACACCGGCGACGCGAAGATCGCCATGTCGCAGGGGCGGCTGAAGCTGCGGACCGAGCTGCCGGACAGCCCGGCGACGGTCAGGGCCGCCCTGCCCGACGGCACGTTCGAGCTGCCGGCGATCAGCTCCCGGCAGGCGTACGACCTGCTCGCCGCCGTCGGCGATCCCGCCTCGGCGCCCGATGCCAGCCCGGCGCCACTGCTGATCACGAAGGTGGAACTCGGCACGGCCGAGTTCCGGACCGACCGCGGCCCGCGGCTGCTTCCCGCGTGGCTGTTCACCGCGCCGGACTCGTTCCAGCCGCTGGCCGTCGCCGCGCCGGCCGACACCGCGTTCTGGCCGGTGGAGTTCACGGACCGGGTGATGGACCAGGCAGGGCTCGCCGCCGACGGAGTGACGCTGACGCTGCGCCTGCCCGCGCCCGGCCCGCTCTGCCCCGGGCAGCCGGTGCGGGAGTACGCGGCCGAGGCGGTGGAGACCGCGCAGGCCGCCGTCGTGCGGCTGCGGGTCTCCACCGCGTTCCCCGCCGCCACGCCGGGCGGCGCCGAGAGCTGTGTCCGGGACGCGATGCTGCGCACCGCGCTGTACACGGTGCGCCTGGCGCAGCCGCTGGGCAACCGGGTGCTGCTGGGGCCGTCCGACAACCCGTCGTAGCGGCAGGCGCGCCGAATCTGCTGGCGGCCCGGCCGCCGCGCCTGGCAGGCTGGCCGCGGCCGGTCGCGGCCCGGTGCGTGAGGAGGCGGTCATGGCGGTACGCCCGCAGGTCGGTGACCCGTTGCGTCCCTGCCCGGACTGCCCGGCGTGGGAGTTCGGCGGCGCGCCGCACTGTGCCCGCTGCGCCGGGCTGGTCGACGCCCTGGTCGAGGAGCAGTGGCGGGACTACGTGGCGGGCTTCGGCGTGCTGTCACCCGACGATGAAGTCGACATCGCGCGGATGGTCGTGCAGGAACCGCACCGCCACGACTGGCGGGTCGTGGACGCGGCGCTGGACCGGCTGCCCTGCGCCGAGTGCGGCGGCCGA
Organism: Catellatospora coxensis; assembly: GCF_016862635.1. Lineage (GTDB taxonomy): Bacteria > Actinomycetota > Actinomycetes > Mycobacteriales > Micromonosporaceae > Catellatospora > Catellatospora coxensis. The sequence goes on along the minus strand of NZ_BONI01000059.1, from coordinate 1,305 downwards.
CTGGGCTCCGGGCCGGTGTCGTGCGGGTCGTGCGAGGTCGCGCACGGCTTCCGGTACGCGGCGATCGAGACCGACCGGCCGGGCGTGCCGCCGGGCAACGAGCACGCCGTACGGGTCAACGTCTCGGTGGTGCGCCGCCCGCAGACGACGTCGGCACAGGAACTGCTCGCTCGCCGGCTGCTGCTGCCCGCGCTGCTGGTCGGGCACCTGCCTGCGACTGCGCAGGCACAGCGGTTCAGCACCGCCCTCAAGGACGCGGTGGTGCGCCTGGGCGAGGCCGCACTGGCCGATCCGGCGGTCCTCACCCGGGACCCGACGCTGGCCGAGCTCCTTGCCGGAAGCGAATTCCCGCAGTTCTTCGGTCCTGTCGGCGACCGCTGACCCGCACGGCAACCGCCGCGGCACCGATTCGGTCACGTCTGGCAGCCGATCACGTCCGGCTCGGCCGGGTCCGCTCCGCGGGTGGCCGGGCCGGTGCGGTCCGGGCTGGTCGGGCCGGTCAGGCTGTGGCCAGGCGCAGGTGGCGGCGTCGGTAGAGCGGGAAGGCCAGCGCGATGATCAGTGAGAGCAGCGGCGCGGGCGAGCCGAACACCGCCCGCCAGAGCACGAAGTCGAGGACCGGGACCGCGACCGCGGCCCAGTACAGCCAGGTCGGGAAGGTCGGCGTGCGCCACCGCGGGTCGGCCCACGGGGTGTGCCGCCAGGGTTTGGCGACCGACAGCCAGGCCTGACCGGCGATCGCCGAGGCCATCAGCGCCGACGCGACGATCAGTGGGCCGGGGTCGGCGGCGGCGCCGGGGTCGGACAGTGCGTCCAGGCGCGGGCTGAGCACGGCGATGCCCACGTACAGCTGCGTCAGGGTGACCGCGAACTTCGCCAGCACCCACCAGTAGCGCAGGTATCCCCAGGCCGTGAGCGCGGACAGCATCAACCCGGTGAAGGCCGACGACGTGCCCAGGTGCGCCAGCAGCTGCTTGTCGAGGACGCGGGCGGCCTCGTAACCGGCCGGGGTGCGCGTGATCAGCAGCACGCACAGGCACAGCGCCAGGCTCATCCAGCCGATCGAGGTGACCGCGTGCAGCCATACCAGCGTCTGCCGCCCCCACTGCCCACTTCTGCGTGCCATGCGGGCCAGCCTGGCTGTCGGCGTCCGGTCCCGCATCAGGGACGCGACCCTGACCGGACCCGGAGACGGGGCCGCCCCCGGCGCCGGAGGCGGCCCGAGGGCGGGAATGGGGACGGGTGGTGCGGGGTGGCCCCGGCTCGCCGCGCCGTTGCGGCGAACCCGGGCCGACGTGTTCCAGT